>NZ_PCOB01000002.1:0-612941 GCF_002975115.1 Bacillus sp. MYb78
GCGCACGCCTGATAAGCGTGAGGTCGATGGTTCGAGTCCATTTAGGCCCACCATATATTATTCCGCAGTAGCTCAGTGGTAGAGCTATCGGCTGTTAACCGATCGGTCGTAGGTTCGAGTCCTACCTGCGGAGCCATACAGAGAAGTACCCAAGTGGCTCAAGGGGCTCCCCTGCTAAGGGAGTAGATCGCTAACGCGGTGCGAGGGTTCGAATCCCTTCTTCTCTGCCATACATATTGGCCCGTTGGTCAAGTGGTTAAGACACCGCCCTTTCACGGCGGTAACACGGGTTCGAATCCCGTACGGGTCATACTAAAAGAGATAGCATAATCTGCTATCTCTTTTTTGTTGTATAAAAGTAGACTTTGGATAGTCTGCTTTTTTTATGCAATAGAAGAAATATGAAGTATTCGCTGTTGCAGTTAGGTACATAGAGAGCCGTAAATACAATCATGTTATTTATTTGGACCTGTATGGATATGAAGGAAGTATGACTGTAGCCTCCTATACTTGGAGAAACCGATGAAAATACATCCGGGAGCTACTGTGGAAAATAAATAATATATAGAAGACAGCTTTTTTAGGTTGTCATTATTGTCGAGTTTTGTCGGTAAGTCGATATATTGCAAAAATCGCTGATATAATTTGAGTTACGATCGATAAATTTCAATAATCGCTGATATATTTGGAGTTACGGTCGATATATTCTAAAAATCGCCGGTATAATTTCACTTACCGACAAAAACATAAGAAAATCCCTTTCACAATCTAAAGAAAACGCCTCCATTGAAATTGATTCCACACCTATTCTAATAACTTTACACTCTATGTGAAAAAGTTCACAAATAGGTCATAATTTGTGAAGTAATTCACAATAATACGTGCTACAATATGAATGTAAAGAAGTTAAACAACATTAAATTAGTATTTTAATTAATTACTTAAACAATCATAAAAAATAGATGTGAACAATAGAGAGGGGAAATTACCATGAAAAAAGGTATCAATCGTGTAGTATTAGTAGGAACAGGAGCTGTAGGTTGTAGTTACGCTTACTCAATGATCAACCAAGGTGTAGCTGAAGAGTTCGTATTAGTAGATGTTAATGAAGCAAAAGCAGAAGGGGAAGCAATGGACTTAAGCCATGCGGTACCATTCTCTCCATCACCAACAAAAGTTTGGAGCGGTAGCTATGCAGATTGTAAAGATGCAGATTTAGTAGTTATCACTGCTGGATTACCACAAAAGCCAGGTGAAACTCGTTTAGACTTAGTTGAGAAAAATACAAAGATCTTTAAACAAATCGTTCGCGGTATTATGGATAGTGGATTCGATGGAATCTTCTTAATCGCAACTAACCCAGTTGACATTTTAACTTACGTAACTTGGAAAGAATCTGGTTTACCAAAAGAGCGCGTAATCGGTTCTGGTACTACTTTAGACTCTGCTCGTTTCCGTTACATGTTAGGTGACTACTTAGATGTAGATCCACGTAACGTTCATGCTTATATCGTTGGTGAACACGGTGACACTGAACTTCCAGTATGGAGCCACGCTACTATCGGTGTACAAAAACTAGAAACAATCTTAGCTAACAACGAACAGTACAATCAAGAAGACTTAGATAAAATCTTCGAAAACGTACGTGATGCAGCTTACCATATTATCGAGCGTAAAGGTGCAACTTACTACGGAATCGGTATGTCACTACTTCGTGTAACTAAAGCAATCTTAAACAACGAGAACAGCGTATTAACTGTATCTGCATACCTTGAAGGTCAATACGGAGAGAAAGATGCTTACGTAGGTGTTCCAGCTGTAATTAACCGCGAAGGTGTACGTGAAATCGTAGAACTTGAGCTAAATGAAGATGAAAAAGCGAAATTCGCTCATTCTGTAAAAGTATTAAAAGAAACAATGGCACCAGTACTATAATAATTGCTAAATAATTCAGAGGTGGGAAACTGCTTCTTACCTCTGAACTTATATAATTTAATATAAATTCCTTTTCCGGTTTCCCTTGTATATCCCCAATATACCCCTTTTGCTGGATAAGGGTCGTTTATAGAAAAGAGCACTCTACTTTACGTAGAGTGCTCTTTATTATCCCGCATTAACGGGCAGTAAGATCCCCACCTCAAAATGCAGCGAAAGCAAAGAAGTTAGTTTGGTGATCAACTGCCCGTAAAAGCCCGATTGGTTCAACTAATAATCAGTGGGGGATGAACACCCCCCACTGATTAAAGTTTCACTTTATCATTTTTTAGGCGTTAATCCCAATTTCTTTAAAATATCTGTCAGTGTACCGCTTTTTGATTTTTCTACAGGTGTTTGTGATTTAGATGCATCTGGCCCTTTTTTCAAGAAGTTCTTTTCAACGAAGCGAATATCTTTTTCGTCGACAATCCCATCTTTATTAAGGTCTCCGTCTTTTACAGTTAGTCCTTTTTTACCATAGTTGCTAGCGATAATTTCAGCATCTTTAATATCGATTACTTTATCAGCATTTACATCGCCGGCAAGGTTTTCGTCAGGTCTTGCATAATAATATTGGCCAAGCAGCTTACCGTCTTTTTCAGTACCAAGTTTCGTTGTTAGGCGGCTTGTTAAATGTCCTGGCACTTCTACATATAGGTTATAGTCGCGTTTATTAACTGGAAGTCCATTTAGTTTGAAGTACCCATATTTATCTAGTGAGCCTTCAAACTTATGACGGTAAGAATCAGTTGCGTATACTTTTACGCCAAGCTTTGCATAATCAAACTTTTCATCTAAATATCCACGTTCATTTAAGAATGCACCAGGTTTAATATTTCCTTCTACTAGTGAATTTAAGGACATAACTGAGAATGTTTGTTCTTGAAGTACACGCATTCTATTTGGTTCTGATTCACCTTGTTTCCAGTAAACAAAAATTGGTGACTCTAATTGAGCGTTTGCTTCATAAAATTCATCATTTTCTACTTTGAAAGTTACATCAATGAACGGGAAATCACCATCTAATCCAGCAAAGTTTTTGTCATCGATAGCGCCACCAACTGTAACCGAACCTGCCTCTAGTTTCGGTTCATTTACTTTTGCGGTTACTCCTTTTTCGGAAAGTAGCTTTTCAAAAGCAGGATTAAATTTCGCATTTGCAAATTTGAAGTTCTTCTCTAGGAAGTTTACATTAAATTGCCCAGCAACAAATTGTTTTACGTGTTTTGCGTTTAGTGTTACTGTGAACTCGTCATTTTTATATAATTCTTTTTTATCGTAACTAGCTTTCGCATATTGAGCACCTTGTGGGATAAACCAGTAGTTATTTACACCGCTTGGATAGTCAGCTCCTGCAGTTGCATAATCGAAAATATATACGCCTGTGTTCATTGGACCTTCCGTTCTGAAGGAGTCAGGTGTAATGCCAACTTTAAAGTCGCCATTTGCATTAATCGGTAAAAACTTATGCAAGTATGGAGAATAGTCATAGTACATAACGCCATTCGCTTCTTGCGTAATGTTTAATCCTTTTCCTTTTAAGTAGTCAACGTTTGAATCGTATACATTTCCTTTAATCCATAGTGCTTTTTTGTCATCTTCTACTGTATAATTTTCTTCATTTAACTCGTAAATACCAGGTTTTAATCCAGTTAGTTTCACTTCTGGTGGGGTATTATCAATTACAACATAATCACCTTTTACACGTGCTTTCCCAGCCTTATCATAACCGACAAACTCAATTGTGTAGTCTCCTTCTGCTAAGTTGATTTTCTCATCACCAATTGGTTTTGCAGGATCATTTGTAAAAGGATACACTTTTCCATTAAAGAATGAGTCTAAGTAGTAATACACATCAGTTTTTAGTCCACTTGTGTTTAATGTCCCAATGAAGCCCAGAGCTTTATCTGTTTTGGAATCTTTTACGATAAGATCTAACGTTTCAAGTTCGCTGTTTAATTGGAATGCCCCGTGAACATACGATTCACCGTATGGATTAAATTTAGATGTATCAGTTGAAATTGCTTTTCTTGATAGTATTGCATTTTCAATACCAGGCTCTGATACACGAATAGAGAATGGGATTTGATATGTTTCTTCTTTATTTTTCGTGTTCGTAATATGAATATATCCTTCATATCGGCCTTGTTTTACACCGGCTGGAACATTAATTTTTGCTTCAATTTCATCTGCTTTGCCAGCATCAAGAGTAATTGTTTCTGGAGCTGAGATTTTTACACCGTTTGCGACAGCATCGTTAATAGTAGAAGAAGCCGGTGTATAAGAAATTTCTGTTTTAAATTCTTTTTTCTCTTGTTTATTATGATTAGTTACTTTTATATTTCGTTTTTGTTCAAGAGCTTCACCGTCTTTTTGATAAAACTTACCGAATGCAATAGATCCAGTTTCTTCGGGCACTTCAATTACTTCATCATTTACAACATTTTGTGTCGTATCTAATACTTTAAAGCTTGTTTCTGTACGAACGGCGTTGTAAGCATCTACTCGCCCAGCTCCAACTTCATACACCGAATATTTTTCTTTTAAATCATCAGCTGTGTTCATTAGAGACGCTTTTACATCGAACGGAGAGTAGTCTGGGTGTTCTTGTAAAATTAGAGCAGCAACGCCAGCAATATGAGGGGAAGCCATAGATGTTCCTTGCATACGCTCATAGGAAACAGCGTAGTTTTCACCCTCTTGCGGGTCGTTAATATATTCAGGAACTGTTGAAAGGACAGCGACACCAGGCGCTGTAATATCAGGCTTAATATCATCATTTGCTGTAACAGGACCGCGTGAGCTAAAGTCTGCAAGATGATCGCCTTCTGTTTGAATGTAATTAATTTCATCGAAAGTTAAGGATGTGCTACCTTGTTCAATTTGAGCTTTTAGTTTTTCACCGTCTTCTTTCGTTAGGCGGAATGATGGAATGTATTTTGTGCTTTCACCAACGTAGAAAGGAATTTCTCCATCCACGTTGTTATAAATAATAACGGCCTTTGCACCTGCTTGTTTTGCGTTAGCAATTTTTTCATCAAATGAGGTTGTACCACGTGCAACGAGAGCGATTTTTCCTTTTACATCTTTTTTACTAAACTCGTCAGGCGTACCGATTCCTACAGATTCAATAGGTAAAGTTTGTCCCTTAAAATCTTCTATTTTATCAGTGAAGTTTTTGCCGAACAAAATTAGGTTAGGGAATTGTAATTGTCCAGCATGACCTGATAGTTTCGGTAAGGAAATAGAGCTATCACTGGCTCCAACCGTAATAGCAAATGGCGAAGCACCTGGTGATCCGAGTGTTGATGGATTCGGTCCAGAGTTACCAGCAGCAACGACTGTAACAACGCCTGAAAGCATCGCGTTATTAACAGCGATAGATGTTGGATCAAGAGGATTGTTGCTATCATCACCTAACGATAAGTTAATAACGTTCATACCGTCAGAAATAGATTTATCAATTGCAGCGATAATACCTGAACTATCTCCACTTCCGTATGGACCGAGTACACGATAGTTATACAGTTCAATGTCAGGTGCAACACCTTTTACTGCTGAATCAGATTGGTTCTTCTTTTGAGCAGAAACGATACCTGCTACGTGAGTGCCGTGGGCTGTGTAGAAGGAAGAACCGCGGCTATCAAATTCAGGAGCACCAGATTTTTGCCATTCTGAATAAGTAGTTTCCATTGGATCTGCATCGTTATTAATAAAGTCCCAACCCTTTACTGAGTTTGGGTCTACTTTGCTAGAGTCCTCACCAGGTTTTGCGCGATAGCCTTTATATACGTCTTTTAAGTCAGGATGATTGTAATCAATACCTGTATCTAATACACCAACTTTAATTCCTTTTCCGGTAATGCCCTCACTATGTAACTTATCTACTCCAATTTGCGGGATGCTATCTGTTAGTTTTTGAGGTGCTTTTTGCTCAGCTTGTTTTGGTAAATTTAATTTCACTTCGTAATCTTTCCAAATGCGTTTTACAACACCAATTCGTAACAACTCTTCAACTGTATTTGCTGGTAATGTCATCGCAACACCATTTATCGCATGCTTATAAGAACGTTTAATTTGTACAGACTGGAAGTTTCCTGATTTTACTGATGGGCTGAATTGATAAAGACGTTTTAGTCCTTTTTCGAATTCTTCATGTTCTTGATCAATACGTGCTTTTGTATTTTCAGGAGCAGACTGTAATCCTTTTTCTTTTTGTTTTAATTCATTAATCTTTACTGGAGCAGTTTGAAATTCTACGATGATATTTACAGGCTCAGAACTACTCGTATTAATATCTGGTGAAATTGTAAAACCAGGGTTGGCATCTACCGTTTGTAATGCTAGGCGTTGTTCTTTAGAAAGCTTCGATAATATAGAATGAGCATTTGAAGATTCAATTTGGTTAATAGGACTTTCAGCAAGTACATTGAACGGAATGGCAGTTGAAAACAGAACGCCAGCCGTTACAATTCCAGTAACAAAACGGTTTTTCTTTTTCATTTATAGGCCTCCGGTAATATATATTTTTAAAAATTATTTCTCCACACCTGCTGTTTGCTCAGCATGGAATGTCCAGTTTAGCTGCAGGGAATCACCTTGAAATCTATTTTGATCTTGGTCGTTATCTTCAAATGAGAAGAGGACATGTAAGTAATCTGTTTCACCAGATTTAATACCATCTATTAAGTTATGACGTTCTAGAGACGTAGCGACATCTTCAGGTTTCATAGTTTTTAATTCTGATAGTTTTGTTTCCCACAAAATCTCATGATCATCGTTTGGATTAGATGGCTGTCCATCATTCACTAGAAACTTGACGATAATGTGATCACCTAAATCTTCACCGACATTATTTTGCGTTGCATCTGTAACTTCATATGATGTTTCAAGTGCTACTTTTGCAATATCCAATGTACCTTTATTTTCAAGCTTGAAGTTCCTTTCAATAAAATCACCTGGTTTTAAATCTTTCACATTAACGATTACACTTGGATTAATAGAAAGATCTAGTGTTCCAGCTTGAAATGAGTTACTTGATGTTTCTGAATCACTGAAATAGGCGAATACACCGCCGAATGTAAGGGATAAGCCAAGTGAAGCGGTGATAATTCCCATTCCTACTTTTTGTTTTAATGACATAAGAAAGCCTCCTAGTTAAATTTGTATAGCAACCGTTCGCAACAAGGATAAATAAGTAAACATAGTAGTCCGCTATGAATTATAGTTACGAAAGATCGTAGTTCTTTATTGAGAACAAGTATATGCTTATGAATTTCGCGTTTCAATAAAAATATGACAAAAAATGTTGAGAAACATTTTTTTTATTACAGATTATTTTGTTTTGATTTTGAGTGGAAAATAGCATGAAAAATAGTATAAACCTAATAAAATAAAGGTTGAGAAAAAAATAATAGGAGGAAATATAGAAGTAGAATGAAGCGTTTACAATGAATATTCGTCAAAATTCGATATTTTACACGGAAATGTGAAGAAAAACTAACATTTTTAAGAAAAAAACGAATGTTTTTTATAAATTAACAAGGATATTGCAGTTTTTCGCAGAAATAGTTAAAGTATAAAAAATTCTGTCATCTAAGTGAGGTGAGCATATTGAATGTAATAAATTGTGAAGAAGTGAAACGAGATGAGTTTCATACAGAAAAGTACTATGAAAGTTATAACATCTTTGGCGCGCATGTTGTGACGGAAGATGAGATTCAAGGGGTACGATTTACAGTGTGGGCTCCTCATGCGAAAGCAATGAGTGTTGTTGGGGATTTTAATGAGTGGGATTATGAGCAACATAAGATGCTACAAGTGACAGAAGAAGGCATTTGGTCCTTATTTATACCGCATATTGAAGAAGGAGAAATATATAAATATGCGATTGAAACGTTGGCTGGTGACGTCATTTTAAAGGCAGATCCGTATGCTGTATATGCAGAAGTAAGACCGAATACGGCATCTGTAGTTTTTGATATAAAAGGATATGAATGGAATGATAAAAACTGGAATCGTAAGAAAAAGAAAAAATCGATTTATAAAGAAGCGATGACAGTTTATGAATTACATTTTGGTTCTTGGAAAAAGAAAGAAGATGGAACGCTGTACTCTTACAGGGAAATGGTTGAAGAGCTCATCCCGTATGTGGTGGAACATCAATTTACACATATTGAAATTATGCCGCTTGTTGAGCATCCATATGATCGTTCTTGGGGATACCAAGGAACGGGATATTATGCAGCGACGAGTAGATTTGGTACGCCGCATGATTTAATGCATTTTGTCGACGAATGTCATAAATATGGAATCGGTGTCATTTTAGATTGGGTGCCGGGGCATTTTTGTAAAGATGCTCACGGTTTATATTTGTTTGATGGTACACCGACCTATGAATATAAAGATAAAGATGTACAAGAAAATCCAGTATGGGGAACTGTCAATTTTGATTTAGGAAAGAGAGAGGTACGTAATTTCTTAATTTCAAATGCGTTATTTTGGATGAGATATTTCCATATTGATGGTTTCAGAGTTGATGCAGTTGCGAACATGTTGTACTGGAATAAAGAAGGACAAGAGCAAAGTAATGAGCATGCTGTTTCATTTTTAAGAGAGTTAAATGAAGCAGTGTTTGCAGAGGATGAAGATTTTCTTATGACGGCAGAAGATTCAACAGCTTGGCCACTTGTAACAACTCCAACGTATGAAGGTGGGCTTGGATTCAATTACAAATGGAACATGGGCTGGATGAATGACGTGCTGAAATATATGGAGTGTGCGCCTGAATATAGGAAACACATTCATGAGAAAATGACGTTTTCTTTACTATATGCGTACTCTGAAAACTTCATATTACCGCTTTCTCATGATGAAGTCGTTCATGGGAAAAAGTCGTTATTAAATAAAATGCCAGGTGATTACTGGGATAAGTTTGCTCAACTTCGTTTATTATATGGATATTTCTTTACTCACCCAGGAAAGAAGTTACTTTTCATGGGAGGAGAATTCGGACAGTTTGATGAGTGGAAAGACCTTGAAGATTTAGATTGGAATTTACATGATTTTGAAATGCATCGTTATATGCATGATTACTTTAACGAGCTCATAGCATTGTATAAGCGCTCAAAACCACTTTGGCAACTTGACCATTCACCTGAAGGTTTTCAGTGGATTGATGCTAATAATAATGAGCAAAGTATTTTCTCTTTTATCCGCCAAGGGGATAAACAAGAAGATGCGTTAGTTGTCGTATGTAATTTTACGAAAGCTACATATGAAAACTATAAAGTAGGTGTACCAGATTTCGAGTATTATAACGAGATTTTAAACAGTGATGCTGAGCAATATGGCGGTTCGGGGCAAGTGAATAAGAAACGTCTTAAGACGATTCTAGAACCGTACCATAATCAAGCAGCGCATGTAGAGATTACAATTCCACCATTTGGCGTATCCATATTACGACCAGTGAAGACGAGAAAGGGGAGCAAAAAACAAGATGGCTCAAAAACAAAAGTGCGTAGCAATGTTACTAGCAGGGGGAAAAGGTAGTCGTTTAAGTGCATTAACAAAAAATTTAGCCAAGCCAGCTGTTCCATTTGGTGGTAAATATCGCATTATTGATTTTACGCTAAGTAACTGTGCGAATTCTGGTATTGAAACGGTTGGGATTTTAACGCAATATCAACCACTTGAACTTCATAATTATATCGGAATCGGAAATGCGTGGGATTTAGACCGAGTAAACGGTGGGGTCACAGTATTACCTCCTTATGCGGAGTCTTCAGGGGTTAAGTGGTATACAGGTACGGCAAGTGCCATTTATCAAAATTTAAACTATTTAAGTCAGTATGAACCGGAGTATGTTCTTATTTTATCAGGCGACCATATTTATAAAATGGATTACAGTAAGATGCTAGATTACCATATTGAGAAAGAATCGGACGTATCCATTTCTGTTATTGAAGTACCTTGGGATGAAGCGAGTCGCTTTGGCATTATGAATACAAATGAAGAGATGGAGATTGTTGAGTTTGAAGAGAAACCACAATTTCCAAGAAGTAATCTTGCATCGATGGGAATCTATATTTTTAATTGGTCAATTTTGAAAGAGTATTTAGAGATGGATGCAAGAAATCCTGAATCTAGTAACGATTTTGGAAAAGACGTCCTTCCGCTTTTATTAGATGAAGGGAAGAAGCTAATGGCGTACCCGTTTGAAGGATATTGGAAAGATGTTGGAACGGTGAAGAGCTTATGGGAAGCGAATATGGATTTGCTTCGCGATGAAACATCACTGAATTTAAACGATCGTAATTGGCGTATTTACTCTGTCAATCCAAACGAACCGCCTCAATATATTGCTGAAAAGGCGAAAGTAGAAGAATCGCTTATTAACGAAGGGTGCGTCATTGAAGGGGACGTGAAGCATTCTGTGTTATTCCAAGGAGTGACGGTGGAAGAAGGTAGTATGGTAATTGATTCTGTCGTTATGCCAGGGGCCAAGATTGGTAAAAATGTTGTGATTGAAAGAGCGATTGTTGGATCAGAAATGGTTATCGAAGATGGAACAATCATTCGTCCAGAAAAGAATGTTGACGATGTAGTATTAATTGCTGAAGGGAAATAGAAAAGGGGGATGAAATGAATGGGAGAAAAAATGTTAGGGATTATTAATGCAACGGGAAGTTTTCCTTCCTTAAAGAAAGTAACAGGGCATCGTTCACTAGCGGCGTTACCGTTTGGGGGCCGTTATCGACTCATTGATTTCATGCTTTCAAATATGGTGAATTCTAGTATTCATAGTGTGGCAGTTTTTACAAGCCATAAAAACCGTTCGTTAATGGACCATGTCGGTTCAGGGAAACAGTGGGATTTAGATAGAAAACGAGACGGACTATTTTTATTCCCGCCAAACTGCCAATGTGACCAAGATGAGTTTGGGTCTTTTGCACACTTTAGAAGACATATTGATTATTTTCTAAGAAGCAGAGAAGAGTACGTTGTTATTACGAATAGCCATCTCGTAACAGCATTAAATTTTCAAGCGGTGTTAGAGCGACATATACATACGGCAGCTGATATTACGGAAGTTTGCCATGAAGGGGTTTCGCTTCAAACATACGTGTTAAAGAAACAATTATTATTAGATTTATTTGAGACATATAAAGATGTGGAGCAATACAGTTTATTTGATGTAGTGAGAGAAAAACGCGGGAAATCATTACATATTGCTACATATGAACATACTGGATATGTAGCAATTATTGACTCGATCGAAAGTTACTATAAACATAGCTTAGAAATTTTGCAACCTGCTATTTGGAAGCAATTATTTAAGAAAGAAGCGCCGATCTTTACGAAAGTAAAAGATGAGCCACCAACTCGTTATCTAAAGGGTGCAGTCGTGAAAAATACAATGATTGCAAATGGCAGTATTATTGAAGGGGAAGTCGAAAACAGTGTTGTTTCCCGTTCGGTTAAAATTGGAAAAGGTTCAATTATTCGTAACAGTATTATTATGCAAAAGAGCCAAATTGGAGATAACTGTATAATAGACGGTGTTATTATTGATAAAGACGTGAAAATTGGCGACGGTGTCGTATTAAAAGGAAACGCCGATGAGCCGTATGTTGTAGAAAAAGGAAGCGTACAAAACAGTACGATTAATAGTTATTCCTAAAGAATCAGTGGGGGCTTTTTCCTCCACTGATTAAAGTTTTAATTTAAATGAAAACTCGAAGGGAGGAAGCTGCAAGAGGAGTAATAAAAACTTTTCGCGCAGTGGGACAACAAGTGAATATTTTATTTGCAGTATCAGAATGTGTACCGTTTGTGAAATCGGGAGGATTAGCTGATGTAGCGGGTGCGCTCCCAAAAGAGCTGAAAAAATTAGGAGTGGACGTTCGTATTATACTTCCGAATTATAGCCTCATTCCGAAAAAGTTAAGAGATGGATGTACGTTACATAAAGTAATTAACGTCCCGCTCGGGTGGAGAAATCAATATTGTGGAATTTTAAAAGGTGAGCAAGACGGAATTACGTATTACTTAATAGATAATGAATATTATTTTAAGAGAGATTCTCT
The DNA here is from genome assembly GCF_002975115.1 of Bacillus sp. MYb78. NCBI lineage: Bacteria > Bacillati > Bacillota > Bacilli > Caryophanales > Bacillaceae > Bacillus > Bacillus sp. MYb78. The sequence goes on from NZ_PCOB01000002.1 coordinate 12,066, forward strand.
GTATGGTCATTATGATGACGGGGAGCGTTTTTCTTATTTCTCAAAAGCAGTGTTAGAGTGTATTCCGCACCTTGATTTTGAAGTGGATGTTCTTCATAGCCACGATTGGCATACGGCTATGGTTAATTTCTTACTTCGTGAAAAGTATCAAGATAACCCGTTATATGAGCGTATTAAAACGGTATATACGATTCACAACTTGCAGTTCCAAGGAGTATTTCCTCCTGAAGTGATGTACGACTTGTTAGAGCTTGGTGATGAATATTTTCATAGTGAGCAGCTAGAGTTTTATGGAAACATAAACTTTATGAAAGGCGGTATTATCGCTTCGGATCAAATTACAGCGGTGAGCCCGACGTATAAAGAAGAAATTCAATATGAATTTTTCGGTGAGAAGTTAGATGGATTACTGCGAAAATATAATGATAAGCTTAGCGGTATTGTAAATGGTATTGATACGAGCGTATATAATCCAGAAACGGATTCGTATATTAAGACTCAGTATGATGCAGAGTCATTATATGAAAAGAGTGAAAATAAACGCGCTTTGCAGCGTTATTTTGGTTTGCCAGAAAAAGAGGATACACCAATTATTTCAATGGTAACGAGATTAACGAAGCAAAAAGGTCTTGATTTAGTACGCACTGTATTCCGCGAAATAATGGAAGAAGATGTACAATGTATTATTTTAGGTTCAGGTGATTCGGAATATGAGCAATTCTTTGAGTGGATGGCATATGAGTATCCGGAGAAGGTAAAAGTTTATATCGGATTTAATGAAGAATTAGCGCACCAAGTGTATGCGGGAAGCGATTTGTTTTTAATGCCATCGCTGTTTGAACCGTGTGGACTTGGACAACTTATCGCATTAGCGTACGGTACGATTCCAATTGTAAGAGAAACAGGTGGATTAAACGATACAGTACATTCTTATGATGAAGAAACAGGCGAAGGAAATGGTTTCAGTTTCACGAACTTTAATGCACATGACATGCTGCATACGGTTCACCGTGCAATTGAATTTTATCACGATAAACCAGTGTGGGAGCAGCTTGTAAAACAAGCGATGACTGAAGATTATAGCTGGGAGCAATCGGCTCTTGCTTATAAGGAATTGTATAAAAGTCTCATGGAATAACATGTAGGTGGTGAAAAAATGTTTACTCATGTTGAAAGTTTTAAATCAACTTTTCTAGAAAAGTTAGAGACGATGTATGGGAAAAGTTTCAAAGATTCTACAACTCGTGATCAATATAATACGCTCGGCCATATGGTACGTGAGTATATGAATAGTCAATGGATTGCAACGAATGAGAGTTATCGATCCGGAGAGCAAAAGCAAATGTATTACTTGTCTATTGAGTTTTTGCTTGGACGTTTGCTTGGAAGTAACATCTTGAATTTAGGTATTAGAGATGTATGCGAGCAGGGGTTATCTGAACTAGGGATTTCGTTGCAAGAGTTAGAAGAAGTGGAAGCAGATGCAGGCCTTGGTAATGGTGGGCTTGGACGCTTAGCAGCCTGTTTTCTCGATTCACTTGCATCTTTAAACTTGCCAGGACACGGCTGTGGAATTCGTTATAAACATGGTTTGTTTGATCAGAAAATTGTTGATGGTTATCAAGTTGAATTTCCAGAACAGTGGCTTCTTCATGAAAATGTATGGGAAGTAAGAAGGCATGATCAAGCTGTGGAAGTAAGTTATTTCGGCAGTGTTGAACCGCTAGAAATTGACGGGCGTTTAGAGTTTAGGCATACAAATGCAGAAGTCATTATGGCAGTGCCATATGATGTGCCGGTAGTAGGCTATGAGACGAGTACTGTAAATACACTTAGACTTTGGAATGCTGAACCAGTTCCGTTCCCGCAAAACTGCAAAGATATTTTGAAATATAAGCGCGAAACAGAGGCTGTATCGGAGTTTTTATATCCAGATGATACGCATGATGAGGGGAAAATACTTCGTTTAAAACAACAGTATTTCCTCGTATCAGCAAGTTTACAAAATATCGTTCGAATGCATAGAGAAAGATACGGTGACCTTCGTCAACTACATGAAAAAATTGCGATTCACATTAACGATACACATCCGGTTTTAGCAATTCCAGAACTGATGCGTATTTTACTAGATGAAGAAAAGTTAACATGGGAAGAAGCTTGGCACATAACGACGCAGACGATTTCTTATACGAATCATACGACGTTATCAGAAGCGCTCGAAAAGTGGCCAATTCACATTTTTAAACCATTATTACCGAGAATTTATATGATTATTGAAGAGATTAATGAACGTTTCTGTCATGAACTTTGGGAACGTTATCCTTATGAATGGCATCGCATTGAAGACATGGCAATTATTGCGCATGATCTTGTGAAAATGGCTCATTTAGCAATTGTCGGTAGCTATAGCGTAAACGGTGTAGCAAAAATTCATACGGAAATATTAAAGCAGCGGGAAATGCGATTGTTTTATGAATTTTATCCAGATAAGTTTAATAATAAGACGAATGGAATTGCTCATAGGCGCTGGCTTATGAAAGCAAATCCACAGTTAACAAATCTCATTTCAGAGGCGATTGGAACAGAGTGGAAGAAAGAACCGATTAAGCTTCAATCGTTGCAAACAGTTCAATATGATGCGAGTTTCCAAGAGAAATTTGCAGAGGTAAAACAAGAGCGTAAAGAGATTTTAGCGGAGCGTATTCATAATACAATGGGGATTACGATTGATCCAAATTCTATTTTTGATGTGCAAGTGAAAAGATTACATGCTTATAAACGACAATTATTAAATGTTCTTCATATTTTATATTTATATAACCGTTTGAAAGAGGATGCTAGTTTTACATTTTATCCGCGTACTTTTATTTTTGGAGCGAAAGCATCACCTGGCTATTATTACGCGAAAAAAATTATTAAATTAATAAATGAACTCGCAAGAAAAGTAAATAATGACCCGTATGTCAGTCAATATATGAAAGTTATCTTTCTAGAAAACTATCGAGTTTCTTTAGCGGAAGATATATTCCCAGCGGCGGATGTAAGTGAACAAATTTCAACGGCGAGTAAAGAAGCATCGGGAACAGGTAATATGAAATTTATGATGAATGGTGCGATTACACTCGGAACGCTAGACGGTGCTAACGTTGAAATAAAAGACCGGGTCGGTGATGATAACTGTTTTATTTTCGGTTTAACGGCCGAAGAAGTTCTTCATTACTATCAAAATGGTGGATATCGTGCAAGTGATTATTATCACCACAATAGACACATTAAAAAAGTAGTTGATCAATTAACAAATGGTTTCTTTGCACAATCGGGAGCTGAATTTGAAGCGATTTACGATTCTCTTGTTATTCAAAATGATGAATATTTCGTTCTGCGAGATTTTGGCCCATATGCTGAAAGACAAGAAGCTGTCGGTAGAGCTTATGAGAACCGAACAAAGTGGCTAGAAATGTCGATTTTAAATATTGCACAGTCTGGTCATTTTGCGAGTGATCGAACGATTTTGCAGTACAGCAATGAAATTTGGGGTATTGGTAATGCAGTTAAACAGTTTTAAAGAAGTTGCTATATTGGGAGATATATTATCGATTTACCAACAAAAATGGATATTAATAAATAAAACGGGCTTAATAAAATTAAGCTCGTTTTATTTATTTTGCTTAAGAAAGACATGGAACAGTGGTATATATGATACCTGCCCCATCATACTCTCCTGTCGCAAAGTATGAAAATGTAAAGAAACCTGTGACCGTAAAAATTACAATAAGAAAAAGTGTGAAGATAAATTTTAACATGTAAGGTCCCCTCATCCAAAAATAACTTCATAGAGTATTATAGTATACGAATATTTTATTTCCAATTGTTTACTGGTTAAAAATGAGAAGTCAGACATGTTTTGTATGTTGTAATGGAATGATTATTTGTAATGGATTTTGTATTTTTTGTAAATGTCATATTGTGATGGACGTGTGCATACTCCCAATCATGATCATTAAAATTTATGTTTCGGGGAGGGAGAAGTGGAACGACATCGAACAAGTTGACGAAACGAAAGCTACTAGCTACTTGTAGTTTATAATAATTTCGAAAAGCGATATCTCCTACTTTTGGAGAAGCGAATGTATAAAGTCCATACTGTGCGAAGGCAGTATTTATACGTGCATCTAATATGTGTAATGTGGCAAGCGCACCACCTAGACTATGCCCAGTAGCTAGCAGTTTTTTATGTGCTGGCAATGATACGAGCATATCCATAATAGAATCACGACAAGACTCATAAATAGAGAGAAAGCCGTTATGGACATTTCCGCTATTTAAAGCATAAGGATAAGGTTTTTGATTGACGAGAGAGTCAATAATCCAATCAGGGTCTGTTTGAGTGCCCCTGAAGGCAACGATAATTGTATCCTCAGATTCTAATATAAACCCGAACCATTCTGTTGTTTGAATGGCTTTTCCTTGAAACCCTTGTACATATTGAAAACCATCTGGTATTTCGAAAATACCATTTTGTTTATATTGTTCATACGTTAACTCACAACAAGAAGCTAACAGTATGGCAGTGTCTTTATCAAAGGATAAAGGAGTACGCATTAAGGAAGCCCTCCTTAAGAAAAGGTATAGTTTAATATATGCGGTGAGGAACTTGATTCATGCTTTTGGAAAAAAGACTTGAACCTACAGTTACGTGAGGGAGTATGATTTTTGTAAACATATTGTTAGGAGGAGTGTAAGATGAGCAAAAGGGAAGGCTGTTCAATTGGTGAGTTTGCAAAGAGGACAGGCACATCAATACGGACACTACAATATTACGATGAAATTGGACTACTTAAACCTGGAAAGAATGTTAGCTCTGGTCACCGTGTGTACAAAGGAAAAGATATATTAGAACTCCAGAAAATAGTGAGTCTTAAAGTATTAGGATATAGTTTAGAAGAAATACGCGTTATGCTGAAAATGCCAAGTTTGAATGTAAATTTAAAAGAAACGTTGGAACAACAAAGAAAAGCCTTTGAAGAAAAGAGAAGACACATTGAAGTTTCGATAAAGGCGCTTGAACGAACAATGGTATGTCTTGAGGAAGATGAAGAGTTGGATAGTGACATATTAATGAGTCTAATTAACAGCATTCAAAAAGAAAACGAACAACGTTTATGGCTTGAAGGATATGTATCAAAAGACTTGGCTGATGGATTATATAATAAGTCGGAAGAAGAGGGCATAGCACTTGATAAAGAGTTTGTGCGTTTAGCAAAAGAAGTGAAAAGGTTATTTGGAAGACAAATTGAGGATTCAGAAGTGCAAAAATTGGTTGATGAACATATGAAGGCGACTCTTAAGTATGTTGGTGAAGAGACAATGTATTCTTTAGGTAAATTAGAGAATGTAGAAGAACAATATAATAATATGATGCCATCTCCTTACACGGAAGAAGAAGAGACATGGCTTAATGAAGCGATGGAGTATTATATGATTCGAAATGGTATGTATAGCCCTCCGCAGTAAAAATAAAGTGCCATAGTCATAAACTTTAGAGAAATGCCTCCGATGTTTTTTGCATTGGAGGCATTTTTTACTCTTTTCCATCTAAAAGGTGAACAAGGCCACCTAATATACTACTTTCACCAGTACTTTATAATGCTGGGCTTGTAAGAGGTTTGAAAAAATAGTCTGTATATATTTGAACGATGATTACCTATTTACTTGTGTTTGTTCGCACTATATACCGAAAATTTCGGGAAACGAAACATATTATTTATCTGTTTGTTTTTGCTTTTTTTTTCAAATACTCCGCACGTAATTGTTCAAGTTGCTGCTTTTTATCAAATTTGGCAGGCTTCTGTTTTTCATGAAACTTTGCCACAGCTACCTGACTTTTGGAATCCAATTGATATTTTCCCACTTTGTTCACCTACTTTTCTTGTCTTGAAAGAGAATCTATTCAACAAATATAATATACCTTATTTTACTGAAGTAAACCTTATTACTTTATTTCATCTGCTTTTTCTCGTTTGTAGACGTAAATTAAAACACCCTTTCACTGCATTACTGCAAGCAAGGGTGTTTAATTTTAGTATTATATTAGTCGATGGACAAGCCTGCATAAGGGCCCTTTTTACTCTTTCCCATCCAATAAACGACCAAGGCCACCTAATACACTACCTTCGCCAGTACTTTGCGCTGCTGGGCTTGTAAGGCGTGCTGCTAATCGGCTAAGTGTTAAGGACTGAATCCAAACTGTTCCAGGACCTTCTAATGTTGCGAAGAATAAACCCTCGCCGCCAAATAGAGCTGTTTTTACTTTACCAACGAATTCGATATCATAGTTAATATCTTTTGTCATGGCAACGAGACAACCTGTATCAATGCGAAGTTTCTCACCAGGTTTTAATTCACGTTTATATACAGTTCCACCTGCGTGCATGAAAGCAAGGCCGTCACCTTCAAGTTTCTGCATGATAAACCCTTCACCACCGAAGAAACCAGTTCCTATTTTTTTCGTAAATTCAATTCCGATAGAAACACCTTTTGCGGCACAAAGAAAGGCATCTTTTTGACAAACTACTTTTCCTTGATATTCTGTTAAATCTACAGGGATAATTTTACCAGGATAAGGAGCAGCAAATGAGACGTGGCGTTTGCCGTGACCTGTATTTGTAAATACAGTCATAAACATACTTTCGCCTGTAACGAGACGTTTACCAGCGCCCATTAATTTGCCGAATAAACCGTTAGATGGGCCAGAACCGTCACCAAAGATTGTTTCCATTTCAATGTAATCTTCCATCATCATCATTGCGCCAGCTTCTGCGATAACGCTTTCTTTTGGATCTAATTCAATTTCAACAAACTGCATATCATCGCCATATAACTTATACTCGATTTCATGTGCTTGCATTTTTTCACCTCATAAATATGTAGTAATTATATTGTACAGAAGTTAAAAGAATTAGAGTACTGTATTTTTGTTAATTTTTGAATAAAAATAGAATGAAAATTTAAGGTTATACTAGGATTATAAAAAATGATGGAATGAAAGTGTTCTCATTTGACGTTTTCGATATAGCATGATATAGTGAAAGCACTATTGAGCTACATAATGTGGTACGGAAATAAAGCACGTTGTATTAAAGGCTGTAAGCTTGTTATACATTCATGTCCTTTATATCCACCTTTTCATGTGGATTCATAGTTTCATTTTTATTTAGGAGGTACATGACATGCAAACAGGTAAAGTTAAATGGTTTAACGGCGAAAAAGGTTTTGGCTTCATCGAAGTTGAAGGCGGAGAAGACGTATTCGTACATTTCTCAGCTATCCAAGGCGACGGCTTCAAAACTTTAGAAGAAGGTCAAGAAGTTTCTTTCGAAATCGTTGAAGGAAACCGCGGACCACAAGCAGCTAACGTTACAAAAAACTAATTAGCTAGCGATAAAAAGCATTCCGATTTTCGGAATGCTTTTTTTTATTCTTTGGAACTAGATTCATTTGAAGATAATTCACCTTTGAAGGTACGTTCTTCAAAATCATCAAGCATTTGTTCATATTCTTCATGCTCTTCTGTAGCGAAAACTTGTGGGTTTTTCCCGTACATATCCGTACCGATAAAGTTTTCAAAATCCTCCACGTAGCCTACGTTTTCTTCACTATTTACATACATGCCATTATAGTTTTTTGAATCTTGTCTTTCTAAATCAGACGGCGTTTCAGATGTTCCGTAATTTGCGACATCTTGCCACGCATCTTCCGCATCGTACTCAACAGAATGGTCCTCATCATGCTTGTGGAAAGAAGGAGACAACACTTCTTCTTCAACTGGCCGTGTATTCATATTTAACTTATTTGTCGCGTGCTGTATGCATGTTGTAGCAGTCGGCATTGCTTCCAATCTTTCAAATGGAATTTCTTCGCCAGACACTTCACAAATGCCGTACGTACCCGCTTCTATTTTTTGTAGGGCATGTTTCGTCTCCTCAAGCTGTTTATGCCAAAGTTCAATAAGCCCGAAGTCTTTTTCCCGTTCATATAGCTCTGTAGCCATATCACCTGGATGGTTGTCATAGCTAGACAGTTCTCCTACTGAATCGCGTTCAGAAGCACGATCTGTATTTTCATGAGTTTGTATCGTTTGTTCCAGTTCTTGTTTTTGTTTTTCTAAAATGGATTTAAATTGACCTACTTGTTGTGGAGTTAACATAGTCGTCCACCTTCCTACAATTCAGTTTCTTTACATAGTATGAGCGTTGAGAGTAGGAATTATGAGATGAATTTCAGATATGAAAAAGGAGCCACATAAGCAGCTCCTTTTATAGAAAGTATCCAAGTAATAATCCGATTCCCATTAGGAAACCGAAGATTGTATTTGTTTTTGCTGTTGCAATCATCGCAGGTACCATTTCCATTGGAATGCTTTTGCCGATAAAGCCTTTCGTCGCTTTAAATGCTTTCGGCGCACTTAAAAATACGATAAGCATCCATGGTGATACGATGCCCACGATAATTAAAGCAATTGTCCAAATGTAGGAAACGATGAACATCGAAGCAAGTACACCAACAGCTCTTTCACGTCCAACGAGAATTGCTAACGTTTTACGACCGTTTTCTTTATCGCCATCCAAGTCGCGAATATTATTAGCTAGTAAAATGGCGCCAATTAAAATGGAGCTTGGAATAGATAGTAAAATGACTTCTGATGTTACAGTTCCAGTTTGAATAAAGAATGAAATCCCAATAATAATGACACCCATAAATAATCCGGCTGTCAACTCTCCAAATGGTGTATATGCAATTGGAAGTGGGCCACCTGTATAAAGGTAAGCAACGGCCATACAAACAAGACCGATTGCAGCAAGCCACCAGCTAGAATTCATACAAATATAAACACCTAATAGTATTGCGATGCCGAAAAATCCAAATGCTAAGTTAAGCACTGTTTTTGGCTGAATGCCATCGCGAACGATAGCGCCGCCGATACCAACTGAACCTTCGTGATCGAGTCCTCTTTTATAATCAAAGTATTCATTAAACATGTTTGTTGCTGCTTGAATGAGAAGACAAGCAAGAAGCATCATAAGGAAAAGAGGAAGATGTATTTGATTTATACCTCCGACCTGCATCGAATATGCTGTTCCGATGAAAACAGGTACGAAAGCGGCTGTTAATGTATGGGGACGTAGTAAACTCCACCAGATGCGCCAGCCTGTTTGCTTACTTGGCTTTGGCGCCGTAGGAGAGGAATTCGTTTTGACGTTCATTTCCATGTTGAATCCTCCTTTGGTCACATATTGTACACAACTAAGTGTAGAAAAAGCATCATTTAGTGTCAACGTTTATTTTCTAGGAAGAGAAGGTGAATTTCTCAGAAATGCTAAACGTTGACAGGCCTTTCGTTTGAGGTGTATCTTAAAATCAAGCGTAATTATGACTATTTTTCGCCCATAGGGGGGAGACAATTGTGATTCAAACGAAACAAAAAGGCTTGCAAGAAGTTCTTATTGCAGCTATCAAGCGTGCAACTAACGAAAAAACATTGGTTAGTTTTGTAAAACAAATAGACTGGGTGGATCCGCTTCTGTTCTATGCAGCAGGAAAAAGGATTTCATTCGAAAATAGATGTTATTTTGCAGACCCGGCTCAGCATGTAATATTTGCAGGAATTGGCTCTGTTTTCACTATAGCAAATTCTTCTCATAAGCGCTTTCAAACCGCTCGTGACGAGTGGGAGAAAGTAAAAGAGAATGCATTTGTCCAAAGAGATGAATATGAATTTGGAACGGGTCCGCTTTTATTTGGTGGTTTTTCCTTTGATCCAGAAAAAGAGAAAACGGACCTATGGAAAGAGTTTAAAGATACGACATTTTCACTACCAGCATTTTTATTAACTGTAAAAAATGAAAAAGCATGGTTAACGATGAATACATTTGTTGCAGCAACAGATTGTGCAGAAACTCTTTATAATGAAATAATTTCTTTAGAAGAGAAAATTTTTGAGGAGAGTAAATGTGCGCTAAACGGATCGAAATTAACTGTTATTTCTAAAGTAGAAGTGGATCCGAAAGGCTGGATGAAAGCAATTGAAAAAGTACAAGATGAGATGAAGCAGGGTAACGTGCAGAAGGTTGTATTGGCGAGGGAACTAAAAGTAGAGATGAACCATTCGATTGATTCTGCTCTTGTTTTAGAAGCACTTCGCATTGGTCAACCGGATTGTTACGTATTTTCTTTTGATTATAAAGGAGCATGCTTCTTAGGAGCGACGCCTGAGAGATTAATTCGCAAAGAAGATGAGAAATTTACATCGATGTGTCTTGCTGGTTCAATCGGTCATGGTCATTCTATAGAAGAAAGTGAACGAAATAGTAATGCGCTTCTTCATGATGAAAAGAATTTAGCTGAACATGGTTATGTTGTTAACATGATCCGCTCGGTACTAAATGAACATTGCGAATACGTTAATATTCCGGAAAGCCCAGGTTTATTAACAACGAAAAACTTAATTCACTTATATACGCCTGTAGAAGCAAAAGGCGATGCGAGTCTTTTAACAATGGTAGAAGAATTACATCCAACACCAGCTCTTGGCGGGACACCTCGTTTGGAAGCGATGAAACTGATCCGTGATGTTGAATTGTTAGACAGAGGGTTGTATGGTGCACCGATTGGCTGGATAGATGATGAAGGAAATGGTGAATTTGCGGTTGCGCTGCGCTGCGGATTATTAAACGGCGAGAAAGCATCCTTATTTGCCGGTTGTGGTATTGTAATTGATTCAATCCCGCAGCTTGAATATGAAGAAACAAGTTTGAAGTTTAGACCGATGCTTGGTGCTTTGGAGGAATTAATGAAATGAACAATCATATAGAAGCATTATCATATTATTTAGGCGCGTTCGTGGATGAACTGACGCGTCTAGATGTATGTGATGTTGTCATTAGTCCAGGCTCACGGTCAACGCCGATTGCTTTACTAATGGAACAACACGAAGGAATGAACACATATTTACATGTAGATGAAAGATCAGCTGGATTTTTCGCGCTCGGTATTGCGAAAGCGAAAAAACGCCCAGTAGCATTATTATGTACGTCAGGAACAGCAGCAGCTAATTACTATCCAGCTGTATGTGAAGCTTTTCATTCAAGGGTCCCGCTTATCGTCTTAACAGCGGATAGACCGCATGAATTAAGAGATGTGGGTGCACCACAAGCAATGAATCAATTTAATTTATACGGTACTTTTGTGAAACAATTTACAGAGATGGCACTGCCAGAAGCGAGTGAAGCGATGTATCATTACGCTCGTATGACGACGCAGCGCATAGTAGCAAATGCTTGTTTAGCGCCGCAGGGTCCTGTTCATCTTAATTTTCCAGTTCGCGAGCCACTTATCCCTGATTTCTCACTAGGAAGCTTATGGGATAAAGGACGTAGTGAATATACAGGAGTAGTTCAGCAAGGAAACGTGACGATGCCGAGTGAATATGTAGATTCTCTTGTAGGGCGCCTTTCACATATGGAAAAGGGGCTTATTATTTGTGGAGATGATAGTCATTCAGAAATTGCAATGTTTGCAACGCAACTAGCTGAAAAAACTGGCTATCCTATATTAGCAGACCCACTTTCTAATATTCGTAGCGGACACCACGATAAAACGATGGTAATTGACTGTTATGATACATTTTTACGAAATGAGCAGTTAAAAGAAAAATGGAAACCGGACGTGTTAATTCGCTTTGGTGGTATGCCTATTTCTAAATCATTAACGCAGTTCATAAAAAAACAAACGAAAGCAGTTCATATCGTTGTCGATGAATCAGGACAATGGAGAGATCCAGCTCTTGTTGCGACAGAAGTTGTGCAAGCAAGTGACATTGAATTCTGCAAGGCAGTAATAGAAAAAATGCCAGTTATGAAGAAGAATGATTGGTTCGTAATGTGGCAACATATAAACGAAAAAACGAAGGAAACGCTTCGTGAAATGGAAACATATGAAACTGCATTTGAAGGAAAGGTTATTACAGATATTGTGCGCGTATTACCAGAAGACGCAACGTTATTTGCGAGCAATAGTATGCCAATTCGTGATACAGACTCATTCTTCTTCACATCGGATAAAAACATCCATGTGATGGCAAACCGTGGCGTAAATGGTATTGATGGAATCATTTCGACAGCTTTAGGAGCGAGCATTATTTGCGATCCACTTGTATTAGTGATTGGTGATTTATCATTTTATCACGATTTAAATGGGCTATTAGCAGCGAAATTACATGAATTAAACATAACAATTGTCGTTGTAAATAATGATGGCGGGGGTATTTTCTCATTCTTACCACAATATGAGAAAAAGGAACATTTTGAATCATTATTTGGAACACCAATTGGACTTGATTATGAGCACGTTGTCAAAATGTACGGTGGTTCATTTAGCCGTGTAAATGGTTGGGAGCAATTCCGTGAAGAAGTACAAAAGGGAGCAACGACAAAAGGTTTACACGTTGTGGAAATTTGTACGAACCGTGATGAAAACTTAACATTGCACCGTACGTTATGGGCAAAAACACAAGACGTAATTACTACATCGTTGCAAGGTGAATCAAAATGAACGTAACACTGCAAGGTGTATCGTATGAATATGAAGTAGTTGGAAGCGGGGAACCACTTCTACTTCTTCATGGTTTTACGGGAAGCATGGAAACGTGGCGTTCTTTTATCCCTTCATGGAGCGAGCAGTTTCAAGTTATTGTAGTAGATCTTGTTGGACACGGAAAGACCGAGAGTCCTGAAGATGTTGCGCATTATGATATCCGAAATGTGGCATTGCAAATGAAAGAACTATTAGATTACCTTCAGATTGAAAAAGCGCATATACTTGGCTATTCAATGGGCGGTAGATTAGCGATTACGATGGCATGTCTATATCCAGATTATGTACACTCTCTTTTATTAGAAAATTGTACAGCTGGGCTCGAAAACGAAGAGGATAGAAAAGAACGTCGTGAAAAAGATGATCGACTTGCTAATAAAATTGAGCGAGAAGGCGTTCAAAGTTTTGTTTCTATGTGGGAAAATATTCCGCTTTTTGAAACGCAAAAACGTTTAGCAAAAAACGTACAAGAAGCGGTGCGAAAAGAACGGCTTGCTAACAATCCAAAAGGACTTGCAAATAGCTTGCGCGGCATGGGAACAGGGGCTCAGCCTTCATGGTGGGATGAGCTACACAATTTGAAAATGCCTGTTCTTTTAATGAACGGAGAATATGATGAAAAGTTCTTTCGCATATTAAAAAACATCGAAAAATACGTTTCTGATGCGAAAATTGTCAAAATTGATGGTGCTGGCCATGCAATTCATGTGGAACAACCGGAAAAGTTTGATACAATAGTAAAGGGATTTCTAAAAACTATGCAGTGATGCTTTTTTCAGTAAGAAGGAAGTCACACTTATAGAGGAGATCAGAAATATACAAGGAGGTAGTTGTAATGGCTATTGAATGGGTAACAGAAGGCAATTACGAAGATATTATTTATTCAACATACAATGGTATCGCAAAGATTTCGATTAACCGCCCTGAAGTACATAACGCATTCCGTCCAAAAACGGTAATGGAGTTAATCAATGCATTTGCACACGCTCGTGATGATGCAAATGTTGGCGTTATCATTTTAACAGGAGAAGGTGGACGTGCATTCTGTTCTGGCGGCGACCAAAAAGTTCGCGGTCATGGTGGATATGTAGGTGACGACCAAATCCCACGTCTAAACGTATTAGACTTACAACGTCTAATTCGCGCAATTCCTAAACCAGTTATCGCAATGGTAGCAGGTTATGCAATCGGCGGTGGACACGTACTTCATATCGTATGTGACTTAACAATCGCTGCAGACAACGCTGTATTCGGACAAACAGGTCCTAAAGTAGGAAGCTTTGACGGTGGATACGGAGCTGGTTACTTAGCTCGTATGGTAGGCCACAAGAAAGCTCGCGAAATTTGGTACCTATGCCGTCAATACAACGCACAAGAAGCGCTTGATATGGGCTTAGTAAATACAGTAGTACCATTAGAAGAGCTTGAAGCAGAAACAGTACAATGGGCACAAGAAATTTTAGCAAACAGCCCAATGGCACTTCGTTTCCTAAAAGCTGCATTCAACGCAGACACAGACGGTCTAGCTGGTATTCAACAACTAGCTGGAGATGCAACGTTATTGTACTACACAACTGACGAAGCAAAAGAAGGTCGCGACGCATTCAAAGAAAAACGCAGTCCGGACTTCGGTCAATTCCCTCGTTTCCCGTGATGAAAGCGGAGCCGACTGTTTTGCCTCGTAGGAAGGCGTGAAACGACCGACTGTTCTAGCCACTGTAGCTGGATAAGGTCAAACCGGAAACAAAACAACTAAGAGACTTGATATCATATCAAGTCTCTTTCTTTCATGAAAGGAGAATGAATGATGGAGACGATGCCAAATTGGTTAATGCAACGTGCATTTTTAACACCAGATCGCACTGCAATTGAAATAGAGGAAGAGAAAGTTACTTTTATGGAGCTACATGAAAAAGTAGTATCTGTTTGTGAACACCTCACGTATGTTGGAGTGGAGCGAGGGCAAAAGGTGGCTGTTCTGATGAAAAATGGTATGGAGATGATTACAGTTATTCACGCCCTATCTTATGTAGGTGCAGTAGCTGTGCTTTTAAATACGCGTCTTTCAAGAGAAGAGCTACTTTGGCAAATGGATGATGCTGAAGTTGTTTGTTTAGTAACGGATCAAGATTTTGATGCTAAAGATGTTCCTGTTTATTCATTCGCCGAAGTGATGAATGGACCAAAAGAGGAAGCCTCTATACAAGAAGAGTTTTCTTTAGAAGAAGCGATGACAATTATTTATACGTCTGGGACGACAGGCAAACCGAAAGGCGTTATTTTAACGTACGGCAATCATTGGGCAAGCGCAGTCGGTTCGTCGCTTAATTTAGGACTTCGTGATGATGATTGTTGGTTAGCCTGCATGCCGATGTTCCATGTTGGCGGGCTATCTCTTTTAATGAAAAACATTATGTACGGCATGCGTATTTTACTTGTTCCGAAATATGATGCTGATTTTATTCATAAAGCACTTCAAAAAAGAGGAGTAACAATTATTTCTGTCGTTTCTAAAATGTTAACTGATTTATTAGAGCGACTTGGGGCAGAGACATATCCATCTTCTTTACGATGCATGTTACTTGGCGGAGGGCCAGCGCCAAAACCACTATTAGAAGCATGTGTAGAAAAAGGGATTCCTGTATATCAAACGTACGGTATGACAGAAACATCTTCGCAAATTTGTACGTTATCCGCAGATTACATGTTAACGAAAGTAGGATCAGCTGGAAAACCACTATTTCAGTGCCAACTTCGTATTGAAAAAGATGGCGTAGTAGTGCCACCATTTGCGGAAGGTGAGATTGTAGTAAAAGGACCGAACGTAACAGGCGGTTACTTTAACCGTGAAGATGCGACGCGAGAGACTATTCAAAACGGATGGCTTCATACTGGCGACCTCGGTTATTTAGACGAAGAAGGGTTTTTATACGTATTAGATCGTCGCAGTGATTTAATTATTTCTGGCGGAGAGAATATATATCCAGCTCAAATTGAAGAAGTGTTGCTTTCTCATCCGGCAGTAGCGGAAGCTGGTGTTGTCGGCATGGCTGACGATAAATGGGGACAAGTACCAGCTGTTTTTGTTGTGAAAAGCGGGGCGGTAACAGAAGAAGAAATTCTTCATTTTTGCGAGGAGAAGTTAGCGAAATATAAAGTGCCGAAGAAAGCATGTTTCTTAGAGGAATTACCACGTAACGCTTCGAAAAAATTGTTAAGACGAGAGTTAAGACAATTAGTGGAGGAGATGTAGGTGGAAATAAAAAAAGCGACACTGTATATAACGGAAATGCCACTCGTAATCCCGTTTGCTGCAAGCTACGGGACTTACGAAAAGCGTGAGAGTATCGTTATTGAATTAGAGGATACGGACGGGTACATCGGATTTGGGGAAGTCGTTGCATTCTCTGAACCGTGGTATACGGAAGAAACGGTGAAGACAGCGCTGCATGTACTGCAAGACTTTTTAATACCTGATTTATTAAAGGCTGAAATTTCTCATCCGAATGAGGTACCGGGTCTATTTCAACATATAAAAAGAAACCGAATGGCAAAAGCCGGAATAGAGGGGGCTGTTTGGGATTTATATGCGAAGCGTCAAAAGAAATCGCTAGCGACAGTACTTGGCGGAACTAGTCATGAAATTGAAGTCGGCGTTGTAATTGGCCTTAATACGATTCCAGTTATGTTAAAACAAATCGAGAAGTACGTGGAAGAAGGATACGAGCGTTTTAAAGTGAAAATAAAGCCAGAGCATGATTATGAGTTATTAAAAGAAATTCGAAAAGAGTTTCCGCATATCCCGCTAATGGCTGATGCAAATTCAGCATATACATTAGCGGATACAGAGAGGCTGAAACGACTAGATGAATTCCAATTAATGATGATTGAACAACCGTTAGCGGATTACGATTTTCTTGATCACGCGGAGTTGCAAAAGAAAATTGAAACGCCGATTTGTTTAGATGAAAGTATTCATGGTTTAGAAGACGCACGCGTTGCGATTACGCTTGGTAGTTGCCGCATCGTTAACATTAAGCCAGGGCGAGTGGGCGGATTAACAGAGTCGGTTCAAATTCATAATTATTGCATGGAGCATAACATACCCGTTTGGTGCGGCGGTATGGTAGAAATGGGGGTTTCACGAGCGCAAAATGTTGCTCTTGCTTCACTGCCGAACTTTACGATTCCTGGTGATATATCCGCTTCTAGTAGACATTGGCAGAGGGATATTATTTCACCGGAAGTGACGCTTGAGGGCGGGAAAGTGATTGTACCGCAAAGTGTTGAAGCTGAGTATAAAGTTGACCGCGAAAGATTGGAAGAAATTACGAAGCAGCGAATTGTTTTTGAGCGGTAAATGGAAGTTTCATTAGGATGCCCGCAAGTAGCGAGAGGATTTTGTCGTTCATTGTCGGTAAGTCGATATATTTCAATAATCGCTGATATAATTTTATTTACAAAGGTTACTTTAACGAGTAGCCTTTTTGTATTGTACAAATTGGATAGACTAGTTTACAATCGAGCGTATAAAAATGGAATGAAAAAGGGGGAGTAAAATGAAACGCATTTCAATTTTAATCGCTGATGATGAGGCGGAAATTGCTGACTTAATTGAGATACATTTAGAAAAAGAAGGGTACCATGTTGTGAAAGCAGCGGATGGGGAAGAGGCGGTTCATATTATTGAAACGCAGCCAATCGACTTGGTAGTTTTAGATATTATGATGCCGAAAATGGATGGTTATGAGGTGACGCGTCAAATTCGCGCGAAACATCATATGCCAATTATTTTTTTAAGCGCGAAAACTTCGGACTTTGATAAGGTGACAGGTCTTGTACTAGGTGCGGATGATTATATGACGAAGCCTTTCACACCGATAGAATTAGTTGCACGTGTAAATGCACAACTGCGTAGGTTTTTTACGTTAAATCAACCGAAAGTAGCGGAGAGTAAATCTGCTTTAGAAATAGGCGGAGTCGTAATTAATCCTGAGCGCAGGACGGTTGATGTGTATGGTGAGCAAATTGAATTAACGCCGAAAGAGTTCGATATTTTATATTTATTAGCGAGTCATCCGAAGAAAGTATACAATGTGGAAAATATTTTTCAGCACGTATGGGCGGATGATTATTATGAAGGTGGAAATACAGTAATGGTACATATTCGTACTTTGCGGAAGAAACTTGGAGAAGATAAAAGAAAGGATAAATTAATAAAAACAGTGTGGGGAGTAGGTTATACTTTCAATGGCTAATATGATGAAAAGTTTTCGATTTAAAATGATTGCCTTATTTGCGTTAAGTATGGTGCTTGCAGCAACTGTAACTTATATAATTTATAAAGGATTGCAGTTGTATTATAAAACGATGGTTCGCTACGAAGAGCCTTTAGCACAATTTAGGTCAATGGTAAGGGAATTTGGAGACATTAACTTCTTTTTAATTTTCTTTATTCCGTTATCTATTATCTTTTTCTTCTTTTTGACAAAACCGTATTTAAAATACTTTGATGAAATTTCTAATGGGATTCATCATCTTGCGAACGGTAACTTTACGAATAAAGTTCAAGTTTCATCAAATGATGAGTTTGGAAATATCGCGCGTGAAATAAATGTTGCAAGTGAAAAGTTAAAAGAAGCTGTTGAAAGAGGAGATTTTGCTGAAAGTAGTAAAGATCAGCTCGTTGTGAATTTAGCTCATGATTTAAGAACACCGTTAACATCCGTGTTAGGATATTTAGATTTAATTCTTAAAGATGAAAATTTAACAAAAGAACAAATTAAACATTTCTCCACAATTGCATATACAAAATCGCAAAGACTGGAAAGTTTAATTGATGAGCTATTTGAAATTACACGTATGAATTATGGCATGCTAAAACTGGATAAAAAGCCGATTGATATAAGTGAGTTGCTTATACAGTTAGAGGAGGAATTGTATCCGTTATTAGAAAAACATCATTTAGAAGCTAGATTGAATGTGGATCCTCATTTACCGATGCACGGTGATGGGAAATTGTTAGCTAGAGTATTTGAAAACTTGTTAACAAATGCCGTTCGTTACGGGTATGATGGGCAATTTGTTGATATGAATGGGTATGTTGATAATGGAGAAGTTGTCGTACAAATTATGAATTACGGAGATAGCATTCCAGAAGAAGATTTACCTTATCTTTTTGATATGTTTTATACAGGTGATAAAGCGAGAACAGAGAACCGTGGCGGGACAGGCCTTGGACTATTTATTGCGAAAAATATTGTCGAGCAACATAACGGTACGATTTCTGCTGAGAGCAATGTAGTTAGAACGCTATTTGAAGTACGATTGCCAAAAGACGAGAATGTAACAATTTAATAAAAATTTAAACTTTACCCCACTTTTTATTTTAATAGTTTTTTCTATTCTATACGTAAGTTACATTAAGGAGGAACTAGAAATGAAAAAGTGGGTATTTATTTCTTTTTTTATAGCATGCACAGTATGTGTAGGCGTTTATATATCACCGTTATTTCAAAAGGAAATCGATGTTAAAATTGTCGGGAAAGATGAGCTAGTAAAGGCGGCAAACACCGAGGGGAAAGAGATTACGAAGGAACAAATTTATAAGGGCGATTTATTATTAGTTAACAGGGATTATCCAGTAAAAAAAGATAGTATTAGGTCTGATATTATAAATGTAAATCATAATAGTGAATTAGTAAGAGGTTATGTAATATTTGATAGAAATCTTCGTTTATCAAAGGATGTTGTGAAAAAGTTTTTGAACGTTGTCGATGCGGCTGGAAAAGAAAGTGTTAACCATTTTTTGATTAGTAGTGGTTATAGAGATTTCCAAGAGCAAAAACAGCTATATGAAAAAATGGGATCTGATTATGCACTTCCAGCAGGATACAGTGAACATAATTTAGGATTATCACTGGACATTGGGTCTACTCAAAAGAAAATGGAGAAAGCGCCTGAAGGAAAATGGATTGAAGAGAACGTATGGAAGCATGGCTTTGTATTACGTTATCCGAAAAATAAAAGTAACATTACTGGAATTCAATATGAGCCATGGCATATCCGTTATGTCGGCCTACCTCATAGCGCAATTATGCAAAAAAAGAATTTTACACTAGAGGAATATTTAGAGTTTTTAAAAGAGGAAAAAGAGGTTTCAACTGAAGTAGAAGGTAAGAAATATACTGTTTCTTATTATAAAGTTTCTGAGAATATGAAAGTGAACGTTCCAGCAAACAAGCAGTATGAAATTTCGGGGAATAATATGGATGGAGTTATTGTGACGGTTCAGGAATAGAGAAAAAGGCTGTGCCATTTGGGACAGCCTTTTCTTATATAAGAAAGGAAGTGACGTTTTTTGTCGGTAAATCGATATTCTTTGTCGAATCGTTAATATATTATAAGTTATGATAGATATAATTGAAAAATCGTTGATATATTGTAAGTTATGATAGATATATTCAAAAAATCGTTGATATAATTTCCTATACTATTAGCATTTTGGAGGAGCATCTTTTTATGTATTTTTAAACATTATAACGTTATATTTACTTCTCCCTTTTTTTGTGTTACGCTAAACGTGTGAAAGAGATATAAAATGAAACTTTAATGTAAGCGTATTCTTATGGCTTCTTATAGAAAAGGGTGGAAATACAATGACAGAACGATTCGTACTACGTAATGTGAAACGTGTGAACGGGGAAGAGATTGACATTGTAATTGAAAATAACAAAATCGCACAGGTGACGAAAGCTGGTGCTGGCGAGGGTGGAAAGGTTCTTGATTACTCTGGTACTTACGTATCGAGTGGCTGGATTGATTTGCACGTTCACGCTTTTCCAGAGTTTGATCCGTATGGCGATGAGGTAGATGAAATTGGCGTTAAGCAAGGGGTAACGACAATTGTTGATGCGGGTAGTTGCGGTGCTGATCGCATTGCAGATTTAGTAAAAAGTAGAGAGCAGGCAAAGACAAATTTATTTGCCTTTTTAAATATTTCTCGCATCGGTTTGAAACGAATTGATGAATTATCCAATATGGAATGGATAGATAAAGAGAAAGCGATAGAAGCAGTAGAAAAGTATAAAGATGTAATCGTTGGGTTAAAGGCGAGAATGAGTAAAAGTGTCGTTTGTGATAGTGGAATTGAACCGCTGCATGTAGCGCGCGCTTTATCTCGAGAAACATCATTACCGATTATGGTACATATCGGTTCAGCGCCTCCCCGTATAGAGGAAGTTGTACCTCTTTTAGAAAAAGATGATGTGATTACACATTATTTAAATGGGAAAGAAAATAATTTATTTGATGAAGAAGGGAAACCGCTACCTGTGTTGTTAGATGCGGTGAATCGCGGCGTGCATTTAGATGTTGGTCACGGTAATGCTAGCTTTTCTTTTAAAGTAGCAGAAGCGGCGAAGTGTCACGATATTGCCTTTAATACAATTAGTACGGATATTTACCGGAAGAATCGTATACATGGTCCAGTGTATAGTATGGCTCACGTTCTTTCGAAATTCCTTTACTTAGGTTATCCGCTAGAAGAAGTGATTGATGCGGTTACGAAAAATGCGGCAGAGTGGCTTAAGAAACCAGAGCTTGGCCGTATTCAAGAAGGAGATATTGCAAACTTAACTTTATTTACGGTTAAAGATGAGAAGGTTACGTTAATTGATTCAGAAGGGGATCAGCGCATTGCTGAAAAAAGAATTGATACGAAAGGGGTTGTAATTAATGGGTCAGTCATTGAATGCTAATTACGGATTAAAAAGAGTAATTAATGCGAGCGGTAGAATGAGTATTTTAGGTGTATCTGCTCCTACAGATACGGTAATGGATGCGATGAAACATGGTGGACAAAATTATGTGGAAATTGCTGATTTAGTAGATAAAGCAGGAGACCATATTGCGAGAATTCTAGATTCAGAGGCAGCGGTCGTTGTGAATTCAGCATCGAGCGGAATTGCACTTTCTATCGCTGGTATCGTTACAGAAGGAAATCGCCGTAAAAGTGAAAGACTTCATCAAGAAGTAATCGCGAAAAACGAAGTGATTATGTTAAAAGGTCATAACGTTCAATACGGTGCTCCTGTTGAAACGATGATTTACTTAGGTGGAGGAAAACTCGTTGAAGTTGGCTACGCAAATGAAGGGAAAGCAGAACATATTGAAGATGCGATTGGCGAAAATACAGCAGCAATTCTTTATGTGAAATCACATCATGCAGTGCAAAAAAATATGATTTCTGTTGAAGAAGCATGGGAAGTAGCGCAGCGAAATAACGTACCACTTATCGTTGATGCGGCAGCTGAAGAAGACATTCAAAAATATGTGAAGTATTCAGATCTTGCTATTTATAGCGGTTCAAAGGCGATTGAAGGACCTACTTCTGGTATTGTTGGCGGGAAACGAAAATATATTGAGTGGCTGAAAGTGCAATTACATTGCATCGGAAGAAGTATGAAAGTCGGGAAAGAGACAACTTTTGGCTTACTTCAAGCGCTTAATGAGTACGGAGTAAAAGAAGATAAGAGCGAGCAAGAAAAAGAATTGCTACAAGTACTTATGCCGCTAAAAGAATTAAATGGTGTAAATGTAACGATCGTTCAAGATGAAGCTGGAAGAGCAATCTTTAGAGCTCGTATTCATATTAAAGAGAAAGAGTTAAACAAATCAGCAAGAGATGTTGTGACTGCATTACGCGAAGGGGAAATCGCCATTTATACACGTGATTACGGAGTAAGACAAGGATTCTTTGATATTGATCCGCGTCCACTTCAAGGTGATGACATACATGTGATTGAAGAAAAATTGAGAGAAATCGTAGGGGGAAACTAAAATGACAAACATTCAAAAACGTTTTTATAAAGGCCGCGTAGCATTAAATGTATTAGCAAACAATATAGAAAATGCAAAAGATATTTTTGAAGCAGCAGAAGGTTATGTAGTAGTGGGAGTGTTATCAAAAGACTACCCAACAGTAGAAGAAGCTGTTACAGCTATGAAAGCATACGGAAAAGAAATTGATGACGCTGTATCAATCGGACTAGGCGCAGGAGATAATCGCCAAGCAGCAGTTGTAGCTGAAATTGCGAAGCATTATCCTGGTAGCCATATTAACCAAGTGTTCCCTTCAGTTGGAGCAACGCGTGCAAATCTCGGCGAAAAAGATAGCTGGATTAATAGTTTAGTATCACCAACAGGAAAAGTAGGTTACGTAAATATTTCTACTGGCCCAATTAGTGCGGCTGGAGAAGAAAAAGCAATCGTTCCAATTAAAACAGCAATCGCACTTGTGCGTGATATGGGCGGAAATTCATTGAAATACTTCCCGATGAAAGGGCTAGCTCACGAAGAAGAATATCGCGCAGTTGCGAAAGCTTGTGCAGAAGAAGGATTCGCATTAGAGCCAACAGGTGGAATTGATAAAGAAAACTTTGAAACAATTGTACGTATTGCGCTTGAGGCAAATGTAGAGCAAGTTATCCCGCACGTATACTCTTCTATTATTGATAAAGAAACTGGTAATACGAAAGTAGAAGATGTTCGTGAATTATTAGCAGTCGTGAAAAAGCTAGTTGATCAATATGCGTAAGAAAATTGCAGCGTTCGGCGAAGTAATGATGCGCCTGCAAGTACCTGGATATGAATTGTTGTCGCAAGCTAACACGTTAAATTACTCATTTTCAGGTACAGGTGTGAACGTTGTAGCGGCACTTTCTCACTTAGGGCATGAAGGGCTTCTTATTTCAACTTTACCGGAAAATTCGGTTGGAGATGCAGCTGTATCTTACATTCAAAAGTTAGGGATTCAAACTTCTCTTGTTTCAAGAGGCGGTAAATATGTAGGTATGTATTTTTTAGAAAATGGATTCGGTGCACGTGCAAGCCGCGTTACATATTCGAATCGATTAGAAAGTAGCTTCAATACGGCATCTGAAGAGATGTACCAATTTGAAGAAATTGCTAAGGAGATTGATATCGTTCATTTTTGCGGTATTACACTTGCGATGAATGATACTGTACGCCATCATATGAAGTCTTTAGCGAGAGCAGTTAAAGAAAACGGAGGAACCGTCGTTTTTGATTGCAATTATCGTCCATCACTTTGGGGAGAAGACGGATATGAACAGGCAAAACCGCATTATGAAGAAATGCTGGGGCTTGCTGATATCGTTATGATGAACGAAAAAGATGCGATGTTCGTTCTTGGAATGAAAACAGAAGAGACGGAGCGAGAAGCGCAGCTGCTGGATCTTATTCCAAAGGTAGCTGAAACGTATCATATCGCTACAATCGCTGGTACTCATCGCTCTATTAACAGCGATAATACACATTCGCTTCGCGGGTTTATATGTAAAGCTGGTTCGTTAACTTTTGCAAAAACACTTACGTTTTCTGTATATGATAGAATAGGTGCTGGAGATGCTTATACGAGCGGAATTATTCATGGCGAGATAAAAGAGTTTGCACCAGAGAAAGCTGTTTCATTTGCGTCAGCAGCTGGAATGCTAGCACATACAATCGTCGGTGATACGCCAATGTCATCAGAGAAAGATATACTTCGGGCGATGACGGCATCAGTAGGTGATGTAGAAAGGTAGTGGGTGTAACAGTGAACGTAACGAGGAAAAAAGGACCATTATATTTACAAATAAAAAATATTATTCGTGATCGAATATTGCATGGCGTATATGCGATTCATACGAATATTCCTTCAGAACCGCAATTAGAAGAAGAGTTCAAAGTTAGTAAGATTACAGTGCGTAATGCGATTAAAGAACTCGCTCAAGAAGGATATTTGGAAAAGAAGAGCGGCAAAGGAACGAAAGTGATTCGTAATACTTCTGCGACAAAACTGTCAAAGGGTAAGAAATTTACAGAAGTGTTAGTGGAAGAAGGATATAAAGTACAAAAGAAATTATTAAAAGCAGAAATCGTTCATAATGAGGAAGGAACAGTGCCGTTTCGATTATTCGGTAAAGAGAGTTTTCGTATCGAGCGCCTATATATGTTAAATGATACGCCGTATATTCATTATACGCACTATTTCTCAGCTCGAATGGCGAGTACAGATTTATCGGACTTTGATTTACAATCGCTTTACGATTTAGTTGAGGACCGAGGTATACATTTAGAAAACTTCAGAGATGAATTCGCGGTTGGGCTTGCACCTAATTTCGTTGCAGAAGCGCTAGGTGAAAAAGAGGGAACAGCGTTATTAAAACGTATGCGCTATTCTTATGATGAAGTTGGCGAAGTAATTGAATATAGCGAAGGCTACTACAATACAGAAATGCAGCATTATGTAGTGAATTATGACGTATAAAAAAGAGGGGATGTTCCCTCTTTTTTTATAAAGTAAAACTTTAATTAGTGGAGGAGGGCATCACCCACTAATTATTAGCCCACACCAATCGGGATAAAAGTAAGGAGAATGAGAGCTGGATATATACTTATTAATCGTCACGTTACTTGCGATCACAATTGTTATTTTAGGGGTATCATGGTGGAAATGGCATGCATTTATTAGTTTAACAGTTGCGAGTTTGTTTTTAGCTATTATGTCTGGACTGAACTTAACGAAAATAGTGGCTGCCTATGAAACTGGTGTTGGTAGTGTACTAGGTCATTTAGTTGGTATTTTGGCACTTGGAACTATACTCGGGAAAATGATGTCTGATTCAGGAGCAGGCATGCAAGTTGCAGATTTCTTTATTCGATTTTTCGGCGTAAAAAAATTACCTTGGGCTATGTTATTTGCAGGTTTTGTTATAGGGATTCCCGTCTTTTTTGAAGTAGGGATTGTTATTTTATTACCACTTGTAATTTCAATTCGAAAAACAACGAAGCAAAACATATTATTAATTGCTTTACCTGTTATTGCGGGATTATCTATCGTACATGGGCTAGTACCTCCGCATCCAGGTGCCATGACTGCAATCGGTATTTATAACGCGAACTTAGGAAAGGTACTTTTATATTCATTAATTATCGCGTTACCGACGGCTATTATAGCAGGCCCAATATTTGCAAAGTGGGTACATAAGAGGGTTATACCTGAAAATGAACCGGAGCTTGTTCGAGTTACGACAGTATCAACTGATTTGCCAAGTCGTAAAGTTTCATTCTTTATTATTTTATTACCAGTTGTATTGATGATTTTATCAGTAGTTGCACCATATATTTCATTACCGAAAAAATTAACTGAATTTTTCGTGTTTATAGGAAGTCCAGTAATCGCCTTACTTATTTCATGTTTCGCAGCATTTTATTTACTTGGTATCAAACAAGGTATTAATAAAAAGATGATTAAAAAATTAACAGATGAAAGTTTATTGCCTGTCGGTTCTATTATTTTAATAATTGGTGCAGGCGGTGGATTTAAACAAATATTAATTGAAAGCGGCGTTGGAACAGCTATTGCACAAATGGCAGAACATATTTCGTTATCACCAATCGTATTAGCTTTCATGGTAGCTGGTTTAATTCGAATTGCAACAGGTTCAGCTACAGTAGCATTAACGACAGCAGCAGGGATTGTTTCACCAGTTATTCAGCACATGTCTGGTGTGAATTTAGAGCTTCTCGTTATTGCAACCGGTGCAGGTTCATTAATGTTTTCTCACGTAAATGATGCAGGGTTCTGGCTTGTAAAAGAGTATTTAGGTTTGACGGTGAAGGAAACGTTTAAAACGTGGACGGTACTCGAGACATTGTTATCATTTATTGCATTCGGTTTTGCCCTTTTGTTGAATATGTTTCTTTAGGAGAGGAGGTCAGATTTAAACGAATAAAACCTACAGAGAAATTACATTTCCTCTGTAGGTTTTATTCGTTTTTTGTGCTTTCTATTACTTAATGGAACGGACATACTGATCTTCTCCATCGTCTTTGACAAAGACTCCTAGCTCATTCAAATCTTTGCGTAAATGCTTCTTTTTTTTCGAGTTTCCTTCTCGAAGGGCATTTCGTCTTTCATACAAAATAGTGTTTATGCTTTTATTAAATCGCTCATCCTCTAATTTCCATAAGCTATACTCATGTTTATAAGGATCTTGTTCCACCCAGGGGAAGCCGTGCATTAAGAAAGTATCTTTAATTTTGCTTGGGTTAATGTCAGATGTTTCACGTAACCATTCTCGCTCTTCTTGATCAATGATAACCACTTGACGCTTATCTACAAAAACGGCTTTTACATTTGATCTGGTGATTTGTTTCTTTTGATCGTCCTTATTCACGTGAATGCTTTCCGAAGTAATGTTCATCTTTAAAGCGTCACTATAAATAATTAAAGAAAATAAAATTCCTGCAAAAACACCAATTAGCATGAGGATAATAGGAAGCCAGAAGGGGTTAATAAAATTTAAAAGTTCTATAATTTTTGAATCAGAAAAGAGAGGAATCCTTTTTATAATCTCTATTAATTTAGGTGAAAAATATCCAATAATGCCTAAAAGGATTGGGCTTACTATAGCAAGTAATTTTTCTAAAAAACCTAATCCAATGACAGATGCCTTTTTCATGTGTAGTTCATCCTTTCATATATATTTTTTTAATCAAGGCATATTTAAACAGTGAGTTTCTTCACCATTTTTATGAGCTCATCTGAGTAATTTTCTATGGATATAGATGAATTTGCCTTCAGCATTCTTTCTTCGATTGCTCCTAAAATAAATGAAGCTAATGTGTCGGTTTGGAAAGAATCGGAAAACACGCCATTTTGTTGACCAGTCTTCAAAATATCTAATAACATCGTTCTAAGAGCATCCTCCTCTTCGTCGTCTTCGATTCTGTAATAAGGAACGTTCTCTTCATTTCTTGCATTAAAGACAATCTCAATTAAGGCAATATTATTTTTGTAATGAGTTTCTTGATAAGCCAAGTGTGCTTCAATAAAAGCCTCTAGTTTATTTATTTCAGATTGAGCTAATAGTACTCGATTACTAATAAATTCATGTTGTTTGGCAACTAAAAATTGTAATGTGCGATTCATAAGGTAAAGCTTATCGTTAAAATGATAAGAAATAAGTCCGGTGCTAATCTTAGCTTTTTTTGCTACCTTCGTTAAGCTTAAGTTGTTATATCCAACCTCTTCTAATGTATCAATACATGCAAGAATAATTTGTTCACGCCTAGCCTCTGCAATAAAAGAATCAGTCACGCTATTCAACTCCTAATTTATATGATTTAAATGTATAATCAAAAAATTGATTGATCGTTCAATTAAATATTAGTAAGAAATTAAGAGTATGTCAAATGTTTTATGCTTACATCTGGATAAGGCTCATTCGCTTTTTAATAAAGCCCAATTCCTAAAACAAGCCCGTTTTTAGGTAAGCCAAGCTTCCTATTCGCCCTGAAAACATAATATAAATGGAATCCCCTCATTTAGAGCAAGGTGAACTTGTTATGAATGATACTAAAGGAGGAATAGGGTAATGAGCGAAAAGTGTGAACACAGACATGATGATTGTAACCGCAGACATGGTTGCGGAGGCGGTTTTGCGCTTCTAATCGTATTGTTTATTTTATTAATTATCATCGGTGCTAGCTGCTTCGGCGGAGGCGGCGGTTGTGGCTATGGTGGTTATGGCGGTTATGCTGGCGGCTACGGCGGATATTGCTGCTAATTATTAAAAACTATTGAAAATAGCCTTGTGCATATTGCACAAGGCTATTTTATTCATATTTTTATATGCTGTGATAATTTATTAATGTACAGAGAACGGATTAAGAAGAAGAAAATGATCTCGATAATCCCGAAAAAGGTGAGTACGATACATGTCTCTTTTAATAAGGAGAAAGAAAACATGCTTTGTAAAAACTTAACCGCAAATAATGTGTGAACACCAGCAACGATGTAAGGAACGAAAAATAAAATTCCTAATTGAATCGTTGCAGAGCGAAACATTTCTGATTCAGTTAAGCCAAGCTTTGTAATCGTAATATACTTTTGTCTTTCAGTTGTTAAGTCATTATACATACGGAAATATAAAACACTAGCTGCTCCGATAAAGAAAATAAAGCCGAGAAATGCCCAAATAAAGAATTGAGCGACTGCATTTCCTTTACTATGAACGAGTTCATCCGTAGCTGTATAAATATAAAATGGTTTAATGAAATTTTCTTCATTTTTATGTGCTTCATACAAAATTTCTGCATCATGATCTAAGCTTTTTAATATATTTTTTGTTGGGACAATTGCATTTTCCCAATTTTCCACGAAGTAGTTATAGACTGTAATTGTTTCAATATGAGGAATCATATTTTCAATTACTTCATCTTGCATCACAATTAAGTGAGGTAATGCAAAGGGAGGCTCAATTCCTCTATTAATAAAACCTTTAATTTGAAATTCCTTTTTATTAGAGCCAAGTGTAATTGTGTTCTGCTTCGCAAATGGGTTAGACACGAGATTTAATAACGCTGGTGAATAGCGAGAAATATTATAAACTTGTGAAGAATCGAGAGTGATTTTTGGTCTGTTTAATTGCTGTGCTATTGCGTTATAATCACTCATTTTCATAATGGCAATTGATTCTTTTGAAGCTGTATCTTTTAAAACGGTAAACTTATATTTGTCATATTGAAAATTAGCATTTGTAAGTTCAGTTTCAATCGTAGTAATATGCTTTTGTTCAAATGCATTAACACCTTCTGATGTATAGGTGAATGGTATTGGATATCGTTCTAGTATGGGTGCTTTCGTATTATTGTTTGCAGCAAATAACCCGATAATAATTGTAAATGCAAGTGCAGATAGCATAGAAACAATAAAGAGTACATTAATATTACTGCGTGTACGAGAAACTAAATCTGAAATCCATAACATATTTATTTGTTTTAAGTAAAACTTTCTTCGTTTCTTTAAAATATAGATAAAGAGAAGAAATGTTTGTGAAAAAAATAAATACGTCCCAATCACTACAAGCGGTAAAATAGATAGCATAATTAAGAATACAGATCCATTTTGTGCATTTTTTTCCGTTATGTAGCCTTGCGGATAACCGGCAATATAATAACATAGTCCTAAACAAGTTAAAGCAAATAGTGAAATGAGTATAGATGGTTTTTTTTCGCTCTTCTCTTTGTTAACACCCTTAATAAGCTTCGTTGTTTTTCGAGTACGAATAAACATTGGTGTAAATGTAGAAACGATTAAAAATAAAATGATAAACGTTACGGTTGTAACGATAATCGCTTCTGTTGGCCAATATAAATAGAGACCTTTCGCGTTTGTTAATTTCGAAGTGACTAATAAGAAAAAGTTAGAAAATACAAGTCCACCTTGAATGCCGATAAAGATGGATAATATCCCAATTATCATGTTTTCGGTAAATAACAATCTTTTTAATTGTCTCTGTGAGATACCAAGAATAGTGAGTATCCCGAATTGCTGCTTCCGCACATTTAAAAATGTTCCAATTGAATATAAGAGAAAGAAGAACGAGAACATAACAATCACAAGCTGTGCTGTACTAGCTAAATTCATTAGAGGATCACGTTCTTGAAAGCTTTGTACACTCTGTAAGCGTGGATGATACGCGTATACAGTAAATGAAAAGAAAACCATGATAGAAAACGCACTACTTACAAAGTAGGCGAAATATGCTTTTGAATTACGTGAGACATTTTTAAATGCGAATTGCCAAAACGTCATCCACGTCTTCCTCCTAATAAGGCTAGAACATCTAATATTTCTTGATAAAACTTCTCGCGATATAATCCGCGGTGCAGTTCATTGTAAAGCTCTCCATCTTTAATGAAAATAACACGGTTACAATAACTTGCTGCAAACGGATCGTGCGTAACCATTAAAATCGTTGCATCTTCTTCTTTGTTTAATTTCGTAAATAACTCCATCACATCAATAGCGGCTTTTGAATCCAGGTTCCCTGTCGGTTCATCGGCTAGTAAGAGAGAAGGGTGATGAATAACAGCACGTGCTACTGCAGTACGCTGTGCTTGTCCTCCAGAAACTTCAAAAATACGTTTGTCCAAAATATGATCAATTCCAAGCTTTTTTGAAATGTTATCAAGCTTTTCATCCATTTCTTTTAATGGAACATTATCTAATGTTAAAGGTAGTACGATATTTTCACCGATTGTTAGTGTATCTAGTAGGTTAAAGTTTTGGAAAACAAATCCTAACTCTTGGCGGCGGAAAATAGCTAACTTCTCTCTACGAAATGTGTGTGGTTTTTTTCCGTTAATAACGACGTCACCAGAAGTAGGAGAATCAATTGTAGAAATAACGTTTAAAAATGTAGATTTCCCGCTACCAGATGGACCCATAATGGCAACGAATTCCCCTTTATCTACGTGTAAATTTATATTTTTTAAAGCAGTATGAGGGACTTTTCCCTCATATACTTTTGAGACGTTTTTTATGTGTAATACTTCTTCCATAGTAATCACCTTTCTACTTTTAAAACTTAATATGTTGTGATAATTTTTGCATATAAAAGGAACGAATTAAAAGGAAAAATAAAATTTCAACTGTTCCAAAAATCAACAGTACGACTGTAATCTCAGCGAAGAACGAGAGATGTAAAACTTCTTGTAGCATCTTTGTCGCAAACATCGTATGGATTGACGCCATGATGTAAGGCACGAAGAAAAGAATCGCAAGCTGAATTGTCGCTGAACGTTTCATTTCAGTTTCAGTTAAGCCAATTTTCGTAATCGTTATATATTTTTCTTGCTCATTTGTTAAATCTGTATACATTCGGAAGTAAAGAACACTACCAGCACCGATAAAGAAGATAACACCTAAGAAAGTACCAATTAAGAAGAACGAAGCGACATTTAGTTTTGTCTTATATAGGGAATCGCTCGCTTCACTTGCATGGAAAGGTGGATGCTCTGCTTGAATTGCTGCATTATCGTTATCAATTTTTGTTATAAACGATGAACCGATATTATGTGCTTTTTCCCAATCTGTAACTTTGAAGTTATATACACTCATTTGTTTGGAAACTGTGGATAAGGATTCTACATTTTCATCAGATAGTATGAGTAATTGGTATATTAAGCTGTTTGGGAATGGGCTATAACTTTTATATTCTTTCACTTGTAGTTGTAAATTGTTTTGAGTAAGTGTAAGAGTATTTTTCTTTTCTTCATTGTGAAGTGTTCCAATAACTTGATCATCTAAGTCTTTCATAAGAATATAAGATTCATTCTTATTTACCGTGAGTTTTTCCCAATTTAATGCTTTAGCAAGTACATTATAGTCACTTTGTTTAATTGCGTAATAGAGCTGCGTGTTATCTTCAGCTGAAGATACCTCATATATATCCGTTTTAAATTTTGTATAAGTAAAGTGCTCTTCATTAAATTTCTGCTCTAACCAGTTTAAATGTTCATCAGCTAATGTATTTTCAGTATGCGATAAATACGTAAACGGGAAAGGGTTCTGTCTAATTGCATCAAACTTTGTAAATTTCCCAAAACCGTATAAGAATGTAATCATTGTAAAAGCGAGTGTTGATAGCATCGCTACAATAAAGAGCATGTTAATGTTTGTCCGAATGCGCGCTGCTAAATCCGAAATCCAAAGCATATTAATTCGTTTCATATAAAACGTTCTTCGCGTTTTTAAAATACGAATAAGTAAAAAACTAATTTGTGAAAAGAAAAAGTATGTTCCAGCTGCAATAAGCGATGGGATGACAAATATACTAGAGACGGCATATAAAAGCCCAATGATGTCACCTAGCGACATAAAATACAACGGATTTGCGGCTAACGCATATCCACATATTAAACACGTCGCACCAAATAGAGAGATGAGCACGGATGCTTTTCTTTCTTTTTGGTGTGTTCCTTCTTTTAAAAGACGTACGGCTTTTCTCGTACGAATGAGCATCGGTGTAAAAGATGATACGAGAATGAAGAGCCCAAGAAAGATGATGATAGTTAAAACGATAGCACTTGTAGGCGGATATAAATATAAACCAGGTACGTGTGTAATTTTGGCGGTAACTAATAAAAAGAACTGTGAAAAGACAACTCCAAGTTGAATGCCAAAAAATATAGAAAGAGCACCAATTAACATATTTTCTATAAATATGAGTCGCTTTAATTGTTTTTGAGATATGCCAAGTACTGTTAAAATCCCGAACTGTTTTTTTCGTACTTTTAAAAAGGTCCCGATTGAATACAGTAAAAAGAAAAATGAAAAGAACACAATGACAACTTCTGAAATTGTCATTAATATGTTCAGAGAATAATTCACGTCTGTCATATGCAATTTAGGATGAAATAAATAAACTGCAAATGAGAAAAAGATTGCAATGGAGAACGCACTGCTTACAAAATAGGCGAAATAAGCTCTGGCGTTCCGCGTCACGTTTTTAAATGCAAACTGCCAAAATGTCATTCACCTGAACCTCCTGATAGGGTGAAGATGAGAAGAGCATAAGAAATACTCTTTTCATCAAGTTTGTTTTAAATATTTTGTCCATTCGTGTATTGTGATAATTTTTGCATATAAAGTGAACGAATGAATATGAAAAATACGATTTCAACGAATCCAAAAATAATAAGAACGGCTGAAACCTCTTTGAACAGAGATAAACCAATTACATCTTGTAGCATTTTTGTTGCGAACATTGTATGAATGGATGCCATAATGTACGGAATGAAAAATAAAATACTAAGTTGAATGGTTGCAGATCGTTTCATCTCTGTATCTGTTACACCGATTTTAGAAATCGTTATATATTTCTCTTGTTCGTTCGTCAAATCCGTATACATTCTAAAGTAAAGAACGCTACCAGCTCCAATGAAGAAAATAACTCCTAAAAATGTCCCAATTAGGAAAAATGCAGCACTGCCTGATGTTATTTTGTATAACGATCCTGCTGATTCAAAGGAACGAATAAGAGGTCCTTCATACTGGGATTTATTTCGATCTTTTTGCACTTTTTCTATAAAATTATCAGCAATTTCATATGTCTGTTCCCAGTTTTGAATTTTGTAATTGTATGCTGATATATGCCTTACGGTGCTAGGTAAGTTATTTACGATAACATCAGGCAAAACTATCGTTTGATATGAAAAGCCAGATGGAATTGCATTCACATGCTCATAGCCTTTCACTCGTAATTTCGTATTTGTACTAGAGAGTGTAATGTAATCTCTTTTGTAGCTTTGCTCAAATTCGTTGAATATGGTGTTATAAGATGTCCCTGTTAGCACATATGCTTCGTTATCATCCATAAATAGTTGTTTCATTCGTAAAGAATCTGCAAGTTTGTTATAGTCACTTTGCTTAATTGCGTATACGTCATTATAAATAGCTATATCTTTATCTTCTTTTAGTGGTGTTTCATATATATCAGCTTTTATTTTTTGATAGGGGAAATGCTCTTTTTGTAATTGTTGCTCAAGCCAATTTAAATGCTCTGTAACAAAAGGGTTCGCATCATAAGAAAAATAAGAAATTGGAAAAGGAGAAGTTCTATTCACCTCTAGCTTAATAAATTTCCCGAATCCATATAGAAACGTAATCATTGTGAAAGCAATTGTAGATAGCATCGCTACAATAAACAGCATATTAATATTCGTTCGAATACGGCTTGCTAAATCCGAAATCCAAAGCATATTAATCCGTTTCATATAAAACTTCCTTCTTTTCTTTAAAATATAAATAAGTAAGAAACTAATTTGTGAAAAGAAGAAATATGTTCCAATTGTAACAAGCGTTGGGATAACGAAAATACTTGAAACCATATATATAACACCGATTTGCGGGCTTACTGATACGAAATATTTAGGATTTCCAGCTAACGCATAACCACCAAATAAACAAATCGCACCAAATAATGAAACAAGTATGGATGGTTTTCTTTCTTTTTGTTTTCCACCATTTGTTTTTAAAAGGTGTACTGCTTTTTTTGTACGAATAAGCATTGGTGTGAATGCAGATACAATGATAAAAAGACTAAGGAAAACAATGGTTGTTAAAATAAACGCGTTAGTAGGCCCGTATAAATATATTCCTGGAACATGCGTAAGTTTGGCTGTTACTAATAAGAAAAATTGAGAAAAAACAACTCCAAACTGCATGCCGAAAAAGATAGATAAAATCCCGATTAACATATTCTCCATAAAAATAAGACGATGTAATTGTTTTCTCGATATTCCTAAAATGGTCAAAATACCAAATTGTTTTTTTCTAACTTTTAAAAAAGTACCAATGGAATATAGTAAAAAGAAGAAAGAGAAAAATACAATTACTACTTCTGAAAATATCATTAATGCTGAAATTTCATAGGTCATGTCAAAGTTTTGTAATTTCGGATGGAATAAGTAAACAGCAAACGAAAAGAACACAGCAATGGAAAAGGAACTACTTACAAAGTAAGCAAAATAAGCTCTCGAGTTGCGCGTGACGTTTTTAAATGCAAATTGCCAAAATGTCATAGATTATACCTCCGGCTAGAAGATATAGAAGTAGTTGTATTGCAAAAAATGTATGAGAGTGAGTTCTCATACATTTTGCTTGCATATGTTACGATCATGCTTCGGTCACCTTCTCCGTATGTTCTGCTTGATTATTTGCAGCGTTGTGGAAGATGATTTTAATCGTCGTTCCTTTACCAACTTCAGAATCTAGTTTGACAGAGTGACCTAAATAATCACAAATTTTACTTACAATATAAAGTCCCATACCAGTAGATTCTCCGAAGGCGCGACCGTTTTTCCCAGTGTAAAACGGTTCAAATACTCTTCGAATATCTTCTTGTGGAATACCAACACCTTCATCACGAACTTCTAAAATAATATCTTTTCCGTTCCGGTAAGCAGATAAGAAAACTTTCTTTCCGCGCTCACCGGAGTAACGAACAGCGTTTGTCATTAATTGATAGATGATAAATTTTAGCCATTTCGCATCAGAAGCAACTTTTAAATCAGAATGGACTTCTAAAACAGGGAAGACACCATTACGAATGAATAGTTCTTTTAATCCATTAATATTTTTTGTTACCGTATCTTTTAATGAAATCGTCTCGACATGGAAATCTTCATGGAAGTTATTTAACCTAGCCATGTATAAAGCCATATCAAGCCCTTGGTTTAGACGCTCTAATTCTTTTTTAAACTTTGGAATTAAATGCTCGTCTTCCATTTCTAGCACCATAAGCTGCATAACAGAAACAGGTGTCTTCATTTGATGTACCCAATGGTTAATGAATAGTTGATGTTCTTGTTGTTTTACTTCATACGATTGTAGTTCTTTTTGGAAGAGGCGGTACTGCGTACGCACGAGTTCATTGACACCGTGAGGCATCGGAGCAGTCGCTCTTTCAATAAACGCATCTTCCATTTTTTCTGGTTGCTCACTTAATCTATGGTACATTCTACGATTGCGAACGTAACGGTAAGCGAGGAAACAAATAAATAAATATAAACTTAAAACGACGAAGTAAAATTTATTGTTTTGAAATCCATCTACTGCATCATAAAGAACGAAAATGATACCGAAGTTTAAAACGTACAGTAGGAAAAATGCAAAATGATCACGTAAAAATAGCTTCATGCTTATTCACTCCAAGTTGCGTTAAAGCGATATCCAAGTCCACGTACTGTTTCAATAGAGTTCTCAATGCCAAGCTCATTAAACTTTTTACGAAGACGCGTAATGTTTACGTTTAATGTATTTTCTTCAACGAAGCTCTCGTCATCCCAAAGCGCAGCTAATAAATCTTCACGGCTCGCTGTACGAGGGAATTTAGATAATAACATTTCAGCTAAAATAGCTTCTTTCTTCGTTAAAAGAACTTGTTCAGATCCGAAGTGAATTTCAGGACGTTCTGGGAATAGTTTTAAACCTTCTACTTCAACGATACGTTCAGAAATATTTGGTGCATAATCACCGTAAATACGACGTAATTGTCCTTTAATTTTCGCCATTACAACATCGTAGTGGAACGGTTTTGTAATGTAATCATCCGCACCGCTTTCAATTGCCATAATTTGTTCCATCTCACCAGCACGAGCTGAAATGAAAATAATTGGACAAGTAGATTCATGACGAATTTGACGGCACCAGTAGAAACCATCGAATTTCGGTAAGTTTACATCAAGTAAAACAAGATGTGGTTTCACAGCGTTAAACGATTCCATAATATCATCGAAATTCTCCGCTACCACAGCCTCATAACCGTACTTCTGAATGTGAGATTGCAGTAATGATGAAATATTTGGATCGTCTTCAACGATTAAAATTTTATACATATGTATATTCCTCCTCAAAAAAACAATTGTAGCTATAGTGTATCATGTGTTTCAAGTCTTTTCATTATGTTGAAAGATAAGCTAGTAAACAGTATAGGTTAAAAGTGAGAAAAGTAAAAAGGGCGCTGGATACAATTGACAAATAACGGTAATCATTTTAACATTTAGATAAATATCTAAATGTCTAATTATCGAAAGGAAGAAAGACATTGAATCAAGCATTCAAAGCATTAGCAGATCCAACAAGGCGAAAAATTTTAGACTTATTAAAAGAAGGTGATCTAACCGCTGGTGAGATTGCTGAACATTTTAATATGACAAAACCCAGTATTTCACACCACTTAAGCGCACTTAAAAATGCTGAACTTATTCAAGATGAAAAGAAAGGGCAATTCGTTGTGTACTCTTTAAATACAACGGTCTTTCAAGATTTATTGACTTGGGTGTTTACATTTACGAATAAGGGGGAAGAGGGGAAATGAAAAAGCATCTTTTTGCAATCTTATTAATTGTTATAACTTGTTTAGCTTGGGCGTTTGCTTGGCCACATTTACCGGATACAATTGCAACGCATTGGAGCGGCGGTAAAGTAGATGGATATTCTTCTAAATTGTATGGAATGCTTTCTATGGTTGGAATTATGATTGTTTTATATATTTTTCTAAACGTGTTACCAAAGATTGATCCAAAGAAAGCAAACTACGAGAAGTTTTCTAAAGCTTTTATGATGATGAATAACGGGATATTACTGCTACTATTTGTAGGGAATATAGATATTATTACAAGTGGATTAGGATACAATTTATTCATTAATCGCGTGCCGGAATTATTAGTGGGTATTTTATTTATAGTCATCGGAAACTATTTACCACAATGTAAACCAAATTATTTTGTAGGTATAAAAACGCCGTGGACGTTAAGTAGCGAAGAAGTATGGAGAAAGACACACCGTTTTAGCGGAAAGGTGTTTGTTGCATTGGGGATCATTATGATTTTAAGTGTTTTTGCACCAGTAACGTGGAAATCTTTCGTAATGGTTGGAATTATTATTGGTGCAGTAGGATTAACGATGGGATATTCATATATTGCTTACAAAAAAGAAATAGGGGCCTAATAAAAAATTATGGGGGAGAGAGGATGAAAAGACACGTATTAGCATGGAGTTTAATTATTGGCATTGCAATTGGATGGTATATTGTATGACCATATTTACCAGAACAAATTCCACGCCATTATAATGCAGCAGGAGTAGTAGATGGATATTTTTCTAAAATAGAAGCAAGTTCATTCTCGATAGGTAGTATGGTAGTGCTCTATATGATATGGCTAGTTTTTGGATTCATAAAAGATAAGTCTACACAGCAATCCAAAGTTCTTTCAGCGATTAATTATGCCATTCTCTTTATCGGATTTGGATGTAACATATTTGCACTATTAGCAGCGTCTAATTATATTGCATCGGGCTCAATTGCATTTAATTTTGGACTTGGAACATTGTTTCTTGTACTAGGTAATTACATGCAACAAACGAAGCCGAACGGGTTAGTAGGCATTCGAATGGACTGGACATTAGAAAATCCTGTAGTTTGGAGAAAAACACATAGATTTGCTTCGAGAGTATTTGTAATAGGTTCACTTTGTATATATGCCGGGGCTTTGCTTCCAGATCCATTTAATATTTTTATGGGGATTGGAATTATATTAATATGCATTATCGTATCAACAATAAAGTCATATAGCATTTATAAAGAAGAGTTGAAAATGTAAATAAAGCTGCTTTTCCTTTTAGGGAAGAGCAGCTTTGTTTTTTTATCACTTCTTCAAAATCGGTATCCAAATTTCACTTTTAAAGTTTGGAGAAGATATATCTTTCTGTTCATTCCACAATATCTCTGGTCCTTCCGCTAGTTCATAGTTCGAAGAAGGGAACCATTCAGAATAAATACGTCCCCATACATTTTGTAGTGCATCAGGAAATGGACCGACAGCTTCGAATATAGCCCATGTGGAAGCAGCAATTTCGAGTTGTTTAAACTGCTCTGGACAATCCTTTGTTGTGGCTACGCCAATATAGTGATCAAGTTCTCCTTTTTCCTCCATTCTTCCTTCAGAAAAGTTAGTAGAAGCACTAATGATTCCATTCGGTTCCATGTTTGAAAGTGACTTTAATGTTTGAATAGACTCTGGGTTTAAACTTTTCCACATAGAAGCAATTTCTTCATTTACACCGTTAAAAACGATTGGTACTCGTTTTGTAATACCTATAATTCGAAAGGGCTCTTTTTCTTCAATTCGATAGTTCATTTCATTTCCTCCTTGAATGGATAATTGGAAGGTCATTGGTGAATAAGCCTTCAAAGAATGGCTACTATTTCGGGCCTCTGAAGGTGTTATACCGTGCAAGTTTTGAAATGCACGAGCGAATGAATCTGGTGAGTTGTATCCATATTTTATAGCGATATCAATGACTTTTACATTGTTGTTTTTTAGTTCAAAGGCAGCGAGAGTAAGACGTCTAAAGCGAATATATTCTGATAGTGATATGCCAGCTAAAAAAGAAAACATTCTCTTGAAATGATATTCGGAGCAGTAAGCTATTTTTGCGACTTCTTTAAAATCAATTTCATGTGTAAGGTTGTTTTCGATATACTGCATTGCAGCATTCATATTTTTAAGTGAATCCATATTATGACCTCCTCTGTACATAGAATAGCAGGAACGAAATAGCTCCATCCGACATTTCGTGCACAACTTTGTAGGTGCATTTTTTACCTTACAAAATTGTAATGTTCCTGTAAGGAGAATGAATGGATGGTATGATATCCCAATGTTATAGTAACAAAGTACTTTAATTCATTACGTTAACTTTTTGATTTCTTTACTTATGTGCCTTACATAACTGTCATGTTTGTGTAAGAAACATCGATAGTGGCAAGAGTAGAGAGTGTATATAGTTGAAAATAGAGAATAGAAGAAATGAGGGATGTCGAGATGAAAACAGTATTAGAAGCAAAAAATATTGAAAAAGTATATGACACGGGTGGTAATAAATTTGCAGCGTTAAAAGGTATTAACTTACAAGTAAAAGAAGGTGAGTTCGTTGGAATTATGGGACCTTCTGGTTCTGGTAAGACGACTTTACTAAATGTTCTTTCTACAATTGATAATGCGACGAACGGTGAAATTTTAATTGATGGAAAAGATATTGTGAAAATGAATGATGATAAGTTAGCATTATTCCGCCGCGATCATTTAGGCTTCATTTTCCAAGATTATAACTTATTAGATACGTTAACAGTGAAAGAGAATATCGCTTTACCACTTGCATTATCAAAGGTGAAAGCGAGTGAGATTGATCGCCGCGTTCTTGAAATCTCAAAGAAATTCGGTATTGATCATATTTTAAGTCAATTCCCATATCAAGTATCTGGTGGACAGAAGCAGCGCTGCGCAGCATCACGTGCAATCGTTACGAATCCAAGTATGATTTTCGGAGACGAGCCAACTGGAGCGCTTGATTCTAAATCTGCAACAGATTTACTTGAAAGTATGAAGTCGTTAAACGAATATGATAACTCAACAATTTTAATGGTAACGCATGATGCATTTGCAGCAAGTTATTGTAAACGAGTTATTTTCATTAAAGATGGTGAACTATATAAAGAATTGCACCGCGGTGAATCGACGCGTAAACAGTTCTTCCAAAAAATTGTTGATGTAATGTCTTCTATTTCTGGGGGTATGGCTGATGACCTTATCTAGCATTGCCCTCCGCAACATACAGCGGAACTTTAAAGACTACTTTGTATATTTTGCATCTATGATTTTTAGTATCGTTATTTATTTTACATTTAAAGCACTGCAATACAATTCACAAATGGAAAAAGCTGCAGAAGCTTCAAAAAAAATTAGCGGAGCGTTCCAAGTTTCAAGTGTGATGCTTATCATTTTCGTAGCAGTGTTTATTATATATTCGAACGGTTTCTTTACACGTAAACGTAAAAAAGAAGTTGGCTTATATTCGTTATTAGGTATCCGTAAAAGACAAATTGGTAAAATGCTCTTTTATGAAAATATGTTAATGGGATTAATGTCTTTAATTATCGGTATTGCGATTGGTAGTGTCCTTTCAAAATTATTCCTTGAACTGCTAGTAAGCATGATGGGATTAAACTTAAATGTTCATTTTGAAGTACCGATGGCTGCCATTATTGATACAGCACTTATTTTCTTTGTGATTATTTTATATACATCACTTCAAGGATATCGTTTAATTTATCGATTTAAGCTAATTGAACTTTTCCGCGCCGAACGTGAAGGAGAAGCAATGCCAAAAGGATCAGTTATTATGGCATTAATTTCAGTTGTCTTAATCGGTTCAGGTTATTTTTTAGCATTAATGTTCATGAAGGCTGTTAAATATGCAGACTTTATGGTCGTTGCATTATACATTTTATTAGCGACAGTAGCAGGGACTTATTTACTGTTTATGTTCTTCACAGTATTTGTATTGAAACGTGCAAGAAATAATAAGTCAGCGTTTTATAACGGTATGAATATGGTAACGACGTCGCAGCTACTATATCGTATTAAAGGAAATGCAAAATCACTTGCGACAATTTCTATTTTAAGTGCGGTAACATTAACAGCGGTTGGTACGTCAGTTACGATGTATTACAACACATTTACGCAATCAAAAGTTGCTGCACCATATAGCTATTCTTATGAGAAAAAAGATGCAGCGCTTGATAAGAAAGTAAATGCGATTTTTGCAGAAGAGAAGAAAGATCATCCGATTAAAGATCAATTTGAAATTGAGACAGTTCCTGTAAAAGGGAAGTTTGAAGGAGATAAAGTTGATTTCATCTTTAATATGAACTACAGTATCTCAGAGAAATATCAATTTATGTCTCAATCTGAATTTAATAAGCTTGCTAAGAAAATCGACGCAGAAACAGTGAATGTAGCTGCTGATGAAGCATTTATATATGATAGTTCGTATATTGAAGGACATGAGTTTAGTCCACAATATAAAGGAAACAAAGCAGTATTCCAAATTGGAAACGAAACGAAGCAATTAAAAATCCAAGGTGCAAATGACGTTGCGATTACAAATTTAGGTGAATTAGTTGTTGTCGTTTCAGATGAAATGTATGAACAAGCGAAGCAAGCATTTGGAACACGCGTTGTAAAAAATATTGATGTAAAAGATGAAAAAGATAGTAAAGTGTTAACAGAAAAATTAACAAAAGTGATGCCAGCTGGTGAATCAGAAATGGTGCCATCATTTAGAGATTTCTACACTGGTTTCCATATGGGGCTTGAAGGAACAGGATTAATGATGTTCATCGGAATGTTCTTAGGACTTGTATTCTTACTAGCAACAGGTTCTATCATTTACTTTAAACAATTAACAGAAGCAAATGCTGATCGTGAGCGTTATGTTGTACTTCACAAAATAGGGGTCACAAAACAAGAAATGAAAAAAGCTATTGCAAAACAAGTAAGCTTTATCTTTGCGATTCCGTTAGTAATCGGAATCCTGCACAGCTTGTTTGCATTAAAAGGTTTAGGGAACATATTACCATTTGAAATTATGATTCCGCTTCTCATTAGTATTGGAGTATACGGTGTCATCTATATTGGATATTACTTCTTAACGGTTCGTTCTTATTATAAGATCGTGAGTGCGAAGTAATAAGGGGCAGCTATCGCTACACGCGATAGCTGTTTTTTTTATTCTTCATAAAATCTTAAGAAACTTCCTCAATTTTTATTAAGAAACGATAGTTATACTTAGACACAAGTTAAAAACTATCGAACGAATGAGGAGAGGTTTACATGCAGCTCATTACATTTTTACATGAATTTATAAAGCATCCAAAACATACTGGTGCAATTGCGCCAAGTTCAAAAATATTAGCAAAGAAAATGGTCGATGTAATTGATTTTAATAAAGCGAAATGTATTGTAGAGTTAGGGCCTGGCACAGGGGTTTTTACGAAAGAGATTATGAAGAGAAAAAAGAAGGAAACAATATTTCTTCTTATTGAAATTAATGAAGTATTTTTCAAAGAATTAAAAAGAAAGTTTAAAGATGAGCAGAATGTCATTGTTGTACACGGTTCAGCTGAAAATATAAAGAAGTATATGGAGGAGCTCAATATAGAATGCATTGATTACGTTTTATCAGGGTTGCCTTTCACTTCTTTACCAGAAGAAGTTTCAAAGCGCATTTTAAGCAATGCGATGGAAGCGATACATGAGAATGGTGAGTTCATTACATTTCAATATTCACTTGTGAAAAAAGGGTTTATACAGCATTTCTTCCCTGAAATTACACTAGAAAAAGTATGGCTCAATTTCCCGCCAGCCTACGTCTTTAGTTGCAAAAAAGAACTAAGGAGAGCGTATGCATAATGGAATTACATGAATTATTATCCTATATCGAGCAATACGGTTATTGGGCATTATTTTTCTGTTTATGGTTAGGTATTATCGGTATGCCAATTCCAGATGAAATGATTGTTATGAGTGGTGGTTTCGTATCTTCAGTAGGTATATTAAGTGTTGTTCCTTCATTTGTATTAACATATTTAGGTGTTGTATCAGGGCTTTCTTTAGGATATATATTAGGGAAGGTATTTGGCACGAAGGTACTCCATAAATTGATGAAAAAGAAAAAAGCGAAGTATTTAATAAAATCACAAGAAATGGTTGATAAATACGGACAGTACGCGTTAGTTACAAGCTATTTCATACCAGTTGTAAGACATATCGTGCCGTATTTAGTTGGAATGAATAACATGTCATTTAAGACGTATGCTTTGTATTCTTATACGACAGGATTTGTTTGGACACTCGTTTACTTTGTGCTAGGTTCTTTATTTGGACAACATATTGAAAGAATTGTAGCAGTTGCGATAGAGTATGGTTTGTATTTTGGCGGAAGTATTGTATTGATTGTGAGTGTGTTTTATTTATATAGACAAAAAAGAAATACAGTGATGAGTAAATAAAGGAGGCGAAAGCCTCCTTTTATTATTAATATGGATTCATTTATTGAAGTTCGGATGCAAAGCCCTGTTACATTAAGAAAAAGTTAAGAAACCGTACGAGTTTTTATTAAGAAATACGCCCTATACTTAGAAATGTCATAAATAAAAACATAATGAAAGGCGGAATATAGATGAAAAGATTTATTTTGGGAGCAATGATTGTTATCGTCGCAGGGGCGGCATATTTATTAAGTGGGAGTAAGCTATTAGATCAGATGAACCCATTCCTTGATATAGAGAATCATTACGCAATTATTGATAATGATGGAAAAGAGTTAGGCGGAAATAAAGGCCGTGAATATAAGGTGAAAGCTTACGATAAGGATGGGAAAGAAAAAGAAGTAACGATTGATGGAGTAGGTGAATTACAAAAAGGTTCGTACTGGCATGTGCTTACAAGAGGAAAGTTTTTACATGATAAAGTGCAAGTAACGATAGATAAAATTCCTGACGGTGCGAAGGGAAAATTAGGATTGTAAGTATAAACCCGATTCTTGATGAGAGAATCGGGTTTGTTATTTTATGGTAAAATAGAGAGGGAGGAGTGAGAGTGATGCTACTCATTGTTAGTCTCATATTAATTGGGATTAT
Source organism: Bacillus sp. MYb78 (assembly GCF_002975115.1). Classification (NCBI taxonomy): domain Bacteria; kingdom Bacillati; phylum Bacillota; class Bacilli; order Caryophanales; family Bacillaceae; genus Bacillus; species Bacillus sp. MYb78. Next base: position 56,618 of record NZ_PCOB01000002.1, read on the forward strand.
GTGTAGTATGAGGATAGTATCTTTACATATGATAGAACGCCAAAAAATAGAAGAACGATATGTATATTGTCCAAAATGTGATACGAAAATTAGAAAAGGGAATTCTGCTCCTTTTTGTTCGAAATGTAATTTAATATTTTAACTATATTAAATCCAAAATCAATTCTTATGATTTTGGATTTTTCTTTTTAAGAAAATATTAAGAAACCCCATCACTATTTGTTAAGAAAATGTATCTATACTGAATTCTGTTGCTTAAAGAGAACAGCAAGAATCATAACAGGAGGTACAAATAGGTGAAAACAATGTTAGAGGCGAAAGGAATTTCGAAAATATATGATACAGGTGGGAATACGTTTGAAGCGTTGAAAGATATTCATTTGCAGGTGAAAGAAGGAGAGTTTGTCGGTATTATGGGACCATCAGGTTCTGGTAAGACGACACTTTTGAATGTACTTTCTACCATTGATACAGCTTCGAAGGGTGAGATCTTAATTGATGGAAAAGATATTGTGAAGATGAATGATGATGAATTGGCGTTATTCCGACGTAATCATTTAGGGTTTATTTTTCAAGATTATAACTTATTAGATACGTTAACAGTACGAGAAAATATCGCTTTGCCGCTGGCCTTATCCAAAGTGAAGGCGAAAGAAGTAGAAGCTCGCGTTGAGGAAATTGCGAAGAAGTTTGGAATAAATCATATTTTAAATCAATATCCGTATGAAGCGTCAGGTGGGCAAAAACAACGATGTGCAGCATCAAGAGCGATTGTAACAAATCCAAGTATGATTTTTGGAGATGAGCCAACGGGTGCGCTTGATTCGAAGTCAGCGACAGATTTATTAGAAAGTATGAAGACATTAAATGAAAAAGATCGTGTAACGATTTTAATGGTAACGCATGATGCATTTGCAGCAAGTTATTGTAAACGCGTTGTATTTATTAAAGACGGAAAGTTGTATAAAGAATTACATCGTAAAGAGATGACACGTAAACAGTTCTTCCAACAAATTATTGATATGATGTCTTCAATTTCTGGAGGTGCTACAAATGAGCTTGTCTAGCATCGCGCTTCGGAATATAAAACGGAATTTTAAAGATTATTTTATATACTTTGCTTCCATGATTTTTAGCATCGTCATTTATTTTACGTTTAAGGCGCTGCAATACAATTCACAAATAAGCGAAGCTGGAGATAATATTGGACGAGGATTCCAGCTTGCGAGTGTAATGCTCATTATTTTCGTTGCGATATTTATTATATATTCGAATGGTTTCTTTACACGAAAGCGTAAGAAAGAAATAGGTCTTTATTCTTTACTTGGTATTCGAAAAAAAGAAATAGGTAAAATGCTTTTTTATGAAAATATGTTAATGGGTTTATCATCGTTAGTAATCGGAATTGTAATTGGTAGTTTACTTTCAAAAGGATTCCTAAAGCTACTTTTAAATATGTTAGAGCTACATGTAAATGTTCATTTTGAAGTGCCAATTGGAGCGATTATAGATACAGCAGTTATTTTTTGTTTCATTATTTTATATACATCATTTAAAGGATACCGTGTTATTTATCAATTTAAGTTAATCGAGCTATTCCGTGCAGATAACGAAGGCAAAGTCATGCCAAAAGGTTCAAAAATAATGGCTATCATTTCTTTATTATTAATTGGTTCGGGTTATTTCTTGTCAGTAACGGCTATTAAAAATGTGAGCAGCGATAAATTTATGCCACTTGCACTTTATATTATATTGGCCACGGTACTTGGAACGTATTTATTATTTAAATTCTTTACTGTTTTTGTATTAAAAAGAGTGCGAAATAAAAAATCTTCATTTTATAACGGAATGAAAATTGTAACGACATCTCAGTTACTATACCGCATTAAAGGAAATGCAAAATCGTTAGCAACAATTGCAGTATTAAGCGCAGTAACGTTAACGGCAGTTGGCACTTCTGTAACAATGTATTACAACACATATATGCAAGCAAAAAAATATAAGCCAGTTAGTTATTCATATGAAAAGGCAGATATGGAATTGGATCGTAAAGTGAGTGAGATTTTAAAAGAAGGAAAGAATGAAGTCATTCATCAATATGAGTTAGAGACGGTAAAAGTGATAGGTGAATACGGGGATGATATTTCAAATAAAGATGGTTTACATTCAAGAACAACTGAAATTATCGCACAGTCATCATTTAATAAAATTGCAAAATATTTAAATGAAGAAACCGTTTCTTTAAAAAACAACGAATTGTATGCATTTGATGGTATGTACAGTGAAGGTAAGAGGGATAGCGGCGTATATAAAAATCGAAAAGCTATATTTCAAATTGGAGAAGTAGCACCAGTACAAGTGAAAGATGTACAAGCAAAAAACATTACAAACTTATATGAACTTCTAGTTGTCGTTCCGGATGAAGTGTATGAGCAAGCGAAGAAGACAATTGGAGCTCATACTGTGAAAAATATTGATGTGAAAGATGAAAGAAATAGTAAAGTATTAACAGAAAAACTAAAGAAATTAATACCGGAAGAAGATACAGAAGGTAAAGAACAATTCAGTGATTTCTATACTATTTTCCGTGATGGTATTGAAATATCAGGTTTAATGATGTTTAGTGGTATGTTCTTAGGGCTTGTATTTTTGCTCGCAACAGGGTCTATTATTTATTTCAAACAATTAACAGAAGCACATGCAGATCGTGAGCGTTACAGCGTTCTTCGAAAACTAGGTGTCACGAAAAAAGAAATGAAAAAAGCGATCGCAAAACAAATGAGATTTATTTTCTTCATTCCTTTAGTAGTTGGTATATTACACACTTTATTTGCGCTAACAGGATTAGCGACAGTACTTCCGTATGAAATTGCATTTCCGTTACTAATTAGCATCGGTGTGTATAGTGTTATTTATATTGGTTATTATTTGTTGACGGTTCGTTCTTATTTTAGGATTGTTAGTAAATAAAAATGGTAATAAGGTCTTTCGTTTTTATTAGTTAAAATTAGGTGTGCATAACTAGGGTTTGATAAGGGTAATTTGAAACAGAAAAGAGATGGCAAAACCATCTCTTTTCTGTTTCAATGTTCTACGCTATTATCTATTTTCTTTCGATTCACATATAGGAAATACATCTTGTAGATAAGGAGAAAGATAATCCTTTATTTTAATAATTAAAGTGGAGAAAAGTAGGAATTAGAGCTTTTGTAATAAACGCTCGCTACTATTCATATCATTTTTGCATAATGGACATTTTGGTTCTTCTTCTAATGAAAAATTTTTACGCATCCATCCAAGGCAGTCTTCTGCCGTACATTCCCATACAGCTATTGCTTCGGGATCTTCTACAGGCTTATCATTTTTTCTCCAATACATGTGATCGCTCCTCTAAAGTGAAAAGTTTTTTTAAAAAATAAAAAGGTTGTTAACGTTTTTTGTTAACAACCTTTTACTTATTAATTATACTGTATTTTTCGCAAAAATACGAAGTTTAGTAATTATTAAAGTATAATAAAGTGTTGATTATACAACCGCAGGATTATAAATCATCGTAAAGTGTCCTGGTAATAATTCAATGTGACAAGGTGTATGAAGCGAGCTTTCTCCATCTGTATCTACTTCTTTTTCTTCTTTCGTTTCAATATGAATGGATTTCGCTTTTACGTGGAAGATGTCATTTTCATTTGAGTCTTCAAATAGTTTCTTTCCGATGTAATCTTTAAATGCTTGAATACCTGTTGATTTGACTACGAAAATATCAAGTGTTCCATCATCACATTTTACGTTCGGAATAAAGGATGGAATACCACCAAGATATTCACCATTTCCAACCATGACAAGGACAGCTTCGTCTTCATATACTTGTCCGTCATAAGTAATTTTTACCGGGAATGTTTCAGCATTTTTTACAGTTCGAATTGTGCTTAAATAGTAACCGATTTTACCAAGCTTTGCTTTTTCTTCTGCATCGATATTGTTTGATACTTCAGATACGAGTCCAATGCCCCAGAAGTTTAAGAAATGTTGTTCATTTGCTTTTGCAACGTCAACTGGTTTTACGTGTTCCTTTGTGATAAGTTTTGCTGCTTCTGCAATGTTTTGCGGAACACCAAGTGTGCGAGAGAAGTCATTGCAAGTTCCACCTGGAATGATTGCAAGTGTAGGTCTAGTTTCGAGAGGTGCTAAGCCATTTGTGCATTCAAATACTGTTCCATCACCACCAAAGACGATAATTAAATCTACTTTACTAGCAAACTCTTGGCAATATTTTGTTGCATCACCTTGTTTTTTCGTATGAAGGATATGTAGATCAGGAAAAGCTGCGGCAAGAGGTGGTACGATTTTCGTTAAATTTGTATGTAAGTCACCTTGACCAGCTTTCGGATTTACGATGAGGAGTACTTTTTTAAATTTTTTCTTTGTCATATTTCATCTCTCCCTGTAGTTTGTAAATGGAAAGAAAGGAGCTGTTCCCATGTATTTTAGAACAGCTTCTCCCTATTAATTGGGTGCTAACATTGTCAGTTATTGTCGGTAAGTCGATATATTTAAAAAATCGCCGATATAATTTGAGTTACGGTCGATATATTTTGAAAATCGCCGATATACATTTTATGTACCATTTTATGTACTATCGATTTTTTAAGTTATACGATTATTCCGTTACAACTGAAGCAATGAATGGTAAGTTACGATATTTTTCCGCACAGTCGATACCGTATCCAACGATGAATTCGTCTGGAATTTGGAAGCCAACATACTCAGCTGTTAAGTCTACTTTACGACGTTCTGGCTTATCAAGTAATGTACAGAACTTGAGTGCCTTTGGTTTATGCATAAAGAAGTGGTCTTTTAGAAAATGAAGTGTTAAACCAGAATCGATAATATCTTCTACAACAATTACGTTTTTCCCAGTAATGTTTACGTCGATATCTTTTAGTAGTTTCACTTTTCCTGTTGTTTCTGTTTGATTTCCGTAGCTAGATGCAGAAATAAAGTCAATTGTTACATCATTTTTGATGTGACGAATTAAATCAGCAGCAAATACGAATGAACCTTTTAATACTGCGATAACTACGATTTCTTCTCCTTCAAAATCACGTTCGATTTGAAGTGCTAATTCTTTAACTTTTGCTTGTAATTGTTCTTCAGAAATTAAAGTGTCTTTTATTTTAATATTCATTGTAATCCTCCTACAGTGTAAAACTTGCGAACATTTCGACTGTAAAGGATAGAATAGAAAAAGTCAAAGGAGATAGTAATTTTTTACAAAGATAACGCCAAAATCATCTGATGATATGATATACTAAGTGTATTAAGAAAACGCTTCCATAAAGGGTGAATATGATGAAGAAGAAACAGTACACAAGTGTAACATTTATAAAAGCATTACTTTTAACAATTGTTCTTGGCCTGTTGGCTTACGTAATTGATGTACCTGCGATTCGTATTTCATTAATTGGAATGACTTTAGTGTTAGGAGCAATTTCGCACGGTATGATGTCGCAGCTAAAAGAAGCTGGACTTGATGATATGAGAGATCATATAGATAAAAAGTAAGAAACCTTCATTATATAGAGTGAAGGTTTTTTTGTTTCTTACAAAAATGTAAGGTAGTTGTAAGGCAAATCGATAGTTGCATAATAGCATTTTGGATAAACTATGGGTGTAAGGTAAAAGGCAAGCATATTTTAGGTAAATTAAGTTTTAGGCACTCTATATGTGAAAAAGGAGTAGGAGGGCATGGAGAAACGTTGGACGACCTTTTCTTTTTTAGCGACTAGTAACACCGTAATGCTAGATGGAAAAATGGATTTTTTGCACTTGTTTGATCGTGAAGATGATCATTCTTCTTCTAAATTTACAATGAAATGGAATAAATGGAGCGAGAGTTGTAGGTTTGAAGAAGAGACCCCTAACGAAGAGCAAAAGATTATTTTAACAAACCCTATTAAAGCGTGGGTTGTTCAACGTCGTAAGTGTAACGTCAAAAATCACTTCAAGAAAACTGAGCCGAGACAATTAGTTATCGCTCCGGCCCGTTCTACTTCCAAATCACGCGAAAGTAACATGTAAATAATTGAGACACACACCCGAAAAAACATCGTACATATTGCGATGTTTTTTTCTTTTTCTACAATGAAATCTTTAAATGAAATATATTTCATCTGCATCTTATATTTATATCTCTTGCTTATTCTAGTAATACATCCGATGCGAGTTGATGTGAATAAAATATAAGGAGAGAATGAAAATGAAAAAGAGACTATTACCAATTTGTGCAATGGCACTTTTAGCAGTAGGATATTCTTCAGTAGCGAGTGCAGATACTGGAACAGTAACAAAGGAAGAAGCGCAAGTGCAACAAGATAAAGCTAAAAAAGAAGAAGCAATTAAGGAACAGCAAAAAAGTGAAGTAGAGAAAAAGCAAGCGACACAAGTACAAGAAAAAAATGATATGGCTAAAAAAGAAGAAGCAATAAAAGCTGAGAAAAAAAGTGAAGAAGAGAAAAAGAGAATAGCGCAAGAACAGTTAAAAAACGATATGGCCAAAAAAGAAGCAGCGATAAAAGCCGAGCAAAAGAATGAAGTAGCTAAAAAAGAAGAAGCAAAGCCAGTTGTACAAGGTGAAAAATTACCAAATACAGCATCAAATAATGTAGCAATGATGGGATTAAGTGCATGTCTTGTAGCGGTAGGTACATTATTTGGTTTGAATCGTCGCAATAAGATTAAAGCGTAAATAAAATATTTCCCTATAAAGAATAGGATAATTTCATATATTAAAAATGGTAGGTTACTCCTACCATTTTTGGCATGGAGGAATGAAGAATGAAGTTACTCAATTATATCGGTATCATATTGATGGCTATAGGGCTATTCATGGGATCCTATTATGCTGTGGAATGGTATAAAGGAAGAAGCTCTGCCGGGCAATTAACGGCAGAAGAAATAAAGAGTCTTAAAAATATACAATATACTCAACTTTCTCGTGAAACACCTGTAACTTCTCAAGTGCCTTCTTCTCAAACAGAACATAAAGAAGGAGAAAAGGTAGCGATGTTAAACATACCAAAAATAAAGAAGAAGTTTTCTATATATTGGGGAGCGGATGATACGACTTTGAAAAAAGGAGTGGGTATGTTCGTTAGTAATTTAACGACAACCCCATCTGGAGGGGGACATACTGTACTGAGTGGACATCGAGATACTGTATTTACAGATTTAGGGGAGTTGAAAGAAAAGGATACCCTTGTTTTAGAGTATGATAATAAAACGTACACATATGAAATTCAAAAGACATGGATTACTCATGCGGATGATCGTACTGTTATTATAAAAAAAGAAGAACCGATATTAACACTGACAACTTGTTACCCATTTGATTATATAGGGGATGCACCAGATAGATATATTATCGAGGCGAAGTTAACTGGCAGTTATTCAAAATGAAATTATAGTTTTTGAAAGCAGGAGGGGGATATATCAGTTATGTCAAAAAACATTTTAATTGTTGAAGATGAAGACATATTACGTGAAATATTAAAAGATTATTTTTTAAGTGAACAATATGTAGTGTTTGAAGCGAGGGACGGGAAAGAGGCTTTAGTTGTATTTGAAGAAGAAGAGGTTGATTTGGTTATTTTAGATATTATGTTGCCAGAACTCGATGGATGGTCTGTTTGCCGAAGAATTAGGAAGACGTCTGAGGTGCCTATTATTATGCTGACGGCGCGCGTAGATGAAGACGATACGTTACTTGGTTTTGAACTTGGGGCAAATGACTATGTGACGAAGCCGTATAGTCCGCCAATTTTATTAGCAAGAGCGAAAAGGTTGTTAGAAAGCAGAAAAGTGACAAAGCAACTTTTAGAGAATGAAGATGATACATTATCAATCCACGATATTCACGTTCATTTTCCGTCGCGCACTGTTACGGTAAATCGAACTGATATTAATTTAACGCATACAGAATTTGAAATATTAGCGTATTTCATGAAAAATCAAGGAATCGTTTTAACGCGAGAACAACTCATTTCAAGAATTTGGGGATATGAATTTGCTGGCGATGATCGAACGGTTAATAGTCATATTCGTAATTTAAGAAATAAATTAGGAGAGAAAGCAAAGTATATTACAACTGTAGTACGAACTGGTTATAAATTTGAGGGGAATATATGAGAAAAGGAATTGTACTAAAATTATTTACTCTTACAACAGCATTATGTATGTTGATTTTAGCGACGATATTTATTGGACAAACGATATTTTTTAAACAATATTATGCGAATCGAAAAGTGGAAGATATTAAAGTAAATTTAAATTCCTTTGAGAAGAATTATTTAAACTACACAGGAAACGTAGAAGGAATTCAGAAACTTGAGCAAGACTTTTTAAGAGAAAATAATACGTGGATTACGACATTAGATAACAACGGGAATTTAAAACATGCAGATGATTTTTATTTTGAAGTAACGATAGATCGTAGGCAACAAAAGAGCTTTGGACAACAAATATTCAAAATTCCTTTATACAATCTCGTCAATATAGAAGAGATTGATAATAAATCATCAGATCAGTTTCTAGGCCAAGGAATTTATTTTTCTGGAGTGAAAAAAGGAGATAGTTTTATTCCATTCTCTTTCTCGTTATCTAAGCAGAATTTAAGTGGATCTAATAAACCGTTAGAAAAAGCATTTAAGGAGAAAATGAGTAAATTAGATGAGGAGAAAAAGAAAGCAGCTGAGGAACAAGTAAGTAAGGAAAAGAAGCCGGCTGTTCAGGAGCAAGCTGCCCAAGAACCAGATGCTTACATAGGTGGGTTTGTTACAAAAGTACAGTTTCCAGATGTAAAAGGTCCTGTGAATCCAATTTATAAAAATACTTTATTTTTGGATAGTATAAAAGAATTTCAAACGGATGTATTACTAAAAGAGAGTAATCAAATAGAGTATTCAACAAAGACAATGGACTATGAAAAGAATGATATAAAATATAAATTATTAATGAAACCAATAAAAGAAAAAGATGGATCAGTAACATATATTTATGCGATGGCTTCTTTACAGCCCGTAGATGAAGCTGTACAAATGGTGCAAGATTATTACATCTATATCATTGCATTTGTAGTCGTTCTTATTTTTTTAGCTTCGTTTTATTATTCAAAACAAATTGCAAAACCATTATTAAAAATAAATGATACGACGAAGAAAATAGCACAATTAGATTTTACAGAAAAAATACCCATTACTTCAAAAGATGAAATTGGAGATTTATCGAAAAATATTAATGTGCTATCAAATAAACTCCATTCGCATATTGGGCAGTTAGAAGAAGATATTGAAAAGGAAAGAAAGTTAGAAAAGACGCGAAAAGAATTCATTTCTGGTGTTTCACATGAATTAAAAACACCGCTAAGTATTATGAAAAGCTGTATTTCTATTTTAAAAGACGGGGTAGCTGAGCATAAAAAGGATTATTATTTTCAGGCGATGGAGAGAGAAGTAGACAAAATGGATACGTTAATTTTGGATATGCTTGAGTTAGCTAAATTTGAATCTGGTACATATAAAATGAAAAAGGATTCGTTTTATATTGATACAGTAATTGAAGACATATGTGAACATCTATCTGTGGAAATAGAGAAAAAAGAGCTTCGTGTTCATAAAAATATATGTTCATTTGAAGTGATTGCAAATCAAGGCCGGATTGAACAAGTCATCGTGAATTTCATTACGAATGCCATACGTTATACACCAAATAAAGAAGATATTATTATTTCTACAATAGATGAGAAGGATCGTATAAAAGTGTGCATTGAAAATAAAGGTACTCACATTGAAGAAGAACAATTAGATAAAATTTGGGATCGTTTTTATCGAGTGGATACAGCTCGTCAGCGTTCACAAGGTGGGACGGGGCTTGGGCTTGCCATTTCAAAGAATATTTTAGAACTACATGATACTGAATATGGGGCAGGAAATACAGAAGATGGTGTGTTATTTTATTTCTATTTACCGAAAAAAGCGTAGAAAATATGATCTACGTTTTTTTAAATTATTTTCATATTATCTTTACCTAATCTTTATTTTTAATCAGTATAATTTGTTTAGAATATGAGGTTATGTAAGGAGTCGATGAACCGTGCATAGCAATTGGCTAAGTATAATGGTATTTATTTTCTTTTGCGCATTTATTGTATTTTTAATTGATATTACGATATGAAAAAAGAGCGCTCATTAAGCGCCCTTTTTTTGTGTATTCATTTGATAAGCACTGATGCTTTTGAATAAGCGTGGTGAAGTGATAAATAAAAATATAAGTAAAACGGTACATAGAATATAGGAACCAATCATTGTACTACCGTTAAATATTAAAGAATATAGGAAAGCCGATTGGCCTTTTGGTGCATATTGTCCCCAGAAAATGATACCAGCGATAAAGTGACAGAAGTAACGAGCTAGACTACCGATAAAAGTAGCGACGATAATGTATCCAATTACTTTCTTTCCTTGGTTTGGTTTTGATGAAGGTTTGTCTTTACGGCTACCTAAATTTGATTGTTCTTCGCTATTTTCATTTGACGCTAAAAGCGCCTTTTGAATTGGACGATAGAATAAACCAGCAAATCCAATGAATGCGAAAGCAACAAAGTATTCAATTAATACTTGAATTGGTGTGACGATAATGGCATCGCCTACGACAATTTGTAATAATCCCCAAATTAAGCCTCCTAAGAAAGCCATTTTGAAGCCCCAGCGGTATGCGATAATAAAAATAGGAATCATAGCAAATGAAATGGAACCGCCTGTTGCTGATATTTTGATTGAAAGTGGTAAAATGTCGATGACCAAGGCGAAGGCTGCAAGAATAGCAGATTCGATCATCGCTTGTAAATTGGTGTTACGCATGTTGTCTCCCCCTAAATCCAAGTTGTACAAAAAAGAATAGATATCATAGGAGGATACGAAATACGTAAATAAAAATGAGGTATGTATTTCGGACGTTTGCACAATCCCTGCGTTAGCATTAACTAACAGGTTCGAAGGGTCGGAACGAAGTGTTCCCTCTCAGCGACATGGCTCCCCCAGTGATAACGAGATTCTTTATTTGCTATTGTTTATTGTAAGCGAAATGGATGAGAATGGCAAACAAATGCTGTATGACAATAATTGAAATAGAATTGTAGCGAAATGTTAATAAATATGAAGCAAAAGGGTATAGTACAAGAGAAATTGGGTGTGGTATAATTTTTTTGAAAATAATTATCATTCTCTTCTGAGGGGGAAGGTTATGAGCTTAGTAGATATTAAAATTGGAGAGAAAGTGTTAGTAAAAAGTATTCAGTCTTTAGATCAGCTATTAAAGCGTAGACTAGCTGCTTTCGGTCTTGCGGAAGGAAGCGAACTTCGCTTGAAACAGAAAGCGATGTTCAAAGGTCCTTGTACATTGGAGTGTCGTGGACAGTTAATTAGTATTCGTCATTGTGACGCGAAAATGATAAAGGTGGAATTAGCGTGAATAAGGTAGCTTTGCTAGGGAATCCGAATACAGGGAAGACATCATTATTTAATGCACTTACTGGTTCTTATGAATACGTAGGAAACTGGAGCGGTGTAACAGTAGAAAAAAAGGTTGGTAAATTAAAAGATAGACAAGGAACATTAATTGATTTACCAGGTGTGTATGATTTAAATCCAGTTTCACGTGATGAAGGTGTTGTAACAAACTTTCTATTAACAGAAGAATTTAATCATATGTTAAATATCGTAGATTCTTCGCAGTTTGAGAGAAATATGCATTTAACGTTGCAATTACTTGAATTTGGTAAGCCGGTCTCAATTGGTTTAAATATGGTTGATGTGGCGAAGCAAAGAGGAATTGTCATTGATGTAAAACGATTATCAGAACTATTAGGTGTAACAGTCGTTCCTGTCGTTGCAAGAAGTGGAAAAGGTTGTGAAGAACTACTTGCGACTCTTAAAGAAAATGACAAAAAGGAGAAAAAGCCATTCCTTATTTCATATGGTGTACAAATGGATGAAGGAATTGGAGAAGTAATTGCTCTTTTAGAGACAGCGAATTATGAGCATCCGAGATGGTTAGCACTTCAATTTTTAAGCAATAACGAAGTAGTAGAAAAAGAAATGAAAGCATTACCAATTTATAAGGAACTCATAGCCATTCGATCTCGCTTAGAAGGAAAACTTGATTGTACGTTAGAAGAGCACATTTACAAAACTCGTGAAGCGTATATTGAAAAGTTAAAAACAAATGTTATGAAGCATGAGAAAGAAGGAAAAATTCCTTTTTCAGAAAAAATTGATAGATTAATTACACATAAAATTTTAGGACTTCCAATCTTTTTAGCAGTTATGTTTTTTATTTTTCAGGTTACGTTTACGTGGATTGGTACACCTTTATCGGATATGTTAGATGAGTTTTTTGGTGGTCAGCTTACGGATTGGGTGACGGCTGGACTTACAAGTATTGGAGCTTCTGATTTTATTCAAGCACTCGTTACAGAAGGTATTATTGCCGGTGTTGGTGCTGTATTAGTATTCGTACCACAAATCTTTGCACTATTCTTTTTCATTTCATTATTAGAAGACTCAGGATATATGGCGCGAATTGCAGTTGTTATGGATAGAATTATGGAGTTCTTTGGCTTAAACGGTAAAGCTTTTATTCCGATGATTATTGGTTTTGGATGTAACGTTCCAGGTATTATGGCAGCGAGAACGATTGAACAGGAGAAAGAGCGCTTACTTACAATTTTAGTAACACCGTTTATGTCTTGTTCAGCACGATTACCTGTATATGCATTATTTGCGGGCGTATTCTTCCCTAATAGTCAGGCGACTGTTGTATTTTCTTTATATGTCGCAGGTATTGTTCTTGCGTTATTAGTTACAAAAATTATGTCTCTTACGATTTTGAAAGCGGAAAAGTCTATTTTCGTAATTGAATTACCGCCTTACCGTGTGCCACAAGCGAAAACATTATGGCTGAGCACGTGGGAGAAAGGAAAAGGATTTGTTCGTAAAGCTGGTACATTCATCTTTGGTGGTTCGGTTGTCATTTGGTTATTAAACTATGCAGGTCCATCAGGATTTGGTGTTGATATGGGAGACAGCTACTTAGCGATGATTGGTGGATTTATCGCACCGCTATTTGCACCGCTCGGCTTCGGAACGTGGCAAGCTGCAGCAGCCCTTTTAACAGGATTTTTAGCGAAGGAAGTTGTCGTTTCTACAATGGCAATTATTTATGCAGTTAAAGAAGATGTGCTTGGAAATGTAATGGGAGCACATTATTCAGCATTATCAGCTTATGCATTTATGTTCTTTATTTTATTATATGTTCCGTGTTTAGCCACGGTAGCTGTTATTAAACGTGAAACAGGATCAGCGAAGTGGACGATTTTCTCAGTCGTTTATCCACTCGTAGTTGCTTATGTATTAACGCTCATTATATACCAAGTTGGATCCTTACTCGGATTCTAGAAGGAGATGTATTGTGATGATGGTCAATATTATAATTGGAGCTATCATTTTTGGTTATGCAGCATACACGTTAGTTAATTTTGTAAAGAGAAGTAAAAAAGGAAAATGCGCAGCATGTTCTTTAAATAAGTCATGTCAGTCGAATACTTGTAGTCCGGATATGGAACAAGTTGCTCATAAATAGAAAAAAGCTTTGCGAATTTCGCAAAGCTTTTTTGTTTTACTTTTTAATTTTTACAAGTTGAGAAGCTTCTACGCCTTTGTAACCAGGGAATTCTTTACTCGGGTCTTTATCAAATTTTAATACACCTACAGATTTTTCATCACCTTTTACATTGCTGTAAGTTGCGTCATCAACAATCGCATACATATCTGTATATGCACGGCCACTTCCGATAATTGTGTTGCCTTCATATTTTAATCTCGCTCCGTCAAGTGTAGCATTTTCTACTTTCTCTTTTGCGAATAATACACCTTGTTCTGTTGTTACAGCTGGTAATTTATCAAGTGGTTTCGTGTTGTCTTTTTCATCAACTTTGCTAAGTAACTCTTTTTTCACTAGTTCTTCACCAGTTTTCTTATCCATTACAAGAACTTTTTTACCATCTAATGTTGTCATTTTCATTTTATAGAAGTCTTTTTCTTTCACTTCTTTTTTGTTTTTATCTGTAATTTGTTGAACTTGTTCTTCTGAGCCGTACAGTACAAAACCGTTCGCTTTCTCTCCTAATAAAGAACAACCTGATAATGCTCCAAATGAAATTGCTGCTGCTAATCCGATTCCTACTAATTTTTTCATGATGATTTCTCCTTTTATATGTTTTATAGTAAATACATTTTTGTATTAGTTCCGAAATGATGAGAAGCTTGTTTGCTGCTTCTGGTATTAGTGTATAAGAAATATGGAAACGTAACTATCGAGTTAGCTTACAGTAACATTACACTTATGTAATTTAGTGAAAGTGCGCAAAAGTAAGTTAATTTCAAAGAGGGATAATGAGAATATATTAGAAATACAATATTGTATATAGAATGTCATATTATAATGGATGTATTTTGGAAATAACATGTAAGGACATATTAGTTTTGTTATAATAAACACATAGCCTGTAAAATGAATATTCTTTACTGTAAAGGGAGATTTTTCAGTTTTCCAAGTAGTGAATTTGAAATATGAGGTATATCATAGGAGGAATTTAAATGTCTGTATTTAAACGATTAAGAGATTTAACAATGTCAAATGTGTATTCGTTAATTGAAAAAGCGGAAGATCCAGTTAAGATGACTGATCAATATTTACGTGATATGCAAGCGGATGTACAAGAAGCAGAGAAAAGTGTAGCGGCTCAAATCGCGCTTGAGAAGAAATTCAAAATATTATTTGAAGAGCAAGAAGCACTTGTGAAAAAACGTGAAGAGCAAGCTCATATGGCTGTTCAAGCTAATAACTTAGATCTTGCGCGTCGTGCTCTTGAAGAAAAACAAAACGCAGAACAAAAGATGAATGAGTATAAAGCAAGCTATGAGCAAAACAAAGCTGCTGCTGATAATCTGCGCCTTAAGCTAGAAGAAATGCGCAAGCAATTAAATGAGCTGAAAAATAAACGTGAAACACTTGTAGCACGTGTAAATGCAGCGAAAGCACAGAAAAATATTAATCAGGCGATGTCTGGATTTGATTCAAATTCAGCAAAAGCTGGTTTAAGCCGTATGGAAGAGAAAGCTCTTCAATTAGAGGCTGAAGCGGAAGCAAGCGGTGAAGTTTATAAGAAAGAAAAGTCATTAGATGATGAATTCGCAAGCTTAAACAAAAATTCTGCTGTTGACGATGAATTAGCTCGTATTATGAAGCAGTATGAGAAATAATATAGAATAGAGACAAATGAACCGACATGTCTAAATATATTCATGTCGGTTTTCTATTATATTTTAGAGGAGGTTTTGCAATGACATGGATGAATGTAGTTGCCATGCTTGTATGGACTGGAGCGAGTGCAGTACTTTTATTTGCAATTATGTGGGTTGATTCAATTTTTACAAAATACAATGATTTAAAAGAAATCAAAAATGGGAATACAGCTGTAACAACTCGTTTTATTATGAAATTATTTGCACAGGGGTACATTTTATCCCAATCGATAACGAAAGCAAATGATTTATGGCAAGCGCTACTTGCATCAGCAGTTTCTTTCGTTATTTTATTAGTGGTAGAAATGTTTATCGAATTTGTGTTAAAGAAAATGTCTGGCTTAGATTTAGAAGAAGGTACGAAAGAAGGCAGCGTTGCACATGCGATGTTAGCTGGATCATTACATATTGTTGGTGCACTAATTTTAGGTGCTTGTTTATAAAGAGAAAAGGAGGGGTAGATCATGAGTTTATTTAAACGAATTAAAAATATAATGAAAAGCCCAGAGCCACCGAAGCCGGAAAAGAGTCTTTTAACGTTAGCTCCTGGTGATATGATTGAAGTTTCATTAGTCATGTACGAATTAACTGGGAAAACGAGTATGCATTCTCGCAAGGAAATTGTTTTAACACTGCAAGACGGGAAAGACATTCGTTATTTAAAAATTGAAGATCGTGAAAATACGTATTACAAATTATATACACCAATTGATGGTCGCTTAGATTCAATTGAGGAAATTCCGACGACAATTGAAATGGATGATACTGAGTATCATATGGAAGAACAATATAACGGACGTGTTGTTGTGATGGGGAAAACACCATTCTCCGCTTCAGAGGAACAGTACGTATGGGAATTCCAATCAGATAATCGAAAATTATTGCGTATTGAATGGCAAAATGGTCGCACAATGATGTATGAGGGAGAAGCAATCATTCCTGCTGATGTACAAATTATAAGAGCAACGTAAGGGGGCGTAATCATGTCAAACCGATTGTTTACCATGATTAAATCGTTTGTGATCCCTATACTTGCTATCGTTATATTACTTGTTGTTGCTGGTTATGCCTTATCAGGTTGTCAAGGCGGGCAGACAAAGTCGATTCAAGACCGTTATCCGCTTGAGTCTGTCGCAAAGGAAGGTAAACAAGAATCTTACGTGTATAGGGCCGCCAATCGGTCAGTTCCTGAAGTCGCGAAGGAACTTATAGCCGAAAGGAAACCGAAACAAGCATCTAAAGAAGACGAAAATCAAATGTTTCTCGTTTATTCGGATAAAATGTATAACCTTCAAAAGGATAAAGAGAAACCATCCGATACGTTAATTGAAGTAAGTAATGAGGAATTTGTCCGTCAAAACTACCAACCGTCCTTCTTGCAAGGATATATTATGGGTAGCATATTAAACGATATATTCGGTTCACGAAAATCATCATACGGTGATTATCAAGGATATAACGACAGACAAAATCATAAACCAGTCATTCCAGAGAGACCACCTACGAAAGAAGAAAAGAAAACCCCACCTCCAATTACGAAGGAAGGGAAAGGGTCTATCATTAAGCGAGGCGATAATGTAGATTCGAAACCATCAGTAGGTGATAAGGGAAGTATTACTGAAAAAGGAAGTAATACGACGCCTCCACCTTCTACTGGAAGCAAAGGTACAATTACAAAAACACCAGGTGGTTCGAGTGGATCAGATGTGAAGCCGAAATCATCTATTAAAACTCCGCCAAAGAATACATCACCCCCGAAAACGAGGGTTGGTGGTTCAGGGAAAATTACGAAGAGAAGATAGTGTAGAGACCGAAAAGTGTAAATTGCTTTTTGGTCTTTTTCCTTGTTATAAGAACTAATTCCTTTCAGGTGGTGTAATTTAGGCATAAGGGGGCGAGTAAAAATATATCAGCGATTATTAGAATATATCGACCGTAATTCAAAATATATCAGCGATTATTGGAATATATCGACCACAGCTCAAAATATATCAGCGATTATTGAAATATATCGACTTACCGACAAAAACTGACAACGATAGCAACTTAATAATAAAAAGAGGGTGTGCCAAATTGTTGGCACACCCTCTTTTTCATAACGATTAATGAATATCGCGTTTCTTGAAATTACCGCCTTTTACTTCTGCTACATCATAAACGGTAATAAAGGCATTAGGATCGATTTCATTAATAAGTTCTTTCATTTTACTTTCTTCTAAACGGTTAATTACGCAAGAAATTTCTTTGAATTTCTCTCTTGAATAACCACCGTATACTTCGTTATATGTTGCACTTCGGCCTAAACGATCGCGAATTGTTTCTACCATTAATTCAGGCTCTTTTGTGATAATTTTAAATGCTTTTGAACCACTTAAACCAACTTCAACGATATGAATCACTTTCGAAGCGATAAAGTAAGCAATTGCCGAAAGGATAGCTCCTTGAAGACCGAATACCGTTGATACGAAAATAAATACGAACATGTTTAAGAATAAAATAAGGTCACTCGTTCCAAATGGTAACTTACGAGAAAGCAATACAGCAAGCATATCGATTCCATCTAATGCTCCACCGTTACGCAATGCTAGTCCCATACCAAAACCGATGATAATACCACCAACAACTGTAACTAATAATGTATCGCCTTCAATAATAGCTGGTATTCCGTGCATGACAACGGTACCTATTGCTAATGAAGCAATCCCGATAATAGAATAAATCGCGAAGCTTTTACCGATTTGCTTATATCCTAACCAAACGAAAGGAATGTTAATAACTGCGATTAGAGCTCCTAATGGCAATCCAAATAATCTTGAACTAACGATACTTAAACCAGTCACACCACCATCTGATACGTTATTTGGAATTAATACTGCTTCTAATCCGTACGCTGTGATAAATGCCCCAATAATAATCATCAAAGCTTTCGAAGCAAATTTTAGCTTATTGGGCTTGTTTTTGATACTTTTCTCCATATAATTTCCTCGTTTCAAACTAGTTTCTTGTTTGTTACATAATTTACACCTAAATTTTATTTTAACATTTAATTTGAAAAATTTCTCCTTTAATGGATGTATGCAGGGAATATTATGACCATATTATCTTTAAAATATTTTTGAAATAAGTATAAGAAATCCCATCCTTTCAAAGGATGGGATGCTATTAAGAAAATATAAAACTAAGTACTGATACGAATACAGCGAAGCCTAAAATAGTTCCACATATTTTCATATGGCGCTTACGTCCCATTACGACAATCGCAACATATTCACGGATCATTGCGTTAGGCCAGTAATAAAATGCAGTTTTTGATCCAATACCTTGGCTGTTAAGACCAGCTTGTCTTGCATATATACCAGCACGGAAAAGGTGGAAATTATTCGTTGTAAAAATACTTTTATATTTACCTTCTGGTTTTAAAGAATCCATAATTTCTTTAGAGAACAGCATATTTTGATATGTGTTTACAGAGCGATTTTCCTGGACTGTATGTTCAAGAGGAATTCCTTTTTCAACAGCGTAACTTTGCATCGCTTCCGCTTCTGGAAGACCTTCATCTGGACCTTGTCCACCAGAAAAAATAATTGTTGGTGGTGTATTCACAGCGGCTTGTTTCCAATAGAAGTCGATCGCTTTATTAATGCGGCTTGCAAGTAAAGGTGGTACTTTATCATTAATTAAGCCGCTACCAAGAACGATGATGAAATCTTGATTACGTCTTGGTCTGTTGAATTGGTATAAAAAATATGCGCTTAAGAAGTTAGATAAGTGTATAAAGAAATAGAAGCTTATAAGAGAAATAGCTGCAAAAATAGGCTCTAAATGCGATGAGACCAAACTTGCTGGGTTTATAATAGGGAGTAACATAAAGAATAACATCCCTAAAGCAGCAAGGAGTGTTAAACAGTTGGTGAACCGTCTTCCTTCTCGCTTCATTAAAATTCTAGCATTAAGAAATAGCCCAAACATTAAAGCAACAATACCGAAAGGAAGCATAATAAGAAGTGCTAAAATAGGTAAAATTATAATATAGCGTAGGACATCACTACTTGAATTCACAGATATAATCACACAAAAAAGAAGGAAAAAACAGACAAAGGCATTAAATAAAAAGCCGTTTATTATTTTCCGCGGATCTTTTAAATATGAGATAAGAAAAATAATAAACAATATAAGAGGAATAATTCCAAAATACAGCATAAATATAGTACACCTCAACTTGTATAAGAATTTGACATACCTTTTATATTACATGATTTTATAAGTAAAAATGAAAGAAAAAATGATTTTGAATTTTCTCAATAAAATATATAGATACGTATGTTACAATATATTCAAAGCGATATATTAAAAGTAAAATGGTTGAAAAGGCACTCAGTAGAGTGCTTTTTCTTTTTGTATGCAATTGTGCATATTATATTTTTTTTCAAATGAAGAGGATTACAATATAAGTTGTAGACAGACTTTATAAAGCAGAATTTCATACAAACATTTCCCTCTACTTTTTGTATCTAACAATCGTATAACAATAAATAATTCTGTTTTATAGTGTCTGTTTTTGAAAGGTGGCTTCTTTGAAGGCACCTTTTTTTATTAGTATAGATAGTTTTCACTGTTAGCATAGTGTAAACTATCTATACTAAACATTAGCAATCTTCCGTATAAATATTATCAATTTACTATATATTCCAGTGGTGTTAACCTACATATGAAAGGCTTTCTTTTTCAAAATATTACCCCTAATAAAATTTTGAAGAAGTCAACTGTCTCCAAACTTGTCTTTATGCTTAAAGAAAAAGCACTCAAATTGAGTGCTTTTTCTTATTGAAACATGCTATTTTTCTAGGCGATTTTCATAAAATAAAAGTAAAGAAATGAAAGTGGGTGACAAAATGCCAGCAGTTGTGGAAGGTGTTATTATTGAAAACTGCAATGGAACAATTAATGTAGGTGACAAGTATAACGTACAGCCGATTGAAAAGACGAAGGCTTATAATGGATCGGGATCATCAAATACAGGAATGAAAGTACAAACGTTTAGCGGGATTAGTACGGCGGATGTAAGGGATAATGATGCATATGATCAAGTTATTCAATCAACGTTATAATTTTAAAATGCAAAATTGAATAAAGTAACATGTTTGTTGTATGTTACACTTTAGCTGTGAGCTGTTAATGATTCTTCTGTAGTATAGTTGTTAGATTAGAAATATAACATCTTATCGAAAATCATACGTACAAGAAAGACACTTCAAACGAAGTGTCTTTTTCACTTTAGTGATACCCTTTAGCAGAGTCTTTATGAATTTTATTTTTAAAGATACTGTAGCTCCAAAGTTGATATCCAATAACGATTGGTACCATGACCATTGCAACGAAGAACATAATTTTTAAGTTTAATTGACTACCAGCTGCGTTGTATAACGTTGTACTGTATGCATCGTTAATACGAGATGGTAACATTCTTGGGAACATACCTGCAAAGCCAGTTGTCATAAACATTGCGATTGTTAGGCAAACGAATGTAAATGCAAGGCCAATTTTATGTTTGTACACCATAATTAGTGCGAGTACACTCATTAGCATTGCAAGTACTGGAAGAATGAATAGTACCGGATATTCCGTAAAGTTTTGGAATAAGTTTGTTCGATTAGCAGTTGCTACATAGAAGATAGCTAAAATAATAGCTGCTGCCATTGAAAATGGTCTTGCGATTTTATAAGCACGGTCGGATACTTCACCAGTCGTTTTAATCATGACCCAAAGGGCACCGGATACGACAAATATAGCAGTGAAGAACAACCCTCCTAAAATACCGTAATGGTTTAGTAAGCTAAGTAAATTTCCTTCATAACCATTTTTTCCGATTTGTAGTCCGTAATAAAGATTAGCGAACGTAACACCGAATAGGAAAGCAATTAAAAAACTGCCAATTGCAAATGCCCATTTACAAGTTTTTTGCCAAATCGGTGAATCATCTTTATGCATGAATTCCAGTCCAGCGGCACGAGCAAACAGTGCAAGTAATACTAAGAATAACGGTGTATATAGATAACTAAACATATTTGCATATGTGACTGGGAAGGCAGCAAATGTTGCGCCACCAGCTGTAATTAACCACACTTCATTACCGCCCCAGAATGGGCCAATTGCTTCTTGTAATTGATTTCGTTCTTGTCGATCTTTCGTAACGAAAGGAAAGATCATTCCGTTACCAAGTGCATACCCGTCAAGGATGAAGTAAACTGTCCAAATCACGCCCCATAAACCGAACCAGATGATTGCAAGCATATCATGAGACATGGGCCACGCCTCCCTCAGTAGCAGGATCTTCTAATGCTGCAGGTCCTTTTTTCGCGAACTTCAGCATTAAGTATACGTCTGCGATTAAAAGTAAAGTGTAGAACAAAATTAAACTAATTAATGAGAACCAAATTTGTGGAACAGATATAGGTGATACAGATTCTGCGGTACGCATTAGTTTATATACTGTCCAAGGTTGACGCCCTACTTCAGCGACAATCCAGCCAGCATTAATCGCAATGTATGGAAGTAAGACAGACCATATTGTAATTTTTAAATAACGTTTTGAGTTCTCTAGTTTTCCTTTTCGGTTTAAATAGAAGCCATACCAAGTTAATGCCATAAAGAACATACCAAGTGCAACCATTAAGCGGAAGCTATAATACACGAGGTTAACATTTGGACGTTCATCTTTTGGAATATCTTTTAAACCAACAATTTCGCCATCAAATGAGTTTGTATAGAAGAAGCTTCCGAGTTTTGGAATCGTAAGGAATTCAAAGTTTCTCTCATTTTTCACATCAGGAATTTGAACAATTGAGAAGCCTTGTCCTTTTCCAGTTTCCCAAACTGCTTCCATCGCAGCTCCTTTTGCTGGTTGATATTTAGCTGCTGATACACCAGATTGATGTCCCATAAACGGTGTAATTGTTGCGGCGAATAAGCCTAACATTAAACCAAACTTAAATGATTTTTTGAAGAATTCCACTTCATTTTTACGTAATAAGTGATAGGCACTAATTGCCATAACGAAGAAAGCACCTACGATATAACAACCAATGACAGTATGGAAGAACATATTCCAAGCATATGGATTTGTAACGAGTGCCCAGAAATCATTTAATTCAGCGCGGCCATTACGTACTACGTAGCCAACAGGGTTTTGCATAAATCCGTTTGCTGTAATAATCCAAAGTGCGGAAATGTTTGTTCCAAGTGCAACCATCCACATACAGAAGGCACGGAACTTTGGTGAAATTTTGTCTTTACCGAATAACCATATTCCCATGAAAGTAGATTCTAAGAAGAAGGCAACGAGTGCTTCGATTGCGAGAGGTGATCCGAAAATATCTCCCATATATTTGGAGTATTCAGACCAGTTCGTTCCAAATTGGAATTCCATCGTAATCCCAGTTATAATCCCCATTACGAAGTTAATTGTAAATAATTTACCCCAGAAATTTGCCATTTTACGGTATGTTGGATTCAATGTGCGGGCGTATTGAGTTTCCATACATGCTACTAAAATGACAAGTCCGATTGTCAAAGGTACAAATAAAAAGTGATAAAAAATAGTAATTGCAAATTGAAAACGACTCAGTAACAGAACGTCGGACATAATAAATATTCACTCCTTTTTTACATTATCTACAATCAGTTTATAGTGAAAATACGTTTAAAGTATGTGAGACTTGTAACAAAGCTGTGTGTATATTTTGAAAGAATTATGTCGATTATCTGAAAATATCTTATTTTTACTATAAAGCGATATCCTTTTTGAGTTTTTCATATTTTGGTACACTATATAAGTAATGTAAATGAGAGAAAAGAGGGTTTTTTACTATGAAGTCATTAGAAGAGATTTTACAATACAATGAAAAATTTGTTGAAGAGAAAAGATTCGAAGAGTATGAAACGGGAAAATTCCCGAATAAAAAAATGGTAATTATCTCTTGTATGGATACTCGTCTTGTTGAATTATTACCAAAAGCAATGAATATGCGTAACGGTGATGTGAAAATTATTAAAGTAGCAGGAGCTGTTATCTCACATCCATTCGGAAGTATTATGCGTAGTATTTTAGTTGCTGTATATGAACTTGGTGCTGATGAAGTTTGTGTAGTTGGTCACCACGATTGCGGTATGGCAAAAATTCAAGCAAGCAGTACAATTGAGAAGATGAAAGAGCGGGGGATAACAAATGAGAAATTAGATACACTCCGTTATTCTGGAATCGATTTAGAAAGATTCCTACAAGGGTTCTCTAGTGTAGAAGAAAGTGTAGAACATAGCGTATCGATACTTCGCAACCATCCATTACTTCCAGAAGAAGTACCTGTTCACGGTCTTGTTATAGATCCTGATACAGGAAAATTAGATTTAGTTGTGAATGGTTACGACAATTAAGAATTTACTTTGTCATCCTTTTTATCTGGGACAGGATCAAATCCTCCCGGGTGGAAAGGGTGACATTTTAATATACGCTTACAAGTAAGCCAAAAGCCTTTGAGGGCACCATGTTTTTGAAACGCCTCTAATCCGTAATGAGAACAAGTCGGATAAAAGCGGCAAGTTGGTGGTGTCATCGGAGAAATGAACTTTTGATAAAAGCGTATAATCCCAATAAAAATCTGTTTCATAATGGTCTCCTTTTCAGCATAGTCTTAAAGTATTATAGCACGACTGTACATAATACTTTACTAATGTGCATTTCCGTTATATCATATTGGATATAACGGAATTAAATTAAAAGCGGGAGAGATGTTGTATGCCATCAGTAGAAAGCTTTGAATTAGATCATACGATTGTAAAGGCACCTTATGTAAGACATTGCGGAGTTCACAATGTAGGTAGTGACGGTATTGTAAATAAATTTGATATTCGTTTTTGCCAACCGAATAAACAAGCAATGAAACCAGATGTTATTCATACGTTAGAACATTTATTAGCATTTAATTTACGTAAATATATTGATCGTTATCCGCATTTTGATATTATCGATATTTCACCGATGGGCTGCCAAACAGGATATTATCTTGTAGTAAGCGGAACACCGACAGTACGAGAAATCATTGATTTATTAGAATTAACATTAAAAGATGCGGTTCAAATTACAGAAATTCCAGCTGCAAATGAAACACAATGTGGTCAAGCGAAGCTTCACGACTTAGAAGGAGCACAACGCTTAATGAACTTCTGGTTAAGCCAAGATAAAGATGAACTTGAGAAAGTGTTTGGATAAGAAGAAAAACTGCCTGTGAAAGGGCAGTTTTTTTATTTGTAAAAGAGAAAAGTACAAGTTTTATAGAAAAACAATGAGTTTCACTTATGAGCATTTTTAAGAAATGAAAGGCAGTAGGTGAATATATTAATGAGAGCTCCTGTTTGAAAAACAGGAGTTTTTTGTGTGAATGGAGTATTGACTTTAACGTATACGTCAAAGTTTATAGTGAAGATAAATAAGGCGTGAGGAGGAAACGATGGATAAGTATAGCATTGGTGAAATTTCAAAAGAAACGAATGTAACGACGAGAACACTTAGATATTATGAGGAAATTGGATTATTAAAACCGTCGTACGTTGCTGAGTCAGGATATCGTTACTATTCAAAAGATGATGTAATTACATTGCAACAAATAACAACGTTTAAAAAGCTTGGTTTTAAGCTTTCGGAAATAAAAAAAGTGTTAAAAGAGGAAAAGGGGAATTCAGAAGAAAGATGGAAAAGTGCAATTCAAAATGAAATTCAAACAATACAAGCGGAAGTAAAAAGATTACAGGACTTAGAAAAACTATTATATACAGCATTTCATTCCATTGAATTAACTGGAGAGCTTAAAACAGAAGATTTAATGTTATTCATAAAATCAGTACAGGGAATTGAGCAGAGAGAAAATTTCCGACAAAAATATTTTACGGAGGAAGAACAGAAGGTTA
Source organism: Bacillus sp. MYb78 (assembly GCF_002975115.1). Lineage (NCBI taxonomy): Bacteria > Bacillati > Bacillota > Bacilli > Caryophanales > Bacillaceae > Bacillus > Bacillus sp. MYb78. Next base: position 81,994 of record NZ_PCOB01000002.1, read on the forward strand.
TAGAGGATTTACCAACACTTGAAGAAAACAATGAAAGAACAAAAGAATGGTTACAAGTATTAAGAGCAATTCGTCAGCGTATAAATGAACCAGTAGATTCACCGGAAATTCAAAAATTAGCGGAAAGGGTAGTGGCTTTTTCAATGCACGTATTTCATGAAGATGAACAATTAATAAATAAGTATTGGGATTTAATTAAACCTGAAGAGGGAGAGATTGCAAAAGTATATGGACTTGATTCGGAAACAATGAAGTATATAGATGAAATGGTGGAGTATTATTTGAAAAAGGAGGAAGATAAATGACAGCCACGCAAAAAGAAAAGCTATATGGAAAGGAGCACGCACGATTAGAGCGGCAATACTTTTATAAACATGTGGGGATTTTCATTTTTGCACAGCTTCTATTTATTTTTATAGTAGGGCTTGTACCAGCTCAAGAGTTGCCAAGCGGTTCCTATTTCCTTCATATGAAAGAGTGGATTTTAAATAAACAAATTGGATTTTATAAAAATGAAACGATTAATACGATTACAAGTGTCTGGACATCAGTGCTTATTATTCATTTTATATGGGCGATGTCTTACATTCTTTTTCCGAAAAAGAAGCGTAATTCTTCGAAACAAGAAACAAGAGAAGAGATAAAAGAAGAAGTGAAAAAGAAAAAGGAGATTAGCATAAATAGGGCGTGGATGTATTTAGTATTTGGGGGCTTAATTGAAATATATTGGGCGACAGGATTAAAAACAAATTCAATGAGTATTTTGACACTCATTGCAATTTTAGTGAGCTTTCAACTACTAATTGAAGCAACTAAAAAAATTCCAATTGGTACGGCATATGCAGTATTTACTGGAATTGGTACAGTTGGAACGATATTGGTAGATATTTTATATTTCAAAGAACCATTTTCGCTCATCAAAATTTTCCTCGTTTGCTTATTGGCACTATTTATTATCGGATTGAAATTTAGTGGGAATAAGGAAGAGGTGAAATAAAGTGGCATGGATCTATTTAATTATAGCTGGGCTCTTTGAAATTGTCGGTGTAATTGGGATAAAGAAAGTAGCCAAAAATAATAGTTGGACGAATAATATTATTTTAATAGGTGGTTTTATTATTAGTTTTCAATTTTTAACGATGGCGCTTCAAGAAATTCAGTTATCGATCGCATATGCAGTTTGGACTGGAATCGGAACGCTCGGGGCAGCAGTTGTCGGTATTTTATTTTTTCAAGAACCTAAAAACGCTTTTCGGATTATTTGTATTGTTGGGATTATGGGGACGATTATTGGATTGAAAGTAGTGAGTTAAAGAAGAGCACACAAGCTCTTCTTTTTTATGGAAGTATGTCAGAAATCCCAACGAAGAAAGTGATTATCCCAACTATAAAACAAAAGATAGCTTTCGATTTTTGCTTTTGTTGTATTTCAGCAACTCCCGAAAGAATAAATGTGATGCTTAAAAGGATAAATACATAAGAGAAAAGAATAGAAATTCGTGTAAAAAGACTAAAAAAAGAAAGAATAAAAGCAATAGCAGATAGTAAGATTCGAAGGTTTGTTAGCATAGTATCCTCCAATTTATTAACTGTTTAAAAAATCCAAATTAGTGAGAGGTAATGGTCAGTAGGTGATTGGAAATTATATGTTATCTTTAGTGAAAGTAGTTCGATATTACAATGAAGAGCATAAGACTAGAAACGAAAAAATGCGAGATACCCATTGATTTTCTTCCGGATTTCAGTTCATTAATTCCTAGAAGAATAAAGAAACAACTGAGAGCAAATTGCATGTATGGGAGAAGTGTGAAGTTGTCGGTAGCAAGAGAATAAGTGCAAAGAGAGAGTGTGAGAAGCATGAAAAAATAGCGTAATCCAGTTAGCATTGTATACCTCCTTTAAAGAGACTATTTATCGAAATATTTCTGAGAAGCCAAGAAATAAAGCACCAGCTCCCGCTAACAGAGCAAGTATACTACCACCTTTTTGCTGTTTTAAGATTTCCTCTATACTAATAACGAAAGCCATCATCCCTAAAAAGATGAACATATAAGGCATAATTTCTCTATTACTAGTAAAGAAACTATAGATTGCTATACATAAAGCAATAAGTGATAAAGTAATCCGTACTCCTTTTAGCATGCATGTACCTCCTTTTATTTGATATAGCTAATGATGAGAACAATCCAAATGAAAGCACCGGAAATAATACAAATAAATCCAGTTGCTGCCTCCTTTTTCTTTATTTGTTCAAATGCGATGAGAAACATTAAAGCCCCTAATAGAAATTGTGAAAGAGGTAAAAAATTATTTTGACCTGTATATAATCCAATTGCCGACATAACGATCACAGTGAGTGCTGCTATGATGCGGAGTATACGAAGCATATTAGGAATTCTCCTTATGCTTTTTTGTATAAGGATTGTCTTCTAGTTTATCGACGGAATGTTTATAAGCATAGCCTTTATTAATTGTCATGATGGAGAGTACGAGGATGATTAGGACGATGATAATACCGATAATTAATATTTTGAACATAAAATCCCTCCTTTTCTTTATTTTACATAATTTTGTAATTGATGAAAACAATAGAAAATAAAAGGATGAAAGAAGGGTGTTACATGGAGACGAAAAAAACATATTATATATCAATAGGAAATGGTCAAATTTCACAAGTGAAGACGGCGGATACGTATAATTTTGAGATTTCCGCAAATGATGAGGAAATTACGGAATTAAGAGAGCACTTTGATCAAGCATATGTAGAAGATTTAGGGTCATTTGTACGCTCCCACGTTCCATTTGTTGAGTATCATCACGATTCAAATAATGACCGATATGATGAACAACTACAAAAAGCATATAAAATGATTTACGATTTAGGAAATCATGAGACGAAAGAATTAGTCGCGCAAATGGGAATAATCAATGGATTGTAATTGGATAATATTATGCAGAAAAGCGAGAATATGCTACAATTTGTGGTAGGAAAAACTTGTAACCATCAATAGGGGAGTAATGGCATGTACAAATTTAAAGATTATTACCACAACACTGTACAATTATCGTTTGAACGTTATCCATTTTCTCCTGAGCCAAAGCATGTTTGGGTTGTATGCCGGTACGGGGATCAATGGTTATTAACACATCATTTACGTCGCGGTCTTGAATTTCCAGGTGGTAAAGTAGAAATAGGGGAAACACCGGAAGAAGCGGCAGTTCGAGAGGTTCATGAAGAAACCGGCGGCATAGTTTCTGATTTAACTTACTTAGGACAATACAAAGTATCTGGAAAAGACAAAATAATCATTAAAAACATTTATTTTGCAACAATTAGTGCGGTAGAAGAACATACGCATTACGAAGAAACGAAAGGGTCTGTTTTATTAAAAGACATTCCTGACAACATTAAAACGAATAGAAAATTTAGCTTTATAATGCGCGATGACGTATTAGCGCGTACGATGAAACATATAGAAGAAATCGGCTGTTTTACGAAGTAAAGTGGCCGGTTTCTTTTTTTTGTATGTAAGAATAAATGTAAATATATCTTTACATTTTAGGAGGGGGAAGATGGATAAAAGAAAAGAAACGACTGTTACTGTTTCGATGGTTAAATTAAACTTTTCTTTATTTTTTATAATAATTGCTTTGTCGTTTGGAATTGGTTATTTGCATATATTTCTTTCAGGTGGGGTTCAAGTTGAAGTTACATTATTAACGATGTTTCTTTTTATTATCGCAATGATTGTTCTCGTTTGTATTCATGAAGCGATACATTTAATTGGCTTTCGCTATATCGGAGGTGTTCCGTGGAGTGAACTAAAATGGGGCGTTAATTGGAAATTAGGTGTTGCATATGCTCATTCTAAACAGGCGGTTACAGTAAAGCAAATGAAGAAAGTGTTAATGCTTCCGTTTTTACCAACTGGAATTTTGCCAATTGTATTGGGATTAGCTATGAATCTGGAGCCACTCTCATTTTTAGGAATTCTACTAACAGGAGGTTGTATCGGTGACATTGCCGTATATCAAAAAGTTTCAAAGTTTCCAGATGATGCGCTAGTAAAAGATCATCCGAGTAAACCTCAGTTTACAGTGTATGAATAATAAAGGAAGAGGAGGCGTTTTTGAACAACTGCCTCCTCTTATTATTTTTTGTCGGTGAATCAAGATATCGTGAAAATTGTTGATATAATTTAATTACTATTATTGTGTTTTTATCTCCACCTCTAAAAACAAAAGCACCTCCAACAAATCATCTACGATACGTGAATGCTTAAAATCACCCCAAAACGAATCTTTTTTCCAAACACCAAGAATTCCTACTTGTTCAGAACCAAGCACATCGTTTTCTGGATGATCTCCAACATAAAGACATTCTTCTGCCTTAACATCTAGTCTTTGCAAAGCACGTTCGAAAATTTCAGGGTGAGGTTTTTTAATTCCTTCAGCTTCTGAAACGAGAATGGTGTTTGTATACGTATGTATATGTAGTGCTCGAAGGTTGCTCATCTGAAATTCAGTAAAACCATTTGTGATAATACCAATTTTAATGTTTCGCTGTTTTAACTGTTGAAGTAGTTCATGCGTGTTTTTGAAAGGAATACAATGATGTTGGAAGTTTGTAATATAGTCGTGTAGCAGTTGCTCTTGCGTTAAAGTAGTAATGTTGTATTCGGAAAGGAGAGTAGCATATACTTTATCCTTCCACGTATAGCCATTATTATCGAGTTCAAGAAATCGAGAACAATACTCTGATTTCTCTATACTCATCAAATGTGAGGAGAAGCGATTATATTGCTCACAAATAAATTGTTCTAAAGATTGGCGCCGATCTAATAGTGTTCCATCTAAGTCGAATAAGATTGCACGAATCATGAGAAGCCTCCTTGCAGTTTTTATAATTAATTATCGCATATTCGTAAAAAATGATTATGATATTTTGTAGAATGGAATAATGGGGGATTGTATGAAGAAATTGTATGGCAAGTTAGTGTGTTGTATTATAGCAAGCAGTTTAGTTGCAGGATGCGATAGTGCTATCGAGGTTACGAAAGAAAAAGAAAAAGAAATTTGTAAAACAGAAGAAGAGTGCACGCAAATAGGAGATAAAACATTACAAAAAGTATATAAAAAGATAGAGGGACTTTCAGAACTTGAAAAAGTAGAGGATTATGACATAGGAGAGTATGAAAGTATGAATATGAAAGAGGCGGAAAAGAAAAAAGAAGAGGATGACAATTATTTCTTTTTAGCTTCTTATTATATCGATGGTGATGGAATTGTAGATCCTTATTTTGAGAAATTGGATCGTAAGAGATTGAATAAAGCTTTTGCAGATGACGAAGTAGCAAAAGATGATTTGTTAAGCCAACGGCAAGATAGAGAGTATCATGAAACTTTATGGGATATGTATCGCACTCTCATTCCAGTGAAATATCGTGAGAATATAACAGGGTTTGATCTAATAACGGATGGTTATGATGGCGTTGTTGCTCATGTCATGCCAAGTATGGATGACCCGAGAGATTGGTTGCTTAGTTTAGACGTGCTCGATTCTGGGGTGAATATAGATGAAGTGATGAAAACATTAATTCATGAAACGGCTCACGTATTAACGATTGGGCATAAACAAGTACCAGTGGATAGGAAATATTTAGAGGCGTTTGATGAAGAGAAAGACATTTCATCATATCGAAATAAATGTAAAACGGTGTTCTTGAAAAATGGATGTGCGAGAAAAACTTCGTATATTAACCAATTTTATAATGAATTTTGGAAACCAATTGAGCAAGAGTGGACAGAAAAGAAAGTAGAAGAAAGTGAAGAGGCACAAATTAAATTTTATAAAGAAAAGCATGATGAGTTTGTATCGTTGTATGGAACAACAAATGTAACGGAAGATATCGCAGATACATTTACAGCGTTCATTTTACAAGATTCAAAAAAAGTGAAAGAAGGAACAGAGTTAAAATATAAGAAAATTGCTTTCTTCTATCAGTTCCCTGAGCTTGTAAAAATGAGAGCGGAAGTGCTGTCAGGATTATATGATGTTTCGAAAACGATAGAACAACAAAGTGGAGACTAATGTAAGTTATGTGTTCGATATAGTTTCGTTAAAGTAAAGCGTGAAGAATTTTTAATTCTTTGCGTTTTTTCATGTTGATAAAATTGAAAATTCTGTATTTTTCTTTAAAAGAAGAAGGAACTGGAGGTATAAAATAGAATTAGTATAAAAACGTCACAATTTAGACACAATTATAATGCGCGTGTTGTAGGGACTATAAGTTTACTCTCGAGGAGGTAATGAAACGTATGAAAACGATTCTTGCTGTTGCTGGTCTCATTTGGGTAATGTCTCACGGTTTTCCGATTTTTGAAGGGGAGCAAATTCGTAGTGCTTTGAATGAAAAGTTTAATGATTATCATGTGATAGATCGAAAAGATAATGTCGTTACAGTACGTGTGAAAGACTGTTTCCATACAGTTACGGTTGCGGATGGAAACATTACAAATGAAACGAAAATGTGTGATAAAAGGTAAAAGAAAGAAGCTGACTATAGCGCACTGTTTTGAGTCAGCTTCTTTTTCTTTTTCCAATTAGAATTTTTTCAAATGCCTCAACAAATACATACATAAGAGTTGCAAGAACACATGTGAGTAGTACGCTAAGTAAGACGAGTGTGAAGTTAAAGACTTGGAATCCGTAGCTAATTAAGTAGCCAAGTCCTTGTTTGGAAACGAGAAGTTCTCCGAAAATAACACCGACCCAGGATAAACCAACGTTTACTTTTAACGTTGAGATAATTGCTGGAAAGGATGCAGGGAGAACGACTTGCTTATAACATTGCCATTTATTTGCACCAAATGTGTCCATCACTTTTATATAGTTAGAATCGACTTCTTGAAATGCACTGTAAATAACGAGAATGGTAATGATGATGGAAATGATTACTCCCATTGCGATAGAAGATGAAATGTTTGGACCGAAAATAACGATGATGATTGGACCGAGTGCAACTTTTGGCATTGCATTTAGGACGACGAGATAAGGATCAAGTACGCGGGCTAGAAGTGGCATCCACCAAAGGAACGTGGCAATAATAGCACCAAGTACTGTTCCGAGAATGAAGCCTACTCCTGTTTCCAGTAATGTCGTCCATATGTGGACCCAAAGTGAACCATCGATCCATTTCGTTAAGAAGAGATCCCAAATACTCGAAGGAGAGCTAAAGAGTAAAGGATCAATCCATTCTTTTTTACTAGCTATTTCCCATAGTGCAAAGAAAAGAATAAGTAGTAAAAGTTGTAGCGAGCGAGCAATCCAAGCGCGTCTGCGTTCGTTCTTTCGAAATTGTTCATGTAGTTGTTTTATATTATCCAAGTCGTTCCAGCTCCTTCCATATATCTTGAAAGAGGGCTGGGAAATCGTAGTGGTGGCGTGCTTCTAACGGTGATAAAGAACGGATACTTTCCGGGACGATAAAGGTTTTTGCGATTTTTCCGGGATTCGCTTGCAGTAAATAAATACGATCACTCATCGCGATCGCTTCTTCAATATCATGAGTAACAAGTAGTGATGTTTTCTTATATTTATTTAGTAAGTTGAAAACGAGTTCTTCTAGTTTTAACTTCGTTTGATAATCGAGTGCGGAGAATGGTTCATCTAGTAATAAAATTTTCGGATCAGTCGCTAATGTTCGAACGAGAGCGGCACGTTGACGCATACCGCCGGATAGTTCACGAGGATATTGTTCTTCTACACCATGCAGACCGACTTGTTTTAAAAGGTTTAAAGTATGTTCTTTCATCTGCTCATCATAAATCTTTCGAATATGAAGTCCAAGCATAATATTTTCTTCAATCGTTTTCCAAGGGAATAAGTAATCTTGTTGCAACATATATCCCATAGATGATGTTTTCGTTGTAATCGGTTCACCATCTAAAAAGACGATACCGTCAATTGGATCAAGTAGTCCAGCAATGATTGAGAGGAGCGTTGTTTTACCGCAACCACTTGGACCGAGTATAGAAATAAATTCGCCTTCTTCCACTTGTAAGCTCATATCTTCGAGAATAAGTTTGGCATTCTCTTTTGCAAAAAAACAGTGAGAAACGTTACGTATTTGTAAAAAACTCATACCCTTCGCCTCTATTTCTTAATAACGCTTTCGGCAATTTTTGTATTGACGAGCGCTTCATGTGGGACTTCTTTTTGTAATTCGCCAGCGTCTTTCATAATAGTTTGGAGCTGTTTCCATTCTTCCGCATCTAATAGTGGATTTGTCGCATAAGAATGTTGCTTTTTGTACCGTTCAATTACTTTTACTGTTATGTCTTTTGAAGTGTCTTTAAATAGCGGAGAAACGGCATCAGCAATTTCTTCTGGACTATGTGTATCAACCCATTGCTGTGCTTTATAGAGAGCACGTGTGAACTTTTCGGCAGCAGCTTTATCTTTCTTTAAGAAACTTTCTTTTGCCATGAACGTTGTATAAGGAACAGTACCAGATTCATTTCCGAATGAAGCGACGATATAACCTTTACCTTCTTTCTCAAGTATACTTGCAGTCGGTTCAAAGAGCTGTACAAACTCTCCAGTACCAGATGCGAAGGCATTTGCAATATTAGCAAACTCGATATTTTGAATTAAGTTTGTATCTTTATGAGGATCAATGCCATTTTTCTTTAAAACGTATTCTCCAACCATTTGCGGCATGCCGCCTTTACGCTGTCCTAAAAATGTAACACCTTTTACGTCATTCCAATTAAAAGAGTCTAGTTTTTTACGTGAAACTAAAAATGTCCCATCTGTTTGTGTAAGCTGTGCAAAGTTAATGACAGGGTCTTTCGCTCCTTGTTGATGAACGTAAATAGACGTTTCAGAACCGACGAGAGCAATATCAATTCCGCCAGATAATAGGGCGGTCATCGTTTTATCGCCACCAGCTGTTGTTTGTAGGTCAATATTTAGTCCTTCATCTTTAAAAAATCCTTTTTCAATCCCAACATATAATGGGGCATAGAAGAGAGAATGGGTAACTTCGCCGACGCGAATGTTTTGAGTTTGTTCTTTCGTACCTTCTTTTTTACTACTACAAGCAGCAAAAGTAAAAACAGCTAGTAACATGATGCAAAAAATCGCGATTAATTTTTTCACTATATAACACCTCCTAGAAGTCACTCTACAAGCATGATATGTAGGTAATCGCCCATATGTGAGTGTAGATAGCAGGAATTTTTTTGGTGGTAAAGAAGTACAAATATAAGGGGTGATAAAATGGAGTACGAATACGATGATAGCGTACATTTACATCTTGATTATTTCGGGACAGAATGTGATATGGAATCGATTGCTTATAAGAGAAAGAATGAAGACGTATGGGATGTGTATTTTAATTTTGGAGTATACGGTATTCAGAAAGACGATGTAGAGTTAGGGAGATTTATGGACGAATATGCTGGTCATTACGTTTTTTCTGTACATGCTCGCGATCTTAGCTGGGAATTTGGAAGTGCCCAGTTTGAAGAGTGGGTTTTGAAAAATCGGATAGTAGAAAAAACGCTACAAAAATAGGAGGAATTTTGTGATTGGATTTCTCATCTTATTATTTATTTTTGTGGCCGGATTTTTTATCATGCAAATGCTTATTTACCGATTTGCAAAGAAAAACATCCATAAATATACAAAAATAAAGTGGTTTCATATGTGGCTACATATGAATATGAAAAAAGGTCCGAGATTAGATTTTTTTGATTTTGTAATTATAGTACTCGTATGTATCGTATGGAAAATATGGCTGCTTCCTTTTATATAATACACATGCTAATCATTTTCTCTTTTATCATAAAATAACGAAAAGAACCTGTCTTGTGGCAGGTTCTTTTCGTTATAGTAATAGTTGTAAAAAACTTGCATTTATACATAAAACAGTGAGTGGTGTTGTGAAAGATATTTTGACAAATACAGAAACACATACATACGGAATTAAAGTGTGGGGAATAAGAAAGAGGTCGTCCAACGGTGGACGACCTCTTTCTTATTATGCTTGGTTAGTGCGGAAGAATGGAAGTTTCTGCACAATGTGAATTAATCCGTATGCAAGAATTAAGCACATAAGAGGATTAATGAAAAATCCATAGCGATTAATTGCTAAGAATAAGTTTGAGAAGATAATGTAAATAATAGAACTTGCTACTAGCATCATAACGCGTTTATGTTTAAATGAATTTAGCATGAAGCAGAAGCTGCTCAAGAATGTACCGATGATAAACACTCTATGACATAGTTGCATAAAGTTGTGAATACGGTATTGGTCTACAGCAGGAGCTGTTTTGAATAATTCAATTGTTTTACCGACAGTGAACCAAGAGAACCAATAAGTGAAGTCCGTCTTAAATCCGTTCTTGATTAATTCTTTTGCGTATGCACCTTTGTCATCTAAGCCTTTAGCTCTCATTTCATTTACTATATTTTCATATCCAATTTTATTAAATGGATCTGCACCGGCAATTAGTGGATCTGCACCTTGGGTTGAGAATAAAATAAATTGGTTGAGTGCTAAGTAGTTACGAACAACCCATGCGCCAATAATAAAGAAAGGTCCGATAAACCATAACAATCCGATTCGAATGGAGTCTTTAAATCCATATGTAAATAACACAACAAGAACAGGAATGAGCATCATTGGAGCTGGATTTGGACGGAACATGAGTAAAATTGAAACGACAATTCCAAACCATATATGGAATTTCACTTTATTGTATTTCCATGCGAGAACAAATACATATACACATAACGCCAATAAGAATATGGATGGAACTTCTGTTAGCAATGTACGGAAGTATGTATAGTTACTTGGATAAATAGCATATAAAATACTTGCAACAATTCCATAAATGTTTTTTTCGAACAATTCTTTTCCTATTAAGAATACTAATAGCACTGTGCAAAGGTTCATGATCATGTTAATAACAGTTGCTACGTAATAGTAAGGAATTGATGTAATATCAGAAATAATCATAGCGCCAGCTAATAGTAATGGCTGACCTGGTGTAATATATGCATTTTTTCCTGGAACTTCACTAGGTTCTAAATACACATAACCAAATACACCATGTTTTAATAGTTGTTCAGCTGTTAACGAATAGTTAAAGGCATCATTTGCACCATATGTTACTTTGACTAACTCTCCATCTAATCCTGGCTGTTTTACTAAACAAAAAACGTGCAACAGGAAAGAAAGTGCCAAAATTACATATACCGCTTTAGGCAAACTCTTAAACTTAGTAAGCAAAAATGAGCAACTCCTTTTTTATTAATTCTTTCGTATTTTTATGTGAAATCTTTAATAGTATTAAGGATTTCCAAAACATAGTTATTATATCATAAAGTGGAGTGCTGAAATTAAGCTTTTCAAGAATGAGTAATTTGTATACCATAATTTAACGGTTGATTAAGGGAATATTAAGACAAAACATTTATGATAGAAGCAAGTATGCAGACGAAATATGTAATATATGTTATTTTAATAGAAATAGTTCTTTCGATGCGGGGGAAATTAAGACATAGAAACGAGGGAATGAATTGAAGTATGGTTCTACACTTTTTCATCTTCCAAAAAGAAATATATTAATTTCTAGCATTATAAGTAGTATGGTGACTTTATTAGTAATAACTATGCTGTTTATGATTTTAAAGGTTTTTAATTTAGACATGATGAAAGATCATTTAAATCAAAAGCTTGTTTTAAGTGTTATGATTATTTTCATATGGGGCATAACGTTTTATATTACGCATTTCAATAAAAAAGAGATGTCTATACTTAGAGCATCCCTGCGAGTGCATTTTATATTACTTTTACTAGCTCATACAGTAGCGTTATTTTATATTGTCATGCAAGTTAATATGAGTTTCATAGAGGCAATGAATTGGATTTACTTTTATAATATGCAGTTTATATTAAGTTTTGTAGTAATTTATGCAATATATATTCTTGTATATAATTTAATAGGTAAGGTTTTTCTAAGTATGGTTTTAACGAGCTGTACGTTAGTCATTTTAGGTATTGTGAATTATTTAAAGCTTATTTTCAGAGGCGATCCGTTATATCCTTCTGATTTCACACAAATTACGCATATGCAATCTGTTATACCGATGGTGATGGACTATTTTAGCTGGAGCTATATTTTTGTCATTATCTTAAGTATCGTAGCTTGTATTGCTGCAGGGATATATATGAGAAGCAATATTCAAAATGTAAAGATTCATCTAGGAATAAGAGCCTTATTAGTAGTAGGATCTATTTTTGTTCTATATGCGTATGGTAATTTTGCGAATACATTTATGAATAAAGTATTTCAAAAATCAGGTGTAGATTTTGTTTTGTGGAATCAAAATGAGAACTATGCTTCAAATGGTTTTGTACTTGGGTTTATTAGCAATTTAGATACAACAGTTATGGAAAAACCAAAAAATTATTCTAAAGAAAATATGCTTCAAATAGCAAACGATATAAAAAAACAATATAGTGGAAATATAGGGAGCCAAAAGAAAAAAGAGAAACCGAATATTATTTTTGTAATGAGTGAATCGTTTTGGGATCCGACGAAAGTAACTAACCTTTCTTTTAGTGAAGATCCTGTACCAAATTTACATCATTATATAGAAAACTTTCCTGGTGGACAAACTATTTCTCCTACATTTGGGGGAAATACGGCGAACGTTGAATTTGAGGCATTAACAAGTTATTCAATGAGTTTGTTAAAGCCAGGTTCTATACCATATCAGCAGGTTATTACAAATAAGAAAGAAATTCCATCAATCCCTACGGCATTGAAAAAAGAAGGTTATTATACAAGTGCAATTCATTCATTTGGTCGCACATTCTTTAAACGTGACGATGTATATAAGGTGTTAGGATTTGATAAGTTTAATGCAGAGGACACGATGGAAAATGTGGATATTGATGGAGATTATATTAGTGATTTAGCGATGAGTAAAGAGATAATTGCTGAGTTAGAGGAACAAAAACAGCCAACATTTATTCATGCAGTTACGATGCAAAATCATTTTCCATTTACAGAAGGCCGATTTGGTGAAAACCTAATAGAAATTAGCGGTCTAGAAAATGAAGAATCAAAGGGAGAATTAGAGACGTATACAGAAGGATTAAGACGTTCAGATGAGGCTCTTCAATATTTAATAGAGCAACTAGATAATTTAGATAGACCTACATTATTAGTATTCTTTGGAGATCATCTTCCATCATTAGGAACAAATAAATCTTTTTATAAAGAAAATGGGTATATAACGAATGAAAAAACACCGAGCGAACGTTTAGCGATGGCGCAAACGCCGTTATTAATGTATGCAAACTTTGATATGCCAAATGATAATTTAGGTTTAGTAAGCCCAATTCATTTTTCTAATCTTATTTTTGATTATGCAGGATTAAATAAATCCTTATTTTATCAATTTTTATCGGAACTTTACAAGGAAATACCAGTGCTTAGAGATGAATTAAAAGTTGATAAAAATGGAGAAGTAATCAATGATTTAACAAAGAAACAAAAAGAAATGTTAGAGCAATATAAAATGCTTCAATACGATTTACTCGTTGGAAATCAATATAGTAAAGATATCCTCTTTAAATAAAAGAAACAAAAAGAACTTGTATAACGATACAAGTTCTTTTTTCATAGTATTTAACGGGGTAACCAGACAAGCTGGGTTTAGGGAGTATTACTTGTACATTTAGTATATATGAAAATGTAATCGTTTTATTTGTGTATTTGTGAGAAATATGTGAATTTTATGTTTTGTGAAAAATCGATTATATTAACTTTCGTTCTTGTATTGCAGTTGTTATGTCTGTAAAAATTTTATCAGTTCTTTATTTAATTCATCCGCTTGATCGATTGGTGAACCATGACCACTATTTGTAAGAGCATGTAACTGAGAATTTTTAATTCGTTGTTGCGTAAGTTCAGCACTTTTGTAAGGAATTAGTTGGTCATGAACGCCGTGGAAGATTTTTGTTGGGACGTTAATTTTATTTAAATCTTTCGTTACATCTTCATTTGCAGCTGCTTGTAAAATTTTGATAAGGGCATAAGAAGCGGACTGCATACCGAGATAAGAAAACCATTCAAGGGTTGCAGCTCCTAAGTTTCTATTGAAAAAGGATAAAGATACATCATTTAAAAATTTTGGTAAATTAGCATACATTTGATTAATGAGAGCATCTGCTTGTTCTTTCGGTACACCGTAAGGGGACTCTTGATTTTTAACGAAAGAGGGAGAGACAGCGTCAATTAATGCGAGCTTAGAAATGCGGCGCCCATTATAGCGAGACATATATCGAATAGAAAGAGCACCACCAACTGAGAAACCGACTAACGTAGCGTTCTCTACTTGGAGTGCTTCTAGAACAATTGCGATATCATCGGCTAATCGATCATACGTGTAACCAGTCCATGGCTTATCAGATTGTCCATTCCCTCGTATATCCATGGCGATACAGCGAAAGCCATGCTCTGGTAAAAAATTGAGTTGATATTGATACATTTGATGATTTAAAGGCCATCCGTGAACGAAGAAAACAGTCTTACTACCTGGACCAGGATTAACGTCTTGCACAAAAATATGCACATCTTTCTCGACAGTAACAAACATAAATTCCCCCCTATTTTATGAATATGCTCTTTCCCAAAAGCGTTGTTTTGTCATAGCTTTAATAAATTCATTTGCTAGCCGCGTAGGGTCTTGTTCTATTAAAACACCAGGCTTTCCTTCGATATTTAAAGATTGAATAATAGAAGAGCCGTTTTGGAAGGAGCCAATCGGCTTAAAGTGATTATATGATTCTACGACAAATGAACTTGCTTTGTTAAGAAAATGATCATCCATCTTTCCGCCGATAAGAAGTAATCCATCATAAAGGAGTGGTGAGCCTGTTAAGAAAGTATCATTTACTTCCCATTGTCCATTTGGCGTTCCCTGCACTATGCCTAATCGTTCGGAAACGATCACTGGTTGAAGACCTACTTGTTTGAACTGATTTATTATATATTGTGCGCTTGGCCCATCATATCCATTTGCAACAATGACACCTACTCGTAATGTATTAGGGCTAAAGGTCGTATTTGCCATACTTAGTGCTGGAGATGATTTTGTAACGTTGGATTCTTGCACATTTGGGACTTTTGCTCCGAGAGCTTCTGCAACTAAAGTAGCCAATTCTGTACTAATATGTCCAATCATATCAACGACTTGTTGGCGGACAGATTTACTTTTGACTTTTCCTAATTCAAAGGAGAAAGCCTGCATAATGTGGATTTTTTCGACGTGACTCATACTATTCCAAAATAAACGAGCTTGAGAGAAGTGGTCTTTGAAGCTAGCGGCAGTTTCCCTTGTTTTATGACCAGATACAGTAGAAGGATATGTAACGAATCCCCCCTTTGTTCCAGGTACAGTATAAGGAGAATTATTTGCTAAGGAATTGTTATGGTAGGCAACTTTTCCTTTGTCGATTATATATTTAGACGCACCATCTCTTTGGTTGTTATGAAATGGGCATATTGGACGGTTAATCGGTAGTTCTTGATAATTTGTACCAACGCGTGCTAATTGTGTGTCTGTATAAGAAAAGAGTCTACCTTGTAAGAGAGGGTCATTGGTAAAGTCAATACCACGGACGATACTTCCAGGGTGTAGTGCCACTTGTTCAGTTTCAGCAAATACATTATCTACATTGCGATTTAAGGTCATTTTCCCAATGATTTTAACGGGGAAATCTTCTTCAGGCCAAATTTTCGTTGCATCTAATATATCGAAGTCGTATTTAAATTCGTCCTCTTCTTCTAAAATTTGAATGCCAAGTTCGTACTCAGGATAGTTTCCAGCATTAATATTTTCCCACAAATCACGGCGATGGTAATCTGGGTCAGCACCACCTAGTTTTTGTGCTTCATCCCAAATTAACGAATGAACGCCAAGCTTTGGCTTCCAGTGGAATTTCACGAATCGTGACTTTCCATTTTTATTAACTAGACGAAATGTATGAACGCCAAATCCTTGCATCATTCGAAAGCTTCTTGGAATTGCACGATCGGACATAATCCACATCATCATTGCAGCTGATTCTTGATTGTTGGCGATGAAGTCCCAAAAAGTATCATGTGCTGTTTGACCCTGTGGAATTTCATTATGTGGCTCTGGTTTAAGGGCGTGAATAAGATCAGGAAATTTAATGCCATCTTGAATAAAGAAAATGGGAATATTATTTCCTACTAAATCAAAATTTCCTTCTTCTGTATAAAATTTAACGGCGAATCCTCTTACATCTCGATTCGTTTCATTTGCTCCTTTTGATCCAGCTACTTCAGAGAAACGAATAAAAAGCGGTGTTTTTTTTGAAGGGTCTTGTAGAAAGTGGGTCATTGTTAGCTCTTCTAAAGATTCATATAACTCAAAAATGCCATGTGCTCCGTATCCTCGTGCGTGAACGACTCGTTCTGGAATTCGTTCACGGTCAAAGTGAGAAAGTTTTTCTCGCATAAGGAAATCTTCTAGAAGGGTAGGGCCACGATCACTGGCAGTTAAAGAGTTTTCATCATTTGAAATTTTAACACCTGTATTTGTTGTCATCTCCTTTCCTTCATTTTCACGCGTGAAAGATTGGAGTTGTTCTGTCTTTTTATTTTTTTTGCCGTCCATAAAAAACACCTCCCATAATATACGTATTATTGTTTATGTTTTTTATGCTTGTATATAGCATGAAGATGTTGCGTCGTTGGGATGATTTTCCTCAAATGTTCGATTTATCTTTGTTTGTCTATGAAAATCATTTATTATAATAAATGGTATTCTTCGAGATATTATTTTGAAGGGGTGTTGAAGTGAAAGAAAGTTTTCTATCATATAAAGAAGAAGAAAAGAATGCAAAAATCCTTTTATGGGTGTTATATGTCATTGTTATTGTATATCAAATTTTCTATGCAATCGTATTAGACGATAAATCAATAATGGATAAGGGATACAAAATAGTATGGCAAGTTATTTGCGGAGTAGCAATACTGTGCGTGAATATATATTTAATGAAAAAAGAGAAGGCAAAACTTGTTAAATATGCATGGATATTTGCATACATAGGGATAGAAATCGCTAATATATTTTCATATATTTTTTATAATAAGGCGGCGTTTGATGCGACAAATATAATAGAAATTATTCTCATTTTCTTTGTACCCATATTTTTAAATAAAAAATTCTATGTGTTTTTACTTTCCTCTATTGTAGGAAAATATTTAATTTATTTATTTGTATTAGAGGAAGTAAAAGCATTTATGTTCCTTATTATGTGTACACTTATGTTAATAGCTGCATATATCATTTTAAACCGATTTTTACAATATCTTTCAGCTGTAAAGGAAAGTATAGCGATTGCTAGTGAATCACAGAAATTAGCAGTAATCGGAAAAATGGCAGCGACGGTTGGACATGAAATTAAAAATCCACTCGCTTCATTAAAAGGATTTACGCAATTACAACGAGAGAAGCATGAAGAGGATCCTACTTATAAACGTATGATTTTTGAAATAGAAAATATGAATAATATGATAAGCGAGTTAATGGAAGTTGCTACATGCAAACCTTCTATTTATAAGAAACATGATGTAGGAAAAATTGTATTACAAGTAATAACAAGTCTTCGCGAAAAAA
The DNA here is from genome assembly GCF_002975115.1 of Bacillus sp. MYb78. Classification (NCBI taxonomy): domain Bacteria; kingdom Bacillati; phylum Bacillota; class Bacilli; order Caryophanales; family Bacillaceae; genus Bacillus; species Bacillus sp. MYb78. The sequence continues at coordinate 99,725 of NZ_PCOB01000002.1, forward strand.
TGAATGAATTAAACGTGCAGTTTATTTCGAATGTGGAAGAAAAAACAATAGAAGTTGAATGTGATGAACGAAAAATAAGAGGAGTCTTTTTATATACGATAAAAAATGCTTTAGAGGCAATGGAACAAGATGGCATATTACATGTAAGATTAGAAAATAAAGGGAAAGAGTATGTAATGATCAGCGTGATTGATAATGGTCATGGTATTAAGCAAGAAAACTTAATTCGTGTTACAGAGGCCTTTTATACAACGAAACAAGATAAAATTGGTCTGGGACTTACGGTAGCGAATCGAATTGTCGCCGAGCACCTTGGTGAGCTGCATATTTCAAGTGAAAGAGATACTGGAACGAGAATAGACATCATTCTCCCAAAGAAGTGTAGAAATACTGAAATCCAAGTGGAAGAAAAGCTAGGAGTTACCATATGAATAAAGGCTATATATTTAAAAACGAAGAAATAAAGGCGCTGAAAGCATTTTTAAGTTTATTTTTCATTATATTTTTTGTATATGATCTTGCCTATGAATGTATCGTACCGTTAATCGGTGGAGAGCAAGAAGGTGTAGGAGAGTTTGAAGATGGTTTAGGTTTATGGCTTTACTTTTTGATGGTAGTATTGTTTTGCGTTGGGATATACTTTATGAAATGGAAGAATGCTTTTGCGGTAAAGTATATTATTCTAATTGGCTATAATGTATTAGATTTTATCCATAACATTATGATTTATTATGGTAGCGATGCAGAATTTGACGGTGGAAATATAGTAGAAGGATTTTTTATTTTGTTTGCACCAATCTTTGTGAATAAAAGATATTTCTGGTTAGTTCCAGCGATACTTGTCGGAAAGTATGCTCTTACAGGAATCATTATTCAATCTTCTCTCGTTTTAATCCCAATGGCATTATATAGCGTATTTACTATCATATGTTGGATTATATTTTTGAGGGTTCAGTCTTATGTTCGTACGCTTGAGATGATGGACAAAGAAATAAAACAGACAGAAAAACTAGCAGCTGTTGGAAAGATGGCAACGGTTATTGGTTATAAGATTAGAAGACCTTTAGCAAACTTAAAAAAACTTGTGAATAAACAAGCAGACAAGCATCCAGAGGATAAAATTTATAGTGATATTATGAAACAAGAAGTAGATCGGATTCATATAATTGCTACAGAACTTAGTGGATTTGAGAAATCTAAATCACTAGAATCAGAAACTCATAACATACAAGAAATTATCTCTTATGTTATTCGAGTTATGGAAAAGCCTGCTTTAAAACAAGGAGTCTACATACAAGGTATTTACAGTAAAGACTTACCATCAATTTCATGTGATGAAAAACGATTAAAACAGGTCTTTTTTAATTTAATTAAAAATGCAATTGAAGCAATGTCAGTTGGCGGAACAATTACGATTAAAGTTACTGTAAAAGATGGAATCATCATTCAAGTGAAAGATGAGGGATGCGGCATTCCGAAAGATAAAATTCCAAAGTTAAATGAAGCCTTTTATACAACGAAAGAAACAGGAACTGGTCTAGGTTTAGTAGTTACAGAAAAAATTATTAAAGACCACGACGGTAAAATGAGTTTTGAAAGTGAAGTTGGGGTTGGAACGACGGTTGAGGTTATGTTACCACTGCATTAAATAGAAAAAACATCACTTCCAAATAAGTGATGTTTTTCTATTTTATCTTGCTATTTATGGATAGTAAAAATCTCATTTTATCGATAAAGAATGTATGATGTATTTCTAAGATCAAAATGTTTTTTTAAGTTTTTATTATGGATTTTCCAGTGGAAAATTTAGACTATAAAAATTAATTGTTTTTTTCTAAAAAAACTATTTTCTTTTTTGGGTTTTAATGGTATATTCAAAACACGATAAATAAATACCTATTTTTGGCACACTATTCGAAAGGATAGGTCGCAAAGCTAAGAGTCTAAAGTAATGAAAATTACTATGATAGTCTGGTTGCAGTTTGGATTTTCACACATAGTTGTATGTATGAAAATCGAAGAGGCAACCGGATTTTTTATTGTCTCAAAAAGAAAAAATAAATGGGCACACTATTCGAAAGGATAGGTCGCAAAGCTAAGAGTCTAAGGTAATGAAAATTACTATGATAGTCTGGTTGCAGTTTGGATTTTCACACATGTTGTGATGTATGAAAATCGAAAAGGCAACCAGATTTTTTATTGTCTCAAAAAGAAAAAATAAATGGGCACACTGTTCGAAAGGATAGGTCGCAAAGCTAAGAGTCTAAGGTAATGAAAATTACTATGATAGTCTGGTTGCAGTTTGGATTTTCACACATGTTGTGATGTATGAAAATCGAAAAGGCAACCAGGCTTTTTATTTTCTAGGAATACACATTATGATTGTAAATTTAGCTGAATAATAAATTTAATGTTCGAAATATTCGGTTCATAAGAAGTGAGGGAGGGAAGTACATTGCAAAATCAAATAGGTAAATTTGGGCGTATACTTCTCGCTGGAGGAATATTATTTACGCAAGTTGGTGTGCTAGATTACTCTGCAACGAAAGTTTATGCGGTTACAAACGACGAGCAAGGACGTTTTATCGTTCATATGGATAAACAAGAAATAAAAGTTGATGAAAATGTAGTATTAAAGATTACAAATACAAATAAACAAGATGCTAATATCGAGCTGAAATTATCTAATGAACAGCTGTTCAATGAAGCAGAAACGAAAAAAATGAACGAAAACAATAAAGCGATTCAAAACATTTCAGTAACAGAAGATCACATTGTAAAAATTGAAAAGAATGAACAAAGTAATTTTATCGGTGACGTATATGTAGTCATTCAAATGAAAAAAGCTGGAGAGTACAAATTTGAACCGATAGTGAAGTTTGAAGGGAATGAAAAGAAAATTGAATCTCCTTCTCTACATGTTGTAGAGAAAAAAGAGGCTTTAAATGTAGCTATTTCTGATGAAAATCCAAAGGCTTCAGAGGAAGTTATGAAAAAAGAAATAAGTGAAAAAGTGAAAGTATCGGAAGAAAATAAAAAACAAGAAATAAATTCTACTAATGCTGAAGTTCCAAAAGAAACGAAGACTTTAGCGAAAGAAAAGGTTAATGAAGAACTCGTATCAAAGGAAAATGAATTAAAAGAGAGCAATAAGGTAAACGAAAATAATCAGGAATTACCTGCTATTCAAGCTGAGAAGGTATTAAAGAGCCAATCTCTACTAGCTGCTAGTCCTGTTACAAGTATTCTTAAATATCCAAATGTAAAGGTAATAAATAATAGAACAGGTGAAGGGCCTTCTATCTCGGGTAAATATGCTTTTAGATTTGTTTGGAGCCCACAAGTAACATATGAGGTAAAGGGTAGTAGCAATGACAGAACTGGTCAAAGTCAATATACATTTAGAAATTCAAATAGAGAACAGTACGTATTAGTAAAAAAAGCTGGTGAATATCAAGGGAAATGGATTGATGTCCGTATTAATATTCACTCTATGACAGCTTCATCTGTAGATGTTAAAACACCAATAACTAAAGGTGATGCAAAAAACTTTTTACAATTATATGGGAACGGAAGGTCAGGACAAACTTATAATGCTTCCTTTGAATTTTATGAACACGGAACAAGTAAAAAAGTACCATTAACGGCAATGTGGAATTTCAAAAGGATAAATAGTTATAAAAATGTAACGTTACGTAATGATGGTAGTCATTTAACGAATTTATACGTGTATGATACGAGTTCAATTAGGTATCAAGACAAAGGGAATAATAAAATCGAGTTTTCTGGAACAGCAGGTCCAGTAGCTACTCCAGAAGCAGATATGACAATTACATTTGATAATTTAACAGAATTACCGCTAGAAGTTAGATTAAATGCTTCAGGTGTTAATGTATCATACGACCAATTAGCGATTGCACAAATTGAAATTCCAGCTCCAAGTGTAATAGGAGATATTGTGGAAGATAATTCCCGTCAACTTTCTTATAAGGTATATCAAAATATGCCTGCTCAATCGAAAGAGATTCACTATGCGAAATCTTTTGTATTAGAAAGTGAAGTGAATAAGGATTTTACTGTGAATGATGTTTCCATTCAAGATGTGGAGAGTGGAGATGATGTAAGTAGCTTCTTTGATATTAGCAGGACAAACAATAAAGTCACTGCGGTTGCGAAAGTAAATGCGCTAAAAACAGAAGAATTCAACGGGAAAATTTATGAAATGACAATTACAGGTTCTCCTGTAAAAGGTGCTAATGTAATGAAATATTATAAAGATGGTTATCTTGAAATACCGGTGTCAGCTAAAAATTATTTAGATGGCGATAAGAATGGACAAGATAGTAATCGAGATGGAATCGCAAAAATAAGGTATAAAGGTATTCCAACTGGGAAACCAGTCCCACAAAAAGTAGTGCAAGGAACAGATTTAACAAAAATGGATATTTCTAAATTTGTGACAGATTTATCTGTAGATACGAATTTGGATGTAGATAAACCAATATCAGTAGTGAAGTTAATCAATATTCCAGATACCAAAACAATAGGGAATCATACTGTAACGGTTGTAATTGAAACGAAGCAAGGTGTACAAGCGGAGATTCAAGTGCCGGTTACTGTCGTTGATGGGACTTTAAAGTTAGTAGACGTACCAAAAGAAATTACATTTGGAGATTTAACAATTCCATCGAAAACAACGACATACGCACCGAAGACGATTTCAAATCCTTTAAAGGTAACCGATGATCGTGTTAAAAAGCAAAAATGGAGTGTATATGTAAAGGAAATCACACCATTAACTTCAGCGCAAAATGACACATTGACAGGAGCATTGATTTACAAACGAAATGGAAAGGATACACCTTTAAGTACCTCTAGTATAGAAGCATTCTCGTATATTTCTAAAAACGATGAGGAGGTTTCACTAAATTGGAAGGAAAACGAAGGAATTCATTTACAAGTAAAACCAGGGCCGAATGTCAAAGCAAATACTAAATATGCTGGACAGCTAGAATGGACATTAACCGATGCTCCTCTCTAAAAACATATGAAATATATAAATTTTAGAAAGGAGAGAGTAATGAAAAAAATAGTTGGTATTATCGTTTCCACAGTTATATGTGTGCCGTTTCTTATGGCAAATGTAGTAACGGCTACAAGTACGAATTCAAAAGCGGGTATTACATTTTCGAATAGCTATACACCAAATACATCAACTGATCCGACAAAGATAAATACAAAAAAAGAGACAGTTGATAAAAATAAAAATGGAGATAAATATTTACCGAAAACAGGAGGCCAGACACGGGATTTCAAACAATATATAGGATTGTTTTCGATTGTTTTATCTCTATATGTATTCAAAAGAATTAGGGGAAAGCAAGTGTATTCAAAATAAAAAATAGATGAAAACAGAGAAAAGGGGAAGGTACATATGAAACTAGCAAAATTAGCATTAATCGGTGCAGTATCATTAACATCAGTTGCAGCAGTAGGAACTTCAGCATTTGCGGAAGAGAAAGCAAATATGAAATCAAAAACAGATGTAACGTTTATTGAAGATACAAGCACAACAGATCCAAACAATCCAGAAAATCCAAATGAAAAAGTTACACCAGAGAACCCTGGTGACCATGAAATAGGAACAAAAGGTCCATTAAGTATTAACTACGTTTCTAACTTACACTTCGGCGAGCAAGTTATCTCTGGTAATGATCAAACGTACTTTGCAAAATTGGATAAAGTGAAACAAGGGAGCAAAACAGTTGAAGTACCTAACTTCGTATCTGTAACAGATAACCGTGGTACAAATGCAGGATGGAAATTGAAAGTAAAGCAAAATGCACAATTTAAAAGTGGTAATAGTGAGTTAACAAATGCAGCTTTAAGCTTAAGTAACCCAGCTGTAAATTCTGTAACTGATGCACAATATGCACCTACAACATTTAAAAATAAAGTAACGCTAGCTCCAGGTGGAGATGCGGTGGAAATTACTACTGCCGCAAAGAATAAAGGTATGGGTGATTGGACGACTGCATTCGGTAAAGGAACAGAACAAGGTAAAAAGAGTGTGAGCTTATTCGTACCAGGTACGACAGCGAAAGAAAAAGGTGCGAAATATTCAGCTGAGTTAACTTGGACTTTAGAAGATACACCAAACTAAGCTTATACAAGATTGAAAATTAAGAATGACTGAATTTTAAAAATGATCATAAAGGGGTATAAAACTATGAAACTAGCAAAAATAGCATTAATTGGAGCGGTAACATTATCATCAGTATCAGTAGGAACGTCTGCATTTGCAGCTGAGAAAGATGGCGGGAAATTAGACTCAAAAGCATTCATTAAATTCGAGAAAAATACAGATAAAATTGATGTTGTTAATCCAGAGAATCCAGATGAAACTGTAGATCCAGTTGATCCAGATAAAAAAGGTACAGATGGTCCACTAAGTATTGATTATGTATCTAACTTCAACTTTAAAACACAAAAAGCATCAGGGAATAACGAAATCTACTTTGCAGAATTAGATAAAGTAAAGAAAAAAGTAGACGGTTCTGTAATTGACGTGCCGAACTACGTTCAAGTAACAGATAATCGTGGTACAAATGCTGGATGGCATTTAACAGTAAAACAAAATGGTCAATTCAAAACTGCAGATGATAAAGCGTTGGATGGCGCGGCATTAACATTAAAAAATTCAGCTTTGAAATCAAATGCAGGTAGCGACGTACCAACAGCAGAACAATCTATCACATTAAATCCAAGTGGTGCAGCATCTGATTTAATCGATGCAAAAGAAAACCAAGGTATAGGTACATGGGTAAATACGTTTGGTAAAGATGCAACAGAAGCGAAACAAAGCGTAGAGTTATCTGTACCAGGTAAAACGAAAAAAGAACAAACACAATACACAACTTCACTAACTTGGGAACTAACAGACGCTCCTATGTAAGTAAGAGGAATTTTAAGATAAAAGAGGAAAATGAGAAGAGATAAGGGAATGGCTTTAACCTTGTCTCTTTCTTGTCTATAAAATGGATATGAAGGGGATTACATAAGAGATGGTAAAAAAACTATTTACTAGCTTACTATTAATTACATTCTTCATGGTAAACGCTTTTTCAGTATATGCAGCTGAAATGAAATTCGCTGTGACAGCAGTTATACCAGAAAATCAAATTGATAAAAATCAAACGTATTTTGATTTGAAAATGCAACCTGGACAAAAGCAAACAATTCAAGTCCAAATGAAAAATGATACGAATAAAGAAGTTGTGGTAGAATCGTTTGCTAATACAGCAATTACGAATAGCAATGGTATTACAGATTATAGTACAGTAGAACCAAAAACGGATTCTACTTTGAAATATCCGTTTTCTAAAATTGCTAAAATGCCAAAAGAAACGAAAGTCCCAGCTAACAGCATAGTGACAGTTGATATAAACCTAGAAATGCCAAATGAGTCGTTTGATGGTGTTATTTTAGGTGGTTTATACTTTAAAGAAAAAGAAGATGAGAATGCAAAGAAAAAAGATGAAGGTGTGCAGATTGAAAATAAATATGCATACGCAATTGGTGTTGTTTTAAAAGAAACAGATGCTGAAGTAAAACCAGACATGAAATTAAACGAAGTAAAACCAACACAAATTAACGGGCGTAACGTTGTTACTACAAATTTACAAAACGTAAAGCCAGCAATGTTAAAAAATTTAAGTGTTGATGCAAAGATATATAAAGAAAAAGGTACAGACATTTTATTTGAAGCGAAAAAAGAAAATTTAAGAATGGCGCCAAACTCAAACTTTGATTACGCTATTAGCTGGGAAAACAAAGCATTTGATCCAGGAACGTACCGAGTAGAAGTGAAAGCCACTGATGGCAATCAAAAATGGGAATGGACGAAGAAATTTACAATTGAAGGAAAGACAGCTGATAAGTTAAATGATACAGCGGTAGAAGCGAAAAAAGACTACACACTATATTACATTATCGGCGGAGTACTACTGTTAATTATATTATTAGTTCTTGTATTCTTCTTAGGTAGACGTTCTAAAAAAGAGGACGATAACGAAAAAAAATATATTGATAGTGTAAAAAGAAATTAATGGATGTTTTACTAAGAAAAATATATAATGGCTTTGTCTGTTATTTGTTGTAGTTCATTTATATTTCTATTTGTTGACCCGAATCTCGGGTCTTTTTTTATGAAATGAATTGCTATATGTTAGTAATTAGAAAAACAGAATATACAGCACTTGCAGTATGAATATAAAGAGCGGTTGTATCCTCTCACAAAAATAGGTTTCCAGCTGTAATACTGGTAGCACCAGTAAAGTCGGTGCTACCAGTAGGTTCATTTTTCGGCACAACGAAAGCATTTACGTAGGTACATGTGCTTTCTCATTTATCTATTTTTCTGTGGTCGGTTGTATTGTGTATATAAATTAAAAAAATGATAGTGTTAGAGCCACCATTTCTCCTGCGGAAGCAAAATAACATCCACATCAAAATTCTCTTTAAACCAATCATACATCAATGTCTCTTTCACTAAATATTCAGAGGCAGAGTGTGACACCCCAATTAGAGACATATTCGTTTCTTTTACATAATCCATAATGAGAGAGTATTTATGTCGGCCGTAATCATTGTCGATATGGCAATGGATTTCTCCTGTAATATATGCTTCAGCACCTTTTTCTTCTGCTTCCTTCATTAAAGATACAACATCGCCACATCCAGCGATAATTGCGATTTTTTTGATGGAATCATGTCGTTTCCCTTCGAAGTCTGTGTAAGGAATCTGGAAGAGTTGTTTTAGATGTTTTTGGAGTGCTTCTGTTGATGTTTCATCTATTTCACAAATAAGGCCAACTGGTTCTTGTTCTGGACCTCCATATGCAAAGTGGTCCACTACAGTAGCGTTTAATGCTTTTGCAATTGAAATACTCGTTCCATGTGTTTGATGAAAATCCATTGGTACGTGACATGTATATATAGAAAGTTGTTTTTCTTTTATTTCTTGCAAATATTTTTCAGGGATTGGTATGAAACCGCGGCCTGATCTTCCAATTGGATCACCACACTCCATTACAAGGGGATGGTGCATAAAGAGTAAATCACCAGGTGTGGATTGTGAAATGAATGTTTCAAGAATGTCATTTGTAGGGAATACAGCTAAAAATACTTTGTTTACATTTTCAGATCCGTGCATCATAAGGCCGTTAAATAAATCTACAAAATTTGCTTCGAAAAATTGTTGCCAAGGAAATTTGATAGGATCATATACGGCTGGGATAAATCGACTAAAGGCACTATCTTTTCTGTATTTTTCAATTTGGAATAAGTGATCGAGTGATTGCTCTATTTTTTTTAAGGCTGGCATGTTTAATAATCCTCCTTAAGATGATTCTTGCTTTATGAGTTGTTTGTATTCTTCGTAGCAAAATAAGAAGCGGATAGGAAACAAATAAAACCTAGAATCCAGCCAATAGAAGGAGAATAGGGAAGTACATGCTGTAATAGCATTCCGCTAGAAATGAAGAAACTACTAAATAGACCTAATAACATAGGATATCGTTGTAGTTTGAACACAGATAGTAAACATCCTTTCTCCTGCATGAACTACTCATAAAAGCTCGATTGCTGAAACTTTATCACATACATTGTATATTAGTCTTAATTTTCTGTATATAACTTTTAAGAAAAATGGTGATACAATATATGAATGATAAGAGAAGAGAGGATGAAGATTAACATATGTACGTTACTGTAACAGAAGCAGCATATAAAAAGATTATGGATACGATTCCAAGTGAAGCGAAATATATAAAGTTATTTTACGATAATGAGGGTTGCGGTTGTGTCATGAGTGGAATCATCGATTTAGTAGCTGTAGCAGAAAAAGATGAGCGCGATGTGGATATTGAATCAAGCACAATGAATTTTATCGCTGATCGTACAAAGCTTGTATTTATGGACGATAAGTTAACGGTTGATTGGCATGAAGGTGGAGGAACTTTTCAGTTGAAGAGCCCAAGCCAGTTTTATAATCCAAATATGAAATTACACGTTCGAGTATAGTAAAGGAAATGTGAGTCCAAAATGTATTTTGGATTCACATTTTTTTATTTTATAAGGCGCTATTATTGTCGATTTTTGTTGATAAGTCGATATATTGAAAAAATCGCCGATATAATTTCATTTACCAAAACGTCCCAATAGTAAAAAGGTTTTTTCACATAATGAAATGTACATGTGATTGAATTTTCTGTATAATCTTATTTGCGGAGGGGATACGCATGAGAAGATGGGGAATTGAGTTATTAATTTTAAGTGTTGTTATTATTTGGGGGATTAACTATACGATTGCAAAGTATGGATTTTTAGAATTTACAGCAATTGAATTTACTGCACTTCGTATGATGGCGGCGGCACCGCTCCTGTTACTTCTTACCTTTTTTATTGAAAAATCGGTTTATATGGAGCGAAAGGATATACCTAGATTAATCATCGTTAGCGTTGTAGGTATTGTACTGTATCAAACGTTATTTATGGAAACTGTCAAATATACATCCGCTACAAATGCCTCTTTACTCATTTCTATTTCACCTATTTTTACAACTGTATTTGCGATTTTTCTGAAACAAGAAAATTTTTCTTCTCGAAAGTTAATCGGTTCTATGATTGCTTTTGTTGGTGCAGCATTAGTTTTAGTAGCAGGACATTCACTTACTAGTTCTTTTTATGGCAATGGAATTGGACTTATTACATCAATATGCTGGGGGCTTTATCCTGTTTTAGCAGGACCATTAATTAAAAAATATTCAGCATTACGTGTTACAGCATGGTCTGCATTAGTGGGTGCGATTCCGCTATTATTGTTAAGTGGTCCGCATGTGTTTGTCATGCCATTTCACATTACTCACGGAATGACACTATTTGCTTTACTATATTCTATTTTCTTTGTCACAGTATTTGGTCTAGTAATGTGGTATGTTGGTGTTCAAAAAATTGGGGCGTCACATACGATGGTATATATGTATATAACGCCGCTTGTAGCTGTTTTATTTGCAGCTGTCTGGGCAAATGAATATGTATCGTTTCAACAAATCATCGGTGGAATTATCATTTTTGTCGGTCTATGGTTTGTGAAATCGGAGAAAGTAAAAGTTCATTCTATTGCAGGGGAACCTATATCAAAATAGGAAAACAGATCACCTATGATCTGCTTTCCTATTTTTTTATTTTTGGTAAGAAGATGAGAAATAAGATAGCAGTAATAAGTGGAATTAAGTTTAAAAATGGAATACGGAAGAGTGTAATAAGAATAATACCTGGAAGAAGAACACCGAGGACAGCGTAAAAAATGCTATGGTTTTTCGTGTACCAATACAATGAAAGTCCGATAAGTGCAGGGATAATGAGGTGAATGAGAGCCATTAAAAAATAAATCATTAGACGCCCCCTTTATTTGTGTGCTTATTACATCATATCCGTATGTTCATAGATTGATATCATTTTTTTCATAAATGGACGAAAAAAGTTTGAAAAACCGTCACAAAATATGAGAATATGATGTTTGAAATCTTGTATAATATTATTTTCTAAAAGCATTTAAACAACATAAACATACTGTTTATGTTGTTTTTAATTTGAGTGAAATGGATGTAAGGAATATGGATTTGAAAGAAATTTTTTTTTGGATAGATAAGAACGAATGAAGAGAGGTACAGCATGATTAGTATGTCACTAAGATCATTTAAAATCCAATCGTATTATATACTAGGTATTTTGTTACTAGGTTGGATGTTAACACCGTTTTCAGCACACTTTTTAGGCGCTGGAATTGGGCTTATTGTAAGTATGTATTGCGTTTGGCTTCTAGGGAGAAGAATTGAGAAGCTTGGAGATAGTATTGTAAAGAAGACGAAAGCACCGACACTCGGTATGTTTAACCGTTTTGCAGCTGCCATTTTGGGTGCTATTATTATGTACGAAATTGAGCACCACATGGTTATGTGGGCATTTGCAGTAGGGATTATGGGTGGTTATTTCTTAATCGTTGTGAATTTAGGATACTATAGCATGAAAGATGAGAAAGAACTAACAAAGAGCTAAAAGAGATAAAAAGATAAAAGACTTCTTTTTAGATGGAATAGATGATCCAGCCACGAATAGAAGCGGTCAGGGCCTTTTTTAACCCCATATGATGTGAAACCCGAGAGATGTAGCGAGTAGGGATATAATGTATATATTCGAAGCTGTAATTTTATAATCTAGGTCACAGATGAAGAGATTAGCATTTCACTTTATATAAGATATAGAAAGAAGCTTACGTTTTCACGTAAGCTTCTTTTTTATGTAAGTGTGTGTAACCGTTAAGCCGCATTGGGTTTTGTCGGTGAGTACGCGAAACTTTACGGTTACAAGACACTTATTCATATGAGTAAAGGGTTATTCCAACAGAAAGTTTTAATTTAAGCGATTGGACCGCCTAAGTTAATAATATCTTCAGAAACGCTTTCGAACTTTTTGAAGTTCTCTTTGAATTCATTTGCAAGCTCGATTGCTTTTGCTTTGTAAGCAGCTTTATCAGCCCAAGTTTGTTCAGGCATTAACACTTCGTCAGGTACACCTGGTACGTGAAGTGGAACTTCAAGACCGAAGATATCATGTTTAGCTGTTTCAGTTTTTGCAAGTTCGCCGTTTAATGCTGCTTGAATCATTGCACGAGTATAACCTAAGTTCATACGTTTACCAACGCCGTATTCGCCGCCAGTCCAGCCAGTGTTTACTAGGAATACTTTCGCATCGTGTTTCTCGATTTTTTCACCAAGCATTTCAGCGTAGCGAGATGCATCAAGTGGTAAGAATGGTGAACCGAAGCAAGTTGAGAATGTAGCTTGCGGAGATGTAACGCCGCGCTCTGTTCCTGCTAGTTTACTAGTGTAACCACTTAAGAAATGATACATAGCTTGCTCTTTTGATAACTTACTGATTGGAGGCAATACGCCAGATGCATCAGCAGTTAAGAAAATAATTGTATTTGGGTGTCCAGCAACACTTGGCAGTACGATATTGTCGATCGCATGCATAGGGTATGCAGCACGAGTATTTTCTGTTAAAGTAGTATCGTTGTAGTCTGCGATACGCGTTTGGTCATTAATGATAACGTTTTCTAAAACAGATCCAAATTTGATTGCATCGAAAATTTGTGGTTCTTTCTCGTGAGAAAGGTTTACACATTTTGCATAGCAACCACCTTCAATATTGAATACACCGTTATCAGACCAACCGTGCTCATCATCACCGATTAATTTACGGTTTGGATCAGCAGATAATGTTGTTTTACCTGTTCCAGATAAACCGAAGAATAGTGCTACGTCGCCTTCTTCACCTACGTTTGCAGAGCAATGCATAGAAAGGATATCTTGTTCAGGTAATAAGAAGTTCATAATAGAGAAGATTGATTTTTTCATTTCTCCAGCGTATTCTGTACCACCAATTAGTACGATACGTTTTTCGAATGAAACCATAATGAATGCTTCAGAGTTTGTACCGTCAACAGCTGGATCAGCTTTGAAATTCGGTGCAGAAACAATTGTGAACTCTGATTCATGAGTTGTTAATTCTTCTTCAGTTGGACGAATGAATAATTGATGTACAAATAAATTGTGCCATGCATATTCGTTAATAACTTGAATTGGTAGGCGGTAATTGCGGTCAGCGCCTGCAAATCCTTTGAAGACGAATAACTCTTCTTTTTCTTTTAAGTATTCTAAAACTTTAGTATATAATTTATTAAAATGTTCTTCAGAAATCGGTTGGTTCACAGCTCCCCAAGCAATTTTGTCAGCAACCGATGCTTCTTTCACAATAAATTTATCTTTAGGAGAACGTCCTGTATATTTTCCAGTTGAAGCAGAAACGGCACCAGTCGAAGTTAATTTCCCTTCATTTCGCATTAATACTTTTTCCACTAATTGCGGAACACTTAGTTGAATCTGTGCATTGCTTCCGTTCAATAATTCGTGTAAACCAATTTGGACATTCACAGTACTCATATTTATATACCATCCTTTTCATTTAATGAAATATTTCTCGTAATCCCCAACAAGAGTATAACACAATTATATAAATAATGTATACTATTTATTTCTTTTTGTTTGTGTGAATGCATTATTTCCCTATTAATATTTCATTTCAGGCGTATTGAGAAAAACTTTCAGGAAAATGTGAATATTAATTGACAAATGAATATCATTTCTTTAGTATAGGTTGGGACGGATACTCTCTTATCCCGAGCTGGCGGAGGGACAGGCCCGATGAAGCCCAGCAACCTCACTTGTATTGATAAATGCAGGTGAATAGGTGCTAAAACCTGTGCGAGGCTACAGGTCTCGAACGATAAGAGCGAAGGGCAAAAAGCAGTATGCAAGTAGCAAATTAAACCTTTCCTCTATGTAAAGTAGGAAAGGTTTTTCTGTATGCTTGTGTGGGAGAATAAATGTATGTCGCAGTTTGTGGCAAATTAAGGATGAGTTCCGTACAATATATACAATTACTGTAGGGAGGTTTACCACATGACAAAAAAACGTCATCTGTTCACATCTGAGTCTGTAACTGAAGGACATCCAGATAAAATTTGTGACCAAATTTCTGATTCAATTTTAGATGCGATCTTATCAAAAGACGCAAATGCACGTGTAGCTTGTGAAACAACTGTAACAACTGGTTTAGTATTGGTAGCGGGGGAAATTACGACTTCTACTTACGTAGATATTCCAAAAATCGTTCGTGAAACAATTCAAGGCATTGGTTACACACGCGCAAAATACGGATTCGATGCAGAAACTTGTGCTGTTTTAACATCTATCGATGAGCAGTCTGCTGACATCGCTATGGGTGTTGACCAAGCGCTAGAAGCACGCGAAGGTCAAATGACTGACGCTGAGATTGAGGCAATTGGTGCAGGAGACCAAGGTTTAATGTTTGGTTTCGCATGTAATGAAACACAAGAGTTAATGCCACTTCCAATCTCGCTTGCTCACAAATTAGCTCGCCGTTTAACTGAAGTACGTAAAGATGATACATTATCATACTTACGTCCAGATGGAAAAACGCAAGTTACAGTTGAGTATGATGAAAATGGTAAACCAGTACGTGTTGATACTATCGTAATTTCTACACAACATCACCCAGATGTTACATGGGAAGAAATCGATCGCGACTTAAAAGAGCACGTAATTAAAGCTGTAGTACCAGCAGAATTAATGGATGGAGAAACAAAATTCTTCATTAATCCAACTGGCCGCTTTGTAATTGGTGGACCACAAGGTGATGCTGGTTTAACAGGACGTAAAATCATCGTTGATACTTACGGTGGATACGCTCGCCATGGCGGCGGTGCATTCTCTGGTAAAGATGCAACAAAAGTTGACCGTTCTGCAGCATATGCAGCTCGTTATGTTGCGAAAAACATCGTAGCAGCTGGTCTTGCTGACAAAGCAGAAGTACAACTTGCATACGCAATCGGTGTAGCACAACCAGTATCAATTTCAGTTGATACATTCGGCACAGGTAAAGTATCTGAAGACGTACTAGTAGAACTAGTTCGTAACAACTTCGATCTTCGCCCAGCTGGTATTATTAAAATGCTAGACTTACGTCGCCCAATTTACAAACAAACAGCAGCTTACGGCCACTTCGGACGTACTGATGTAGATCTTTCATGGGAACGTACAGACAAAGCTGCAGCTTTAAAAGAGCAAGCTGGTCTATAATATATGAAAAAAAGCTTTGCGCGGTGAGCGCAAAGCTTTTTTTATTTCGTTTTACTTACAATTTGAATGCATGATTTGCAATATACTTCGCCTTCTAGCTCAATATACTTTTTCGTATTAGTCATGCCTTTTCATACGTTTGTATTTCCTTTTTACATGATTTACAAAGGGTGGGTTTCTACTGGAACATATGCAATCAACCTTTCATTTGACGTGCTTTACCTGCGCAAAAGGCACTGCTTAGTAAAAATAGTGTCGCGAATATAATGCTTACTAATGTAGCGTATGGAATTGCACCTTTTAAGGAAAAGCCGACAGTGATTGAAGCGATGAATAAGAGGATGAATGTTGTTGTTAATTTTTTATAAAGTTCCATACCATGTAGACCTCCAATTTATTTTTTAGTACAAGTTTTAAAATTGAATTCTATTATGTAGAAAATATAAAGAGTAGCTAAAGATGTGTAGTCTAGGAGTATAAGAAAGTGCACTTTCCTTTTTGTGGGTTAGTATACTTATATTGTATCATGGCGCATTATTGGCTTCATACATAATTGTGTAAAGATATGTATGATAAAATGAAGAAAAGTCTTTAAGAAAGGAAAGATAAAAAATGAGTGTAACTGAACATAAAAAACAAGCTCCAAAAGAAGTGCGTTGCAAGATTGTTACGATTTCCGATACACGTACGGAAGAAACGGATAAGAGCGGACAACTATTACATGAATTGTTAAAAGAAGCGGGCCATACAGTAACTTCTTATGAAATTGTAAAAGATGATAAAGAAAGTATTCAGCAAGCAGTGTTAGCTGGTTATCATAAGGAAGATGTAGATGTTGTATTAACAAATGGCGGTACTGGTATTACGAAGCGTGATGTAACAATTGAAGCAGTGTCAGCTCTATTAGATAAAGAGATTGTCGGGTTTGGTGAGCTGTTCCGCATGATTAGTTATTTAGAAGATATCGGAAGCAGTGCAATGTTAAGTAGAGCGATTGGCGGTACAATTGGACGCAAAGTAGTTTTCTCGATGCCAGGGTCGAGCGGAGCGGTTCGTCTTGCGATGAATAAATTAATTTTACCGGAATTAGGCCATATTACATTTGAGCTGCATCGCCAATGAGTAAGTGGGTTGGAATTGTATTAGCGGGCGGTATGTCGAGTAGATTCGGTGAGCCAAAAGCGTTAGCGAGCTGGCAAGATAGTACTTTTATTGAGCATATTTTGAAAGAGATGACGAGTGTGCTCCAAGAAGTTGTAGTCATCAGTCATTCTGATATAAAAGAGCGAGTAGAGCAATTCGTACAAGTTCCTGTTATAGAAGATATTCCGCACTATAAAGGAAATGGGCCGCTTGCCGGCATTGTATCAGGAATGGAATACATAGAAGCAGATTGGTACGCTATTATGCCTTGCGATGCGCCAAATGTTTCGCATGAATGGTTTACCATTTTACTGGAGCAAACGAGCAATGAATATGATGCGGTTGTACCTATTATTAATGGAAGAAAACAGCCGCTACTTGCAGCGTATCATAACCGCGTGAAAGAAAAGATTTATGCTTTACTTCAGGAAGAAAAAAGAAGTATGGGGCAGCTTTTATCACAATGTAATGTGAAGTATGTTTCTGGAGAAGATGTACAAGTGAATGCGGGTTGGTTTATAAATGTAAATACGAAAGAAGAATATGTGCAGGCTCAAAAAGACCTTTCAAATGAATGAAAGGTTTTTTTGATATACAGAATTGGGGAACAATTGCTGTATAAAGGTATGTGAGTAAGTTGATTTTAAGGGGAATTCTTAAAATCATTATACAGCAAAAACACTGTATAACCATATATTAATTTTTATGGGTTTTTATTACAAGTCTGTTTAGTTATGTTTATTTTTGCTATAATGAATATGGAAATAAATGATATTTCACCTTATGTATCATTCATTCAACTAAAATTTACAAGTGTGTAATAAACTCCCTTCGTTTTTTGAAGGGAGTTTTTCTGTTCAAGCAAGTAACTCTGATGTGGTATGCTGAAGGACTTCTTCATACTGGTTAAGTAAGCCGCGAAAGATCTCATCCCAGCTTTTTGATTTCGCAAAAGATGAAGCTGCTATTCCCATTTGCTCAAGTTTTTCTTCATTTTGCAATAAAGAATAAATGGATGATAGAAATGCATCCACATTTTTAGGGGGACAAAGAATTCCCGTTTTTCCATCTGTAATAATATTTTTAACCCCGCCACTATTTGCACCAATAACAGGTGTACCGCATGCGAGTGATTCAAGTACGACATTTCCGAATGTTTCAGTAGCTGATGGAAATACCATTATGTTAGAACAAGCATATGCTTCAGCTAAATCCCCGCCTTGTAAATAGCCAGTAAAAGTGACATTTGTTTGCGGAACAGCTTCACGCAAATTTGTTGCTAGAGGGCCGTCTCCTGCGATGAGCCAATGAATGTCGTTTCGAGTATGCGATGTTTTAACGATAAGGTTTTGCAACGTATCAATATCTTTTTCAGGAGCAATTCGTCCTACATAGGAAAGAACATACTTCGCTGTAATATTATATTTTTTTCGGAATAGGTCTGTATTGTAAGCTGGATGAAAGAGTGTGCAATCTACACCACGTCCCCAAATGGAGAGGGCCTGAAAGCCTTTATTTTTTAATTGATGTAATGTTTCAGGGGAGGGAACGAAATTTTTTTGCATATGACTATGAAACCATTTTAAATAGTTCCAAAGCATATTGGAGAGAAATTCAATTTTGTAATAGCGTAAATACGCATCGAAATCAGTATGATAAGAACCGACAACTGGGATGTTTAATTTTTTTGCGTAATACAGTCCACAAAGTCCCATGTTGAAAGGTGTGGCAATGTGAATAATGTCAGGTTTAAAGGAATGAAGTTCCCGTTTAATACGCGGAGTAGGAAAAGAAAAGCGACATTCTGGATATAATATTGTTAACGGGATACTTCTCATCTTGTTCACATTAGCCACGAAATTATCTTCAGCTGTATGTTGAGGGGCGAAAACAGAATAGGCGATCTGTTCTTTCTGAAAGTAACTTGTTAATCGTTCTAACGTTTTCGCAACCCCGTTAACTTGTGGCGTAAAAGTATCGGTAAAAATGGCGACTCTCATCATATCACTCCTTTATGTGAAAAGTGGGATGAATTGATAAAAAGAGATGATGCCAGAGCAAGTGCCAAGGCACATGCCGACGAATACATCTGACGGATAGTGAAGCCCTAAATAAATACGAGAAATACCGACGCATAATGCTAACGGTAATAGGAAAGCAAGTAAGCTTGGATTATAGCAAATAAATGGAATGAAGACAGAGAAAACGGCTGTTGTATGACCAGACGGGAAAGAGTGGTCTTTTAATGGATGGACTGGATATTTCGCATCCTGAATTGTTAAATACGGACGTTTTCGTGGATACCACCTTTTTAATATTTGTACAGGAATATGGCTAATTGCTAAAGAAATAGCAGCAGCGATTGCCGCTTGGTGTAAAGTCCCTTTTGCAAAAATTAAAAAGAAAAGTGTAAGTGCAATGGAGAAAGTAGCACCACCGATATGGGTAATATTGCTGAAAAAGATATTTAATGTTTTTTGATCAAAGTAGCGATTAATTCCTTTAAAAATGTAACATTCTATTTTATATAATCCACTGACCTTCATGAAAATTCTCCTCCCTCGTTTACATATATATGGAGATATTAGCTTTTATTTTAATAAGATTTTGTTGAGGGAGTAATAATGTTTTGTAAAGAAAAAGTTAGTTTTTATATAAAAAAAGCTGCCAGTATTATGGCAGCAGTAAAATCATTTTTGTAGTGATTTATAATATTGACCTTTTTCAACATACTGCGTACGAATACGCTCCATATCTTTACGGTCTTCTTCTGTTAATTCACGAATGACTTTCGCGGGGCGACCGAAAGCTAACGTGTTTGGTGGAATTTTCTTTCCTTGTGAAACGAGGCTTCCAGCGCCGATAAAAGCTCCTTCGCCGATTTCAGCACCATCTAATATAATGGATCCCATTCCAATTAAAGCATCTTTTTTAATATGACAGCTATGTAAAATAACTTGATGCCCAACTGTAACATCATCTTCTAAAATAAGAGGATACTGAGGGCTTTGGTGGAGGGTGCATTGGTCTTGTACATTTACTCGGTCTCCAATGATTGTTGGTGACACATCACCACGGATGACCGTATTAAACCAAATACTTGATTCCTCTCCAACGGAAACATCGCCTGTAATCGTAACATAGTCAGCGATAAAAGCACTACTCGCAATTTTCGGATTTTTTTCTTTGTAAGGATATATCATGTAAAGTCTTCCTTTCCTAGAGACTAGTTTTAGTGTATCAAATTATGAGAAAGAGTGAAATGGAGGAGGTCCGTATGTGGAATTATGAAGCAGAGGAAGCGAAAGCTGTCATTGTTATTGTGCACGGCGCAATGGAATATCACGGACGTTACGAAGCCGTTGCGGAAATGTGGAATCATATCGGCTACCACGTCGTGATGGGGGACCTTCCGTCACATGGAACGACTTCAAGAAATAGAGGACATATTGATTCATTTGATGAATACATAGAGGAAGTTAAATTATGGGTGAAAGAAGCAAGAAAGTATAGGTTACCTATTTTTTTATTCGGTCATAGTATGGGTGGTCTTATTGTCATTCGTATGATGCAAGAAACGAAGAGAGAAGATGTAGAGGGTATTATTTTGAGTTCGCCTTGTTTAGGGGTAGTGACTGGACCCTCTGCTCCGCTTCAATTTGCTTCAAAAATATTAAATGTTGTGGCTCCAAAATTGCAATTTGCAACGAATCTTACGGTGGAAATGTCAACACGTAACCATGAAGTGAGAGATGCAATGGAGAATGATTCTTTGTTCTTGCGCAAAGTATCAGTACGTTGGTATAGTGAATTGATTAAGTCTATCGAAATTGCTCATAAAAAAATAGATGATTTTCCAGATGTTCCGCTCTTGCTAATGCAAGCTTGTGAGGATAAACTTGTAGATAAAACACGTGTCCGCACTTGGTTTGATAATGTTAAAATAAGTGATAAGGCTTTTAAAGAATGGCCGAATTGTTATCACGAGTTATTAAATGAGTATGAGCGTGATGAAATTTTGAGTTATATTCAGTCATTTACTGAAATGCATGTCAATAATATAGTAAAAACAAACAAATAAATCATTATTTGTACATTTAATAGAGGAGATGAAGGAAGAAGTGAACGTACCGAGTAATCCCATAACGCTCATGGCGAAAGTATACCGTGATGTGTTTCCGGTTGTACACCATGAGCTAGCGATGTGGAAAGAGCGTGCCTACCATATTCCGAATGATGAGCTTCATAGTCAGGCAATCGCAAGTATTGAGCATAAAACGTTTCATTGTGAGGGTGGTGGCATTTTATCACTGCTAGCAAATGAACACCGAGAGGAATGTATTCGTTTTATCGTAGCGTATCAAACAATCAGTGACTATCTAGATAATTTATGTGATCGCAGTACATCACTTGATCCGAATGATTTTGCCGCGCTACATGAATCAATGTTAATGGCACTATCACCTGAAGTGGAAGGTGGCGGTAATTATTATCGTTACCGTGATGATCAAGATGATGGTGGTTATTTAGATGAACTTGTTGAAACGTGCCAAGATGTTTTAAAGAAAACGAAGCACTATGACAAAATTGCTCCTGTTCTTCATGAACTTGCTTGTTATTATTGTGATTTACAAATTCATAAACACGTGAAGTTAGAAGAAAGAGAACCGCGCCTGAAAAATTGGTTTGAAGCACATAAAGAAAACTTACCTGAGATGAGCTGGTTTGAATTTTCAGCATGTGCCGGTTCTACACTTGGAATTTTCTGCCTTGTAGCATATGCATTTCATGATGAATTACATGATGAAGATATTGCGAAAATTAGACAAGGATACTTTCCTTACGTACAAGGACTTCACATTTTACTTGATTATTTCATCGATCAAGAAGAAGACCGCATAGGCGGGGATTTGAATTTCTGTAGTTATTATGAAAACGAGCAAGCTATATTAGATCGTATGAAACACTTTGTAGAAGAAGCAGAGAAGAGCATTGGTGATTTGCCTCATGCGAAGTTTCATCGTCTCATAAGCCGAGGGTTACTTGGTATTTATTTATCAGATCAAAAAGTATCAGCACAAAAGAATATGCACAAAATGGCACGGCGCATTGTAAAGTACGGAGGCCTCACTTCACGATTCTTCTATTGGAACGGGAAGATGTACCGAAAAAAAACAGCGCAGTGATGAAGAAAACCACTCATGTAGAGTGGTTTTTTGTTATAATATGGTAAAGTTGGTGGTGGAAATGAAGCGATTGTTTCAAAAGCTATATGACAATATTGAAGTAACATTACTTGTGCTACTTTCCATTTCATTTGTAACTGGAATGTATATGATGATGAATAGGCCAAGTGGTCCTACTGTGATGGATTACGTGCCACAAGTAATAATTGGCGCAATTATTATAGTAGATATTGTCTTTTTAATAAGTGGTAGAAAAAAAGAAAATAGTAAATAAAAAAGCATTTGTACACGATGGTACAAATGCTTTTTATTTATGATCGTATTTTTAAAAATACATATATAAGAAGTTCAATTGCAAAAATAACTAAAACAGATAGTCCGAATAAAGGCATGACAGCGCCTAATATAACCATCATGATAAAGAAAACGAATATACTTTTCTTATCTCTTTGCTTTGGAGGTGCTGCTAATTTTCCTTTTGGCTTTCTTGCTAACCACATTTTTACTCCGTAATAAATAAGAAGTAATAGAGATAATGTCGTTAGTAAGCATAATATTTTATTTGGCCATCCGAATAAATGTCCTTCATGAAGCGGGATACCGTAAGTGAACCATTGTGCAAGTAATCCATAATCACGGTAGTCCGTTTTTGAAATGAGTTCCCCGCTATATTGATCAAAGTAAGCTGTTATCTCTTCACTTGGTGCAACGTGCATCCCTGTAATACCAGAACCGCTCGATTTCGAAACAGTGAATACACCTTTCGGATCAGCTGGTAGTGAAATAACATATGGCTTCTTTATTTCAATTCCTTTTTGTAATTCATCGACAGAAATTGCTTTCGGTTCATTTGAATTCGATTCAGGAGGAGCTTCTTTTCTTGTTGCCCACGGCAGTTCTTTTACCTTTGATTCAGGCGGAGCCATGTACAATTTTGGATATCCGAGTGATTCATTTGACGATGCGATTTTATAAATTTGGTTCCCCATAAATCCTGACCATGGCAATCCAGATGCGATTAGCAGAAAGAGAGGAATTGTAAATATAATACCGATAATAGAATGACGTCTTTTTGCTTTTTCTCGCTTATTGGATGATGGTGTGTTTTTAAATTGGCGTATACTCATGTACAATCCGGTTACAATTAAAAAGATTGTCCAGCATGCTGCAAGTTCTACAGTATAGTTGACGACAGTGCCACCAACTAAAAGAGAACTATGTAATTCCCTCATTATATTGGCAAACGTTTCACTTGCATTTTGATCCCCAACAATTTGATTATTACTATCTAAATACACATATTTTTGTTGCCCAGTATACTCATTTGCAATGGTAAGTCTCGTATTATAATCCCCATTAAACTCACTAATTTTCGCCACGCTATAATGTGGATATTTTTTCTCTGTTAAGGAAATAGAATCAGACATCGAAATAGATTCTGTTTGAGCACTCTTCCCAAAATATAAATCTTTATAGATGAAATCTTCAACTTCCTCCCGAAATAAATACCCAATTCCACTCAGTGACAACGTAATAAGAAGCGGCGTAATAAAAAGCCCAGCATAAAAATGCCAACGCCAAAAAATGTAATGAAGCGAACGATTTTGTTTCATACTTTCAGTTCCCCTAACCTTCCCTATATGAATAACTACTTATTTAATATAGCGAGATTAAGTGTGATTACTTTGAAAGAATTGTGAAGAAAGTTAAAAGTTTTTAGGGGTTTCAACAAACATAAAACACATTTCAAAAGGAAGGTGTTCAATGTTTATAAATGTTTCTTCTTATTTGATAAATACATTTCAACAACCGCCTCAGCAAGACATTGAGCGGAATCAACAAAATCCTCATTTGCCACTACATTCAAATCGGTACATGCGATAATAGCGGTATCAACTTCATCTTTCAATTGTAAAACGAGCGCATTCCACAATTCGCGAGCTTCTTCAACCTCCCCAGATTTAATATAAGTAATGATTTGATTAATCATTTCCTGCCATTTTTCATGATGAATATACTCTATATTACGTTTTGCAATCCCGTTTTGGTAAATCCCAGCTTGAACAGTTGCTTCTGTTGCGAGAAGAGCGACTTTTTTTGTATTTTCAGGAATTGCTTGTAACGTTTCATCGACTATATTTAAAATCGGGATAGAAAGCGAACGCTGTAATTCTTCAAAATAAAGATGCGCTGTATTGCACGGCATAGCGATAAAGTCTACGCCAGTACTTTCAAGTTTTTGTGCCCCTTCAATAATCGCTTTTTTCATCGTCTCGTGATCAATAGGACGATCCATGTAAAACGGTGTTGGGCACGAATAAATCATCATATGAGGAAAGTCCATATCATGTTTTGCTCCGTATATTGTTTGGCACCTTGCTACAACTGTATCGACGAATGGACCAGTTGATTTTGGCCCCATTCCTGCTAGTATTCCGATCATTGGTTTGTCTCCTTTAATATGTAATTAAAAACGTTTTTTGCGAACGATAAAAAGAAATAAGATAAATAATAAAAATGAATATACGATAGCCCAAGCTGTGAGCCATAGCGTGTGAGTCAGTGTATTATATTTGTATTGTCCAAGTATTAGAAAACTTTTGACAGGTGGTAAAAACCATAGTAACTCTTTTTTTAACTGGATAGATGCAATCGTTATAAGCAATATAAATGTAAGGCTAAGCCAAGCTGTGCTTGCTTTTGGAATAATATTTCTAGTAAATAAAGTTGCGATTGAAATTCCTAGTATAGAGAAAGACATGTGAGCGAGAAATCCGATTAAAAATAAAGAAACTGTCATTTCTTCATTAAACATTTGCAAAATAATTGGGTAGATTACGGATATAAAAGATAAAACAGTACAAATGAGAAGAGCCGTAATATATTTACCCAAATATAGTGCGGAAATATTATTTGTGTGAGAAATAGTAATTTGTTCTTGTACAGGGTCTTCAGTATGAAAAATTGTGACCGTAATCCAGGCAGATAATAAATAAAGCGCGAGAGCTGTTTCTAAGTATGTCGGTACAATAGGAGTCGGTTTATATGTATATACAAAAAGTAAGCTCACAAAGTACATCGCAATAGGAGGGACGTACTTATACGATTTTGTATAGTCGAGAAAATGGTAACGAATAAGCGCGAACATAATAAACCTTCTTTCGATTTAAAAGTTAGGTTGTAGCAGTGTGATAGATGCTTTTTTATGTAATAAAAACTGAAGCATTTCGTTTGTATATTCTTTTTCGATTTGTAATTGAATAAGGTTTTGATTTGCATTGTGTGCAACGTGTATAAAACCGGATTGCTTTTTTAGTTCTATCGCTGAAAATGTTTCGTGAACGATTGCTTCAATATAGACTTGTTCTGCTCCTTTTTGTACAAAAATATCTTCTGTGATTGTATGATTTGCTAACGTCACAATTCTATCGGCGAAGTTTTCTAATAGTTGTTTTTCATGACATGTGAAGAGTATGGATATGCCGTGTTGTTTTAATGAGAGTAAAATATGTTCTAATTCTTGCTGAAAGTGAGGATCGAGTCCAGAAAGCGGTTCGTCTAAAACTAATAAATGGACGTCTGTAAGTAATGCTTGCATAATACCAGTTTTTTGTTTCATACCTTTTGAAAAGTTTCGTACAACAGAATGTCTTGCATGCTGTAAATGAAAAGATTCAAGAAGCATCGGGATTTTATCTTTTAAATATTTTGTTGATAAACCGTGAATGTGGCCGAGATGATATAAATAATCCTCTAATGTAAAACGAATCCCTTCAGGAAAATATTCAGGTACATAGCCAATTTGTATATGTTCTTTTCTTTGAAGTGCTCCTGCCGTAGGTGAAACAAATCCTGCAATTATTTTGAGTAGAGTACTTTTTCCAGTCCCGTTTCCGCCAACAATGGCGAGTGCTTCTCCTTCTGAAATGGATAAATCAATGTTGTCTAGTATAAGTGATTTGTCGTACTTCTTTTGAATTCCCCGTAGTTCTACTAGCAAAGTTCTATCCTTCTTTCTTTAAATAGTGTATATATCCATTATATAGGAGAATAAAAAAAGACGTGCAGTGAATGCACGTCTTTTTTTGTTATGTTTTGTCGAACAATCGATATATCCGAGAAATCGTTGATATATTGTAAGTTATGATAGATATATCGAAAAAATCGTTGATATATCCCGAGTTACGATAGATATAATTGAAAAATCGTTGATATATTATCGCTTCTCAATCGCCACAATAAATGGCGGGTTATTTTGTTGATTAATGAAGCCGTATCGCAGTACGTGTGCTTGTTTTTGGTCTAGTTCTTCGGCAAATGTAAGTACAGCGTCGCGTTCTACTTGTCCTTCTGGGTGTCCGTGGTAAATAACAAGGACGATGATACCTTCAGGTGCCATTACTTCTAATAATTGTTCGATCGCTGAGATTGTTGAGTTCGGTTTTGTAACGATATGCTTGTCTCCGCCTGGAAGGTAACCTAAGTTGAAAATTGCGCCTGTTACTTTTCCTTTTGCATCTTCTGGTAATACGGATAGAAGTGTATCGTGACTATCGTGAACTAAAACAGTACGTTCGAAAAGTTCTTTTTCTTTTAGACGAGTTGTTGAGCTTTCAATTGCCTCTTTTTGAATATCAAATCCAAATACTTTTCCGTTATCTCCAACGATTTCAGCTAGGAAGCAAGTGTCATGCCCATTGCCGAGTGTTGCATCTACAGCGTAATCGCCTTCTTTTACTGCTGTTTGCAAGAGAGTGCGAGCAAACGGTAATACACGTTCTAATTTCATTTTTGTTTCTCCTCATTTGCATATTTTCCTTGCCAGCTTCCGCGGCGTACAAATTCTGCATCGATGGAATTTAATACTTCCCATTTATTTAAGCTCCACATTGGGCCAATCATTAAATCAGGTGGACCGTCACCTGTGATACGGTGCACAATTACGTCTTCTGGAATAATTTCAAGTTGGTCAACAACGAGACTTACGTAATCCTCAAGAGAAAGGAACTCGAGTTGTCCTTTTTCATATTGCTTCACCATTGGCGTTCCTTTTAATAAGTGAAGTAAGTGGATTTTAATTCCTTGTACGTCAAGCTTCGCTACTTCACGAGCTGTTTCCATCATCATGTCGTAATCTTCAAGTGGAAGGCCGTTAATAATATGAGAACAAACTCGAATGCCGTGCTTACGTAATTTATTTACACCTTCCACATAAGACGGATAATCGTGAGCGCGATTAATAAGATTTGCAGTACGTTCATGAACAGTCTGTAGTCCGAGTTCAACCCAAAGGTAAGTGCGTTTATTTAAGTCCGCTAAATATTCAACAACATCGTCCGGTAAACAATCTGGACGAGTCGCAATAGAAAGACCGACAACGTCTTTTTCTGCTAGAAGCGGTTCGAATTTTTCTTTTAACACTTCAAGTGGTGCATGTGTATTTGTGTACGCCTGGAAATAAGCGATACATTTTCCGTCTTTCCACTTTGAGCGCATTTTTTCTTTCATTTCATGATATTGCGTTATAACATCATCGCGGCGATCGCCAGCGAAGTCACCAGATCCAGCAGCACTGCAAAATGTACAACCGCCATAAGCAACTGTACCGTCACGGTTCGGGCAATCGAAGCCAGCATCTAATGAAACTTTAAAGATTTTTTCACCAAATTCATTTCGTAAATGATAATTCCATGTATGATAACGTTTATTGTCGTTTGTATATGGAAAAGGGTTTTGAACCTTCATTACTTTCCCTCCTAAGCCGAGTCAAAATAACACAAAATCCATTATAACATACTCATAAGGTTCATAAGGAAGGGACACACTAAAGGGGAATTGAAGCAAGGAGGGACAATTATGGCAGAGCGTCAATCACTTGAATCGTATATTACACAAGCGGAACAAGCGGTGGAATATGCGAAAGAACAATTAGACCAAGGTATGAGACAAGAGCATTATAATACGATGGAGTATTCGGATGCGCAGTTGCAATTAGAACAAGCATATAACGATTTACAAACGATGCAACAACATGCGAATGATGAGCAACGTGAGCAATTAAATAGAGCACGTATGGCAATTCGCCAATTGCAACATCAAATGATTATTACACCGCACTAATAAGGAGTGAATGTAATGGCGAAACGTTCAGATCAAAATAACCCAGAACAAAAAACACAAAATGGACATAACGCTGAGTTTTCGAATGAACTTGATCCGATTGTTCAAGTAAAACAGCGTAATAGTAAAAAAGGACAACCTCAAAAATCGAAACAATCAGAGTAGACCAGGTCGCAATATGACCTGGTTTTATTTTGCTATATGACAATAATGTAAGATTCCTGTAAGGTTTGCCGATAGTTGTAATTGTCCTTTTCCAGTAGAGTAAGGGAGGATTAAATTTTGGACAAGGAGAAAGAAACAGTAAACAAAAACATAGACAAAAGTAGGCAAAGTAGTTATTCAAATCCAGGTCAGAAAGATGATTTAGAAAATCAGGTTGAGTTTCGCAAATACACGAGGGATAATTGTAGATGAAGTTATCAAAGATATTGGTAGCGGATTAAACTACAAAAGAAAACAGTGGAATAAACTGATTGACAGTTGTATGGAAAGAAACATTTCGACGATCATCATTGCACACAAAGATAGATTTGTACGTTTTGGATATGATTGGTTTGAAAAGTTTCTTCATAAAATGGAAGTGGAAATTATGATTGTTAACAATGAAAAACTATCTCCTCAAGAAGAACTTGTTCAGGATTTAATATCTATCATTCATGTATTTAGCTGTAGAATATATGGGTTGAGAAAATACAAAAAGAAAATGTCGGAGGATGGAGACTTATGAAAAGAGCATATTTAATAGAAATCAAACCGACAACTGAACAAATTAGTAAAATCCGACAAACTATTGGGGTGTGTCGATATGTATATAACCTGTATATCTCTAAAAATAAAGAGGCATATGAGTCGGAGGGGAAATTTCTTAGTGGCTATGACTTTTCCAAATGGCTAAACAACATTCATACAAAAGAGTGTGACCAGTGGATTAAAGAAGTGTCGAGCAAAGCGGTAAAACAAGCGATTATGAATGGAGATAAAGCTTTTAAGCGATTTTTTAAAGGTTTATCTAAGTTTCCGCAATATAAAAAAAAG
Organism: Bacillus sp. MYb78; assembly: GCF_002975115.1. Taxonomy (NCBI): domain Bacteria; kingdom Bacillati; phylum Bacillota; class Bacilli; order Caryophanales; family Bacillaceae; genus Bacillus; species Bacillus sp. MYb78. The sequence goes on from NZ_PCOB01000002.1 coordinate 128,997, forward strand.
AAGAAGCAAGATGTGAAGTGCTACTTCCCTAAAAACAACAAAACAGATTGGACAGTAGAAAGACATAGGGTCAAAGTTCCTACAATTGGTTGGGTAAGGTTAAAAGAATATGGATATATCCCTAAAAATGCAACTGTAAAAAGTGGCACAGTATATCAAAGAGCAGGAAGATATTTTGTATCTGTACTTTGCGAATTGGAAGAAATGGCAACAAAGTTAGCACTCAATAAAATAGGTCTAGGGATTGATTTAGGAGTGAAGGATTTTGCTACACGTAGCGATGGTATCGTTCATGAAAACATCAACAAAACAATAAAGGTAAAAAAGATAGAAAAACGGTTAAAACGTGAACAACGCTCTTTAGCACGTAAATTTGAAAATCTAAAAAAGAGAGGTGAAAAATCTGTTACTAATAAAAGAGTGAATATAGATAAAAATGTTCTTAGAGTGCAAAAGTTGCATGCTCGATTAGCGAATATTCGAATAGAGTATGTAAAGTCTATTGTAACGAATGTGGTGAAAACCAAGCCAACGTTTATTACAGTGGAAGATTTGAATGTGAAAGGTATGATGAAGAATAAACATTTATCTAAAACAATTGCCAAGCAGTCTTTTTTTGCTTTTAAAACGTGGCTTTTGACGAAATGTGAGGAATATGGAATTGAATTACGTCAAGTAGACCGGTTTTATCCATCGTCAAAGTTATGCTCATGTTGCAGTCAAAAGAAAGCGGATTTAAAGCTATCTGACCGAGTATATACATGTGAATGTGGCAATGTAATGGATAGAGATTTGAACGCAGCGATCAACCTTTTACAAGCAAAAGAATATATAATACTAACGTAAATAGATTGTATATATGTACGGTGGGCTACATCGGAATTTACGCCTGTGGAGTGTCACAGCAAACTGTAGTAGCAAGTGATTAGCGAGGCAGGGCACGTAGAAGCAGGAATACTCTAAGAATATACATTTGTTTATATTTTTAGTAGCAGTTGCTTTATGGGGAACAATATTACAAACAAGCGAATTGATGAATTAGATTACATTCGTGGCTTTGCATTACTGGGGATTATTTTAGTAAATATTCTTGCACTACTTCATATTAAAATCCCAGATCCTAATACAGTGGATGCGAGCTATCAAAGGTTTCTATACTTATTTGTAGAAGGTCGTTTCTTCTCAATCTTCTCATTCTTATTTGGAGTGGGATTCTATATCTTCATTACAAGAGCAATTGCGAAAGGGAAAAATGGCTATGTTTTATTTTTACGTCGCTTAGTAGCATTATTTATTTTTGGTTTAATTCATCAAATGTTTCAGCCTGGAGAAGCACTAGCGTTATACGCAATTTGTGGGTTAATCGTTTTACCGTTTTATAAAGCGAAAAAAGAAGTGAACCTAGTACTAGGACTTATTTTGACAATTGCCTTCAGTGTAATGGGAGTTAAAGAACTATTACCACTTGGCTTAATTTTATTAGGGCTTGCTGCAGGACAATATCGTGTATTTGAAAACCTTGCGCAAAATATAAAGAAAGTCGCTGTTTTTACAGGTATTATGTTTGTTTTAAGTGTCATAGCTGTATGGTATCAATATGGGCACGTTCCTGCTGAACCATTTATAAATATGATACTTGAGAATGAGGATGGAACAATGAATGCTGCAAGCCAATTTTTAAAAATTGGTGTTACAGTTGGACCGATTATTTCAGCTTTCTATGTTGGAGCATTAATTTTATTACTTCAATTAAAATCAGTTCAAACATTGTTAGCACCACTGAAGTATTATGGCCGAATGGCTTTAACGAATTATATTGGACAAACTGCAATGATTTTAATCGCAGGAAGTGTATTTAACTTTGCAGAAAACTTAACTTACATGCAGACGTTATATGTGTGTATTGCAATTTATGTAATTCAAATTGTATGTAGCGTAATTTGGATGAAAATCTTTAAAATGGGTCCATTAGAATGGATTTGGCGTGTTATTACGTACTGGACGGTAACACCTTTAAAGAAATAAAGAGAGAAGTAGGCTGTTCCTTTTGTGGAACAGCCTATTTTTATTTTCAGCTTTTGTAGTTGTGCCGATATATTTTGAAAATCGCTGATATAATTTCATTTGCCGACTCAATATGTCACTAATATTAAAAGTAGTAAAAGCCAAACTTACAAGCACACCTTTTTTATATTACAAAAGTGTAAGGTAAATGTAATGTTAACAAATAGCAGTTCACCTCCAAAAGGCGCAAAATAGGTAATGGAAAAACAAGCGTAGGAGGATATATATGACGAAACCAGTTGTAGACGTGAAAAACGTTCAAAAAGTGTACGGTAAAAAAGGTGAGAACCAATCACACGCGTTAAAAGGTGTGTCATTCTCAATTCAAGAGGGTGAGTTTGTTGGAATTATGGGACCATCTGGTTCTGGTAAAACGACATTATTAAATGTAATTTCAACGCTTGATAAAGCAACGGGCGGCGTTGTTGAAATTGCGGGTACGGATATTACGAAAATGAAGCAAGGTGAGCTTTCTGATTTCCGTTCACAAAAATTAGGATTCATCTTCCAAGACTTTAACTTATTAGAGAACTTATCTATTTATGAAAACATCGCACTTCCATTATCTCTTCAAGGTGTCGCGTCACGTAATATTGGACCGAAAGTAGAAAAAGTAGCGGATATGTTAGGGATTACAGAAATTCTTCAAAAGTATCCATCTGAAGTATCTGGTGGACAGAAACAACGTTCAGCAGCAGCACGTGCGTTAGTACATGAGCCTGCAATTATTTTAGGGGACGAGCCAACAGGAGCGCTTGATTCTAAAAATGCAACGAGTTTACTTGATGCGATGACAAACTTAAATAAAGATCAAGGCGTATCTATTATGATGGTTACACATGATCCGTATAGTGCAAGTTACTGTCAGCGCATTTTATTCATTCAAGATGGTGAGCTATATAAAGAAATTCACCGCGGCGGTACACGTGAAGAGTTTTATAAAGAAATTTTAGATGTGCTTGCGGACTTAGGTACACAAAAAGCGTAAGAAAGGAGGTTCTAGAGCATGTTATTCAAACTTTCCATGTCAGGGCTGAAAAGTAAGCTGAAAGATTATATCGTATTACTTGTCGGTCTTGTCATGTCTATCTCAATTTTTTATATGTTTCAAACGTTAGCGCTGAATAAAACGTTTATCGAATCTAACTCAGTTATTCAATCAATTGGATTTGTATTCCAAGCAGGTTCATTTTTACTCGCTATTATAACGTTCTTCTATATTTTATATGCGAACTCTTTCTTACTATCTCTTCGTCAAAAAGAGTTTGGTATGTATATGATGTTAGGAGCAAAAAAGCATAAAGTTACATTACTTATGTTTATTGAAACAATCGTATTAGGCGCTGCGTCTCTTGCGATTGGTATTATAGTTGGTGTAGGACTTGCAGAGGGTATCGGACAATTATTAATGAAACAATTAGAATTTGCTGGTGAAGGCTATAAATCGTTTTACCTTCCATCTATGACAGTTACTTGCATTTTCTTCTTTGCACTATTTGTATTATCAGCAATTATGAATAGTATTAAATTATCTCGTATTTCTGTATTGCAACTTGTACATGCAGATGCACAAACAGAACGTGTTGCAGTAAAAGGAAAAATGACAGGTTTAGTTGCATTCCTAGCGGTTATTTTATTAGGAATTGGCTATGCATCAATGATTTATATGGAAAAATTAAGAGAGATGGGAATCCTTATTGCATTAATTACAACAACAGCTGGTACTTACATGCTATTTGGATCACTTCTTCCAGTCATTATTAAAAAGTTAAAAAGTAATAAAAAGCGTAGTGAAAAAGGACTTAATGCTTTTACATTTGCACAATTAAATTTCCGTATTAATAGCTTAACGAAAGTACTTGCAACAGTAGCGATGTTAGTTGCTCTTGGAGCTGGTGCGATTTCAGGTGGTATGGCGTTTAAAAATAACGTTATCAAAACGGTTGATGGATTTGAAATTTATGATTCGATTGTTCATAATCCTACGGCTGAAGAGAAGAAAATTTTAGATGGTATATCATTCAAAAATAAATCTGAGTACCGTTATAAAGTAGACGACAAATATATTTATTATATAAAAGAAGATTTAGAGAAACATAAGCCATTTATTCGAGATGGTGTGGGTAAAGAAAGTTTCGGTAAATATAAAGAAGTTTCAGGAGAAGCTCCAGTAGGTACAGTAGCAGGAGTGAGATCAGAGCAAGATCAAAATGAAAAAGCAATGCCTGAAGAATGGGATGAGGTATTTAGAACAATCCAACCATATTATATATACCAAGATCGTGCTATTAAAATTGTGGATCAAAAAATGTACGATACTGTAAATGGTAAAGAGGGAATCGTATTTACTGGAAAAACAGACGATTTCGTAGCATACACAAAAGAATGGAAAAAAATTGACGAGTTGCAGCTAGTTAAATATAAAAATGTAAAAGCTGAGCAAATGAATAGTAAATATCAAGTGTATGACATGTTCTACGGTATTGCGAGTGGAACAGTATTTATGGGCTTCTTCCTTGGAATTGCTTTCTTAGCAATGATGGCAAGTTGTCTTATGTTTAAAATTCTTTCTGGTGCATCAAAAGATATTACGCGTTATCAAATGCTCCGTAAAATCGGTGTACGCCGTGAATTATTAACGAAATCAATTTATAAAGAGTTATTCTTAGTATTCTTATTCCCAGCAATTGTGGGTATCGCTCACGTATTAGTTGGTATGAATATTTTCGGATTTATTTTAGTCGATCCGTACTTCCGTATTTGGATACCAATCGTAATTTTCGTAGTTATTTACACGATTTATTACCTTATTACAGTTCAATTGTATAAAGGAATTGTTCTTCCGAAAGAAGATTAATAATAAAAACCGAGCAAAAACGCTCGGTTTTTATTATTTTCAGAAAAAACACTTTAATGTTACTGAAATATATAATATAATGTAAATAAGTAACGTAATATAAAAGTAGAAGTAGCTGTATAAGGAAAGGAGGAATCCAATCTGTAGAAAGAAGCTGAACTTTTATCCCCACATTTTTTTACCGCAACGTATTTATACAATCGTAAGTTTCCACATTGAAAGTTTTCAGAACCACCTGAGTATATTGTGAAAATAATGGATAACACATGGAAATCTCATAGCATGATAAGGTAAAATGGACAACATAATGAGAAAATTACCGTTCATAAGATGAGGAGAATACATGTATGGAAGTTGTAGAGGCATTAAAAGATATAAGCCAAATTGAGGCTATGAAAAAATATTTAAAAGAGCACTCCCAGCGAGATTATCTTTTATTTGTTATTGGAATTAACACAGGATTAAAAATTACAGAACTACTTAGTATGAAATTTGAAGAGGTATTAAATGAAGACGGGACTGTTAAAGAGTTTTATACTCTTCCTGTGAAAGATGAAAAATTTAAACAAGATATTTATTTAAATACAAAAGTAAAAGAAGCGCTTTTAGATTACGTACAATCTATTGGCGTTAAAAGAGAAAATTACGTATTTCAATCTAATAAAACGCCAAATTCAATTACGCGCCAACAAGCGTATCGTGTAATTCATAATGCTGCAGAAGCAGTTGGAGTTGTTGGTAAGATCGGAACAAATTCAATGCGAAAAACGTTTGGATTTCATGCGTACAAAAGAGGGATAGCGATTGCGTTATTGCAAAAACATTTCCATCACGCGACTCCATCAGAGACGCTAAAGTATTTAGGCATCTCAAAGGATGAGACCTTTAAAACGGAGATTGATGTCGATTTATAAAAGCCGTAACTAAAAAAATTAGGAGGCGGAAAATATGAATATTAGAGAGAGTGAACTGCCGGGTATTGGATGTAAGTTTGAAGTGATTACAAAAGGTAATGAAAAGATGGTTATCGTTATTCATGATGATGGCCGAAGAGAAATGTACCATTTTGATGCTGATCATGAGGAGAGTATTTCAAGCGTCTCTCTTCGTGATTCCGAAGCGAGACAAATTGCAGCTATATTGGGCGGAATGGTATATAGGCCACAAGCTTTAGATACGATTGAAATGGCCTTTGAAGGATTATCAATTGAGTGGTTTAAGGTGGAAAATAATGCACCAGTCGTACAAAAAACAATTGGTAGTTTACATGTCCGAAACACATATAATGTAACGATCATTGCCATTTTGAAAAAGAATATGAAGAAGTTCTTTAATCCAGGCCCAGATTCTATCATTGAAGCTGGCGATATGCTCGTATTATCAGGCGAAAGACATGAAGTAAAAAGAATTATTAATGAGTTGCTTTCAGTAGGAGGGGATTCATAATCGATGGATACTTTAATCTTTGAAGTTGGGACTGCGTTAGTATTAGTCGCTTTTGCAGCTATTCTCGCTGCAAAGTTAAAGTTCTCGATTATTCCGTTTCTCATTATACTCGGTATGCTAGTGGGGCCACATGCGCCAGATTTAGGGCTTATCGATTTAAGATTTATTGAAAGCGGAGAAGTTATTTCCTTCCTCGGCCGTGTTGGCGTTATATTCCTCTTATTCTATTTAGGCTTAGAATTCTCAATTAAAAAATTAATTAAATCAGGAAAATCAATTGCTTTTGGGGGAACTGTTCATATATCGCTTAATTTTATATTAGGTTTACTTTACGGATATATAATGGGTTTCCCCTTATTAGAAACATTAATTATTGCTGGGATCATAACAATTTCATCGAGTGCAATTGTTGCGAAAGTAATTGTTGATTTAAGAAGATCTGGTAATAAAGAGACGGAGCTAATTTTAGGAATCATTATGTTTGATGATATCTTTTTAGCAGTATATTTATCAGTCGTTTCAGGATTAGTACTCGGAGGGGCAACGTCATTTGTAGGTGCTCTTACATCTATTTTAATCGCAGTAGGGTATATGCTACTATTCTTTGTAGTTGCTAGAAAAGCTACACGATTCTTAAATAAAATGTTAGATATTTCGTCCAATGAAATTTTCATTATCGTAATATTCGCTATTTTATTCTTTGTAGCAGGATTTTCAGAAACGATTCATGTCGCGGAGGCAATTGGAGCATTATTATTGGGGCTCGTCTTTTCTGAAACAGAGCATAGTGATCGAATTGAACAGCTCGTTGTTCCATTTCGTGATTTCTTTGGAGCTATATTCTTTTTCAGCTTCGGTTTAAGTATAGACCCATTTTCGCTTGGGGGAGCAGTGTGGTTGGCATTAGGAGCAGTTTTCATTACTCTTATCGGTAATTTTACTGCTGGAATGGTAGCGGGGCGTAAAGCTGGGTTATCGCATAAGGCTTCTACGAATATCGGTTTAACACTTGTATCACGCGGAGAATTTTCCATTATCGTCGCGAATATTGGAATTGCGGGCGGCTTAATGGCAACGATTAAACCATTCTCAGCTTTGTATGTTTTAATATTAGCATCGTTAGGACCTTTGTTAACGAAAGAATCTGGGAGAATATATTCCTTATTAGATAAAATATTTAAATGGAGCGCTAAAGAAAGTGCGAAGCGAGAAAAAGAAGTTGGATAGTATAAATAAGGGTAGACTGCATGAAAATTTCATGCAGTCTACCCTTTTATATATTGTTACTGTTGTCGCTTTTTGTCGGTAAGTTGATATATTTTAATAATCGCTGATATATTTCAAGTTGTGGTCGATATAATTGAAAAATCGCTGATCTATTTTGAGTTGCGGTCGATATATTTCCAAAATCGCTGATATATTTTCAAGCAGGGATAAATATAATTTCATTTACCGTCAAACCATTATCTGAATTTCATCAACTATTAATCAGTTGCCTTCCTATTTAAAAACGACTACAATTTTACTGTTATATATATGAACGAAAAAAATAGAATAGGAGGGGAAACTATGCCAAGGAAAGTATGGCTATTAGTAGCTGGGATGATTATTAATGTCACGGGTGCTTCTTTTTTATGGCCTTTTAATACAATTTATTTGCATGATCACCTAGGCAAATCTTTATCTGTGGCCGGAATGGTATTAATGATCAACTCGCTTACTGGTGTAATCGGAAACTTGCTCGGCGGTGTTTTATTTGATAAATGGGGCGGTTATAAATCAATTTTAGTAGGGATTGTCATTACACTTGTATCGATTTTAGGTCTTGTGTTCTTCCACGGTTGGCCGTTATATGTTGTGTGGCTAGCGTTAATCGGCTTCGGTTCTGGGATGGTCTTCCCATCGATGTACGCGATGGTTGGTACGGTTTGGCCAGAGGGCGGAAGACGAGCGTTTAATGCGATGTATGTTGGACAAAACGTTGGTATTGCGATTGGAACAGCGTGCGGTGGTTTAGTTGCTTCATATCGTTTTGATTATATTTTCTTAGCGAACTTTATTTTATACTTTGTTTTCTTCTTAATTGCTTTTATCGGATTCCGTGGTATGGAAGACAAGAAAGAGCCAGGAGTGCAAAAAGAAGTCGAAACGAAAAAAGGGTGGTCACTTACACCTGGATTTAAAGCACTTCTTATCGTGTGTGTAGCATATGCTTTATGCTGGGTTACATACGTACAGTGGCAAGGAGCGATTGCAACACATATGCAAGAATTGAATATTAGCCTTCGTCACTATAGTTTATTATGGACGATAAACGGAGCGATGATTGTTTGTGCGCAGCCACTTGTTAGTATGCTAATTCGTTGGATGAAGCGTTCTTTAAAACAGCAAATTATGATTGGAATCTTCATTTTTGCGGCGTCATTCATTGTGTTAAGTCAAGCGCAGCAATTTACGATGTTCCTCGTTGCGATGGTAACATTAACAATTGGTGAGCTATTTGTATGGCCTGCGGTTCCAACGATTGCAAATATACTTGCACCAAAAGATAAATTAGGGTTTTATCAAGGGGTCGTAAATAGTGCGGCGACTGTAGGGAAAATGTTCGGGCCGGTCGTTGGCGGAGCAATTGTGGATTTATACAATATGGAAGTATTGTTTATAGCAATCATGGTAATGCTTGTAGTAGCGCTTATAGCAACGAGTATTTATGATAAACGAGTAAAAGTAGAAGAAACAGTTGAAGAAAAAATTGCAGTTTAGTTTGACGGAACATGTTCACATGTTTTAGAATATATTTAAATAAAACAACCTTTAGAACAAGGGAGATAGCTCGGCTGTCTTAAGATGAATTCGTTAGTTATTAAGAGTAACGATTAACCGAGAAGTCCTCGCTTTAAGTAAGCTCTTAAGAGATACTAGGTGAAGGATAGTTCACTTAACTTATATGTGTAATAACAGTGAGAAGGAGTAGTAGTAATAGAAGCTGGTTTAGAGAGTTGACGGTCGGTGCAAGTCAATCCACGTTTCGTTATGAACTCGCCTTTGAGTTGCAGTTGTGAAACTAATAGTAGCAATTGCCGTTAATCCACGTTACGGATCTAAGCGAATGTATATTTTTACATTAATTTAGGGTGGTACCGCGGGAATCTATAACCTCTCGTCCCTTTCTAGGGATGAGAGGTTTTTTGTATTTTGGGCGGTGAAAATAAACAGAATTTCAAGGAGGGTATCTCATGAGCTTTAATCATCAAGAAATTGAGAAGAAGTGGCAAGGGTACTGGGAAGAGAATAAAACATTCCGTACGCCAGATGAGACAGAAAAACCAAAATTTTATGCACTAGATATGTTCCCATATCCATCAGGTGCAGGCTTACACGTAGGACATCCAGAAGGTTATACAGCGACAGATATTTTATCTCGTATGAAGCGTATGCAAGGGTATAACGTTCTTCATCCAATGGGATGGGATGCATTTGGTCTTCCAGCAGAGCAATATGCACTTGATACTGGAAACAGCCCAGCAGAATTTACAGAGCATAATATTAATACATTCCGTAATCAAATTAAATCATTAGGTTTCTCTTACGATTGGGACCGTGAAGTAAATACAACAGATCCAAACTACTATAAGTGGACACAATGGATCTTCCTGAAATTATTTGAAAAAGGTTTAGCTTACGTTGATGAAGTACCTGTAAACTGGTGCCCAGCACTTGGTACAGTACTTGCAAACGAAGAGATCATTGACGGTAAGAGTGAGCGCGGTGGACATCCAGTTGAGCGTCGTCCGATGAGACAGTGGATGTTAAAAATTACAGCTTACGGAGATCGCCTATTAGAAGATCTAGATGAGCTTGATTGGCCTGAAAGCTTAAAAGATATGCAACGTAACTGGATCGGTCGTTCTGAAGGTGCAGAAGTACACTTCAATATCGACGGTACAGACGAGAAGTTCACGGTGTTCACAACGCGCCCTGATACACTATTTGGTGCAACATACTGTGTACTTGCTCCGGAACATGCACTTGTTGCAGAAATTACAACAGCAGAACAAAAAGAAGCGGTAGAAGCTTACATTAACGCTGTAAAAATGAAGAGTGACCTAGAGCGTACAGAACTTGCGAAAGAGAAAACTGGTGTATTCACTGGTGCTTACGCAGTTAACCCAGTAAACGGTGAGAAATTACCAATCTGGATCGCTGACTATGTTCTTGCAACTTACGGAACAGGTGCTGTAATGGCAGTTCCAGCTCACGATGAGCGTGACTATGAATTCGCATCAGTATTTAATCTTCCAATGAAGGAAGTTGTAAAAGGCGGAGATATTACGAAAGAAGTGTACACAGGTGATGGTGCACACGTAAACTCAGCATTCCTTGATGGATTAAATAAAGAAGAAGCAATCGCAAAAATGATTGAATGGCTTGAAGCAACGAGCGCAGGAAATCAAAAAGTAACGTACCGTCTACGTGACTGGTTATTCAGCCGTCAACGTTACTGGGGTGAGCCAATTCCAGTAATTCACTGGGAAGATGGCACAATGACAGCTGTGAAAGAAGAAGAATTGCCATTAGTTCTTCCGAAAACAGAAAACATCCGTCCTTCAGGTACAGGTGAATCACCACTTGCTAACATTGACGAGTGGGTAAATGTTGTAGATCCTGAGACTGGTAAAAAAGGTCGTCGTGAAACAAATACAATGCCGCAATGGGCTGGTAGCTGTTGGTATTACCTACGTTACATCGATCCAAACAATAGCGAAGCACTTGTAGATCCTGAAAAAGTAAAACAATGGCTTCCAGTTGATATTTATATCGGCGGGGCGGAGCACGCTGTACTTCACTTACTATATGCTCGTTTCTGGCATAAAGTATTATACGATATCGGTGTAGTTCCAACGAAAGAACCGTTCCAACAATTATTCAACCAAGGTATGATTCTAGGTGAAAACAACGAGAAAATGAGTAAATCAAAAGGTAACGTTGTAAATCCTGATGATATCGTAGCAAGCCACGGTGCAGATACACTTCGTCTATACGAAATGTTCATGGGCCCATTAGATGCTTCAATCGCTTGGTCTGAAAATGGTCTTGACGGAGCTCGTCGTTTCCTAGACCGCGTATGGCGTCTATTCGTTCAAGATAACGGTGAATTAAGTGAGAAAATTACTGATGCACCAAATAAAGAACTTGAAAAAGCTTACCACCAAACAGTGAAGAAAGTAACAGAAGACTATGCAGAACTTCGCTTCAACACAGCGATTTCTCAAATGATGGTATTCATCAACGATGCATACAAAGCTGAAACACTTCCGAAAGAATATGTAGAAGGTTTCGTAAAAATGATTGCACCAGTTGCACCTCACATCGGGGAAGAGCTATGGAGCAAACTTGGATACAATGAAACAATCACATATGCAAGCTGGCCAACATTTGATGAGTCTAAACTTGTAGAAGATGAAGTTGAAATCGTTGTTCAAGTTATGGGTAAAGTTCGCGCAAAACTAACAATGAGTAAAGACGCATCAAAAGAAGAAATGGAACAACTTGCACTTGAAGCAATTCAAGACCAAATTGAAGGGAAAACAGTTCGTAAAGTAATTGTTGTTCCTGGAAAACTTGTTAACGTTGTTGCAAACTAATTTATTCTAAATGAAAGCTCAGAGTATGTATACTCTGAGCTTTTTTGTGTAAAAAATAATCTTTGGATCACTTTTATATAAGTTTTCAATTTATAAAAAATTTTACTTTAAAGACGTTTCGCATCTTTTCCTTTAATTTGTTTGTTGAGGAATTCTTATAAAGACAAACACCTATTCTTCACTAGGAAATATGATAAAAAAGGTAGGTAAAATTGAGTAGAAGAGGTGAAAGGAATGAAAGGGATCGACAATAATGCACCACATGGTTTCTTTGGGGGTGGATCGGATAGTTATGAACAAATGATGTTAATGGGAGGAGGACAACAAGGGTACGGTGGAATTCCGAGCTGGATGGGCGGAACACCTGGAGGTTTTTCTACATCAGTAGCTGGTGTACAAACTGGAATTCCAACATTAACAGGAGGATTTCCATCATCGGTAGCCGGAGTGCAAACTGGAATCCCGACATTTGTTGGCGGAGCAGCAGGAGGAGTACCAGTAGGCGTACCAACTGCATTTCCATCTTTCGTTGGAGGAGTACAGACAGGATTTCCTGTACCGGGAGTAGGTGTTGTAGCAGGAGGAGTAGGTGGATATCCGCAAGTAGTACACGGCCACCATGGACATCACCACCATCAAGGTCAACACGGCCACCATGGACATCACCACCATCAAGGTCAACATGGCCACCATGGACATCACCACCATCAAGGTCAACATGGCCACCATGGACATCACCACCATCAAGGGCAACACGGTCACCAAGGCCATCATCACCAGCAAGGTCATCACCAACAACAAGTACATCACCACGGACACCACCACATTCATCCGCAAGCTGTTCTTTATCAAACGCATCAAGGCCAACATGGTCACCATGGTCAACACCATCATCAAGGTCAACATGGCCACCATGGTCATCAGGGGCAACAAGTACATCACCACCAAGGTCAACACCATCACCAAGGCCAACACAGTCAACACAGTCAACACGGTCAACACGGTCATCAAGGCCACCAACAGCACCAACAATATCAGCAATATCAACAACAGCAACAATCTTCTCCTTGGACAGGTGGAATTGGAGCAGGAGGAGCAGGGGCAGCAGCAGGAGCAGCTAGTATTAGTGGAGCGGCAGGACACGCGGGGCACGTGGGTCATTAATGATTGGCAGAAAAAAGACATAATAAAAAACTGCTAGGAAATCCTAGCAGTTTTTTTCAGCTTCTTGACGCTGACGTTCAATTTCAGCACGAAGTTGCGGCTCTGGTGCCTGCCAGCCTTCTGGTTTTAGAATTTTGCCATCGCCTTCACGGAATCGAGGCTTCCCATCAGGGAATAGTTTTGCCATGTTGGCGTTGTTTACAATTTCGAATCCTTTATCTGGACGTACGCCCATTTCTGCAAACGTGCCGAATGCAAAGTAAATAAGGTCAATCAGTGCATCGTATTGATCTTCAACAGTCGTAGCCTCTAGAAATTCTTCTAGTTCTTCCTGCATAAAACTTGCACGGATTTTTGCACGCTCTTCTGTTAATTTTGTTGGAGTATTTGTCACAGGATGTCCGAATACTTCATGCATTTTCGCAACAAGTTCGTATCCTTTATCTAAACCTTTTTCGTTTGTCATGTTGTTTCATCCTTTCTTACGTTATGCCGAAGTTTATTGTAACATAAGGTGATTATGAAATGAAAAGAACATCTTATCGAAATAAGATGTTCGCTCGTTATTCTTCTTTTTTTATTAAAAGGGATGAAATAAGATCGATGCCAAAAATACCGACCAGTAACATTGGTATAACGACAAGCAAGTAACGTGTGAAGGAAACATTTTTTAAGTATGTATGAGCAAATAAAAAGACGCCGAGAAATAAAATACCATTTAAAATAGGCTTTACTAATTTTTTAGACATAAGCTCCCCCATAAATATCTTCTCTCTCTATTTGATAATAAAAAAACTCCTCTCTCCGTTGTATCATGCTGGAGAGAGGAGTTCAATCATTTCTCATTCAATGACACCAGAATTTGTAATATTTACGGTGTATTTTATATGAACCGGAACATCTTTATACATTTGTCTCCATTCTTCTAATTTGAATGGGCGATAATGTTGCTTATACTTTGCACCTAGCCCGAGAGGATCGACGCCTAAAGATTTAAGTTGCTTAATTAACTTAGCAGCTTGTTTATCTAATTGTTTTTGGACATCTTTTTCAATGTTTTTTGTGTTCTTGTTATTTTCTAAGTTAATTTGTTTTGATAGTTCTTGAATACGTGCATCAAGACGAACGTTAATGAAAAAAGAAGGCTTTCCGTTTTTAATTTTTATATCGTAAGTTGGAACAGAACGAATATTATTAATCATTACGTACGCAGAATCTGTTTTAAATTCATGTGAATCTAATTTATGTTTCTCTAATAGTCCTTTAAATATGAACATATCTTTTTCCGCAATTTTACCGATATATTTATCCTTTTTAAAAAGGCCAATTCCGGTAATTTTTATTTTATCACCATGCTTCTTTAGAATGGGAATATAGTAGTCTTTTCCTTCTTGATAATAGCGAAATGCTCCTATATGTAGATTATCCGCTGGTAAAGGTCCGGTCTCCATGTTATGTTCTAGCAATTTTTTTATATAAATTGCAACGTTGTATGAAGTCGAATATTTGCCTTTTAAAAGTTCAGTACCATTCCCATCTAATAAAGCAGCATATAAAGCGTTCCCTATATTCACATCTCGAAGTAATGTATCGAATGAAGTAGACATTCCTGTTTTGGCAAGTCTTATTGTATATAGAGCGACACGCATTTGTCCGCTAGCAAATGGTTGAGAAGACTCTAAAGATGTGTCTGCTTTTACTTGTTTTACCGCATTTGCACTGCCTTCAAAAACTTGAACTTTATTTCCTTTTTTCTGAATGGGACAAACGAATGTCACTTTTACTTTATTATCTTTTGCGACATCAAAAACGCTTCCTTGAATAAGTTGTACATCATCGATAATATTTTTTTGTAAACATCCAGTTAGACTGAAGAATGTTATACAAGAAATAAGTATTAATTTACTTGTGCTTTTGATTTTTTCCATTTTCTTTTCACCCACACAATAATAAATAGGATTGGGATGTATACATAAATGAGCCAAAAACTAACTTTTGATACATTACTAATAAAGTTATTAATATCGTGTCTGTTTGTTAAAAGTTGCGAAACAATGAGAGTGATAAAGATAAAAGCAATTAAAACACCCCTTTGTTTTACACGGAATATTTCATGAGTTCCTCTCATTGACGCCCATAAAGGGAGGATAAAACTTGAAATAATAACGAGTGCATAGCCTGAAATTGCAATATATTCGAGTCTTTCTATAAATGGTAATTGAATGACTTGGGTCATAGAAAGTTGTGCCCATATTGTTTTTAACAATTGCTTCTCACTAAAAAATGCAAAGGCTAAAAGGGTACTAAATAGATATAGAAGATTTGAAAATAGTGCTCCAAGCTGAGCGTATTTATGAGATTGCATAGGCTTTTTCACAAATGGATACACCATGAGGTAAATCTCAAAACCGGTCATACTGTAGATTGACAGTTGAGCGGATTTTAAAATGTCTGAAAAAGAATGTGTGAATATAGGTAGTAAATTATCCCAATGTGAATATTTCAAAACGAATAAGCTTAGAAATAAATATCCTAATGTACCACCAACAGAGATGACGCAAATACCGGTAATGACACGAAATCCAGAAGAGATAATGTAATAGCTAACTAAGCATAAAAAGAGTGTTAACATAAAGGTGGAAGCGGTAGGAAACATCCATACTTGAATAATTTCAACATATGTTCGGATGACTGAAATACTAACGATTAAAAAATAAGCCATAAAGATGATGCTAATGCCATTTCCTAGCCATTTTCCAAATGTTTGCCGATGTAAATCAACTAAATTCCCATTTGTTTCTTTTAATAAGACATACATCATCCATATAATAATATGGATGAAAATTCCTGTGATTATAACTCCCATCCAGCCGTCGTATCCAGCGGCTTTTGCGATAATTCGAGCGAATCCGAGAACTCCAGCACCGAACTGTGCACCGTGAATTAAGAAGAAAACAAAGACAGGAGATATTTGATATTTTTCTTGAACTTTACTCATCGAATGCACCTCATTTCTTAATCATCAAAGTCTGATCTATGTTTTGTTGAAATTCCTTTCGCTGCTTTTTTTACATGCTGTGGCCTTGCTTGTACATCTCTTGTATCAATCATTGTTAAAGGAAAACGAATCCAAGAATCTTTAACAGATTGTTGTCTTGTTGGATAAAACAAAGCGTACGGCTTGCGTAAAGAAGTAAGCCTGAATAGATGAGTAAATAAGAAGATAAATCCAAGAGAAATCCCGAACAATCCGCCTATTTCTGCAAACATAAGAAAAGGAAAGCGTAGTAATCGAACAGCGTTACCC
Source organism: Bacillus sp. MYb78 (assembly GCF_002975115.1). NCBI lineage: Bacteria > Bacillati > Bacillota > Bacilli > Caryophanales > Bacillaceae > Bacillus > Bacillus sp. MYb78. Next base: position 145,480 of record NZ_PCOB01000002.1, read on the forward strand.
ATTTTATAAATAGGTGTAATAAAGGAAGCAAGTGCTGATAAGGCAACGATAATTAATAAAATATTGCTCGTTAAACCAGCTTGTACAGATGCTTGCCCGATTACGATACCGCCTACAATACCGAGCGTTTGACCAACTTTCATTGGTAACCTTGCGCCGGCTTCTCTTAATAAATCAATTGCAAGTTCTAAAAAGAGCGCTTCAATTAAAGGTGGGAATGGTACTTGTGCCCTTGATAAAATCAAAGTTTCAAGTAAATCACTTGGAATAAGTTCATAATGATAATTTAAAACTGCAACGTATAACGGTGTAGCGCAAATTGAAAATAGAACGGCAATTAATCTTAAAATCCTTGAAAATGTAGCGTACATCCAGGAGACGTTATAGTCTTCTGGTGAAATGAAAAAATCGAAATAGGATACAGGTGTTAGTAAAACACTTGGAGAACCATCAACGAAAATAGCGATTTTTCCATCAATTAGTGCTTTTGTAACTCTATCAGTGCGTTCTGTATTGATATAGAGAGGGAAGATTGATTTTTCACCCATCAATTCTTGTATATAAGCACTATCATTAATTTGATCATACTCAAGAGCGCGTAATGATTCTTCTAGAAAATCTACATTATCTTTTTCAGCGAGGTTGTCTAAATACATCATGACAACTTTTGTTTTGGAAAACTCGCCGATAATCATTTCTTTTGTTTGTAAATCCAAAACAGGAAGACGTTTTCGAACTAAATTAATGTTTGTATCAATATCCTCTACGAAACCTTCTTGCGGACCAATAACAGTTGATTCGTTTAAAGGAGGGGTTGGCGCACGATAATTATCAATTGCAATGTTTGCAAGCATACATTTTTGATCTTGCTGATTTAATTGAATGATTGCATGCCCCTTTAAAACCATATCCTCAATTTTTTGTAAATCGTTCGTAATTGTAATGCCGCTCATCGGAATATGTTCTTTTAGTTGTTCTAGAGAAGCACAAGGTTTCTCTAAAAGAGTAGGCATTAAATATTTCTGTAATTTCTCTCCATCAAGTGAAGGGCGATAGTAAGAAATCCAATAAGGCATCGTTTCATCGTCAGATGTATGGTAATTAATAAAATCACTAGACTTTTTAAGTTTCTCTATTAAATCTTGTAGGGAATGAATACGGTCTTTTTCTGGTTTTGTAAAGTCATAAATACTATTACCTCCAGAGCTTTGTTGCTTACTTTGAGAAGGTTCATCTTGCTTAGTATTTTGTTTTTTATCTTGAGAAGAATCACCTTGCTTAGCGCTTTGTTGCTTATCCTGAGAGGAATCACCTTGCTTAGCGCTTTGTTGCTTATCCTGAGAGGAATTCTCTTGCTTAGCGCTTTGTTGCTTATCCTGAGAGGAATCTTTTTGCTCGTTATTTTTACCCTTATTATGTTTCATACTTCTAGTCTGTTCTTCGTTATCACCCTCTTGATTGTTAGAATGCTGCTCCCAGTTATCTGTTTCGTTTGCTTCTGGTGTATTTGATTTTTTTTTCTTACGTAACCAATTCCAAATCATATGTACGCCCTCTTTAATCTTGTAATATAGTGCTATTTTGTGGCTAATTTTGTATATTATTCATTTATTTATGAAAAGAAGAAGGAGATTAGTTTGCACAGAAAAAAGTCTTTAGTAAGCAGTTCATACTATAACGGGGAGAGGGAGAGTCTGTGCAAATTGTAAAAAAAGAGAAATTTGTTTTAAAAGAGTTTGCGTTTGAAAATGGCAGAGAAATTCCTGTTCAAATGGGATACGAGACATATGGTACGTTAAATAGAGAAAGGTCAAATGTGATTTTGGTTTGTCATTATTTTAGTGCAACAAGTCATGCGGCAGGAAAATATACAGTGCATGATGAGGAGTCTGGTTGGTGGGATGGGCTCATTGGACCTGGGAAAGCAATTGATACAAATAAGTATTTTGTTATATGTACGGATAACCTTTGTAATGTGCAGGCGAGGAATCCATATGTGATTACAACAGGACCGAAATCGATTAATCTAGAAACTGGAGAAGAATATGCTATGGATTTTCCGGTTTTTACATTTCTTGATGTAGCTCGTATGCAATATGAGTTAATAAAAGGTATGGGAATTTCAAGGTTACACGCTGTAATCGGACCGTCGGCGGGGGGAATGATTGCACAACAATGGGCGGTTCACTATCCACATATGGTAGAGCGGATGATTGGCGTTATTACGAACCCACAAAATCCAATTATTACGTCAGTAAACGTAGCGCAAAATGCGATTGAGGCAATTCAACTGGATCCAAGTTGGAAAGATGGAAAATATGGAGAAGAGCAGCCTATAAAGGGGCTTCATTTAGCGAGTAGAATGATGTTTATGAATGCGTTTGATGAGCATTTTTATGAAATGGCATTTCCTCGTAATAGTATCGAGATAGAACCTTATGAAAAGTTTTCTACATTAACATCATTTGAAAAAGAGATAAATACAGCGACATATAGAAGTATAGAGTTAGTAGATGCAAATTCATGGATGTATACCGCGAAGGCAGTTTTATTGCATGATATTGCACAGGGGTTTTCTTCACTAGAAGAATCTCTTTCTAACATAGAAGCGAATGTACTTATGATTCCGTGTAAACAAGATTTGCTTCAGCCGTCTCGTTATAATTATAAAATGGTAGATATTTTACAAAAACAAGGGAAGTATGCGGAAGTGTATGAGATAGAAAGTATAAATGGGCATATGGCAGGAGCATTTGATATTCATTTATTTGAAAAGAAAGTTTATGAATTTTTGAATCGGAAAGTATCTAGTTTTGTGTAGAAGACAAATGATGGGGAAAAGGTGCAATGTTTGTAGTAGGCACCTTTTTTTACATGATTTGTAGACGGAAAATATATGTAGCGATTGCTATACCGAAAAACGCTATGCTAAGCAATAGAAATAAGAATGACATTTCTTGTGGGGATTTTATTTTTCTATTATTTTTCATACTAAGAGCAATAATTGCAGCGAGTAAGAACACAATGCCCATAATGAAAAGAAAAAGTGTCATTTTAATCGACTCCTTTCATAAAACAAGTATATTGAGGATACAATGTGCTAGTTATGTTTGTAAAGAATAAGTTTTGCGAGAAAATTGAGAAATAGTTTTTCGATTCTTTGCGTTCTTTCTTTTGCGTGCTAAAATTGGTAGAGAATGTTTGTGAAAAAGAAACTAAAGGTTTTATTGTATATAAGGAGGAACTACATATGACAGAAGTTAAAACAATTACTACAGAAGAGGTACAAGAGCGTTTAGAAAATGGAGAAACGTTATTTTTAGTAGACGTAAGAGAAGATGAAGAAGTAGCAGCAGGAAAGATTCCAGAAGCTGTACATATTAAAATGGGCGATATCCCACATAAAGTAGATTTCTTTAATAAAGAGAATGAATATATCTTTATTTGTCGTTCAGGAATGCGCAGTGAAAATGTATGTCATTATTTAAATGAGCAAGGATTTAAAACAGTGAACATGGTTGGCGGTATGCTTCAATATGAAGGTGAAACGAAATAGTTAATAGCTAAAAACTTGAAACGAGTCTGTTTCAAGTTTTTTTCTTTTGCATACAGTATAAAAAAGGAGGAGGGGGAAATGGGGATTAATTTGCGTCAAGTAAAAATTATTAATAATACAGGAGCTGTTAATGTCGGTGACTGTTATGATCTCTCACCTTTAGCTGTGGCAAAATTATATGCAGGTGCTGGGGGATCGAGTGCGGCTATTTTTTTAAATGGGAAAAGACAGCCAGAAGCAGTCATTAGAACATCAGTGTTTCTTCCGCCATTAGCAACGAGCACACGTACATTAGGTTCATAGAGGAAAGGTAGAGTGTAATTATGCCTGCTCATATAAAAGAATTTGTTATTGTGAATAACACTGGAAATATATTTACCGGTGATAATTTGAGTGATACTTCATTTACTGCTTCGAAATCATATAGTGGTTCAATGGGGTGCACTTGGATTGATGTTGTTACAGTAATAGGGACGGAGACGAAGCTTTGTTTACAGCCGGGCGATTCGGTGACGACAACATATACAAGAGGCACTCCTGCTGGTACTGTAACAGGAACAAATATGGGGCAAAGTGTAAATACATCGGGTATAGCACAAGCTGTCCCTAATACAGATAATATGGATTCAATTGCAGGACTCCCTTAAGGAATTAAGGGAGTTTTTATTATTTAAAATAAAAATAGTCTTGGAAATTATTTTTGTAAATAGATTAAGAAGAGGTTTATTTATTATGAAAAAGAAGGTTTGTAGGTGGTGAAAGTGTGAAGAATCGTGATAATAATCGGAAGCAAAATTCGTTAAGCTCTAATTTTAGAATTCCACCCGAACTTATTGGGCCTACTTTCCCCCCTGTTCCAACTGGATTTACAGGTATAGGGATTACTGGTCCAACCGGTCCACAAGGCCCAACAGGACCTCAAGGTGTGCAAGGGATACAAGGACCAGTTGGGCCAATAGGTGCAACTGGACCAGAAGGACAGCAGGGGCCACAAGGATTGAGAGGACCACAAGGAGAAACTGGAGCGACAGGACCTCAAGGGGTGCAAGGGTTACAAGGTCCGATTGGTCCAACGGGAGCGACTGGGGCACAAGGTATACAAGGGATACAGGGATTACAGGGGCCAATTGGAGCTACAGGACCTGAGGGACCTCAAGGAATTCAAGGCGTCCAAGGGTTACCGGGTGCAACTGGTCCACAAGGAATACAAGGAGCACAAGGGGTACAAGGAACACAAGGACCGAGTGGAAATACAGGTGCAACCGGAGCGACTGGTCAGGGGATAACAGGCCCGACTGGAATAACAGGTCCAACTGGAATAACTGGACCATCTGGAGGACCTCCTGGTCCGACGGGGCCGACTGGTGCGACAGGTCCGGGTGGTGGACCGAGTGGAAGTACAGGTGCGACTGGAGCAACGGGGAGTACTGGGGCTACAGGAAGTACAGGGGTAACAGGAGCAACGGGAACTACAGGTCCGACTGGAAGTACGGGAGCACAGGGCTTGCAAGGAATACAAGGAATTCAAGGGCCAATTGGCCCAACAGGTCCAGAAGGACCGCAGGGGATTCAAGGTATTCCTGGTCCTACAGGAATAACTGGTGAACAAGGAATTCAAGGAGTTCAAGGTATTCAAGGGATAATGGGAGCAACAGGAGATCAAGGTCCGCAAGGGATACAGGGGGCTATAGGTCCTCAAGGGGCCACAGGAGCAACAGGAGATCAAGGTCCACAAGGAATACAAGGAGTACCAGGGCCATCAGGAGCAACAGGACCACAAGGAGTTCAAGGGATACAAGGTCCAATGGGCGATATAGGACCAACAGGTCCAGAAGGCCCAGAGGGACTTCAGGGTCCGCAAGGAATACAAGGAGTACCGGGGCCAGCTGGAGCAACGGGTCCAGAGGGGCCACAGGGGATACAAGGCATTCAAGGACCGGTAGGAGCAACAGGCTCACAAGGTCCCCAAGGAATTCAGGGAATTCAAGGTGTGCAAGGGATAACGGGAGCAACAGGAGTACAAGGAGCAACTGGAATTCAAGGTATACAAGGGGAAATAGGAGCAACGGGTCCAGAGGGTCCCCAAGGAGTGCAAGGTGCTCAAGGGGCGATTGGTCCAACAGGTCCAATGGGCGCACAAGGAGTGCAAGGAATACAAGGGATTCAAGGCCCAACAGGTGCACAAGGAGTGCAAGGTGCTCAAGGAATACAAGGAATTCAAGGTCCGACGGGTGCAACAGGAGATATGGGAGCAACTGGGGCGACAGGGGAAGGCACTACAGGCCCAACAGGAGTAACTGGTCCGACAGGGGTAACAGGCCCATCTGGAGGACCAGCAGGACCGACCGGCCCAACGGGGCCATCAGGTCCGGCGGGAGTGACTGGTCCATCGGGTGGACCACCTGGCCCGACAGGAGCAACTGGTTCGACAGGAGTAACAGGAGATACTGGGGCGACAGGCTCAACTGGAGTGACAGGAGCGACAGGAGAAACGGGAGCAACCGGAGTGACGGGTTTGCAAGGTCCGCAAGGAATCCAAGGAGTGCAGGGAGAGATAGGTCCGACGGGTCCCCAAGGTGTTCAAGGTCCCCAAGGAATTCAAGGGGTAACGGGGGCCACTGGAGATCAAGGTCCGCAAGGGATTCAAGGTCCACAAGGCGACATAGGTCCAACCGGCCCACAAGGAATTCAAGGTCTACAAGGTTCTCAAGGAATCCAAGGAGCGACAGGGGGAACAGGAGCACAAGGCCCACAGGGTATCCAAGGTCCGCAAGGTGACATAGGTCCGACTGGGCCACAAGGTCCAACTGGAATCCAAGGGATACAAGGAGAGATAGGTCCAACCGGTCCAGAAGGCCCAGAGGGACTTCAGGGCCCGCAAGGAATACAAGGTGTTCAAGGGCCAGTTGGAGCAACGGGTCCAGAGGGTCCTCAGGGGATACAAGGCATTCAAGGACCGGTAGGAGCAACCGGCCCACAAGGTCCACAAGGAATACAGGGAATACAAGGTGTGCAAGGGATAACGGGAGCAACTGGAGCACAAGGAGCAACTGGAATTCAAGGGATACAAGGGGAAATAGGAGCAACCGGTCCAGAGGGGCCCCAAGGAGTGCAAGGTGTACAAGGGGCGATTGGTCCAACGGGTCCGATGGGGACACAGGGAGTGCAAGGAATTCAAGGGATTCAAGGAGCAACAGGTGCGCAAGGAGTGCAAGGACCACAAGGAATTCAAGGGATACAAGGTCCGACGGGAGTAACAGGAGATACGGGGGCAACCGGAGCGACGGGAGAAGGAACTACCGGTCCAACAGGAGTAACCGGTCCAACAGGGGTGACTGGCCCATCCGGAGGACCAGCAGGACCGACCGGGCCAACGGGGCCATCAGGTCCGGCAGGAGTGACAGGTCCATCAGGTGGACCACCTGGCCCGACAGGAGCAACAGGTGCGACAGGAGTAACAGGAGATACCGGGGCGACAGGCTCAACTGGAGTGACAGGAGCGACAGGAGCAACGGGAGCAACCGGAGTGACGGGTTTACAGGGTCCGCAAGGAATCCAAGGTGTTCAAGGAGAGATAGGTCCAACCGGTCCACAGGGTATTCAAGGTCCACAAGGAATACAAGGAGTAACGGGGGCAACCGGAGCACAAGGTCCCCAAGGAATTCAAGGCCCACAAGGCGACATAGGTCCAACCGGCCCACAAGGAATTCAAGGTCCACAAGGTCCTCAAGGAATCCAAGGAACGACGGGGGCAACCGGAGCACAAGGCCCACAGGGAATCCAAGGTCCGCAAGGTGACATAGGTCCGACCGGCCCACAAGGCCCACAAGGAATTCAAGGCCCGCAAGGAATTCAAGGTCCAACGGGAGCTACAGGAGCAACCGGAGCGACAGGTCCACAAGGAATTCAAGGCCCGCAAGGAATCCAAGGTCCAACGGGGGCTACAGGAGCAACCGGTTCACAAGGTCCAACTGGAGATACAGGTCCAACTGGAGCTGGAGCCACTGGAGCGACCGGGGGGACTGGAGTTAGTACAACTGCAACGTATGCGTTTGCGAATAATACATCAGGAACCGCTATTTCGGTTTTATTAGGTGGTACGAACGTACCATTACCGAACAATCAAAATATTGGCCCAGGAATAACCGTTAGTGGTGGAAATACTGTATTTACAGTTGCGAATGCAGGAAACTATTATATAGCCTATACAATTAATTTAACGGCAGGTTTACTTGTAAGTTCTCGTATAACTGTAAATGGCAGTCCGCTTGCGGGAACGATAAATGCCCCGACAGTCGCTACTGGTTCATTTAGTGCAACAATAATCGCTAACTTGCCTGCTGGAGCTGCTGTTAGCTTACAGTTATTTGGAGTAGTTGCAGTAGCTACATTATCTACGGCAACGCCAGGGGCTACTCTAACTATTATTAGATTAAGTTAATAAGCAGAAAACCTTGAAACTTTTATGTTTCAAGGTTTTTTATCCTTGTATTTGTAAGTAAACCTCGTTAACCAGGGGGAGTGGATACCCTCTAATTATTTAAAGTTTCACTTTATTCACTTGAGCAAAAACATCGCAGTTCGAAAATATATTATAATAGAATGAAAAGAAAGAAATTTGGCAGAAAGGGAGGGTGGCGATGCAGGAGATGGTTAAAGATTTTTTTGGACGCCCACTTCAAGATTTACGTATATCTGTCATTGATCGTTGCAATTTTAGATGTACATATTGTATGCCGGCGGAAATATTTGGGCCAGATTATGCTTTTTTGAAAGATGAGTTTTTACTAACTTTTGATGAAATTGAGCGTTTGGCAAAATTATTTGTTAACATCGGTGTACGAAAAATTAGAATTACTGGCGGTGAGCCACTACTTCGTAAAGATTTAGCAAAACTTATTGCACGTCTTGTGAAAATTGATGGGCTAATAGATATAGGGTTAACGACAAATGCTATCCATTTAACGAAACAAGCAAAGGCATTAAAAGAAGCCGGATTACATAGAGTGAATGTTAGTTTAGATGCGATAGATGACGACATATTTAGGAATATTAATGGTCGAAATATTAATACGAAACCGGTGATTAAGGGAATTATAGCAGCTAAAGAGGCGGGGCTGGAAGTCAAGGTAAATATGGTTGTGAAAAAAGGGATGAACGATCATCAAGTACTTCCGATGGCTGCGTATTTTAAAGAGCAAGGAATCACGCTTAGGTTTATTGAGTTTATGGATGTTGGTAGTACAAATGGGTGGAATTTTGATCAAGTGGTTACAAAACGAGAATTGATTGAGATGATTCATAAGGTGTATCCGCTTGAGCCAGCTGAAGCCCATTACTTTGGTGAAGTTGCGAAGCGATATCGGTATGTTGGAACAAATGTTGAAGTTGGTTTTATTACATCTGTTTCTGAGTCATTTTGTGCCTCTTGTACGAGGGCGAGAATTTCGGCAGATGGAAAGTTTTATACGTGCTTATTTGCGACAGAAGGTTTGAATGTAAGAGAACTTCTTAGAGGAAATCTTTCGGATGAGGAGTTATTAAGTGTTATACAAGATGTATGGATGAATAGAAAAGATAGGTATTCGGATGAACGGACAGAAGAAAGTGCAAAAAATCGTCCGAAAATCGAAATGTCTTATATAGGAGGATAAGAAAGGGGGCTATCGCATGCAGGAGCGATATTCAAGACAAATATTATTTTCTGGTGTTGGAGAAGAAGGACAGAGAAAAATAAGAGAGAAGCATGTGCTTATTATTGGTGCTGGTGCTCTCGGTGCGGCAAATGCAGAAGCGATTGTTAGAGCAGGGGTTGGAAAAGTAACGATTGCTGATCGTGATTATGTAGAATGGAGTAATTTACAAAGACAACAACTATATACGGAAGAAGATGCAAATCAGTATAAACCGAAGGCGATAGCGGCTGCAGAACATTTACAAGCGATTAATTCTGAGGTGGAAATAAATCCGGTTGTGACGGATGTAACGGTGCAAGAAATGGAAGAGCTAGTGCGTGATGTAGATTTAATATTAGATGCGACAGATAATTTTGAAACGCGTCTTCTCATTAATGATATTTCACAAAAGTATAATATTCCGTGGATATATGGTGGTTGCGTCGGGAGTTACGGAGTAACGTATACAATTTTACCAGGGAAAACACCGTGTTTTCGCTGTTTAATGGAGCATCCAGCGAGCGGAGCAACATGTGACACAGCTGGTATTATACAACCAGCAGTACAATTAGTAGTTGCGCATCAAATTACGGAAGCGCTGAAAATATTAGTAGAAGACTTTGGGGCGCTTCGTGAAACGATGTTATCGTTTGATCTTTGGAATAATCAACAGATGGCATTTAAAGTGAATAGACAGAAAAAAGATACTTGTTTATCTTGCGGAAGGTTACGTACATATCCGAGTTTAACATTTGAAGCACAAACAAAAACAGAAGTGCTATGTGGGCGAAATACAGTACAAATTCGCCCGGGTGTGCGGAAGAACTTTAATTTAGAAGAAATTAAAAAGCGCTTACAAAGAAGCGTAGAGATAAAGGCGACACCTTATTTATTATCATTTCCGGTAGAAGAATATCGTTTTGTTTTATTTACAGATGGCAGGGCGTTCATTCATGGGACGAATGATATGAATGTAGCGAAAAGTTTATATGCAAGATATATAGGTTGAACCTAAAGGGAATCCTTTAGGTTCAACGGAGAGAGGATTATGAATTTCTCGTATAATCTCCACTTTTTCCACCTGTTTTTTCAAGTAAGTACGTTTCGCCGATAATCATACCTTTATCGACAGCTTTACACATATCATACACAGTAAGAGCGGTAGCGGAAGCAGCTGTTAAAGCTTCCATTTCAACACCGGTGCTACCTTCTGTTTTAACTTTTACTTCAATGAGTAAACGATATTGTTCTTCTGATTGTTTCCAATCGAAAGAAACGTCAACACCTTTTAATAATAAAGGATGGCACATTGGGATAATATCAGAAGTTCGTTTCGCAGCCATAATGCCTGCGATTTGCGCAACTGCTAATACGTCACCTTTCCCAATTTCATTATGAGAGATTTTATCGTAAATTTCTTTCGTAACGACAATGCTAGAGCACGCAATTGCTGTTCGAACGGTTGCTTTTTTGTCGCTTATATCAACCATTTTTGCGCGTCCTTGGTCATTAAAATGTGTAAATGAAGACATGGAATTCCTCCTTGAAGTAATTTCTATTGAATACATAAAGTTTAATCGAGATAAAAAAAATTGCAAATATGAGGTGAGAAACGATGGTAGAAAAACGAATTCCAATTCAAGTTGCTGAGGCAGTAGAACGGGTAATGAAATATGCGAAACATGGTGAAGTAGAAGAAATTTCTATTACGGAAAGTTACGGGAGAATTCTCGGGGAAGATGTTGTCTCAGATCATGACGTTCCTCATTTTGATCGTTCCCCTTACGACGGTTTCGCCATTCGAGCAGAAGATACGAAAGGAGCAACCCAAGAGAATCCAATTGAATTTGAAGTAATAGGAGAAATCGGGGCGGGTTCTGTTTTTTTAGAAGAAGTAGGAGCTTTTAAGGCGATTCGCATTATGACAGGAGCAGCTATTCCAGAAGAATGTAATGCAGTCGTAATGCTCGAGCTGACAGAAGGGTTTGAGAAGAACGGGAAAACATATATGAAGTTAAAACGCCCTTTTAATAACGGTGACAATGTGTCGTTTAAAGGAGAAGACATAAAAAAAAATCAAGTTCTCGTTAAGAAAGGTGTTGCAATTAACCCAGGGATTGCAGCCTTACTAGCAACGTTTGGATATAGCACTGTGAAAGTTGTAAAACAGCCTGTTGTCGGTATTGTAACGACAGGAAGTGAATTATTAGAAGTACATGAGCCTTTAGAACCGGGGAAAATTAGAAATAGTAACTCGTATATGATCGCAGCTCAAATTATGAAAGCTGGCGGGAAAGTTCGTTATTATGGTCAACTCGCGGATGAGTTAGATGCATGTTTTACAGCTGTTCAATTAGCGATGGATGAGGTCGACATTTTAATTACAACAGGCGGTGTATCAGTAGGAGATTATGACTACTTACCAGCTATTTATGAAAGGTTACAGGCGAATGTACTCTTTAATAAAATAGCCATGAGGCCCGGAAGTGTAACGACAGTAGCTGAAGTTGATGGAAAGTTACTCTTCGGTTTATCAGGAAATCCGTCTGCTTGTTATGTAGGCTTTGAATTATTTGTGCATCCAATTATAAAAACATATTTGTATGCGAAGGAACCTCACGTATATAGAGCGGATGCTATTTTACAAAAAGATTTTTCGAAGCCAAATCCATTTACTCGTTTCGTAAGAGCGAACGTAACAATTGTGGACGGGGCGTTACAAGCGATGCCGGTTGGTTTAGATAAATCGAGTGCAGTATCTTCACTTGCAGATGCGAATGCTTTTATCGTGTTACCTGGAGGAACGAGAGGATTTGAGACTGGGATGAAAGTATCCGTATTATTGTTAGAGCACTCTGAGGGATGTGATTGGCCATGGGCAAAGCCCCTTCAATCTTACAAATAGTAGGATATCAAAATAGCGGAAAAACGACACTTGTAGAGAAAATTGTGCATGTGTTAGCTGAAAGTGAAATGAAAGTTGCTACAATTAAACATCACGGGCACGGAGGTTTTCCAGAAGTAGCGCAAAAAGATAGCGAAAGACACCGTAAAGCTGGTGCTGTCGTAAGTAGTGTAGAAGGTGCTGGATTGCTTTCACTTTCTTCACTAAGAAAGAAATGGTCCTTGCAAGAAATTATTCGCTTATATGAGTTTTTTGAAGTGGATACAATTTTAATAGAGGGCTATAAAAAAGAGAACTACCCGAAAGTAGTGTTACTTCGTTCTGCGGAAGACGTTGAACTTGTACATAAAGTAGAAAATATAGTGGCGATTATTACGTGGTATGATGTCCCGGCAAATATACGAGAAGAATATAAAGTATTTCATATAACAGAAGAAGAGTTGTACATAGACTGGTTTTTACAAACGGTTAGGAGTGCGAAATGACAAATACATATTATGAAGTAATTGATACAGAAATCTCGATTGAAGAGGTAACGAAGAAAGTGATTCGACGTGAATGCGGTGCTGTTACAACATTTATTGGAACGGTTAGAGAGTTTACGAAAGGGCGTCGTACATTATACTTAGAGTATGTTGCTTATAAGACGATGGCAGAAAAGATGCTAGAGAAAATTGGTCTGGAAGTGAAAGAGAAATGGCCGGGTACATATGTTGCGATTACACATCGCATCGGTACGTTGCAAATTTCTGATATAGCGGTTGTTGTTGCTGTTTCAACACCACACCGTAAAGCGGCTTATGAAGCAAATGAATATATTATGGAACGCATAAAACAAATTGTTCCGATTTGGAAAAAGGAGTTTTGGGAAGATGGTGACTCATGGATTGGTGATCAATTAGAAAAAACACCATATCCGGCGGGAGAGCCTGGGAAGGAGCTATAAGTATGATTCGAGTATTGTTATTTGCGCACTTGCAAGAAGAGGCAGGAACAAGTGAATTACAAATAGAGAAAGAAAATATTACGGTTGCAGAGTTAAAAGATGTTGTTGCGAAAGAATATAATGTACCAGTTTCAGAGCCAATTATGGTTGCGATTAATGAAGAATACGCAAATGAAGATGACAGGGTCCAAGATGGTGATGTGGTTGCACTTATACCACCAGTGAGTGGTGGTTAATATTGGATTCATTAAAACGACTTTCCTAAGTAGGGGAAGTCGTTTTTTTATGGCGTTTTTGAGAACACTAACTTATAGGATAAGGAGGACGTTATGAAAAAAATATGTGTAATTATTACAGCGATATGTTCTATCTTTTTCTCTTCTCCAAGCGATTCTTTCGCGAAAGAATCAAGAGAACAGCTTTTAGAGAGTGCGTTATTGAATAGGTACTATTCGGTTATTAGACAAGTGACAGAAGATCAATATGAATGTGATGCAGTTATAAATATAAAGCGTCTCGGCAGGAAAGATGAATTTGTTCCTAGATTTGAAGTGACACTACAATTTCTTACATTTCAAGGGGCGCATAATCCGCCAAATGACAAAGTTACACTTACTTTGGAGGATTATTTAGATCATATAAAGGTAAAAAATGTGGAGCGAGAAAAAAATGTTTCTAATGATGTTGTAGAAAAGATTTGTGCTCGCAAAAAAGAAAAAATGAAAGCTCATTCTAATGATTGAGAGCGGTAACTTATTCCGCTATTTGCGGGGTGATTAAAGTTTCAATTTATGACATTTTACAGAGAAAGGTAATGGGCGATGGATATATTTTTAGCAATTTTACCAGCTATATTTTGGGGGAGTATTGTGTTATTTAACGTAAAACTGGGCGGGGGACCGTATAGTCAAACGCTTGGAACAACGTTTGGAGCACTTATTTTCTCAATTGTTGTTTATATTTTTATGAAGCCAGTATTAACACCTACTGTGATTGGGGTTGGAGTTGTGTCAGGTTTATTTTGGGCGCTTGGTCAGGCGAATCAATTGAAAAGTATTGATTTAATGGGCGTTTCGAGGACGATGCCAATTTCAACAGGACTTCAATTAGTTGCGACGACTTTATTTGGCGTTATCGTATTTCATGAATGGTCCACGACAATATCGGTCGTCCTTGGGATTTTAGCGCTCGTTTGTATTATTGTCGGTGTTATTTTAACATCACTTCAAAGTGAAGAAGAAAAGAATGCAGAGCAAGCAGCAAATTTTAAAAGAGGTATCATAATTTTATTAATTTCAACAGTCGGTTATTTAGTTTACGTAGTAGTGATTAGACTATTTAACGTAGATGGTTGGTCAGCTTTATTACCACAAGCAGTTGGTATGGTATTAGGAGGGATTTTGCTTACCTTTAAACATCATCCATTCAATAAATATGCAATCCGAAATATTATTCCAGGATTAATTTGGGCAGCTGGAAATATGTTTTTATTCATTTCGCAGCCGCGTGTTGGAGTCGCAACAAGTTTCTCGCTATCGCAAATGGGGATTATTATTTCCACGCTTGGTGGGATCCTTATATTAGGTGAAAAGAAAACGAAACGCCAATTAACGGGTATCGTTGTCGGTATCGTTTTTATTATTGCAGCTGGAATTATGTTAGGTATAGCAAAAAGTTAAAGGAGGTATTGAAATGTATAGTGATTTAGAAGGAAAAGTGGTCGTTATTACAGGATCAGCAACTGGTCTTGGTAGGGCGATGGGAGTAAGGTTTGCTAAGGAAAAAGCGAAAGTGGTTATTAATTATCGCTCACGAGAATCAGAAGCAAATGATGTGTTAGAAGAAATTAAAAAGGTAGGCGGAGAAGCGATTGCTGTAAAAGGTGATGTAACCGTCGAATCAGATGTTGTGAATCTCATTCAATCTGCTGTGAAAGAATTTGGTACGCTCGACGTTATGATTAATAATGCAGGGATAGAAAATGCAGTACCATCGCATGAAATGCCACTTGAAGATTGGAATAAAGTAATCAATACAAATTTAACAGGTGCTTTCTTAGGAAGTAGAGAAGCGATTAAATATTTTGTAGAACATGACATTAAAGGGTCTGTCATTAATATGTCTAGTGTTCATGAGAAAATTCCGTGGCCACTATTTGTGCACTATGCAGCGAGTAAGGGTGGCATTAAACTGATGACAGAAACGTTAGCGCTAGAATATGCGCCAAAAGGTATTCGAGTAAATAATATAGGACCAGGTGCAATTAATACGCCGATCAATGCAGAAAAATTTGCTGATCCTAAAAAACGTGCTGACGTAGAAAGTATGATACCGATGGGCTACATTGGAAAACCAGAAGAAATTGCAGCAGTAGCAACTTGGCTCGCTTCTTCAGAGGCGAGTTATGTAACGGGAATTACGCTATTTGCAGATGGTGGAATGACGTTATATCCATCGTTTCAAGCTGGGCGTGGGTAATATAAAAGGACGAAGAGATAAAACTCTTCGTCCTTTTTTTACAAAAAAAATAGCGGCCAGCTATTTTAAATTTAGTGATTAATTGTATCTTGAAGAAATTCTGTTGCTTGATGTTCAGTAACATTTTGTACGAGCGCGACTTCGCTGATCATCATTTTTCGTGCATTATCTAGCATTTGTTTTTCGCTCGCATTTAATGCTCTCTCTTTATTACGGCGAAGTAAATCCCGAACAACTTCTGCGCTATCTTGTAAATTGCCGTTTTTCATTTTTTCCATATTCATTGTATATCTTTGTTTCCATGAGAGTGATGGGTCTGACTCCCCGTTTTGAAATTCAAGAAGTATATCATCTAACGTACCTCGATCAACGATATAACGAATACCCGATTTTTTTAATTGATTCATCGGAAGCATTACTTGCATATCTTTACTAATGATGCGTATCACACAATATTGACGTGAAGTACCTAATATTTCTTTCTCTTCAATTGCTTCAATGATTCCTGCACCGTGCATTGGATAAACGATTTTATCACCAATTTGAAACAAATCATCCACCTCCATATGTGGTAACCACTTTTAATGATAGCATACGTATGTAAAAATGTCAAATTTTATATAATAACATAATATTTATATTCGAGTCAATAAGATGAAGTGCTTTTTTATGTTTTTTTGGGGGACCTTATTTATAGTGATTTTTTTAGAAAAATAGTACAGGTGAAGAAAGAAGGCATATCCACTTATTTTTAAGCATAAAATGTAAAAGCGCTAATACAATATACCTAAATCCGTTCTTTGCAAAGGAGGGAGAGAAGGTGGGGCGCACAATAAAAATTGATATTACAAATAAAGTTGTAGCTAAATTTAGACCAAATTATTTGGAATTATATACGAGTAAATTTATGATAGGTAAGTTTTATGTCTATACTGAAGATAAAGAATATGTGTTAGAAGACGGATATATATATGAGAATGGAAAGTTTTATCGCATCATAGATACGCACCGTGGCAATAATCAAGCGGCGGAGGGCTGCGATCTAGGACGGTGTTAACATGATTCGTGTGAAAGTGTTTGATGAAAGTCACGAAAAAGACTTAGAAGATGCTGTAAATGTTTTTTTGAAAAAGATTGATGATAGCAACTTTGTAGATATTAAATATCAAGTTGGTGTTTCCATTAACGACGATGAAAACCAAATTTATTGTTTTTCAGCAATGATCGTTTATAAAACATAAAAAAGAGCTGGCTCACCCAGCTCTTTTTTATGTTTTATGTTGGGACAACATGTGTCGGTAATACGTTCATAATAGAATGGGGTGTGCCTAATTTCTTTGTCGTTAAAAGAGG
Source organism: Bacillus sp. MYb78 (assembly GCF_002975115.1). Classification (NCBI taxonomy): domain Bacteria; kingdom Bacillati; phylum Bacillota; class Bacilli; order Caryophanales; family Bacillaceae; genus Bacillus; species Bacillus sp. MYb78. The sequence continues at coordinate 162,393 of NZ_PCOB01000002.1, forward strand.
CTCCCCTGTTTCATGATTTTGGGCATCTTTACACATACCAAGGTGATAACGATCACCTAAAAATGGATCAATATAAAAACCGTTTTTAAATACTTTATCATTCGGATGTTTTTCATGGTGAATATCAGAGCAGTTAATGCAATAGAACATAGCGTTCAACCCCTTTTTATTTTGTTTGAAAAAAGTGAGTCGGTAGTCATTTCGCTCCTAAGGAAATGTTGAGGAGAAGAGAAATAACTACCTACTCAAATGGTGGGCATATTCCTTCTGATTTGTCATATCTCGCGTATTGTCCCTGAGGGAAGGAGGAGAGACGAAGTACGCATGATATAAGTAAGGCGCTTCTTTCAATATGGATGATGGAGTTTCATGTTGAGAGAAGTTTTTATTTTGTATTGCCTTTGTAAGTATATTATGAGGAAATGCTAAGAGGGTGTTTGTCCTGTTGAAAAAATGTTGAGAATTTCTCAACAGTAAAAGAATTAGCGTTGACATGAAACCAAAAGGTGTTATATTATCGAGGTGAAACCAAAAGGTGTTATGTTATAACGCCGAGTAAAGGAGAATGAACATGGAACAACAAAATACATTAAATGATATTAAACAAACAATCGTTTTTAACGCGTCTATTCAAAAGGTATGGAGTGTAGTATCAACTGCAGAAGGAATTGCGTCATGGTTTATGCCAAATGATTTTGTATTAGAAGTAGGACATGAATTTCATGTGCAATCGCCATTTGGGCCATCACCATGTAAAGTGTTAGAAATTGATGAGCCAAACTATTTATCTTTCTCATGGGATACAGATGGCTGGGTTGTTTCATTTAATTTGAAAGACTTAGGAGATAACAAAACAGAATTTACGTTAATTCACGGCGGCTGGAAACATCCTGATGAAATTCTTCCGAAAGCGAATGCGAAGAGCTCTATTATTCGCGATAGAATGAGCGGTGGTTGGGTAGCGATTGTAAATGAAAAACTGAAAAAGGTTGTCGAAGGCTAAGTGTCCTCGTCAGCAGCGAAATATGATGTATTTCAAGCAATTGCTGATCCAACCCGCCGAGAAGTAATACGGTTATTAAGTGACAAAGAGTTACCGATTTCCAAAATAACGGATCATTTTCCGATGAGTCGTACTGCGGTTGTAAAGCACCTTCATATTCTTTCGGAAGCGAATTTAGTAAGTGGAAGAAAAAGCGGAAGAGAGAAGATATATCGTTTGCATCCAGAACCATTAGAAGAATTACAACAGTGGCTCTCGTATTATGAACGTTTTTGGGATAATAAATTATCCATGCTGAAACATATTGTGGAGAATGAAGAATAAAAAGGATGACCAAAATGGTCATCCTTTTTATTGTTGCTCACTTGTTTGTGTAGCTGGCTTTAATAAAAGCCAAGCAATAATTAATGTAAATACTGCTAATACGAAAGTGCTCATATAAATGACGTGTACGCTTGATGCTAATGCGGATTGTGATTCGGTTACTACGTTTGCTGTAGTACCGCCGTGTCCGCCAGATACAAGATCAAGATTTTTAATACCACGTGCGTGAATCATCGTATTAAAGATTGTACCGAATATTGCAGCACCTAACGTTTGACTAAATGTATTAATAAATGTATTTAAACCAACAGCTGTTCCGCGTGTATGAGCTGGTACGGCTGCTTGAATTGTTACCATGTAAATCGGTGTCACAAGCCCCATTCCTAAGCCGAATAATCCGACTGCTATATAAATGAGGAACGATGGTGAATTGGTTGATAGTGTAAATAATAAGAACGTAGCGACTGATAAAATGCTAGCTCCAAGTAAAATGATTTGTTTCGTTTTTAATTTGCCTACTAAGTTACCAGAGAAAATAGCGCCAAATGTCCACATAACAGGGATTGGCATTAAAATAAGTCCAGCTTCTGTTGCATTTTTCCCTAATACACCTTGACTCCAAATTGGAAGGTACATTGTAATACTAATAATCATTGCGCCAGCAATAAGAGTTAATATATTTATCGTAGATAATGTACGGTTAGAGAAAAGTGCTAGCGGAATTAATGGTTCCGGAGATTTTTTCTCGATGAATAAGAAAATAATAAATGAAACGACGGCGAAGATTAATAGGCCGATAATTGTTATGTCTCCCCAGTTTTGCTTACTGCTACCTGTTAATAATGCATATAGTAGAGCGATTGTACTTAATGAAAAAACTGTTGCACCAAGATAATCGATATGATGTTTAGCAGGTTTAATAGATTCTTTGTAGTAAATTACAATCATTAAGCAAGCGATAATTCCGAATGGAACGTTTAAGAAGAAGATATAACGCCAAGAAAGGGAATCAACTAAAAATCCACCTACTAACGGTCCGATAACACCGGATACACCCCAAACGGCACTCATCCAACCTTGTGCTTTCGCGCGGTCTTTCGCTTCGCTATATAAGTCTCCAATAATCGTCATTGTGATTGGCATAACAGCACCAGCACCGATACCTTGAAGCGCGCGGAAGAAAATTAATTGTTCCATCGATGTAACGACTCCGCAAAGTGCAGAACCGACTAAAAAGATTGTAGCCCCGATCAGTAAAACCTTTTTACGACCGAATAAATCAGCGAGCTTTCCGTATATTGGAGTCGAAACAGCTGTTGCAAGCATATAAATTGCATATACCCAACTAACAAGTTCGACGCCTGACAAATCACTCGTTATACGAGGGATTGCTGTACTAACAATCGTTCCTTCTACCGCAGAAAGAAACGTCATTAACATTAAAGACATCATGACTTTTTTTCTCATTTGTTTTCCCCTTACCCTTTTTTAAATATTCAACAATATAAAATATAAAGGTACTAAGGTATATAAAGCAACAAAAAAGCAATGGAAAGTTACATGGAGCAGATGTTTGTCGCTTCTTGTCGGTAAGTCGATATATTTGAGAAATCGCCGATATAAGTTGTAGAATCGCTGATAAATTTGGAAAATCGCCGATAATGATTTCATGGCAATATTAAAAAAAGAAACAGGAATCCCTGTTTCTTTTTTTAATATTGCATTTTCGCGTTTTCTCCAGCTGTCGTTCCAGCAATTCTACCAGTAACAAGGGCTGATGTAATATTATAGCCACCAGTATAACCATGGATATCAAGAACTTCTCCGCAGAAATATAAGCCGTTCGTGAATTTAGAAGACATTTCTTTCGGATTAATTTCTTTCACGGATACACCTCCGCCAGTAACGAATGCTTTTTCAATTGACTGCGTACCATTTACATTTACAGTAAACTCTTTAAAGTCTTTCACAAGTGCACGAATCTTTTCGTGAGAAACTTGTCCAGCTTGTTCACTACCGTCAATTTCATTTTTTTCTAATAAGAATAGGAAGTAACGTTCAGGGACATAACCTTTTAAAACGTTTTTAATTCCTTTTTTCGGATCTTCTTTCATTTGTTTCAGCATGCGCTGAAATAATTGCTCACTATTTTCCTCTGGCAATGCATCAATACTCATTTGTATTGTGTTCGTTTTAAACTTTTTCAGTGCTTTCACGACGAATTGACTACAGCGAAGAGCAGCAGGACCAGATAGGCCAAAATGAGTGAAGAGCATGTCCATTTTGTGAGAAATGATAGCTTTTCCTTTCGGGTTTAATACGCTTAAGTTTATATCACGTAAAGCAAGACCTTGTAATGAGCGATCACGTATAAACGGCTCGTTTGACAGGATAGGTACTTCTGTTGGGAATAATTCTGTAATTGTATGACCTGCTTTTTCAGCCCAAGCGTATCCGTCTCCAGTGGAACCAGTTTGAGGAACGGATTTTCCGCCAACAGCGATAACGACGTGATTTGTTTCTAACACTTCGCCTGTTTGCAGTACAACTGCCTTCGTTTGACCATTTTCATATTCAATCGTTTCAACAGGCGTATTTGTACGGATTTTTACACCTAAGTCTTTTAATCGTGTTAAAAGTGCGTCTACAACAGATTGTGCTTTGTTTGACACAGGGAACATGCGACCGTGGTCTTCTTCTTTCAATTTAACACCGAGATTTTCGAAGAATGTAATAATATCTTCATTATTAAAAATAGAAAAAGCGCTGTATAAGAAGCGACCGTTTCCTGGTATATGTTTAACAATTTCATCAAGTGGTAGACGGTTTGTTACGTTGCAGCGTCCGCCGCCAGAAATCGCAAGTTTACGCCCAAGTTTATTTCCTTTATCAAGAAGTAAGACATTTGCGCCTTCTTCTGCAGCACCAATTGCAGCCATTAGCCCAGAAGGACCGCCGCCGATGACAATAACATCATAATGCATAATATATCGACCTCATTTTCTACATTTCCTGCCTAAAAGAATAGCATGTTTTCCCTTAAAAGAAAAATAGAGTGAAGTACTGCTTAATGAGAGAATTGTGGTACAATACAAAAGTTAGAGTTCAGCACTATCCTGCTATTTGTAGGCGATAAGACTAAAACCTCAAGATTTAGGAGAAGTAAATAGGGAGTCTGTTAGCCTGTAAATGCTCGAATGGTTCAACTAATAAGGAGTAGGAGAGAAGTCTCCAACTAATTATAGTTTCACTTTATGTAGATGTAGGAGGATTTTTGTATGTCCGATTCGAAATTTCTGCGCGGAACGCTTATTGTTACGCTAGGGACATTTTTAGTAAAGTTCTTAGGCATGATTTACGTCTTTCCGTTTCATGCATTAGTAGGCACAGAAGGCGGAACGCTCTATACATATGGATACATTCCATATACGATCTTTTTAAGTATCGCAACGGCAGGTGTGCCGCTTGCTGTTTCAAAATTTGTTTCCAAATATAATGCGCTTGGCGATTATAAAACGAGCCGGAGAATGTTCCGCTCGGGAATGGTTATGATGATAGTAACAGGAGTTCTTTCGTTCCTAGTACTGTACATGACGGCGCCACTGTTTGCAGAAGCGATGCTTGGTAAACAAAGTATACACAATAATGTAGGAGAAGTTACGACGATCATTCGTCTTGTAAGTTTCGCACTTATTGTTGTACCAGCAGCGAGTTTAATTCGTGGTTATTTCCAAGGTCACCAGTCTATGGGACCAACTACCGTTTCACAAATTATTGAACAAATTATTCGTATCGTCTTTTTATTAGCTGGTAGTTTTATCGTTATTAAAGTACTTGGCGGTACAGTTGCAACAGCAGTTGGAGTAGCGACGTTTGCTGCGTTCGTTTCAGCGGTTGGAGCACTCGGTGTGTTAATTTGGTACTGGTTAAAACGTAAAAAATATTTGGATCAATATTTAATTGAACAAACTGTACCAGAATCAACAGTAAGTACCGTTCAGTTGTTTAAAGAGTTATTCGCATATGCGATTCCTTACGTTGTAATTGGGTTAACAATTCCTTTATATCAACAAATTGATACATTGACATTTAACTCAATTATGCAGGCGATTGGTCAAGGTGATATCGCAGAGCGAGCGCTTGGTATTTTCACAATGTGGACGCATAAGTTAATTATGATTCCTGTATCACTTGCAACAGCGTTTAGTTTAACGCTTGTACCAGCAATTACAAAATCATTTACTGAAAAACAATACCGCTATTTGAAATTACAAATTACACAAACATTCCAAGCAAATATGTTTTTAACATTGCCAGCAGTTATCGGTATTTCAACACTTGCATATCCAATTTACACTGCTTTCTATGACTCAGATCCATTAGGTGGACAAGTATTAATGTGGTATGCACCAGTTGCATTGTTATTTGCTTTATTTACAGTAACAGCGGCAATTCTTCAAGGGATTAATCAGCAAAAGCATGCGATTGTCGCGCTTATTATGGGTGTTATTTTGAAATTTGTATGTAACGTAATCTTTATTCGTTATTTCGGTACAGTAGGAGCAATTCTAGCGACCGCAGTTGGTTTCTTAGCTTCTGTTTGGTATACAAATCGACAAATTAAAAAATACGCACACTATTCATTCGGTGTTGTATATAAAAGAACATTCCAAATTGCAGTACTGACACTTATAATGGTCGTTGCTGTAAAACTATCACAATGGCTTCTATCCTTCATGATTTCGCCTGATGGCCGTATTGGTGCTCTTATAACAGTTGCGATTTGTGCAGGTATTGGCGGTCTTGTTTACGGATTGTTAGCAATTCGCACAGGAGTACTTGAAAGAGTATTTGGCGGAGAAGCATTAGATAAAATTCAACGTAAACTTGGTAGTAGATTTAAAATAAAGTTGAAATCAAGAGGGGCGTAATTACGTCCCCTTTTCTATGATAAATAAAGAAGGTGAAAAACGTGAGATTAGATAAATTATTAGCGAATATGGGATATGGGAGTAGAAAAGAAGTAAAGAAATTATTGAAAGATGGCGTTGTGAAAATTGATGGAACGCCAGTAAAAGATGCGAAAGTTCATGTAAATGTAGAAGAGCAAGAAGTTATGATTCACGGTGAAGTTGTGGAATACAAAGAGTTTGTTTACTTAATGATGCATAAGCCACAAGGTGTTATTTCAGCGACGGAAGATGATAATCATGAAACAGTAATAGATTTATTAGAATTAGAAGATGCAATCTTTGATCCGTTCCCAGTTGGACGACTTGATATCGATACGGAAGGTTTCTTATTGATAACAAATGATGGCAAGTTATCACATCAATTATTATCTCCGAAAAAGCATGTGCCGAAAAAATATTATGCACACGTTGCAGGAGTAGTAACAGAAGAGGATGTAAAAGAGTTTGCTAAAGGTGTTATTTTAGACGATGGCTATGAAACAAAGCCAGGTGCGCTTACAATATTGAAAAGCGATGATATTTCTGAAATTGAGCTTGTGATTACGGAAGGAAAATTCCATCAAGTGAAGCGTATGTTTGAAGCGGTAGGGAAAAAAGTAGTCTACCTAAAGAGAACAGAGATGGGTCCGTTAGTATTAGATGAAGAACTAGAACTTGGACAATACCGAGAGCTAACAGATGAAGAAGTAGAAATGTTAAGAACATACCAAGTAGATACTGAAAAGTAGTACCTTTATAGGTGCAGAAAAAACCCCTTTCTAATAGTTAGAAAGGGGTATGTATTTATTTACATACAATTATTTTTCGTTATGAGGTCATTCTCACTTTCTTTCCTGTTGTTGTCCACTTACCGCGGCAAGGGCTATACACGAGTTCATTAAACTGCAACACATTTAGATCACGTTGTATCGTTCGCGGTGTGATCCCGAACTCATCTACAAGGTCTTTCGTCGTTACCGTTCCGTTTTCATTGATGTACATATAAATTGATTTAATGCGTGTTAGCATACGAGTAGTTGTAGGTTTCAAGAGAAAACCACTCCTCTACTAGTTTTTTTGACCCCATTCAGGAAAGAAGGTCGTTACTACCATTGTACTCTACATGATAAAATTCATGCTTTAATCTACTTAAATTTTACAAAAGTTTAACAAATATTTATATAGAAAAATATTGGTAGTTGACATTGTATATATGGTCAGTCAACTAACACATAAAATTCTACGTAAAACGCCAAATTCCTGCAAATTTTTTTGAAAAAATAAAAGAAAAACTAATAAGAAATGTCTGAAATATTACAATTGTTCGGTATTTAGTTTTCGTGTATGGCATAAGGGATTTCGGTTTGCTATGATGAAAGAGATAATATAGTGAAGGATGGATGCGTGATGTCAGCGATTAATTGGACTGAAGAAGTTGCAAAACGAAAAGATGATTTAATTCGTGATACACAACAATTTTTACAAATTAAAAGTGTATGGGAAGAAGAATCGGCGAAAGAAGGCACACCATTCGGTGAAGGTGTAGAAAAAGCGCTATCTTTCATGTTACATAAAGGAGAAGCTGAAGGTTTTGCTTCTAAAAATTTAGAAGGATATGCAGGTCATCTTGAAATGGGACAAGGAGAAGAGTTAGTAGGTATTCTTTGTCACGTTGATGTTGTACCAGAAGGAGATGGCTGGACGACTCCTGCGTATAGTGCGGATATTCGCGACGGAAAGATTTTTGCACGTGGTGCAATTGACGATAAAGGCCCAACGATGGCAGCATATTATGCGATGAAAATTGTGAAAGAATTAGGCTTACCTCTTTCAAAACGTGTTCGTATGATTATAGGAACAGATGAGGAAAGCAATTGGAAATGTGTAGATCACTACTTTAAAAACGAAGAAATGCCAACAATCGGTTTTGCACCAGATGCAGACTTTCCAATTATTAATGCAGAAAAAGGAATTTCTGATATACAAGTTGTGCAAAATGGTAGTGAAGAGAAAAAAGGTACATATGAACTTGTTTCATTTGATTCAGGGCGTCGTTTAAATATGGTTCCTGATTTTGCAGAAGCGGTTATTACAGGAGAAGATGTAAATGCACTTACAGTAGCATATGAAGAGTATTTACAAACTGCTAAAAAAATAGGGAAATCGACTATAGAAGGCAATACAGTAACGTTGCAAATAGAAGGAATTTCAGCGCACGGATCTACTCCTGAAAAAGGAGAAAATGCAGGTTTATTATTAGCAAACTTCTTAACTACAGTTTCACTTGATGGAAAAGCAACTGCATTTGCGACATTTGCAACAGAAACATTTACTGGTGATATTTTTGGTGAAAAAGCTACTATTGCTTATAAAGATGAAATTAGCGGTCCATTAACAGTGAATGTTGGTCGCCTTTCTTATAAGAAAGAGAATGGTGGTAATTTAGGATTAAACGTACGTTACCCAGTTACGACTAACTTTGAAGAAATGATTGCAAAGTTAAAAGAATATGTAGGTACGTATGGATTTGCAGTAGCAGACTATTCTAACTCTCGTCCGCATCACGTTGATAAAGATCACGAGTTAATTCGTACGTTGCAACGTGTATATGAGGAACAAACAGGTGAAAAAGCTGAATTGTTAGCAATCGGCGGAGGTACTTATGCTCGCTCATTAAAAGCTGGTGTGGCATTTGGACCGCTATTCCCTGGAAAAGAAGAACTTGCGCATCAAAAAGATGAGTACATTGAAATTGAAGACTTATTAAAAGCAACAGCAATTTATGCGCAAGCAATTCATGAACTAGCGAAGTAAAGTGAAACTTTAATCGCCGATATATGAATAATGACCGCTCTCTACTTTAGAGGGCGGCTTCTTTTTAATTGAATGAGATAAGAAAGAAAAGAAACAATAGAAAGAAGGAGACGGTGTACATGGATAGGCATTATTTTGTCGCAATTACGTTACCAAATCATATAAAAGAAGTGCTGTCTAACTATAAAGAGGATACGAATGAGGAATTACCATTTCGCTCGTGGGTACATAAGGAAGATTATCATATTACCCTTTCCTTTTTAGGAGGTGCGACAGAAGAACAGTTAAAAGGGATAAAGAATGGATTACAAACACTTACAAAAACAAAAGAACTATCGTTCACGTTACAAGGTTTTTCAACGTTTGGTAGAGAAGATCAGCCCCGTATTTTTTGGGCGAAGGTAAGTGAGAATCACGATTTGTTTCAGTTGCAAAAGCAAGTACATGTCATTTGTGAAGAAAATGGATTTTCTCTAGAAACACGCCCGTATCATCCACATATTACTGTTGCTCGTAAATGGATAGGAGAAGAAAAGTTTCATTTAGAAAGTATAAAAGAAGTACCTGAAATATCATTTCAAGCAGATACAATTACTTTATACGAATCCCACGTGAAAGAAACCCCGAAGTATAAATCGATTGCTGAAATAAAATTACAAAAATAGAATGGTGAAAACGTTTTTTATGCAGGTGAATATACTATAGAGAAGAATGGAGTTACTGTATAGAGTCTTGTTGATAAGAAAAGCCTTATCATTTGCAGCTCATTTTATCTCGCTCATTAAAGTTTCACTTTATTTTAATTTTGAGAATGATGGTGATTTTTTTATGTTGAAAGTAAAACGTCCATTTGATGCCTATTTAGATGAAATGAATAAAATTACAATTTTGCTCCCACATGCGTATGGAACAAGTCGGACATTTCGTTTGCAAGAAGGAAGTAATGTGAAAGATTTACCGATTGCTCATACGATTGCGCTTCCAGATGCAACGAAGTATGAGTGCTTTATAGAAGAGCCGCTAGATGTGGGAAAGTATTATACAGTACGAGATGAACGGAATGAAGAAACGGATTTACAAATAGGTGCTGTTATTCGAACAACAATTTTCGATGAAAAGTATTATTACGAAGGTACAGATTTAGGTGCTGTGTATCAAAAAGAAGAAACGACATTTAAAGTATGGGCCCCAACTGCAAGGCTTGCGAAAATAAGAATTTATAAGAGCGATAAAGAATATGCCGATCATGAAATGTACAGGGGAGAAAACGGAGTTTGGATTCAAACATTACAAGGTGATTTAGACGGAGCACGCTATACATTTCTTGTTTGTATTAATTTAATATGGAACGAAGCTGTAGATCCTTATGCAAAGTCGGTGACGGTAAACGGAAAACACGGTGTTGTTATCGATTTAGAAAAAACGAATGTAACAAGAAGAGAAGGATTACCACCATTACAATCAATGACAGATGCCATATTGTATGAACTGCATATTCGTGATGCGACTATACATCAAAATAGTGGAGTGATTCAAAAGGGAACATATAAAGGATTGATGGAAGAGGGAACAACAGGACGGAATGGGACTTTAACAGGGTTGTCTCATATAAAAGATTTAGGTGTTACACATGTTGAACTATTACCGTTATATTGTTTCGGTGGTGTAGATGAGGCGAATCCTTCGTCTGCCTATAATTGGGGGTATAATCCATTATATTACAATGCACCAACAGGATTTTATGCTACAAATCCCTCTGATCCGTATAACAGGATAGTAGAGTGTAAACAGTTAATCGAGACATTTCATGAGCATGGCATTAGGGTAATTATAGATGTTGTATATAATCATGTTTATGAAAGAGAGCTATCATCATTTGAAAAGCTTGTTCCAGGATACTATTTTCGTCATGGTGAAGATGGTATGCCTTCTAATGGGACGGGAGTCGGAAATGATATAGCATCTGAACGGAAAATGATGAGGAAATTCATTGTAGAGTCTATTTTATATTGGCTTACTGAATACAATGTCGATGGATTCCGATTCGACTTAATGGGAATTTTAGATGTTGATACAATGAATATGATAGAAAAAGAAGTGCGAAACATAAAACGAGATGCTTTGTTATTAGGAGAAGGATGGGATTTACAAACACCGCTTCCTCGTGAGGAAAAAGCAACGTTAAATAATGCGAAGAAAATGCCACATATGGCGCAGTTTAATGATCAATTTCGTGATGGGATAAAAGGGAGTACATTTCATATAAATAAGCGTGGTTTTGCATTTGGTGGGCATGTAGACTGTAATCATTTGCAGTATATTGCAGCAGGAAGTCTTTTAAGTATGAAAGAAACAGGGCTGTTTCTAGAGCCGGCGCAAAGCATTAACTATGTAGAATGTCATGATAATATGACGATGTGGGATAAACTAGTGCGCAGTAATGAAGAATCAGAAGCGATTTTGAAAAAACGTCACCTGCTAGCGAGCGCAATGGTTATTCTTTCACAAGGTATTCCTTTCTTACATGCAGGACAAGAGTTTTATCGTACGAAGAAAGGAAATGAAAATAGCTATAATGCAAATGATGAGATCAATCAATTAGATTGGGATCAAAAAGAGAAAGAAATAGAGACCGTTAACTATATAAAAGGTTTAATTGCGATTCGTAAAGAGCATGGGGCATTCCGATTACAAAACGCAGACCTTATAAAAAAACATATGACTTTTTTACAAACATCTACAGAAGTACTTGCGTATCACCTAGAGCATGCAGAATCGTTTGGGCCGTGGAAAGAGATTGTCGTTTTATTTAATAGCGGTTTAGAAGCTAAAACTGTGCAACTTCCGAAAGAAGAAACGTGGCATGTGATAGTAGACGAAAAGCAAGCGGAAATAGAGCCAATTTCTTCATTTAGAGGAAAGGAACTTAGGCTCGCTCCAATTAGCACGTATATATTGACGATAATGTGACAAATCGCTACTTGACGATGAGAATGTAATAAATGTAGAATTGACAAAGGTGACGATTTTGATAAGTTGTCATTCTATGACAGGTTTTGTAAAATAAAATAGAGAATTTTTGGCTGAGGCTAATTTTTCTTTTCATTTACAGTAAAATATATGAATCCACAACATGTGTAGAAATGTTGCGGTTTTTCTTTTCATAACTATAAAAGATAAGGATTTGTTAACGGGTAATGAATATGGAATGGTTGGAACAATTATTAGGAAAAGAGTGGAGTCTTGTACCGGCTGGTGGAGTAACGGGCGATGCATATATTGCGCAAAACGGACAACAGAAGTTATTTTTAAAGCGGAATACATCGCCCTTTTTAGCGGTATTGTCAGCAGAAGGAATTGTTCCAAAATTACTTTGGACAAGAAGGGTAACGAACGGTGATGTAATTTCTGCTCAAAAATGGCTTCCGGGACAGAAGTTAGAGCCAGAGGATATGAAACTAGAACGTGTTGCGAAACTTTTGAAGAAAATTCACTCCTCTAAAGCGCTTGTACAGATGATTCAAAGACTTGGGAAGCAACCGCTTCACGCACAAGAGTTATTACAACAACTGCAACTCGTTTTAAGAGGAGATATAAGGGATGATGAAACAATTCAGCAAGGCCTTCAATATTTAATGGATTCATTAAAAGCTATTGAATACAATGAATTCGTTGTATGCCATTGTGATGTAAACCATAACAACTGGATATTGTCGGATGAAGATGAGTTGTTTTTAATTGATTGGGATGGAGCTGTAATTGCTGACCCAGCTCTAGACCTTGGTATGTTATTATATTGGTACATTCCGCGCCAGGAGTGGAGTGAGTGGCTCGGTTTTTATGATATTGAAATGGATGAATCGCTGCTTAGGCGCATGAGATGGTATGTGATAGCACAAACGATTTTGTCTATTCAATGGCATACAACAAAAAAACAGCAAGCAGAAGCTGAATATTGGCATCAATATTTACAGCAACTACTTGCTTCAGAATAATACTTAAGAAAAATTGTCCATTCCAGCAATCCACTGAGTAAGTTGTTCTTGATTATTGGAAATATGGTTGTCCAAATTAGAGGAAGATTTACCCGATTGACTATAAGAATATACATCGTTTAGCATTGTTTTAGCGTCACTACTTATATTATCGTTTGCGAGTAACGATTGAATGAGGCGCTCTAATTGCTCGCATTCTGAAACTGTCCCGCAGCAATCACTTTGGTGGTTGACTAAAATATCTTTCAGCACTTCTAATTGATGTTGTTGATTAATTGGCATGAACGGATCATCCTTTCGATTGTTTTTCTCTTCAAATGTAAGAGAAAAAGCTGTTTCGTCATGGAATGTTTAATGCTGTATGTAGTTTTTATCAAAATGGTACATCTTATACTTGAAAGAAACGGACCGAGTGCTCGTACGTACTTGGTTTTTTGTTTGGTAGATTGATTAAAAAAAGAAAGAAGGAATTATTCCTTTAAAATAGTTTTGTAAAGAGAGGGAGACATCTATGCGTTTAAGACATAAACCATATGCAATGGATCGAATTAACGAGTATTCACATATCGTAATCGGAAACCCAGAGGAGCGCGCTGGTAACTGGAAAGAAGTATTTGGAAATGAACAACCAATTCATATTGAAGTAGGTACAGGTCGTGGCCGCTTTATGTATGATATGGCAAAAGCGAATCCACATATTAATTATATTGGAATTGAAAAATTCACAAGTGTTGTTGTAGATGCACTTGATAAATTAATTGAAGAAGAAGTGCCGAACTTAAAGTTAATTAATAAAGATGCTGAAGATTTAACAGTTTTCTTTGCAAAAGGTGAGATTGATCGCGTTTATTTAAACTTCTCAGATCCATGGCCAAAGAAGCGTCATACGAAGCGTCGTTTAACGTATAAAACGTTTTTACGCAATTATGAAGAAGTGTTAGTAGAAGGCGGAGAAATTCATTTCAAAACAGATAACCAAGGTTTATTTGAATATTCTCTTATGAGTATGGCTGAGTATGGTATGTTACTAACTTACTTAAGCTTAGATCTTCATAACAGCGACTTTGAAGGTAACATCATGACTGAATACGAAGAGAAATTCTCTAGTAAAGGTCATCGTATTTACCGAGTTGAAGCAAAATATCGTACAGAGCCTATGCAGTAATGCATAGGTTTTTTTATATCTAAAATAATCAGAATTTTATGTTAAGATTAATTGAAAGGGGGATGTGTAATGGAACAGTTACAAATTGGAGATATAAAAGTAACGTGGTTAAAAGGCGGAAATACACATTTAGATGGAGGGGCAATGTTTGGTGTTGTGCCGAAAGTACTTTGGTCACGTAAATATAAACATAATGACACAAATCATATTTACTTACGAACAGATCCGTTACTTTTACAAACGAAAGATGGAAATATGCTCATTGATTCAGGAATAGGAAACGGTAAGTTGGATGAGAAGATGAAACGAAATCAAGGTGTAACAGAAGAATCATCGGTTTATGAATCGTTAGAAAAACAGGGATTAAAGCCTGAAGATATTCAATATGTTTTAATGACACACCTTCATTTTGATCATGCATCTGGCCTAACAAAATGGGATGGGGATCACCTTGTACCAGCGTTTCCAAATGCAAAAGTTTACGTAAGTGAAACAGAGTGGAATGAAATGAGGAACCCAAATATTAGATCCCGTAATACATATTGGAAGGAAAATTGGGAACCGATTGTAGATCAAGTTGTTACGTTTCAGCAAGAAATAGAAATTACAGATGAAATCAAGATGGCACATACGGGTGGGCATAGTGATGGACATGCAGTCATCATTTTGGAGAGTCAAGGGGAAACGATGCTACATTTAGCAGATCTCTTGCCGACGCACGCGCATCAAAATGTATTATGGGTAATGGCATACGATGATTATCCGATGACCTCGATTGAAAATAAACAAAAGTGGATGAAGTATGGTGCTGACAAAGAGGCGTGGTTTACGTTTTATCATGATGCATATTATCGTGCTGTGAAGTGGAATGAGGAAGGGCATATCGTAGAAAAAATAGAACGGAAAACGAGTATAGAAGCATAAAAATAGGAGGTTGTTCCATTATATTTATTGGAGCAGCTTCTTTTTTATTATAGAATTTTGCCGGTAAGTCGATATATTTAAAAAATCGCTGATATAATTTTAATCAATACCCGCAATTTCAAAAAAATAAGAGGTTCACCTAATGGGAACCCTCCGTTTTATGCTGCTATAACCTCTAAAACAGTACCTGTTTTAGCATCAACTAAAAATTCAAATCGTTCTTGTATATCATCTAACATTGTTGTAAGACCGCCGCGATAAACTTCATATGCGACATCATATTTTTCAAATGTCTCTGGAACCATATGTACCCAAGAGCCAGTAATTTCACCTTTATGACTTAATGCTTGTTTCACCATTTTCAATGCTTTTTCTGAAGAAATATGGGATTGTTCTTGTACTTTGTTTGCAACGAGATAACCAGCTGCGAACCCAACGCCAAGACCTGCTACTAAACCTTTCCAGCTCATATATTCACCTCAATTCTATAAAATAAAAATAGTGTACCAATAATAATTATAAAGCAAATACAGCTAAAAAAGAAGAAACTAGAAACATTTCGAAAATTTCGTTACAATAAAAGAGGTATTCTACTAAGGTTTGAAAGAAGGGGACTTCGTGAATAAAGAGACATTGCAATTATTTCGTACGTTAACAGAATTACAAGGTGCATCAGGTTTTGAACATGATGTACGCCGTTTTATGAAACAAGAATTAAGCAAATATGCGGATGAAATTGTACAAGACGGTTTAGGTAGCGTATTTGGTCTGAAAAAAGGGGACGAAACTGGCCCGCGTGTTCTTGTAGCAGGTCATATGGATGAAGTAGGTTTCATGGTTACGCAAATTACGAAAAACGGAATGCTTCGTTTTCAAACGTTAGGCGGCTGGTGGAGCCAAGTTTTATTAGCACAGCGTGTACAAGTTATGACGAAGAATGGTCCTGTTATTGGGGTTGTTGGTTCTATTCCTCCTCATTTATTAAGTGACGCGCAACGTGCAAAACCGATGGATATAAAAAATATGTTAATTGATATAGGTGCAGATAGTTATGAAGATGCGATTGAAATTGGTGTAAAACCAGGACAACAAATCGTGCCGATTTGCCCATTCACACCGATGGCAAATGAGAAGAAAATTATGGCGAAAGCTTGGGACAACCGTTACGGATGTGGTCTTGCAATCGAATTGTTAAAAGAATTAAAAGACGAAACATTACCAAATACATTATATTCTGGTGCTACTGTACAAGAAGAAGTAGGTCTTCGCGGAGCGCAAACCGCTGCAAATATGATTCAACCAGACATTTTCTATGCGCTTGATGCAAGTCCAGCAAACGATGCATCTGGTGACAAAACGCAGTTCGGTCAATTAGGAAAAGGTGCCCTTCTTCGTATTTACGATCGCACGATGGTAACACATAGAGGAATGCGCGAATTCATTTTAGATACAGCAGAAACAAACAACATTCCGTACCAATACTTTATTTCACAAGGTGGTACAGATGCTGGTCGTGTACATACAAGTAACTCTGGTATCCCATCAGCAGTAATTGGTGTTTGTGCACGCTACATTCATACACATGCTTCAATTTTACATGTTGATGATTATGCAGCGGCGCAAGAATTAATTACGAAGCTTGTAAGAACAACAGATAAAACGACGTTAGAGACAATTAAGAATAACGCGTAGAGAAGAAGGGCGAAAAACCCTTCTTTTTTTAGATTGAAGAGATGACCCAGCGATGAGTGGGAGCGGTCAGTGCTTAATTGGTGTTCGAATGATGTATGAAGACTCCAAGTAGGAAGTGAGAGGAAGGCTGTTTTTGTTTTTGAAGACGGTAATGTTGCTAGAAAAAACCTTCTTTTTTAGGCTGAATAGATGACTTGGTGATATGTGGTAGTGGTTGATGCTTAATTCGTATCTGATAGGGATATTAGAATAGAATGATGAATTTTTATAGAGGTGAACGAAATGAAAGTAGTAGTAGGATCAAAGAATAAAACGAAGGTTGGCGCTGTGGAGAAGGTTTGGAAAGATGCTGAAATTACATCTCTTTCTGTTCCGTCAGGAGTATCAGCTCAGCCTTTCTCAGATGAAGAGACGATGCAAGGAGCGATTAATAGAGCGAAGCGAGCGCTAGAGGAAGGAGAAGCTCCAATTGGTATTGGGCTAGAAGGCGGCGTAATGAAAACGGAGCACGGTTTATTTATGTGTAACTGGGGCGCGCTAGCAACAATTGATGGGAAAGTATTTGTGGCCGGAGGAGCGCGTATTACGTTACCAGACGATTTTTTAGCACCTCTTGAAGATGGTAAGGAATTAAGCGAAGTGATGGAAGAGTTTGTGCAGCGAAAAGATATTCGTAGTCACGAAGGTGCTATCGGTATTTTTACAGATGATTATGTCGACCGCACGGAATTATTTGTACACGTTGTTAAGTTGTTAGTTGGGCAATATAAGTATGACGAAAAGCAAGCATAAACCTTGCACCGTGCGCGATGTATGGTAGTATAAAAGAAAGATTATAACATGAAAACATGCACTCGTTAGAGGAGGAAATATAGATGAAGTCATTAGAAAGCATGGAGCAATTCCAACAGTTAAAAAATGAAGAGAATGTAGTCTTTATGTTCTCAGCAGAATGGTGCCCAGACTGCCGCTTTGTAGATCCATTTATGCCAGAAGTAGAAGAGAAATATAGTGATTTCTCATTTTACTATGTAGATCGTGATGAGTTTATTGATCTATGTGTAAAATTAGACGTATTTGGCATTCCGAGCTTTGTAGCGTACAATAAGGGTGAAGAAACTGGTCGCTATGTAAACAAAGATCGTAAAACACAAGAACAAATCGAAGAGTTTATTGAAGGTTTAAAATAAGGCAATTTGCCAATTGAATTGTAAAACAACCTCTACCTTCGCGGGGGAGGTTATTTTTTTGGAAGGGAGGAAAAAGAGATGAAGATGACAAGTAAAAAGATGAAAGACGAGTTAATGAAGAAATTATCTCGCCCAGAATGGGACTTTCAGTATGATAGCGAGAAAGAAGTTCTACGTATTGAACAGAAAGACTCTAAAAAAGGTATTAACGTATCGCTTCCAGGAGTTGTGGCAAAATGGGAAGTGAATAAAGAAAAAGCAATTGAAGAGGTTGCTTATTATGTACAAGAAGCGCTAATTGCGATGCATAAAGAAGAAAATAGCGGAGCGAAAATTTTACCTGTTATTCGCTCTACTTCTTTCCCGAAACAAGCAGAAGAAGGAAATCCGTTTATTATGACGGATCATACGGCGGAAACACGTATTTACTATGCGTTAGATTCGAATAAAACGTATCGACTAATCGATGAGCGTCTGTTACAAAAATTAGAACTTACAGAACAGCAAGTACGTGAAATGGCATTATTCAATGCTCGTTCATTAGGTTATGAATTTAAACAAGACACAGTAGCGGGTAATACATTCTACTTTTTAAACACAAATGATGGGTATGACGCGACGCGTATTTTAAACGAATCGTTACTACAATCGATGCGTGAAAAGATTTCTGGTGACATGGTTGTTGCTGTTCCTCACCAAGATGTATTAATTATTGCTGATATCGTTAACGAAATCGGTTATGATATTATTGCACAAATGACAATGAAATTTTTTGCCGAAGGGCATGTTCCGATTACATCACTTTCATTCGTATATGAAGATGGAGACTTTGAACCAATCTTTATTTTAGCGAAGAATCGGAAGAAGACAGATGGAAAAGAGAAAGGATGAACGAAGTGAACGTTTTTTATAACCTTGAAGGAATTGGTGACACTTTAATTGTTGCCTTACAAGATATTACTTTAGAGAACCGTACTTTTGATCGCAAAGGAGATGTTGCTCGCGTTTATGATCGTGAAAGCAACGTAACGGGAGGATTCAACATCTTTAATGCATCTTCTTATTTAGAAGTAACAGAAACAGGTAACCTTACATTAACGAAAGAGCTTGTTGAGAAAATCAACGAAATTTTAGCGAAGAACGGCTTTGAAGAAACAGTAGAAGCAGATCTTTCTCCGAAATTTGTTGTAGGTTATGTAGCTGAAAAAGAAAAGCATCCAAATGCTGATAAGTTAAACATCTGTAAAGTAGAAATCGGTACAGAAACATTACAAATCGTATGTGGCGCACCAAACGTTGATGCAGGACAAAAAGTTGTCGTTGCAAAAATCGGTGCTGTAATGCCAAGCGGTATGTTAATCAAGCCAGCTGAGCTTCGCGGTGTTCCTTCTTCTGGAATGATCTGCTCTGCACGTGAATTAGAGCTTCCAGACGCTCCACAAGAAAAAGGTATTCTTGTATTAGAAGATAGTTTTGAAGTTGGACAAGAATTTAAATTTTAATTGATATAAAAAAGAGAGGTTGTCCTTTTGGGCAGCCTCTCTTTTTTGTCATTTTTGTTGGTAAGTCGAAATTTCGTGTTGAATCGTTAATATATTGAGAGTTGTGATAGATATACTCAAAAAATCGTAAATATGATAAGGGTGTCACCTTTTGTCTTAAAATCTATATTGTATTTTATAAACAAACTAGTTGAAATTTAGAAAAATAGAAGGGGATAGACGTATGAAACAACAACCAAAAATCGCAGAACTTCTAAAACGAATTGAAACTTCAAAACAGCAAGATGTTGAGCTAGGTACTTATGAAATATATGTGTTTAGTGAAAGTGAATTAGAAAAAGGACAAATCGGTTACCGATATGATAAACATAAAAAGTCATTAATAAGTGAAGAAAACGGAAAGTGGCAAGAAGGATGGATTGCAATTGGATATGAAACGGATATGGGCGATCCAGTTTTCGTAAATATAGATGATGACGCTTATCCAGTTTATACTGCAGAACGTGGTACAGAAACATGGCAGCCAGTTTATATTGGAAATATGGATGAGATTATAGGGCAATTATAAGAAAGACTTTGAATCCGGTGCAAAGTGATGGGAGAGAAGTATGAAGTATATAAAAATAATGAGCATGATTGTATTCATTGGAATATATATGGCCGGTTGTTCACAAGAGCAGCCGAAAAAAGAAACTACATCTTCTATACAAGAGAAAAACAAAGATACCAAAGAAGACGCACCGGTAGAAAAGCAGCAAGAACAAGAAAAGAACGAAGAATCGCAAGTAGAACATAGGCAAGAGAAAGTATCAGCCGAGGAAAAGAAAGAAGAAACTACGCCAGTGCAGCCAATTGAGCAACCAGTGCAAAATAATGAACAAAAAGTAGAGAGTAATGAAAAGAAAGGAAAGTTTCTCGTCGTTATTGATCCAGGGCATCAACAAAAAGCGAATTTAAATTTAGAGCCGATTGGACCAGGGGCAACAACGCAAAAATATAAAGTGACAGACGGTACAACAGGTGTTGTGACGAAAAAGAGAGAGGCTGTACTTGTATTAGAAATGGCTTTTTTATTAAAAGAAAAGCTTGAAGCAAAAGGGATACAAGTGTTAATGACGAGAATATCACAAGACGTTGATATAAGTAATAAAGAACGGGCGACATTCGCAAATAATCATAAGGCCAATTTATTTTTACGTCTTCATGCAGATGGTTCTGAAAATCCAAACCAAAGTGGATTTGCTGTATTGACGCCGGCAGAAGGAAGTCCGTATACGAAAGAGATTTATGCGGAAAGTCTTCAAATCTCTCAAACAATAGTAAATAAAATGAGAGAAAATCAGCAAGTGAAAGTAAATGGAATTAAATTTAGGGATGACCTTTCTGGATTCAATTGGTCCAAAGTACCTGGCGTACTATTAGAACTTGGGTTTATGTCAAACTATGAAGAAGATAAAAAATTATCTGACCCGCAGTATGTAAATTCTTTATTGCAAAGTGTAACGGATAGTGTAGATGCATATCGGAAGAGTAAAGCTTAAGCGCAGTCTTACATGAAAGGCTGCGTTTTTCCATATGAAAACACTCGTAAATTAGAATATTGTGGATAAATATGACATGCTTAATTTTACCTGCACTTTTTGCCGAATGCTGATACAATAAAGGATGTTACTATTTAGTAGAAAGAGTGGTAAGCATGTTAGATTGGATGAAAAAGCTGTTTAACAAAGAGGAAGAACAAACAGCGATGAATAAAGAAGTACCAAAGCAAATTGAAAGTCAGCCGAAAATTCCTCGTGTAAACCACTACACTGAAGCAAGAGAAGCACAAATGGCAAGTAGGAATGCAGGTAAATGCCGTTTTCCTTTAGTACCGGATAATGGGTTCGATGAAGAGGATGAAAGCGAAGTAAATCGCTTTGAAGAACAACCTGTTCAAGGAGTAGCATATGAAGAACCGACTGCCCAAAGAGGAATAAAGGTGGAAAGAAGCAGACGACCGTATGTGGAAAAGGTTGTTTCTACATATGAAGAACCGGAAGTGCAATATGAACCGGTGCGGGAGTCTGTCGTTAAAAAGGCATCTGCACCTTCGCAAGAGAGTAACCGTAGACCATTTCGTCCAACAGAAATGATTTCGCCAATTTATGGATATAATCGTCCTTCAGTAGAGAAAAAGGTTGAAAAGCAGGAGGAAGTAAAAGAAAGAGAAGATCTTGAAATATCTGTAGAGGGAAAAGCAGTTGTTGATGCATGGTTAGAGAAAAAAGGATATAAATTATCTGATTTCTCAGAAGGACAAGCAACGTCTTCTGCTCCAGGTGAAGTAGTTGAACAGAAAGGCCAACAGGGCAAAAAAGAAGAAAAATCAGTTGTTGATCAATGGCTAGAGAAAAACGGTTATGAAATTGAACGCCAAGTGCCTTTAGTAGAAGAAAAAGAAGTGATTAAAGAAATGAGTACACCGCAGGAAGTTTCAGCGGATGAATTACTTCATAAAACAGTAGAGCAAATGGAAAGTGCTAAGCTAGAAAAAGATGTAGTGGTGTTAAACGAAAACAATCTACAAGAAGAATTAGTGGCTTCTAAAGTAGAGCACGAGGATACAATATTATCAGAAGAAATTAAACGTAATACAGAAATAAAAAACCCTACTATTGAAGTAGAAAAGCAAGCTCCAGAAGAATCAGTGATTGTCAAAGCAGAAGAAAAACTTGAAGAAACAATCATTGTGGAAATACCAGAAGAGCTAGAAGAAGTGGAAGTAATTACAGAAACAGAAGAGCAAGAAGAAGTAGAAGTAATTGCAGAAACAGAAGAGCTAGAAGAAGTAGAAGTAATTGCAGAAACAGAAGAGCTAGAAGAAGTAGAAGTAATCGCAGAAGCAGAAGAGTCAGAAGAAGTGGAAGTAATTGCGGAAACAGAAGAGCTAGAAGAAGTAGAAGTGATTGCAGAAACGGAAGAGCTAGAAGAAGTAGAAGTAATCGCAGAAGCAGAAGAGTCAGAAGAAGTGGAAGTAATTGCGGAAACAGAAGAGCTAGAAGAAGTAGAAGTGATTGCAGAAACAGAAGAATCAGAAGAAGTGGAAGTAATCGCAGAAACAGAAGAATCAGAAGAAGTGGAAGTAATTGCAGAAACAGAAGAGTTAGAAGAAGTAGAAGTAATTGCGGAAGCAGAAGAGCTAGAAGAAGTAGAAGTAATTGCAGAAACAGAAGAGTCAGAAGAAGTGGAAGTAATTACAGAGGCAGAAGAAACAGAAGCGCCTGTAGTAGAGACATTTGTAGCACTTGAGGAAATTCAGCAGGAAGATGAAGTAATTGAACAAAAGAGTGAATTCATACATGTTGCTGAGGCTGATGAACAAACGAAGAAAGATGTTCAAAGTTTTGCGAATGTTTTAATTGCAGAAACAGAAGAAAATAAACGAGTTGAAGAAGAAGCACCGGTCGTAGAAGAGCAATCAGTTGAAGAAGAAGTGCCGGTCGCAGAAGAACAACCCGTTGTAAAAAAAGAAGAACCAAAACGTGAGAAAAAGCGTCATGTACCATTTAATGTTGTTATGTTGAAACAAGATAGAACACGATTAATGGAAAGACATGCAGCTAGAGCAAATGCAATGCAGCCTTCTGCTAATGTACGAGTAGAGAATAAGCCAGTACAACAAGAGGTAGCAGAACCACAAGTGGAAGAACAACCAATGCAGCAGGTGGTAGTAGAATCACAAGTGGAAGAAAGCCCAGTGCAGCAAGTAGTAGCAGAACCACAAGTGGAAGAACAACCAATGCAGCAAGTAGTAGCAGAACCACAAGTGGAAGAAAGCCCAGTGCAGCAAGTAGTAGCAAAGCCACAAGTAGAAGAACAACCAATGCAGCAAGTAGTAGCAGAACCACAAGTGGAAGAGCAACCAATGCAGCAGGTGGTAGCAGAACCACAAGTGGAAGAAAGCCCAGTGCACCAAGTAGTAGCAAAGCCACAAGTAGAAGAACAACCAATGCAGCAGGTGGTAGCAGAACCACAAGTGGAAGAGCAACCAATGCAGCAGGTGGTAGTAGAATCACAAGTGGAAGAAAGCCCAGTGCAGCAAGTAGTAGCAGAACCACAAGTGGAAGAACAACCAATACAGCAAGTAGTGGTAGAGCAAGTACAAAAGTCAATTTCAAGTACGGAAGTAAAAGAGAAGGCATATGTTGTAAATCAAAGAGAGAACGATATGCGAAATGTATTGCACACACCACCGACATATACTGTTCCACCATTAGCGTTGTTGTCAATTCCACAGCAAACAGCGCTAGATAATACAGAATGGTTAGAAGAGCAGAAAGAATTATTAGATACAACGTTTAATAATTTCCATGTTGGAGCACATGTTATTAATGTATCGCAAGGACCAGCAGTAACTCGTTTTGAAGTGCAACCAGACCCAGGCGTGAAAGTAAATAAAATTACAAATTTAAGTGATGATATTAAGTTAAGTTTAGCTGCGAAAGATATTCGTATTGAAGCGCCGATTCCAGGGAAGAGTGCAATTGGAATTGAAGTTCCAAATAAAGAAAGTAAGCCAGTATTTCTTCGTGAAATTTTAAGAAGTCCTGTATTCACAAAGAGTGAATCACCGCTTACTGTTGCGCTTGGACTTGATATTTCAGGGGATCCAATTGTAACGGATATTCGAAAAATGCCGCACGGACTTATTGCGGGTGCAACGGGTTCAGGTAAAAGTGTGTGTATTAACGCAATTTTAACGAGTATTTTATATAAAGCGAAACCACATGAAGTGAAGTTAATGTTAATTGATCCGAAGATGGTTGAGCTTGCACCATACAATTCTGTTCCGCATCTTGTAGCACCTGTTATTACGGATGTAAAAGCAGCAACAACTGCATTAAAATGGGCAGTTGAGGAAATGGAACGCCGTTATGAATTGTTTGCACACGCAGGTGCTCGTGATTTAACTCGCTACAATACGATTGTAAGTGAGCGAGAAATTCCAGGAGAGACATTACCTTATATCGTTATTGTCATTGACGAGTTAGCTGATTTAATGATGGTAGCACCGGGTGATGTTGAGGAAGCGATTTGTCGTATTGCGCAAAAAGCACGTGCTTGTGGTATTCATTTATTAGTAGCGACGCAGCGTCCATCTGTAGATGTTATTACAGGTTTAATTAAGTCAAATATTCCAACGCGTATTGCGTTTACTGTATCATCTCAAGTTGATTCACGTACGATTATCGATATTGGGGGCGCGGAGAAATTACTTGGCCGTGGTGATATGTTATTTTTAGGGAACGGTACATCTAAGCCAGTTCGTATACAAGGTGTCTATGTATCGGATGATGAGATTGAAAAAACAGTTGATCATGTGAGAAAGCAAATGAAGCCGAATTACTTATTTAAGCAAGAGGATTTATTAGCGAAAACAGAACAGGCTGAGTCGGAAGATGAATTGTTCTTTGATGCATGTCAATTTGTTGTAGAACAAGGGGGAGCGTCCACATCTTCTGTACAGCGAAAATTCCGCATCGGTTATAATCGCGCGGCACGTCTCATTGAAGAGATGGAATCGCAAGGAATTATTTCTGAAGGTAGAGGAACGAAACCGAGAGATGTCCTTATTTCTGAGGATGAATTTGCCGCTATGCAGGAAACAAATGTATAGTAAACGGTTTTGCTGTATACTAAGAGAAAATGTTGGATAGTAAAGTAGGGAGTAAAGCGACATGAAAGAAATTGAATTAAAATTAAAAGGTGAAATAAATAGACTAACAAATAAAACATTTAAATTTGACGAACGTGTTGGAGAAGGTTGGTTCTCTGCCGTTTACTTTTTAAAGACTAGAGAAATCATCGAAGAATTTCGCCCGAAAAGTGTTGTAACGATGCAATTTTTCCAAAAGGAAAATGCAGTTCTTTGCGGAACGGATGAAGTAATTGCATTGCTACAAACATTCGCTAAAAATCCTGAGGAACTTGAGATTAACTCTTTAAAAGATGGCGATAAAATTAGTCCATTTGAAACAGTGTTAACAATTCATGGTCCTTATGAGAATTTCGGATTTTTAGAAGGTGTTATTGATGGGATTTTAGCTCGTCGTACATCGGTTGCAACAAACGTATATAATGTTGTTCAAGCTGCACGTAGTGTAGATAAAGAAAAACCAGTTATTTTCATGGGAGATCGTGACGATCATTATACACAACAAGCTGGTGACGGTTATGCAGCATACATCGGAGGTATGAGCGCACAAGCGACGCATGCGATGAATGAATGGTGGGGCAGAAGTGGTATGGGAACAATGCCTCACGCATTAATTCAAATGTTTAATGGTGATGTTGTAGAAGCGGCAAAAGCATATCATAAGAAATTCCCAGAAGATGAATTAGTTGTACTAATTGATTACAATAATGATGTTATTACAGATGCACTTCGTGTAGCGCGTGAGTTTGGATCAACATTAAAAGGTGTGCGTGTAGATACGTCTCGCACAATGATTGATCAATACTTTATTCGCCACCCAGAAGTACTTGGAACATTCGATCCACGTGGTGTAAACCCATCGCTCGTATTTGCACTTCGCAAGGCGCTTGATGAAGAAGGATTCCAGCATGTAGACATCGTTGTAACTGGTGGATTTGATGAAAAACGTATTCGTGAATTTGAAGCTCAAAAGGTACCTGTTGACATATACGGGGTAGGAAGTAGCTTGTTAAAAATGAATATTGGCTTTACTGGTGATAATGTAGAATTAAATGGGAAACCAGAAGCAAAAGCTGGTCGTAAATATCGTCCAAACCCACGTTTAGAGCGTGTTCAATTAGAAAAAAGAGAAGATATGTAAAAGAGAGAAAAACTGATAGGTGATTGACCCTATCAGTTTTTCTGTTATCATAGTATAGCGGCTTCTTTTTTGCTATAATGGACTTGTTATGGACATATAAAGAAGTACGTACGAGTTTATCCTGATAAGTGAAGGGAAAGAATAACTTCACTACATCAAAAATGTATGATGATTACCAAAATAAGAAAAGATTCATATACTGTCTTATAGATAGGCCGTTGTATTAGTTCGAAATGTTGGAGGTTCTTTAAGATGACAGTTTACCATTTTGTAGGAATTAAAGGAACAGGAATGAGTTCATTAGCGCAAATTCTTCATGATATGAAGCATACTGTTCAAGGGTCTGATTATGAAAAGCGTTTCTTTACACAAACAGCGTTGGAAAAGCGTAGTATCTCGATCCTTCCTTTTGATAAGAATAATGTAGAAGAAGGACAAGTGATTATTGCAGGAAATGCATTTCCTGATACGCATGAAGAAATCGTAGCAGCAAAAGAATTAAACATCCCAGTCCATCGTTACCATCATTTCTTAGGTGACCTGATGAGCCAATACACAAGTGTTGCTGTAACTGGTGCACACGGAAAAACATCAACAACAGGTTTGTTAGCCCATGTAATGCAAGGTGCACACCCGACATCTTACCTTATTGGAGATGGAACAGGGCATGGGGTAGAAAATAGTAAGTATTTTGTATTTGAAGCTTGTGAGTATCGTCGTCATTTCTTGTCTTACAATCCAGACTATGCAATTATGACGAATATTGATTTTGATCATCCAGATTATTTTGCAGACATCAATGATGTATTCAGTGCATTCCAAGAGATGGCATTGCAAGTGAAAAAAGGCATTATTGCATGTGGAGATGATGAAGAACTTCAAAAAATTCAAGCGAAAGTACCTGTTATTTTCTATGGATTTGGAGAAGATAATGATTTCCAAGCACGTAACATTCAAAAGAGAACAGATGGCACGATATTCGATGTATTCGTTCGTAATACGTACTATGACACGTTCAAAATTACAGGATACGGCAACCATAGCGTATTAAATGCATTAGCAGTAATCGCGCTTTGTCATTATGAAAACGTTGATGTAGAAGCAGTAAAACATCAATTAACAACTTTTGAAGGCGTAAAACGTCGCTTTAATGAAAAGCCGATGGGAGAGCAAGTAATCATCGATGACTACGCACACCATCCGACAGAAATTAATGCAACGATTGAAGCTGCTCGTCAAAAACATCCAGAGCGTGAAGTTGTCGCTGTATTCCAGCCACATACATTCTCACGTACAGAAAAGTTCTTAGATGAGTTCGCAGAAAGCTTAAGCAAAGCTGACCAAGTATACTTATGTGATATTTTCGGATCAGCACGTGAAAACAAAGGTGAATTAACAATCGAAGATCTGCAAAAGCGTATTGACGGTGCAGAATTAATTACAGATACAACAACGGATGTATTAAAGAAACATAAAAACGGCGTTCTAATTTTCATGGGCGCAGGTGACATCCAAAAATTCGAAGCAGCTTACGTAAAAGAAGTTCAAGTTGCAGAGAAATAATAGAAAAGACGCATAGCGGTGGCTGTGCGTCTTTTTTGTTGTGTTCAACTTTTATTTATGTATTGACCTAGAGCTAACTCTAGGTTGTAAGATGAAAATGTAAAAACAAGGGGGAGAGAACATGTATAAAATCGGTGAAGTAGCAGAATTAACAGGGATGGGCATTCACACTTTGCGCTACTATGAGAAATTAGGTTTATTACCACCACCAACGCGATATAGTGGTATTCGTCAATATACAGAAGGCGATGTACGTTTATTAAAATTTTTATATTCATTAAAACAAACTGGGATGTCATTAGAAGAGATGGCTGAGTTTGCAAGTGATGGGTGCATTATAGAGGAAATTAGGCAGAAGAAAGAGGAAGTACCAGCGAAAGTAAAAAAGAGAATTTCCATTTTAACAACGCACTTGGAGCGATTAAAAGAACAGCAGGAACAATTGCAAAAAGTTGTTCAGCTAACGGAGGAGAAGTTAGAAATTTATTACGGTTTTCTAGAAGAAAAGGACTTGGAGGCCGGCAATGAAAAATAAAGTATATACGCAGTTATTAGGTTTTGCGATATTTACTGGTGGGACATTTAATGCGTCGAAATATGCGGTGCAGTATTTCGACGTAATTCATATAGCAGCATGGCGTTTTGGGATTGCTGCATTTGTGATGTTATGTTTGTTAAAAATACGAAAAGATTTTGATTTGAAAGTATGGATGCAGAATAGGACCTATTATCTTTTGCTAGGTATTGTTGGTGTATTCGGCTTTAACTTTTTTTTCTTTTTAGGAATGAAATATACAGAAGCTGTTAATGGTGCACTTATTATGGCGACAAATCCTCTCGTTACGACGCTGTTAGCAAGTGTCATTTTACGAGAGAAAATTGTGAAGCGCCAAGCTATTGGAATGTTAATTGCACTAATTGGCGTTGTTTTTGTACTTACACAAGGTTCGTTTACAATACTACAACATTTATCATTTTCAAAAGGGGATTTTTATATTTTATTAGGGAATATTTGCTGGGCGTTATACGGCGTGCTAGGCAGACGGTTTATTAAAACTGGTAATCCAATACAAACGACGACATATACGATGACTATTGGTGCACTTGCCTTTATTATCATATCTTCTACACAAAAAAGTATAGTACCAGTTTTAGAAATTCCTTTGTTGGCATGGGGAGCAATTCTCTTTATGGCAATTGGAATGAGTGTGCTTGGTTACTTATGGTGGAATAATGGAATTGCTCAAATTGGTGCAGCAAGGACATCATTATTTTTTAATCTAGTGCCTGTTGTTACAATACTTATTTCTTTTATTGAAGGATTCAATATAACATCTGCACAATCTGTAGGAATGATATTAGTTATTACGGGAGTATCGTATTCTTCTGGTTTTATACAAAGAAAATCAAAAGAAAGTGTTAATATTTAACTTTTTACACCTAAAAATGTTAGAATAATAAGAAAACTAAAAAGGGGACTAAAAAGCATGTTCACACTCCGAGTAGATGACGAAATCGAACTACAATTACTAGAAAAACATCATAAAGAGGAATTATATCAATTATTAGATCAAAACCGTAATCATTTACGAAAATGGCTCCCTTGGGTAGATGGGACAAAATCTGCTGATGCTTATGATGAGATTTTTCCGATGTGGTTAAAGAAATTTGCAGAGGGAGACGGTTTTGAAAGTGGTATACGTTACAAAGGAAAGCTCGTTGGGATGGTAGGTATTCATCCAGTGAGCTGGGGGAAGAAAGCCGCGAGTCTTGGGTATTACCTTGCAGAAGATACTGGAGGAAAAGGCGTTATGACGCGTAGCGTGAAGGCTGTGCTTCAATATGCATTTGAGTATTTAAAATTAAATAAAATGGAAATCCGATGCGGTGTTGAAAATGTGAAAAGTCGCGCTATTCCAGAGCGTTTAGGGTTTAAGTTAGATGGTATTTTACGAGATGAAGAATGGTTATATGATCATTTCCATGATGTCGCTGTATATAGTTTATTAGCTTCAGAGTGGAAAGAAATTCGATGAACGAGAAAATTCGTATTGTTCCGTATGAAAGTACGTTTCAAGAGGAAGTAGTAGATCTTATCGTTCATATTCAGCAAAAAGAGTATAATGTTCCCATTACGAAAGAAGAGCAACCTGATTTACTTGAAATAGAAACATTCTATCAAAAGGATCACGGAAACTTTTGGGTAGCAATTTATGATGGTAAAGTAGTTGGAACAGTAGCTTTATTAGATATTGAGAATCATCAAGTAGCGCTAAGAAAAATGTTCGTACAAAAAGAGTTTCGTGGAAAAGAATGGGGCGCATCACATATGTTGCTTCAAACAGCAATTTCATGGGCTGAGGATAAAAAATTGAAAGATATTTACTTAGGAACAACAGTAAAATTTTTAGCGGCACATCGTTTTTATGAAAAGAATGGTTTTCAAAGTGTGAGTATAGATCAGTTGCCGAAAAATTTTCCAGTGTTACAGGTAGATAAGAAATTTTATAGGTACATTGTGTAAAAGGTCATTTAGAAATGGCCTTTTTCTATGAACTAAAATGGAAATAGTGGTATAATTTGGATTAGGGGGTGTAGGTATGAACTTTCCAATTCAAAGAAGTAAGTCAGTAGTCATTTTTGTTTGTCTTACGTTAGCTTTTATGTGTATATATCCAATTGTCATGCTTTTCACTAATAAAGCGCATTGGATATCGGCGTTGATTGGGATGGGTTTATGCTTCATTGTAAATGTACCACTTGTTTGGGAAGTATTTATTAAAAAACATAAAGTAGAAAATGGCGTATTAAAGTACGGTGTTTTAAATGACGATATTGTATTGAAAGAGATAAGAATAATTCGTCAAGTTGGGAAATCGCTTGAAATTACGACGAATGCATATAAAGTACATATAATTGCGATGCCGCAAAATATGAATGAATTTTTGGCGCTTATCGAGAAAGAAAATCCACATGTGAAAATAGAAATGGTAGGTAAGAAATGAAATATGTAAAACCTTTGTTTTGTTTGGAAATTTTGCTTGTGTTTGCTATTTGCACTAGAGTATATATGAAATGGGATCTGCCCTTATATGAACCAATATTAATAGGTACTATCGCAGTGGCGCTTTTATATTATTTTCATTTTCAGCAAACAAAAAGTAAGAACAGTAGATCGATATAGGGTGAGGATAATAAAAAACGCTCGGATATAATTCCGAGCGTTTTTTATTATTTTAAGTTCTCTGGGTTTAAAGCTTCTAGTTCAGGTACAACGAAGCGTCCGTCTTTACGGATTAGTACGTCGTCGAAGTAAATTTCACCGCCGCCGTATTCAGGGCGTTGGATGCATACTAAGTCCCAATGGATGTTTGAGTTGTTACCATTCCATGCATCGTCGTAAGCTTGTCCAGGAGTGAAGTGGAAGCTGCCATCGATTTTTTCATCGAATAGGATGTCTCCCATTGGATGTAAGATGTATGGGTTTACGCCAATTGCGAATTCACCAACGTAGCGTGCGCCTTCGTCTGTATCGAAGATTTTGTTAATGCGTTCTGAATCGTTTGCAGTTGCTTCAACGATTTGGCCGTTCTCGAACTTAAGTTGTACATTTTCAAATGTATAACCGTTGTAAGGAGATGGTGTGTTGTAAGAAACTGTACCGTTAACAGAGTCACGAACTGGTGCAGAGTATACTTCACCATCTGGAATGTTTAAATGACCTGAGCATTTAATTGCTGGAATGTCTTTAATAGAGAATGTTAAGTCAGTTCCAGGACCAGTTAAACGAACTTTATCTGTTTTATTCATTAATGTAACAAGGCTATCCATCGCCTTATCCATTTTACCGTAGTCTAAGTTACATACTTCAAAGTAGAAGTCTTCGAAAGCTTCTGTACTCATTTTAGCAAGCTGTGCCATAGAAGCATTTGGATAGCGAAGAACAACCCAGCGTGTTTTTGGAACGCGAATGTCTCTATGAACTTTTTTGCCAACTGTTTGGCCATGAACTTTCATACGCTCACTTGGAACGTCAGCTTGTTCATTAATATTATCGCCAGAGCGAAGACCGATATAAGCGTCCATGTCTTTCATTACGCTTGCTTCATATGCAGCGATTTGTTCGAAATGTTCTTCAGTAGCACCCATTAATAAAGAGCGATCTACTTGATGATCTTTTAAAGAGACGAATGGGAAACCACCAGCTGCATATGCTTCTTTTACAAGTGCAGTTACAAGTTCTTTTTGTAAGCCAAAGTTTTCAATTAATACTTTTTCACCTTTTTGTAAGCGGATAGAGTAGTTAATTAAATTGTATGCTAACTTTTCAATACGTGGATCTTTCATATGTAAAGCCTCCCTACTAATTATGTATCCTCTCCTATTGTAACCTACTTAGTGGAATTTGTTGAATGATTTATGTTACAGTTAACGAATAAGTATGAAAATTCTAATGATGAGATAGGGATTAGAATGAAACGGAAAATGATTGTATAATAGGGGAAAGTATGAAAAAGATAAAGGAAGTGATGAAATGCAAGTTCTTTTATATGTAAGTGCGGCTATTATCGCGGTTGCTTTCGCAGTATTAGTAGTGTATGTATGCAGAACGTTGTTATCGGTTCAGAAGACGTTAGAAAACGTTGCAAGCACGTTAGAAGGTTTAGAAAAACAAATGCAAGGAATTAGCGTAGAGACAGAGCAATTATTACATAAAACGAATGCGTTAGCTGATGATATTCAACAGAAGTCACAGTCATTAAATAAAGTGGTAGCGGGTGTAGATGGGATTGGAACGACAATCCAATCTTTAAATACGAAGCTTCGTAATGTATCAGACTCTGTAACGGACGAAATTGAAAATAACGCTGATAAAGTAGCGCAAGTTGTACAGTGGAGCAGTGCGGCGATTGAAGTATACAATCATTACCGTGCGTCGAGACAAGAGAAGAAGGTTGAAAAAGAAGAGCGTAAATTAGAAAGAATTGAGAAAAACGCTGAAAAGAAAGAGAAGCGCTCTAGATTTCGTATGAGAGGTGAATCGTGATGAATATGACAAAGCTTGAAACAATTGAAGAGCTTGAAGTCTTAGTAGAAAAGAATGAGCCGTATGTTCTTTTTAAACATAGTACGACATGCCCGATTAGTGACGGTGCATACACAGAATTTCAAGCGTATTGCAGTGAAGAAAGAGAAGTGCCAGCGTATTACTTATACGTACAAGATGCAAGAGATGTGTCAAATCGTGTTGCAGAACAATACAGTATTAGACATGAATCACCGCAAGTATTATACATAAAAGATGGTATGGTAGTATGGAATACATCTCATTGGAATATTAAAAAAGATGCTTTAGAAGAGAATATAAAGTAAAAAGAAGCAAGCTAAAGGTGCTTGCTTCTTTTTTTTGTTTTTGTTGAAATATATTTAATGGTACACTATTAATAGTTCAAACTAAATAACTAGATTGTTGAAAGTAGGTTTTAAGTAATGAAGAAAATGGCATTATCCTTCGCAGTCGTAAGTTTATTACTGGGAGCTTGTAGTAACAATAGTAATACGATTAGTAAGAAGGATGAAGTTATACAAAAAGATACAAAAGAAAAAAGTATGATTCCGAGAACTGCTGTTTCTAAAGATTATTATAGAACTGTTATTCCTTTAAAAGAACAAAAGGTTATTAATACAGCTAATATAAAAACAAATTCTAAATTAGATTTAGCAGAGTATGAAAATGGTTTAATAAATATTGCAACGCAGCAATTTGATACAGAGAGCCACGTACTGCAATTAAATCAGTATATTCCAGAGAAACTAGTTGATGAACTAGTTGCGAAAGTAGAAGCGCCAGTTTTGACGAATATTATAGAACAAGACTATTTCGGAAAACAGAATTCAAATGAATTAAGTTTATCTGGTGTTATGATTGGCTTAGCTATGTCTTCAAGTGTATCGAATGAAGAAGCTATGTCTAAAGGGTCTGAAGTTGCTAAACAACTTATTGAAGCTATTAACAAAAATGATAAATATAACAAATCTCCAATTACGTTTGCTATCTTTAAGCAAGAAAGTACAAGTTCTTTAAAAAATGGTACGTATATTGCTAGTGCTACTGTTCAAAAGAATGATACGAACCTTGGAAATTGGAGTACAATTGATGAAAAGTCGTATTCATATCCTTCTGATGAATTTACACAAGCACATGGAGAAGATAATACAAAAATAACTAACTTTGCTAAGGAAATAAAAGGTTTTTCTACTGGAGATTTTATTCCAGTCAACGCAAAAGTTTCTTATAAGAAAGATCAAATGGATACATTAAATATGAATATTGTTATTAAATATAACGGTAAAACAGAATTAATGGCTCTTACCCAATTGGCTGCGCAAGGTATGTTGGACAAATTGCCTAAAGATGCGAAAGTACAATTACAGATCAAGTCCGAGAGTAAAATTGAGGCCGTTATTATAAAAGAGAAAAACAGTGATAAACCGTTTGTTTCCTTCTTGTAAAAAAGACAGTATGTAAACTGTCTTTTTTTTTTATTTTAAATGAAAATATACAATGTTTTTTGATGATAATTCATTGCTGTATATCGTGTGACAATCGTATATGTATCAACTATAATAAGTTATCTTAAAAAAGTAATATATAGGAATTTGAAAGATGTGGCTTTTTTATGGCATCACAACAATTAGGTCGTTTATGTTCTGAAATTGATCAACTTAATTTACAAATATTAGAGTTATTAAACGAAAGAGGTCGTCTCGTACAAGAAGTTGGTACTTTAAAAGAAGTATAAGGTGTGAAACGTTTTGATCCTGTACGTGAAAGAAATATGCTGGATTTAATTGTAGAGAATAATAATGGTCCATTTGAAACTTCGACTTTACAACATATTTTCAAACAAATTTTTCAAGTTGGTTTAGAGTTACAAGAAGAGGATCATCGTAAAGCACTACTTGTGTCTTGTAAGAAAAAATAGAAGATACGATTGTTGAAATTAATGCGTGGTGGTGCTTTCAAGCCACATACTTCACCGTATGATTTTCAAGGTCTTGGATTAGCAGGATTACAAATTTTACGCCAAGTAGCAGATAAATATGATTTGGCTGTTATTAGTGAAATTTTAAATCCAAATGATATTGAGATGTCATTAGATTACGTTGATGTTATTCAAATTGGCACTCACAATATGCAAAACTTTGATTTGCTAAGGGCAGCTGGTGCTGTAAATAAACCAGTATTATTAAAACGTGGTCTATCAGCAACGATTGAAGAATTCATTAATGCGGCAGAATATATTATGGCAAAGGGAAATGGGAACATTATTTTATGTGAACGAGGTATTCGCACGTATGAAAGAGTGACGCGTAAGACGCTTGATATTTCCGCTGTACCGATTTTAAAGAAAGGAACACATTTACCTGTTGTTGTCGATGTAACGCATTCTACAG
This sequence comes from Bacillus sp. MYb78, assembly GCF_002975115.1. Taxonomy (NCBI): domain Bacteria; kingdom Bacillati; phylum Bacillota; class Bacilli; order Caryophanales; family Bacillaceae; genus Bacillus; species Bacillus sp. MYb78. Next base: position 197,814 of record NZ_PCOB01000002.1, read on the forward strand.
GGCGACGTGACCTTCTCTTATCAACTGCAAAAGCAGCGATGGCAATTGGTGCAGACGCAATTATGGCTGAAGTACATCCAAATCCCGCTGTAGCTTTATCAGATGAGGCGCAGCAAATGAATATTCCGCAGTTCAATGATTTTATGAATGAATTAAAATCATTTGGAAGTAAATTATAAAAGCTTTTAATGAGCTGTTCCAATAAGGCGTTTTGGGGCATCTGTATAGAGACTGTCATTGTCGATTTTTGTTGGTAAGTTGATATATTTAAAAAATCGCTGATATAATTAGAGTTGTGGTAGATATATTTGGAAAATCGCTGATATATTTCGAGTTACGGTTCATATATTCGAAAAATCGTCGATATAAATTTCATTTACTATCGTACTGCTTAAAATAAGATTTCTACTTAGGAAACATCTATTTTTTTACAAAAAATGCTCTTTTTTCATAAAAAATACGAAAATACGAGAAAAGAAGCGAATTTTTTCGAAACTTTTGCGGGAAAATATTGTATGAGCCTGCGTTTTTATCGTATCATTAGTAAAAGGAAGAACTCGGGACGATTGGTGGCATCTGCAAATAGAGTTGATGTCTTTTTTTCATTCAAGTAACCGATACATAAAAATAGATAACAAAAATAGAAGGAGTGTGCGATGAGATGAACGTAACAATCTATGATGTAGCGCGCGAAGCGAACGTTTCAATGGCTACCGTATCACGCGTTGTGAACGGTAACCCAAATGTAAAGCCTACAACAAGAAAGAAAGTATTAGAAGCAATTGATCGTTTAGGGTACCGCCCAAATGCGGTAGCACGTGGACTAGCAAGTAAGAAGACAACTACAGTAGGTGTTATTATTCCTGATATCTCAAATACGTTTTATGCAGAACTTGCACGTGGAATTGAAGATATCGCAACAATGTACAAATATAACATCATTTTAAGTAACTCTGACCAAAACAAAGAGAAAGAGTTCCATTTATTAAATACGATGCTTGGAAAGCAAGTGGACGGAATTGTTTTCATGGGTGAAGATATTACAGACATTCACATTGAAGAATTTAAAAAATCTCCAGTACCAATTGTATTAGCAGCGTCATTCGATGAGCAAAATGAAACGCCATCAGTAAATATTGATTATACACAAGCAGCTTACGATGCAATGAAGCACTTTATTGAGCAAGGACATAAGCGTATCGGTTTCGTCTCTGGTCCATTCATTGATAAAGCGGGAAGCGCGAAAAAGTTACAAGGTTATAAAAAAGCTTTAGAAGAAGAAGGTATTTCATATGATGAAAATCTTGTAATCGATGGAGATTACACATATGACTCAGGTATCGAAGCATTCGAAAAGCTTTGGAGCAATGATGAAAAGCCAACAGCAATCTTCGTATCGTCTGATGAAATGGCACTAGGTGTAATCCACGCAGCACAAGACGCTGGATTAAACGTACCAACTGACGTAGAAGTACTTGGTTTCGATAATACACGCCTTGCATTAATGGTTCGTCCGCAACTTTCAACAGTTGTACAACCGATGTATGATATCGGTGCAGTAGCAATGCGTCTATTAACAAAGTATATGAACAAAGAAAAAGTAGAAGATCACACTGTTATCTTACCTCACCGTATCCAATTTAGAGATTCAACGAAGTAAGTATAAAAAAGCTCACAGCGATTGCTGTGAGCTTTTATTCATATTCAGGATAATATTTTTCAATTACTGTATCTACAGTTTCATTTTTCTTAACGTGTAAAAATCTTGCGTACAATTCTTTTCCAGTTTCAAATGGCGTATCGTCTAATTCAAACACATGTAACACTTTTCGGAACGTCCATGTGATTTGCTCATCATACATATTATCGTATGTGTGCTCCGATTGTATAGCTATATTTTCACCTAGTTCATGAGCTTCTTCTAAACTGTTTGCTTTAACAAGAATAATACTTTCTTCAAAAAGTGTATCGTGATTCTCTTCATAATGCTCATCAATTTTCGTAGGATCAGGCTCACCAGCATGAACAGACTCAAACAATAATTTTACAGCGTACACATTATGCTGCATGTTTCACTTTATAAATAATACTTGCGACAAGCGAAGCAGGTATTGTAAATACGTTACTTTGATAATGGTAATGCACTTGGGATTCTTCATAAGACATGTTGTCATATAGTTCGTTTTGTGAGACATTCATTTTTTTCTGTTTTTCTTTGAGCATTTTAATGTAGTTGTACTGTATTGGGACGAGAATGATGAAATAAGCTAATACGATTAGTGAAATCCAAATCATTATGAACACTCCCTTACAAAGAATATTTGTATATGGTAATTATATCAATTTATATGAAAAATATCCATATTTTCCCAGTGGTCAATTTCTTTTCCAAAATGCAAAAAGTTCTTCAGCGCTTCGTAAATTATGTTCAAGGCATGTTTGGGCAGTGCGTTTTAAAACTTTGTATTAACTGTTCTAATCTAGAAGGATTATATTGTTTCACATGGCCAGTAATAATGGTTTCATCTTTGTCTAAGTCAATTGTAATTTAATCGAATCGCTCTACTTGTTTAAAATATCCTACAATATCATCTTCCAATTGAAATTCTCCCTAGTTTATAGCTTATTTAGAAGATTTCTCTATAAATTTTATGATTCCTTGTTATATGTCACATAAGTGCAAATTTACCTATTATAGGGCAATGTCATGTATAATAGAAAGAAAAGGCTTGTGAGGGGGGAGAAGAGATGATCGTTCTTTGGATAATTACGCTTTGTATGACTGCTATTTTTGCATATATGACGTTAAAACAAAATGGCTTAAAGCGATTTGTTCCAGGAAGTATTCTTGCAGGAATTGCCCTTATCACGTATGTAATTTCTATTTTTATTGAAAGTGTATCAGTAGATATGAGCACAAGTTTAATGTTTATTGGTATTACACTATTTGCAGGTAGCATTATGGTACTTATGGTTGCTGGTATTATTTTATTTATTCATATGAATTCGGAAACGTTATAGCATATAGAAAAGGCATGTCCCGAGGGACATGCCTTTTTATCCGTTCAATTATGCTCTATCTTTAGAAGAGTTTTGCTGTTTTAGTAAGTCGCGAATTTCGCCAAGAAGTTCTTCTTCTTTTGTTGGTTCTGGAAGTTCTTCCTCTTTTTCTTCTTCTCTTTTAGATGTTAGTTTGTTGAAAACTTTAACAAACATAAAGATAGCAGCTGCAATAATTAAGAAATCAAAAATAGTTTGGATGAAGTTACCATACATAATAGATGATTTACCGAATGTAATTTTTAAATCTGTAAAGTCAACGCCACCTAATACCATACCAAGTAATGGTGTGATGATATCTTTTACTAAAGAACTAACGATTTTACCGAATGCAGCACCGATTACAACCCCGACAGCTAAATCGATTACATTACCTTTGAATGCGAATTTTTTAAACTCGTTCCACATGTGTTAATCCCATCCTTTCCACGATTCATTATGAAATTTATAATTCCTATCAACATATTCTATAGAAATTTACGAGAGAAATAAAGAGGAAATGGGAATGAAAGTAAATTCTGAAAAATGTATCCGTTTTAATTTTTGTTTACATCATCTAGTAAAGATTGTAGCATTTGCTGCGTTTTTAATCCTTCTAATCCATCTACAACAGGCTTTGTATCGCCTTGTACACACTCAATAAAATGATGAACAGCATCTTCAAAACCACGTTGTTTTAACGTCGTATCCCATGATGGGGAACCACTTTGTGAAACTGAGTTTTCCTGTTCAATTTCAAATGTATTCATATTTTTTACGCGAATGATTTTCCCTGGCGTTACAAGTTCAATTTGTTCTAAATTTGTACCGGCATGGCGATGCATTGCAGTAGAAAGTAACAGTCCACTTGGAGTTGTATATGTATGATGTCCGTAAAGAAGTTCATTCTTTTCATTGATTTGCATCATATTGTGGACGGCGTTAAGGTCATCATTAGCTAACCAGCGAGCAGTATCTATAATGTGTAAATAATCATCTAACATAGTGAAGTCGTACGTATATGGCCCGACTTTATTTGTACGATGCTTTTCAATTCGAATCCATGAAATATCATTAGCCTGTTCTTTGGCAGCGACATACATAGGAACGAATCTGCGATTAAATCCGACCATTAATTTTCGGTTATACTTCTCGCTCAACTCGACTAGTTGCTCAGCTTGTTCCACTGTAGCTGCTAGCGGCTTATCAACATAAACGTCGATCCCTTTTTTCAGAAGTTCAGAAACGATTTCATAATGTGATGCAGTTGAACTATGCACGAAGATTGCATCGCATTCCGAAGCTAACATTTCAATAGAATGAAAGTCTTGAATCCGGTATTGCTGGCAAACTTGTTTTCTTTTCTCCTCGTTAGGTGTAAACGCCCCTACAAAATTCCAATCTGTTTCTTTTGTAAGTGTTGGAAGATAGGCCTTTTGCGCAATACTTCCAAGTCCAATCATCCCAATTTTAGGTTTGTTCATTTTTATTCCCACCCTATTAATATTAATGTAACGGCTTAAATGTAGCATAGGGTGGGGGAGGAAGGCAAAAATTAGCTTTTTACTTACGTCCTTCTAACAAAATCTTCTCTATCTCTTCAAAGTGATGAGCGCGAGCATGCTCTAACGGGGTAACACCATCATGGTCTGGAATATTTACATCTGCACCGTGCTCAATAAGAAGGCGAATGACTTGTTGCTGTGTTTCGTTTCCGTTATTTAGTACGATGGCTTCCATTAAAGCTGTCCATCCGAGGTTATTTACATGATTTACATCAATATTTGTTCGAGTGAGGAGTTCTTTTATAACTTCAATATAGCCATGTTCTGAGGCTGGGATAAGAGCTGTTCCACCGTAACGATTTGTAATCGTAGGATCTGCACCAGCATCAATTGTTAGCTTTAAAATGTCTAAGTAACCTTCCGCACCGGCGTATAGAAAGGGATTGTTTTTCATGTCATCTTGGATGTTTACGTCAGCACCAGCTTCGATAAGCATTTTTGCGGTTTTTACATCATTTTTGTATGTTGCAATCATAAGCGGAGTGCGCCCTTGATTATCCGTCGCATTTATATTTGAGCCTTGTTTTAGTAAAGATATAATAGTATTCGTTTCATTTTTTTCAGTAGCTGCTAGTAGTGCAGTCTCCATGTTTATCATCTCCTTTTTTACTTCTTGTTCTTGCGAGCATCCTTGTAAAAAAATTACGCAACATATCATACTGAATGTTTTTTTGAACATGGAATTTCAACCTCCTAATTTCAACTGTAAAATAGGAACATTAAATTTTTATAAACTGACGCTAAAATTACTATAAAATCGCTTGAGTATTTGAACATATATTTTTATGCTTATGAATATGAAGGATGGGTAAAGTGAGGATGTAAATGATGTCTATTAAAACAAGGTTTTTATTTTCTTATATTGCTGTAATTCTCGTTTCTATTACACTCATATTAGTCGCGGGATTTTTAATTGTTTTTTCGATAACAGGTGACTTGGAAGCAGTGAAAAATTTCTATAAAAGTTCTTACATTCAAAAGCCGCTTACACCAGAAGAAGAGAATGCCTATCTTGAATTAAAATTAGCGGCAAAGCAACATCAATCTCAATTATTAGATGAATCGTTCGTTTCATCAATTGAAAAAGAAGGCGTGAAAATAATTGTAAGAAAGGGAGAAAACATTTCTTATGCTACAAAGGGTTTTGAAAGATCGACTTTAACAGAAGCCCTTCCGAAATTTGAAGCAGCAAATATTAATAGTCGTGGTACAACGGAACTAGGTGATACATTTTATCGATATGTAAAATTTGATTTTTATTTTGCAGAGAAAGAAGAAGGGAGTATATTTGTACTAAAAAAGCAAAGTTCATTTGTAGATCTTACACAAAAATTATTTCCAATCTTATTCGTATCGCTTTTACTATTAGCTATTTTACTTATTGGGTTATTAAGTTATCTCGTTTCAAGAAGTGTAATAAAACCAATTTTTGTATTGAAAGGCGCAACAGAGAAAATTAAAGAAGGAAATTTAGATTTTCAAATGCCAGTTACATCGCACGATGAAATAGGTCAATTAAATCAAGGATTTGAGGAAATGAGGAAGAAGTTAAAAGAATCGATTGAAGTACAAACGCAGTATGAAGAAAATCGAAAAGAACTTATTTCAAACATATCGCATGATTTAAAAACACCGATTACATCTATTATCGGATATGTAGAAGGAATAAAAGACGGGGTAGCAAATACGCCAGAAAAAATGGATAAGTATTTAACGACAATTCACACGAAGGCAAAACATATGGACACACTCATTGATGAACTCTTTTTGTTTTCGAAGCTCGATTTGAATCGAGTTCCATTCCAATTTGAGACAGTTGAATTAAATACGTTTATGCAAGAATTAATAGAAGAGATGCAGATGGATTTAAGTGAAGAAGGTATAGAAGTTAACTTACAATTACATTCATCGCCATTATATGTAACGGCTGATTGCGAAAAGATAAATAGAGTTATATCAAATTTAATTCATAATAGTGTGAAGTACATGGATAAAGAAGAGAAGAAAATTACTGTAACAGTATCGAGTGATAACAATAAAGTTATTGTGAAAGTGATGGACAATGGATCAGGTATAGAATCTGATACGCTACCGTATATCTTTGAACGTTTTTATCGTGCAGAACAATCGCGAAATTCTAGCACAGGTGGAAGTGGACTTGGTTTAGCAATAGCGAAGCAAATTGTTGAAGAACATGGCGGGGGAATTTGGGCGGAAAGCGAGCTTGGTAAAGGCACAAGCATTTTCTTCTCATTGGAAAAAGTAGAGGAATGTGGTGAGTAAATTGAAAAGAATTTTACTAATAGAAGATGAAGTAAGTATTGCAGAATTACAGCGAGATTATTTAGAAATTAATGATTTCCAAGTTGATGTAGAGCATTCAGGAGAAACAGGTTTACAAATAGCCCTGCAAGAAGAATATGATTTAATTATTTTAGATATTATGCTCCCGAAAATGAACGGATTCGAAATTTGTAAACAAATACGTGCTGTAAAAGATATTCCGATTCTACTTGTTTCAGCAAAAAAAGAAGATATAGATAAAATTCGCGGACTCGGATTAGGAGCGGATGATTATATAACGAAACCGTTTAGCCCAAGCGAATTAGTCGCAAGAGTAAAAGCTCATATTGCTCGTTATGAAAGATTATCAGGAAATGTAAGTAAGCAACGTGATACGTTATATATTCACGGAATTTCTATCGATCAACGAGCGAGGAAAGTTTTTATAAACAATGAAGAAGTGGCATTTACAACGAAGGAATTTGATTTATTAACATTCTTTGTCACACATCCAAACCAAGTATTAAATAAAGAACAGTTATTTGAACGCATTTGGGGATTAGATTCCGCTGGTGATTTAGCCACTGTTGTCGTCCACATTAGAAAGCTACGTGAAAAAATTGAAAGAGATCCTGCCCACCCACAATATATTGAAACAGTATGGGGAGCTGGTTATCGTTTTAATGTGTAGGGAACCTGCCGAGTAATTGGCAGGTTTTTTTGTATGTTATTCGAATGAAAAGGAAGGAATAGGTAATTTATGTTAAAATGTAAAGAGAAACAAAACAGAGGAGAGCATGAGGGGCGTGCTATATGTTGGGGGATATATTAAAAGATAATAAATCAAACAAGGCTTTAAAGATTGGAACTAATATCGTACTTATCTTATTGATTATTGGTGCAATACAAATGTTTTATGATGAAGATTCTACGAATGATCATTTTGGTTGGTTCTTTTTTGCGATCTTTTGGGTAATTAAAAGCATTTCTAGCTCTAAGGTAAGTTTAAAAGATAGAGATAAAAAGTCGGTATTACTTGATGTGGGTTTAGTTGTTATTTCTTGTATTTTTTTAGTTGTTTTTAGTGTGAAATATTTCTTTTGAAAAAAGCTCATAGTCTTATAGAGGCTGTGAGCTTTTTGTTCGAAAATTAGCTTGCGACCTTAACATACTATTTTAGAGTTCCTTGTTGCAATGATTTATAAAATGTTTGAGTAGTAGAAGTAAACTGAGTAGCCTCTTCTAAAAAAGGATAATGGTTGCTGTTTTCAAATGGAATGAAGATAGAATTACGTATCCCATCATGCATCTTGATAGAATACTGAATTGGGCACTGTACATCATATCTTCCGCATATAATAAGTGTCTTTGTTTGGATGGAAGGTAAATACTCTCTTAAATCAAATGAAGGATATTCATTGACGAAAGCATTCATCCGGCTAACGGACATTGTTTTTTTGATTGGTTTACAAAAATAAGAGTTGTAGTTTTCTGGTTTATACAATGATAATTTTGTTCTCTTAGTAGATAGTTCTTTCCGTTCTTCACTTGTAAGGTGAGGGCTTTTTAAGTTTTCGATGAGCTCTTGCATATAATGAAATTGTGAATGTTCGGGATGATAAATGCAAAATGGTGTTTCGGTATAGTTACTTGCTGCAGCTCCTACTACGACTAATGATTGTAAGGAATTTGGATATGTAATCGCATATAAAAGGCCAAGCATACCACCTGTTGAATGACCAGCGAAATGCCATGTTGGAAGTTGTAATGCTTCTCGTATTGCTTCTAAGTCGTGGATTGTTTCAATCATGCTTAATTCGTTTTCTGAATGGGCGGTTACAGAGCGACCAGTATCTCGTAAATTAATGAGAAATACACGATGCGTAGCAGTAAAAACATCCGCAAAGTAATCACCAGTTTCATTAAATTGTGAATAGTGATGTGTAATACAAAGCGATTCGCCATCTCCTTTTGTAAAGAGTTCAAATGTACCACGTTTCGTGTGGATCATTTGTCGTTTCCACATAATATCACGACCTTTTCTCATAAAAGTTGGGCCAGGCTGTTATGAAATGAAAATATATCGGCGCATCTCGAAATATATCAGCGATTATTAAAATATATCGACTTACCGACAGAAACCGACAATAAATAAAAGGAGGCTATTCAAAAACGAGCCTCCTTTTCGTTTAGTACAAAGATTTTGTCATATTATTCCGAATAATTTCAAGGGATTTCGCTACAGTTAATGCATTTTTTTCTTCAATTTCTGGTTTACGGGGGATAGGTTTATACATGTTGTCTGGATCTTCCCATGTGAGGGGAAGTTCTGTTTCTGCTTGTCCTTTCCAAGCTTCAATCCATTCTGGAGGGAGATAACCTGAGATGTTTTGGATGTTGTTCATTTCGAGCCAAATGAGCGCCCATGCTCTTGGTACGACGCGCCAATGGTCATAGCCGCCACCGCCGACAGCGATCCAGCGACCGTCGCAATATTCATTAGCAATTTCACGAGCGAGTTTCGGTATTTCGCGGTAAATATTCATGGTCGCACAAAGGTGTGTAAGTGGGTCGTAGTAATGTGCATCAGCACCATTTTGCGTTAAAATAATATCCGGTTTAAAGTATGCTGCAACTTCTTTTACAACAGTTCGATATGATTCTAAGAACGATTCATCTTCTGTAAAAGCATCGAGTGGAACGTTAAAAGAATAACTATAACCATTACCTTGTCCGCGTTCGTTTACAGCGCCAGTTCCAGGGAATAAATAGCGACCAGTTTCATGTAATGAAATGGTGCATACGTTAGGGTCATCATAAAATGACCACTGTACACCATCACCGTGATGAGCGTCTGTATCAATATATAGGACGCGTAAACCGTATTTCTTCTGAATATACTTCATTGCGATAGAACTGTCGTTATAAATACAAAAGCCAGATGCTTTACCACGGAAGCCATGATGTAAGCCGCCTCCTAAGTTAAGCGCGTGTTTTACTTTTCCGGAAAGAACAGCATCGACAGCTGTTAATGTACCACCAACGAGCAATGCGCTTGCTTCGTGCATATTTGGAAACATCGGTGTATCTTCTGTTCCAAGTCCATATGTCATCGCAATTGATTTTTCTAAATTTCCTTCTCCAGCACGTTTTACCGCATTTATGTACTCCTCTGTATGAACGTAGGCAATCTCTTCATCTGTAGCCATCCGTGGTGAGATGATTTGAGAGGGAGAGATGAAACCGCCCTTTTGTAATAAATCATACGTAAGTGTGACGCGCAGTTGGTTAAAAGGATGATCAGGGCTAAATGAATAGCCCCGAAAGTCATCCGAATAAATAAACGCGCTACTCATGCTTGCATCCCCATGATGTTCGGCCATAATACGCGATAGCCTTCTGCTTCAAGTGCATCAATCACTTTTAGAGGATTCATCGTTTGAATGCGGAAAACAAGTACTTTATCATTCTCGTCTTTTGCTGGATAGACGAGAACGCTCACGATATTTATTTGTAAATCACTAAAAATAGCAACGACTTTTCCAAGAATACCAGGTTCGTTTTTTACTTGAATTTCAATTTGTGAACTCGGTTGATGTGCCCCTGTTAATTTCACTAACGTGTGCAGTACTGTAGATTCTGAGATGATACCAACTAACTTACCAGCCTTTGTAACAGGAAGGCAGCCAATTTTATTTTCAAAAAATAAAGTAGCAATTTCCTCAACGAAATCGAGAGGGTGGCAAGTCATTACAGGATGTTTCATAATAAGTTCAAGCGGTTGCTGTAGCATATCGAGTGAAACTTGTTCATCTAGAATAGACGGACTTGCATCTCTTACATCCCGATCAGAAATAATGCCTACGACGTGATTATTTTGATCGACAATTGGAATGTGCCGAATGCCTTTCGTGCGAATCGTTCGGATTGCTGTTTCGATTGTATCGTTTGGATGTAGTGTAACTACATTTTGATTCATAATTTCTTCTACAATCATTCCAGTTGCCCCCTTTATTAATACATAAAACGATTGTGAAAACGTAGACGATCAAAAGCTTGAATAGAATCCGTATCAACGCGTTTACCGATGCGGACCATTAAACAGTTGGCGGGATGTGAACAAATTTCAGGATCGTCTGTAGCCATCCATTGTAACCCGCCGGCATTCATCATCTTTTCCATTACTTTTCGGTATTCCCACACATTCAATCCTGTTTGTTTCAAATCCCAGTGCCAATAATATTCAGTCGTCAATATAATGTAATCTTCCATATAATCGTCCATCATAGAAACCTCTAGTAAGTTCTTTCCGACAGAACTCCCGCGGAAGGCTGGGACTACTTCAATTGCCCCAAGCTCAATTAAGTTTTCCATTTTTCCTTCTGACCATCGTTCAAGTGGATCAGGATATAAATATGTAACATATCCAACAATCATTTGGTCATGTCTAGCAATAATGAGTCGAGCTTCTGGTAATTTAGAAATTTCGACAATTGCTTTATATTGCTGTTCAGCAGGACGAAATGCAACTAAATCTGGATGAAATTCATACATTTCAAGATTATGTGTAGAGACAGGACCTTCAATAATTAAAGTGCCTTTCGCTGTTTTTAAGTTTCTAGCATTGTATATTTTTTTATGAATCAATGTATTGCTCACCACCTTGAGGGTTTGTGAATCTATTAATATCGTACTTTATAATATATGCGATGTGAATCGAATTTTGTCATTAAAAATTTGTCTAAAAATCAACAAATATACTGAAAATTTTAAATAATATCATTATAATAGATAATAGAATACATAGGAGGGGGATGTAAAGTATGAAAGTAGAAACGCTTCCTGTCATTAAAGGAGAAAATAATTTGCCGAATTATGATGAGGCATACGCGAATTTTAACTGGGAAGAGGTTAATAAAAACTTTACTTGGAATGAAACAGGCCGAGTAAATATGGCGTATGAGGCAATTGATAAGCATGCGAAATCCGATCGAAAGAATAAAGTAGCTCTTTATTATCAAGATGGATCGCGAAAAGAGAAATATACATTTAAGGAAATGAAGGATTTTTCTAATAAAGCAGGGAATGTCCTGAAAAATTATGGCGATGTAGAAAAAGGCGATCGCGTTTTTATTTTTATGCCACGTTCTCCACAGTTATATTTCGCACTTTTAGGTGCAGTGAAATTAGGAGCAATTGTTGGACCGTTATTTGAAGCATTTATGGAAGGTGCGGTTCGCGATCGTTTAGAAGATAGTGAAGCGAAGGTGTTAATTACAACGCCTGAATTGTTAGAGCGTGTACCATTAAATGATTTACCTGCTTTAAAAACAGTTTTCCTTGTTGGAGATAATGTAGAAGAAGGCGGTAAAACGGTAGCGTTCAATCCTTTATTTGAACAAGCTTCAAAAGAATTACATATTGAATGGTTAGGCCGTGAAGATGGTTTAATTCTTCACTATACGTCTGGTTCTACTGGTAAGCCAAAGGGTGTGCTTCATGCGCAAAATGCAATGGTTCAGCATTATCAAACGGCGAAATGGGTATTAGATTTAAAAGAAGATGACGTATATTGGTGCACAGCTGACCCGGGCTGGGTAACGGGAACTGCTTACGGTATTTTCGCACCGTGGTTAGTTGGAGCGTCAAATGTTATTTTAGGTGGACGCTTTAGTCCAGAAGCTTGGTATGAAGCACTGCAAGATTACGGTGTGACGGTTTGGTACAGCGCACCAACAGCGTTCCGTATGTTAATGGGAGCTGGACAAGACGCAATTAAAAAATACGACTTATCACAAGTTCGTCACGTATTAAGCGTTGGTGAGCCGTTAAATCCAGAAGTAATTCGCTGGGGTATGAATGCATTTGGACTTCGTATTCATGATACGTGGTGGATGACAGAAACAGGTGGACAAGTTATTTGTAACTACCCTTGTATGGAAATTCGCCCAGGCTCAATGGGTAAACCAATTCCAGGTGTGAAAGCAGCGATTGTTGATAATGAAGGAAATGAAGTTCCTCCATACACAATGGGTAACTTAGCAATTGCGAAAGGTTGGCCATCTATGATGCGTGCAATCTGGAATAACCAGCAAAAGTATGAATCTTATTTCATGCCGGGAGATTGGTACGTATCAGGTGACTCTGCCTATATGGATGAAGATGGATACTTCTGGTTCCAAGGACGTATTGACGATGTAATTATGACTTCAGGTGAGCGCGTTGGTCCGTTTGAAGTAGAAAGTAAATTAATCGAGCATGCTGCTGTTGCAGAAGCAGGTGTAATTGGTATTCCTGATCCAGTGCGCGGCGAAATTATTAAAGCATTTATCGCACTTCGAGCAGGATACGAACCATCTGATGAATTAAAAGAAGAAATTCGTCAATTTGTAAAGAAAGGCCTAGCAGCTCATGCAGCGCCAAGGCAAATTGAATTTAGAGATAAATTACCGAAAACGAGAAGTGGTAAAATTATGCGCCGCGTATTAAAAGCGTGGGAGTTAAACTTACCAACAGGTGACTTATCAACGATGGAAGATTAAGAGAGGAAGGTCTGAACGAAAATGTTCAGACCTTTTTTTATGTTATTATTAACTTATATATATAAGTTAAAGGGGGGAGTATGATGAAAACAGAAAAAGAAAAGATGATACTAGGAGAAATGTACATACCGGCTGATCCAGTTTTAGTACAAGAAAGAGAGCAAGCACGTATATTAACGAGAAAATTAAATGATACGCCAGAAGAGCAATTAAAAGAGCGTAGCGAAATCGTAAAAGAATTATTTGGAACGACAGGAGATAATATTCATCTTGAATCTTCTTTTAGATGTGATTACGGTTATAACATTCACGTTGGCGAAAATTTTTACGCGAACTTTGACTGTACAATTTTAGACGTATGCCCGGTAACAATCGGAGTGAACTGTATGTTAGCTCCAGGTGTTCACATTTATACAGCAACACACCCGCTTGATCCAGTAGAGCGCATAAGCGGATCAGAATACGGAAAACCAGTTACAATTGGCGATAACGTATGGATTGGCGGAAGAGCAATTATTAATCCAGGTGTAACAATTGGAGACAATGCGGTGATCGCATCTGGTGCTGTCGTAACGAGAGATGTATCTAATAATGTAGTAGTTGGCGGGAATCCCGCAAAGATTATAAAAAAATTAAAATAATATTTGAACGAAGTGTCTTCCTCGTCTGTATACATTTGTGAAAGAATAGATGAGGGAGGCTTTTTTATGTCTAATAAATTACTTCTTGCTTTTGCTTTAATTGGAATTATAGTTGTATTTTCTTGTGGTCTTTTCTTACCGATACCAATTGGATATAGAGTATCAATGCTTACAGCTGGAGCTATAATGGGTGTTCTGTTTTCAATAATTATTCCATTTGATAGAAAACATATAGTACGGAAAAATGGATATAAAATTGATTTTACAAAAACAAAAGTGTATTTTCGCTGGAATGTATTTGATACTATTTCTGTCTGCCTTGCGTTGTATGCATGCATATGTGTGCAAGCGTTAAATATTTTAGTTGCAATGGGATTTACGATTCAAAACCCATATGTGCAATTTTTTACAAATCAATCACAATTGTGGATTTTTATTGCGATTGCATATTTAATTTCCCGTATTTCATTAACGTTAAAAGGAATAAAGGAGATCAAAAATCATGGCGCAGATTGGGATTGAGGAGGAGCTCATGCTTGCGTATCAAAGTGGAGATAAACAAGCGGGAGAAAGACTATATATTTTAATCAAACCAGCGCTATACAAATTTTTATATCGATTTAACCGAGATGAACAATTAAGTATCGATCTTGTGCAAGATACGTTTTTGACGCTAGAGCGTAAGAAACATATGTATGAAATTGAAAAAGGTAAAATAAAAACGTATTTATTTCAAATTGGTTATCGTCTTATGATTAATAAATTAAATAGGAGAAAAAGGTGGCGTACGCTTTTGCCATTTTTAGTGCCGATTCCGGAAAAAGAATTTTCTCACGAAGATCGGCTCACAGTAAGAGAAGCAATTTTGAAAGTTCCAGAAGAGCAAAGAGCGGTCCTAATCCTTTCTTATTATCATGATATGCAGCAAAAAGAAATTGCAGAAATATTAAACATTCCGATTGGAACAGTGAAATCGAGACTTCATAATGGAATAAAGAAATTGAAACAATTGCTGGAGGTGGATGAAATTGAGCGAAAATCCCTTTAAGAGTGAATATAAGTTAAAGCAACATTTAGATAGTGATCATGTAGAAATACCAGACTTTCCAAAAACGGTAAGTCGATTCGATCGATTAATAGGGTTTCTTGGTTCCCCGGCGAAAGATCCTGTGGAGGCGACCATTGGAAATGATTTATCGGTTGTGTTTCATGTATCGTTGTTAGTTGGGGTTCCAATGCTTTCTCTTATTACGATACTCTTTATGGCGTTGTAAAGGATTGGAAAGAAGAGAAATTCCACCTCTATTTGACACGCCTATATAAATGATGGTATAAAGAAAAGTATATGAATAATTGAGCGTGGAAAGGGAGAAGTAGTGATCATTTCCCTGTTTTAGAGAGCTGATGGTCGGTGGAAATCAGCACATAGATGATCGCGAATTACGCCCCTAGAGCATCTTTTTTCGATTGAATTGTATTCAAAAGGGAAAAGACGGTGCTAAGCCGTTATGTAAATAAGGTGGTAGGCTTTTTTGCCTGCAACTAGGGTGGTAACGCGATAATCAAAATCGTCCCTTTGAAGGGGCGATTTTTTTATGTTTTCAACTTTCACGCCAGTAATGAACTTAAAGGAGAGTATGTAGGATATGGGTATTTTACAAGATCTTGAATTTCGCGGTCTAATTAATCAGCAAACAGATGCTGAGGGCCTTGAGCAATTATTAGAAAAAGAAAGCGTTAAATTATACTGTGGTTTCGATCCGACAGCAGATAGCTTACACATTGGTCATATGTTACCAGTATTAATGTTACGTCGTTTCCAATTAGCTGGTCACCAACCAATCGCACTTGTTGGCGGTGGTACTGGTATGATCGGTGATCCAAGTGGTAAAAAAGCAGAGCGTACATTAAATACGAAAGATACAGTTGCTTACTACACAGAAAGCATTAAAAACCAACTTTCAAACTTCTTAGAGTTCGAAAACGTGGACAACCCAGCAACGATGGCTAACAACTATGACTGGCTTGGTAACTTAGATGTAATTTCATTCTTACGCGATATCGGTAAAAACTTCGGTTTGAACTATATGTTAGCAAAAGATACAGTAGCATCTCGTTTAGAAACTGGTATTTCATTCACTGAGTTCAGTTACATGATTTTACAATCATACGACTTCTTAAACTTATACCAACACCATAATTGTCGCCTACAAATCGGTGGTAGTGACCAATGGGGTAACATTACAGCGGGTCTTGAATTAATCCGTAAATCAGAAGAAGATGCGAAAGCATTCGGTTTAACAATTCCACTTGTTACTAAATCTGACGGTACGAAGTTTGGTAAAACAGAAGGTGGCGCAATTTGGTTAGACCCAGAGAAAACAACTCCTTACGAGTTCTACCAATTCTGGATTAACACAGATGACCGCGATGTTGTTAAATACTTAAAATACTTCACATTCTTATCTCATGAAGAAATTCTTGAGCTTGAAAAGCAAGTAGCTGAAGCGCCAGAAAAACGTGCAGCACAAAAAGCATTAGGTTCTGAAATGACAAAACTTGTTCACGGCGAAGAAGCATTAGAGCAAGCGATTAAAATCTCAGCTGCATTATTCAGCGGTTCTGTAGCAGAACTAACTGCAAGCGAAATTGAACAAGGATTCAAAGACGTACCATCTGTAGAACGTACTGCAGAAGATACAGTATTAATCGACTTACTTGTAGAAAGCAAAATCTCTCCATCAAAACGTCAAGCACGTGAAGATGTAACGAACGGCGCAATCTACGTAAACGGTGAGCGTACACAAGCGTTAGACTACGTTGTAACAGAAAACGACCGCATCGAAGGTAAATTTACAATCATTCGCCGCGGTAAGAAGAAATATTTCTTAATTCGTTACTAATAAATAAAAAGCTTTGGGGAAATTCCTCAAAGCTTTTTTTGTTTTAATCTCCTTTTCGAGTTCATACGGAAATCACATGTAAGCGGTATGATAAACGTATAACAATTAGAAAGGAGTGGTAAAACGAAATGTCACTAGAAGCGTTGATTATTTTTTCTTTGCTAAATGCGGGTCAGCTTGCAGAGAATTCGAAGGTGGATGTACATAAAGAGCAGAAAGATGCTTATGTATATGTTCAAAAAGAGGAAAATAAATAATTTTATTTTATATATAAACGAAAAAGCCAATCCATTGGATTGGCTTTTTGTCAGGTTGTTGGAAAAAGAACGTACATTTTTCTCTTTTAAACATTAGCTAAAATTTGATCATAGCACGAAGTAATAAGTGCTTCCAGATCTTTTAAGTCATTAACGTTATCGATAAAAATTCTACTCACTCCCTGTGATTTTGGGGCTTGTTCAACCACAAAATTAGGGCATAGCTGTTTAGTAGCTTCTAAATCGAGTCTTACAACTAAGGATTTTGCATCGCCATCAAGGAAGAGACGTATAAACCATTTTGTGATTACACGATTCATGATACAAAAATAACTAATGGTATCTTTATATTTGAGGTTACTGATATCTCTTTGATGCTCAGTTAAAATCTCTTTAACAATGTTAAATGCGGTTAGTTCATTTTCTGTAGTGAAAACTCTATCTGTTTTGTCTTCTTTGTTAATGTCTTCAATTATTTCGGTAGAAGCAGCTGCAACTAGGCTTGTTTCTATTTTCTCCGATGTTTTTGTTTCTTTTGGTGTTAAACCATCACTGATTATTTCTAATAGTGTTCGATTAATTGCTTTTTTAACGATTGGTCGGAATCGCTCTAAAACGTTATTTGTAATTCTAGTTGAGCTAAAGTCTCTAATTAGAAAACGAAGGAAGTCATCTGAAGGATTTTTAAATAGTTCTTTAATTGTAGAGTTTAAATTGGTCATATAAATAAGCTCTTCAGCATATTTTACGATTTCTTCAGCTTCAAAATTTTCTTTTGTAAAAGTTTCAATCGTTTCAATATCTAAATTAGTTAAATTATTCATGCTGAATGTGAAGAAAGGTTTTTCATCCATCACATTGTCATTTGTTAAATCAGTATAAAACTTGTATTCTACACCATTAGTTAGTACCCCTACTTTGACATCAGGTAAGGCATTGAAATATCTAGATAGTTGCGCATCGTGTTTAAGGAGATTTTCTGTTACAGATTTTGCCTCGATTAAAATAATTGGAACCCCATTTTTAAAAACCGCATAATCGACTTTTTCTCCCTTCTTAGTTCCGAAGTCTGCAACATACTCAGGTCTAACTTCTAAAGGATTAAAAACGTCATAACCTAGTTTTTGAAGAAAAGGAATAATTAATGATTGCTTGGTCATTTCTTCATTAGTTATGTACTCTGTTCGTTCTAAAATTTGGTTAGCTATTTTGTTTATGTCATTTCTGAATTCCATATCAATGTCTCCTCGTTATAAAGTTTAAAAATCTTTAATATTATTGTTATTCCGTGAAAATTCATAATATAACAGAGTTCTTTATGGAAACAGGGAGGTTATTCTTTTTGTTTTAGATGGGAGTATAGGGTATTGGGATTTTTATGTTATGTAGGATATAAAAATAATGGGGGAATTGAAAAAAGCCAATCCACAGGATTGGCTTTTTGTCATTAACGAGAGTAGAACTCTACGATTAATGCTTCGTTGATTTCAGCTGGTAACTCAGCACGCTCAGCGTGACGAGTGTAAGTAGCTTCTAATTTGTCAGCATCGAAAGTTAAGTATTCTGGTACGAAGTTGTTAACTTCGATCGCTTCTTTAACAACAACAAGGCTGTTAGATTTTTCGCGAACGCTGATAGTTTGACCAGGTTTTACACGGTAAGATGGGATATCTACGCGAGCGCCATCAACCATGATGTGACCGTGGTTTACTAATTGGCGAGCTGCACGACGAGTGCGAGCTAAGCCCATACGGTAAACTAAGTTGTCAAGACGAGCTTCAAGAAGGATCATGAAGTTTTCGCCGTGCTTACCAGGCATTTTACCTGCTTGGTCAAATGTGCGACGGAATTGACGCTCAGTCATGCCGTACATGTGACGAAGTTTTTGTTTCTCTTGTAATTGTAAACCGTATTCTGAAAGTTTCTTACGTTGGTTAGGACCGTGAGGACCTGGTGCGTAAGGGCGTTTTTCTAATTCTTTTCCTGTGCCGCTTAGAGAGATTCCAAGACGACGAGACAGTTTCCAAGCTGGACCTGTATAACGAGCCATAGTTGACTCCTCCTTTAAAAATGTTTTTATTTACGTAAAATAAAAACAGACGTAATCGATATTTACGGGCATTTTGTTTTCATGTACCTTCGCTCCAGCAGCAGGGAGTTACGAGATACACCTCCGTAGAGGAACAAAATACAAACGATAAACTCACATTACAAGGCTGCCTTTTTATTTTACACAAACGCTATTATATCTTTTACCCAGAGTTTCGTCAAGCGAGTACGTTTTTGTTTTATGCATATAAATTTTGGAAATTAATATAAGAAGGAATTTAAAACAATATAAAAGAAGAGATAGAAACACAAATAAAACGCTTACGTAAAATATGGTAAAAACGTTCATCAGTTTTTTACTGGTGAATATGCGGTAATAAAAACATAAAGGGGATGTTTTTATGAAAAAGAAGCATATGGAGACAGCGTTAATTCATCACGGTTATACACCTGAGGAACATAAAGGAAGTTTAACACCACCTTTATTTCAAACCTCTACGTTTACATTTGAGACTGCGCAGCAAGGAGAGGCGAGTTTTGCGGGAGTGGATCCATCTTATATTTACTCAAGGCTTGGAAATCCGACTGTGAAATTATTTGAAGAACGTATGGCGGTGTTAGAAGGAGGAGAAGAAGCACTTGCCTTCGGATCTGGTATGGCAGCTATTTCAGCAACTTTAATCGGTTTTTTAAAGGCTGGAGATCATATTATTTGTTCAAATGGATTATATGGGTGTACGTACGGTTTTTTAGAAGTGTTAGAAGAAAAATTTATGATTACGCATTCGTTTTGTGAGATGGAGACAGAGGTTGATATTGAAAATAAAATTCGTCCAAATACAAAGCTTATTTTCGTTGAAACACCGATTAATCCAACAATGAAATTAATCGATTTAAAACAAGTTATTCAGGTTGCGAAGCAAAATGGTTTACTTGTCATTGTTGATAATACGTTTTGTTCACCTTATTTACAAAGACCGCTTGAGCTTGGCTGTGACGCTGTTGTGCATAGTGCGACAAAATATATTGGTGGCCATGGTGACGTTGTAGCGGGTGTAACAATTTGTAAAACGAAAGCGTTAGCTGAAAAGATTCGCCCGATGCGAAAAGATATCGGCGGCATTATGGCGCCGTTTGATGCGTGGTTATTATTACGCGGGTTAAAGACGTTAGCGGTAAGAATGGATCGTCATTGTGATAATGCAGAAAAAATTGTATCGTTCTTAAGAAAACATGATGCGGTAGAAGGTGTTTGGTATCCAGAAGGGGAATTAGCATCTCGTCAAATGAAGCGCGGGGGCGGTGTTATTTCTTTTTCAGTAAAAGGCGGAAAAGAAGAGACGCAAGCATTTATTAATGACCTCCACTTTATTACAATTGCGGTGAGTTTAGGAGATACAGAAACGTTAATTCAGCATCCAGCAACGATGACGCACGCTGCGATTCCAGCTGAACTAAGAAAAGAAATGGGCATTTTCGATAATTTAATACGCTTATCGGTTGGTTTAGAATCTTGGGAGGATATTGTTTCTGATTTAGAGCAAGCATTAAAGAAAATATCTACTGTTAATCAATAAAAAAAGAGTGAGCTATCGGTTTTGTACAGGACGTACTAAATCGATAACTCGCTCTTTTCTTTTTACATATGTTTTAGGAGTGTTTCCACAAACTTTTCTAAATAGCGCTGATCTAATTCATCAAAACGATTCTTTTCAGGACTATCAATGTCAAGTACACCAATGACAGCTCCTTCTTTCACAATCGGTACAACGATTTCTGAATTAGAAGCACTATCGCAAGCGATGTGACCTGGGAATTGGTGAACGTCCGCTACAAGCTGCGTTGTTTTCGTTTCAGCTGCTACGCCGCAAACGCCTCGTCCAAATGGAATGCGTACGCAAGCAGGCATTCCTTGGAACGGTCCAAGGACAAGCTGATTTCCTTCTGTTACGTAAAAGCCAACCCAATTAACGCGATCTAAAAATTGGTTTAATAATGCGGACGCATTTGATAAGTTTGCGACTACGTTTGATTCGCCAGTTAATAACGCATCCAGTTGTTTAATTACTGTCTCATATTGCTGCACGCGAGATCCTGCATAACTTTCTTTAGTAAACATGGAAACAGCTCCTTTTTTATCGAGATGTGTAAAATATTAGCAAAATACGATGTATTTCACATGACTTTGTCGATAGAAAATTAAAGGAATTTGTCTTAAAAGTCAAGAAATTTAAACTATAGCTGTTCATTGAGAGGAAGTGAGCGCATGAAGCAGACGAAACAAAAAGTAATTGATGCGGCAATATCGTTGTTTAATACGAAAGGTTATGATGGAACGTCGGTGCGAGACATTGCAAAGCGAGCGGATGTGAATGTAGCGAATATTTCATATTATTTTGCTGGGAAGCAAGGTTTATTAGAACAGCTTATTACTGATTTTTTAGAAGGGTATATTCATGTGATTGAAATTTCGTTTGAACAGAGAGAATATTTGTCGGCTAAAGATGTGATGGTGCAAATGGTGCGTGGGATGTTACGATATCAATTTGAAAATAGAGAACTAACACGTTTCTTCTACCGAGAGCTTTCGCTTGATACGACATTAATTCGTGAAGTGATGACCGTTTATTTTTCTAAAGAAAGATATTATATAGAGCAAATTATTAGACAAGGACAAATGAAACAAGAATTTCAGAAAGTATCATTTACAATGTTTATGACGCAATTAAAAGGTATGATAAATATGCCGTTTTTATATCCACAATATATATCAGAAGTACTGCATTCTTTCCCGTCTGAGACATTTTTCATAGAAATGTACACGAAAGAGATTGAGCAATGGATGGAACAAGCATTATGTAAAGCAAATATGTACCATGAATGGCCAAGAGCTGTTCATATGTGAAGAATCCCCACCTAACGAACTGAGGTGGGGATTTTTATGTTTACTTTTCTTTGCCATAAATTGTTACATAATAGCGCGATAATTGTTAATGCAGCTCCAGCAATTTCGATTTTATCGACTGTATAACCTCGAAAGATAGAACCAATCAGGGCAAGGATAGGGACTAAATTCATAAATAATATGCCGTTAATAGATGAAATATAGCGATTTCCCATATTCCAGCAAAATACAGCGATAACTCCTGCGATAATCGACATATAAAGGAGCTCAAAACGAACGCTCACAACTGTACGCAGTGACGGCATAGTAACTATATTTGTGTACGTTAAGAAAGTAACAATAACGATGAGTGAAATTGAGCCAAATAAACAAGTCAATGTCGTATATCGAAGTGGTGACCAAGATTGAAAACGAGCACCCCCGTTTGTATAAATGACCCAGCAAGTAACACCGCATAGCATTAATATATTTGTCGATAAGTGACTTGCAGCTCCAAATAATAAGTGAATATTTCCTTTTGAAATGACAAGCATAACACCGAGTAATGCAACGAACATACAAAGAAATGTGTAGTTTTGAGGGCGACGATTTTTCGTTATCCATTGCAGTGATAAGGCGATTAGAGGCATAAGGGACTGAATCATAGCTGCATGAATTGCTCCAGAAGGCCCGGCAAGTTGTTGTCCGTAGAAAACGAGAAAACCATATCCTGCGAAACCGACTGTCCCATAAAAGAACAGAGAAAGTGTTCTTTTTTCTAAGCGGAGTGAAGTCTTCCCTTCAGTAATTAATAGCAAAATAAGAAAAATAATAGCTGCTGATCCATAGCGAATCGTTGTGAAGAAGAACGGATCGATAAATTGCAGGGCATTTGCCATTACAGGAAACATAAATCCCCAGGCAGTTACGGCGAGTAAGCATAGAAAGGATCCGAGTAGCATTTGTTTTTTGTTCAAGAGTATCTTTCCCCTTTACATTTCGTTATAGTAAGTTGATGAAATAAGTATAAAGAGTAATTGTTTATAGGAGGAAATATCGATTTCTTATAACGGTTATAACTTTTTGTTAGAGGTGTGTACGATGGATTTGGAGGCAGTACGATCGTTTATCGAAGTGAAGCATACGCGAAGTTTATCAAAGGCAAGTAAGATTTTACATATATCTCAACCAGCGCTTAGTAAGCAAATTCAAAAGTTAGAAGCGGATTTAGAGGTTACTTTACTTAAGCGTTCTGCGCAAGGAGTGGAGTTAACGGAGGCAGGAGAGTTATTTATAAAAAGAATGCTACCGATTTTGGAACAAATAAATGAAGTGAAAACAGAAATGAGGAGGTATCAAGAGAACCGAAAGTTTTCAATTGGTATACTACCGAGTTTAGCAGAGCATTACATATTAGAGTGTAAAGATGTATTAGGTGATGAGTTCGAAGTAGAGTGGCAAATCGGACATACGGAAGTATTAAGAGATTTATTTAAAGCGCGGGAGATTGACGCGATGTTCATCGATTCAGTAGTAGAAGGTGCTACGTATATAAAAGAAGTGCAACAAGAGAAAATTGTTTGTGCCATTTCAAATAATCATCCGTATAAAGAGAAGAAAGTCATTCAAATAGAAGAGCTGCAAAATGAAAAATTAATTGTATATCCAGAAATATGCGATGTAAGGAAAATGATTATGAACATGTTTCATGAGATAGGTGTAAAACCAACTATAGCTGTGGAAACATCTTACGCAGAACCGATGCTTGCAATGGTAAAAGCTGGCCTTGGCATCACTTTACTTCCAGAAAGGGCAGTAGAGCAGTCTGTAAGGCAGGGAAATTTACATGGAATTTCTGTTGAACCACCACTCATGCGGAAAATTTATTTCGCATCTCATACGAAAGATTGTTTGTTATTACAATCATTTGAGGATAGGTAGTGAGGTAGGCGGAATATTGAGAAAGATTACAATCGCATTGAAAGAAACATGAAATTTTAAAAAAAACTAGGTCAAAAACAAGCCATTACATGGTATGATTAGTACATTGTTAGTTGTTAAATATAGGGGAATTCCCTTTTTATACATAATGCCTTCCATTTCATAAACGGAACGGACAAAAAAAGAGATATAACTAGGAGGCTTTTTTGCATGGATTCTATCCTGACGATCGTTATCATTGTAGTAAGCTCTATTCTAGTGCTGCTCATGATAGAGCTTGTGATAAGAAATCGTTCATATAAAGATATTGAAGCACTGGAGCAGTGGAAACAAGAGATAAAAGATAAACCTGTGGCAGATGAACTAAAACGGGTAAAAGATTTAAACATGACGGGTCAAACAGAAGAACTGTTTGGTAAATGGCGTGAAGAATGGGATGAAATTGTATCAACAACCCTTCCGAAAGCTGACAAAGATTTAGCGCAAGCGCGAAAATTCGCCTCGCAATTCTCCTTCCGAAAAGCAAAGCATGCGATGAACGAATCCATAAGTGGTTTAGATGACGCTGATAATCGTATTACAGGTGTTTTAAATGAATTACAGCAATTGTTAGAAAGCCATGAGAAAAATAGCTCGGAAATTGAAGGGTTACGTGATACATATCGTAGTATGAAAAAGAGTGTTCTTGCTCATAGACATATGTATGGAGCAGCAGAGCAGAAAATCGAAGAGATGCTAGACGCTGAATCTAATAAATTTAAAAGCTTTGAAGAAGCAACAGATAATGGTGACTACTTAAAAGCGAGAGAAATTGTTATTAGTTTAGAAGAAGGTTTAGCAAGTTTAGAAATCATTATTCACCAAATTCCAGATTTATTAGTAGAGTGTCAAGCGACGCTACCAGTTCAACTGGAAGATTTATTACAGGGTCATAATGATATGGTAAGACAAGGTTATGTATTAGAGTATTTGGAAATCCCTAAAGAAGTTCGTGATATGACGACACAACTAAACACATGTTTAATGGATATACAGGAGCTTCATATAACAGAAGCGGCTGAAAAAGTGGAAGACTTAAAAACTCGTTTAGATGGTTTCTATGATCAACTTGAGCAAGAGGTGCATGCGAGACATTATGTGGAGCAAAAAACACTTTCTGTTTATGAAGACTTAGAAGAAATACGTATCGAAACGATTGAAACGAAAACAGAAACACAACTTGTGAAACAAAGCTATCAATTGCAAGATAAGGATATTGAATCTCAAAAAGTAATTGAAAAGCAAATGCACATTTTAACGAAACGTTTTGAAATGCTACAATTACGCGTTGCTGAACAAGATATTGCCTTCTCTATTATTCGTGAGGAACTAGAAGAGGTTTATGAGCAATGTGAAACGTTAAAAGTACTTCATGCAGAATATAAAGAAATGCTGCAAACGATGCGTAAAGAAGAATTTGAAGCGCGTGAGAAGTTACAAGAAATGCGAAATACTATTTTCGAAACGAAACGCTTTATGCAAAAGTCGAATTTGCCAGGTCTTCCAGAGAGTATTATGGAAGATTTAAAAAGAGGGCAAATGGCAATGCAAGCTGTATATGAACAATTAGAAGTAAAGCCGTTAAATATGAACGCTGTAAATAGCAGTTTAGAAGAAGCATACACAACTGTGAACGGTGTAGCTGAAATGACAGAAGAATTAATTGGACAAGCGTATTTAGTTGAAAAATTAATTCAATACGGTAACCGTTACCGCAGTCATGATGAAAGCCTTGCAGAAAGCTTAAATTATGCGGAGAAATTATTCCGTGAATATCAATACGATGCAGCTTTAGAACAAGCCGCTTCTGTACTAGAGCAACTTGAACCTGGTGTTGTTCAAAAAATAGCTGAATATGTAGACAATGAACAAACCCTTTCATAAAAGGGTTTGTTTTTTTGTGTAATTTTGCAGGCGATGTTGCTATAATGAATAGCGGAATACAGTAAGGTTATTCGTTTCAAAATAAAGTGAAACTGTAATCAGTGGGGGTATCTCACTAATTATTATTCACTAATCGGGATAAAACGGAACCTTTGCGTAGTCTTAGCGTAATGACACGTATTTATGATATGATTATATGATGTGATAGCGCTGAAAGGGGAAGAACGATGATCTATTTTGATAATAGTGCGACGACGAAGCCATATCCAGAAGCTCTTCAATCGTACGTGACGGTTGCTGGGAAATATTTTGGTAATCCTTCTTCTATTCATTCGCTTGGAGGAGAGGCAGAGCGTCTATTAACACAATCAAGAACGATTGCAGCGCAGCTTCTTCACGTTAAACCTTCTGAAATTATTTTCACATCAGGTGGAACGGAAGGGAACAACCTTGCGATTAAAGGGATAGCGATGAGGAATCGTTCGCGCGGCAAACATATCATTACAACAAATATTGAACACGCGTCTGTGTTTGAGGCATATAAGCAATTAGAAGAACTCGGATTTGATGTAACATATTTACCGGTTAACGAGCACGGTGTCGTATCGGTAGAGGATGTAAAACGAGCACTTCGTGAAGATACGATTCTTGTGTCAATTATTCATGTGAACAACGAAACTGGAGCAATTCAGCCCGTTGCTGAAATTGGAACGTTATTATCGAATCATCCGAAAATAAGATTCCATGTAGATCATGTACAAGGGATAGGAAAAGTACCGCTTGATTTATATGCTTCTCATATTGATCTTTGCTCAATATCTGGACATAAATTCCACAGTGTAAAAGGAACGGGTCTTCTTTATATACGTGATGGCGTAAGATTAGATCCGATTTTATCAGGTGGTCAACAAGAGCTTAAGTATCGCTCTGGTACAGAGAATTTACCTGGCATTGTAGCGATGGTGAAAGCACTTCGCATGACAATGGAACAAGTGAAAGAAAAGGTAGCTCATTTGCAAAGTTTACAAGCAGAGCTTGTCAGCTTCTTTAAAGAGATGGAAGATGTGACGATTAATACATCGCTTGCATATGCAGCACCGCACATTTTAAATGTATCATTTGTTGGTTTAAAACCAGAAGTAGTCGTTCATGCTTTAGAAGAGCACGGTGTATATGTATCGACGAAGTCTGCTTGTTCTTCAAAAGCAAATGAAGTGAGCAGAGTGTTAGTGTCAATGGGAGTGCCGCATGCAGCAGCTGCAAGTGCTATTCGTATTAGTTTGGCACCAGACAACACGATGGAAGAAGTAAAACAATTTGAAGGTATTGTAAAAGAGACGATGCCAAAATTATATGAAGTGATGAGGTAAAGAAATATGATGACATATGAATATATTTTAGTGCGTTACGGAGAAATGACGACAAAAGGTAAAAACCGTTCTAAATTTGTAAGCACATTAAAAGATAACGTGAAGTTCAAACTGAAAAAGTTCCCAAATATTAAAATTGATGCAACGCATGACCGTATGTACATCCAGTTAAATGGTGAAGATCATGAAGCAATCTCTGAAAGATTGAAAGACGTATTTGGTATTCATAAGTTTAACTTAGCGATGAAAGTACCATCAGAATTAGAAGACATTAAAAAAGGTGCATTAGCAGCGTTCTTACAAGTAAAAGATGATGTGAAAACATTTAAAATTACAGTGCACCGTTCTGATAAGCGCTTCCCAATGAAGACGATGGAGTTACTTCCAGAAATCGGTGGGCACATTTTAGAAAATACAGAGGATATCACAGTAGACGTCCATAATCCAGATGTGAATGTACGTGTAGAAATTCGCAGTGGTTACAGCTATATTATGTGTGGTGAGCACATGGGAGCTGGCGGTTTACCAGTTGGCGTTGGCGGCAAAGTAATGGTACTTCTTTCTGGTGGTATTGATAGCCCAGTAGCAGCGTACTTAACGATGAAACGCGGCGTATCTGTGGAAGCAGTTCACTTCCATAGCCCACCTTTCACAAGTGAGCGTGCAAAACAAAAAGTAATCGATTTAGCACAAGAGTTAACGAAATACTGTAAACGTGTAACGCTTCACCTTATTCCGTTTACAGAAGTGCAAAAAACGATTAATAAAGAAATCCCATCTAGCTATTCAATGACGGTTATGCGCCGTATGATGATGCGTATTACAGAGCAGATTGCTGAGGAGCGTAATGCACTTGCAATCACAACTGGTGAAAGTCTTGGACAAGTAGCAAGCCAAACATTAGATAGTATGCATACGATTAACGAAGTAACAAACTACCCAGTTATTCGTCCGCTTATTACGATGGATAAATTAGAAATTATTAAAATTGCTGAAGAAATCGGCACGTATGATATTTCAATTCGTCCATACGAAGATTGCTGTACAGTATTCACACCAGCTAGCCCGGCGACGAAGCCGAAGCGTGAAAAAGCAAATCGATTTGAAGCGAAATACGATTTCACACCGTTAATCGAACAAGCTGTAGCGAACAAAGAAACAATGGTATTACAAACAGTTGAAGTAGTGGCGGAAGAAGAAAAATTCGAAGAACTTTTCTAAAACCATAAATTACCATATCTAAAATGTGTATGAAGTCATGTTATTTATCACACTCTATACTCACAAGGAGGTGATATAACATGGCACGTAGCACAAATAAATTAGCGGTTCCTGGTGCTGAATCAGCATTAGACCAAATGAAATACGAAATCGCTCAAGAGTTTGGTGTTCAACTTGGAGCGGATGCAACATCTCGCGCTAACGGTTCTGTTGGTGGCGAAATTACAAAACGTCTAGTTTCACTAGCTGAGCAACAATTAGGCGGTTTCCAAAAATAATCCCATATACGATGGCTTAGAAAGAGCGGGTTTTCCCGCTCTTTCTTTTTGTTGTTCATATTAGTATAAATTCATTTCGACAAAAGCATAAAAAAATTGTCAAAAGAAGAGGGTTCAAAATTTACTGAAAATTCTTTATTATATAAGGGAGGCATAAAGAAAAAGGAGGATGTTTATGAAGAGAGAGGAATTGTTGGCACCACCATCTTATAATTTAGTTTCAGAAATAGAGAAATATACAGACGATAAAGAGAAGCTTGCTTTAATTTGGCAAGATGATAAAGGGAATAGACGAGAAGTTACATATTTTGAATTAATGCAAGGTGCAAATAAAATTGGAAACGCTTTTATAAAAAGTGGCTTACAAAAAGGGGACAAGCTCCTTATTATGATGCCGCGCTTAATTGAGGCTTACATGACGTATATTGCTGCGATTAAAGCAGGATTTGTTGTAATTCCGAGTTCGGAAATGTTGCGTAAAAAAGATATCGAATATCGAATTGGACATGGCGAAGTAAAAGCGATAGTAAGCTATGAGCCGTACATTGGACAGTTTGATGATATAGAAGCAATGGAATCTCTTCAAAAATTCGTCCTGAGCGAGCAGTCAGTAGACGGATGGATCAATTTAAAAACAGCATTAGAAACAGAAAGTGACATGTTAGAAATGGCGAAAACAGATAAAGAAGATATGGTCTTTTTATCTTACACGTCAGGGACGACAGGAAACCCGAAAGGTGTCGTTCATACGCACGCGTGGGCATACGCTCATTTACGTACAAGCGCCCCAAATTGGCTCGGAATTGAAGAGAATGATGTTGTATGGGCAACGGCTAGTCCAGGGTGGCAAAAGTGGATTTGGAGCCCGTTTTTAGCAACTCTCGGTTCAGGGGCAACAGGATTTGTGTACAACGGCAAGTTTGAACCGAAAACGTATTTAAATTTATTAGACGATAATAAGGTGAATGTGCTTTGTTGTACACCGACTGAGTATAGATTAATGGCAAAGGTAGAAGATTTAAGTCAGTACAATTTAGAGGCGTTACATAGCGCTGTATCCGCAGGTGAGCCGTTAAATAGAGAAGTCATTGGAACATTCCAAAAGCACTTTGATATTACAGTAAGAGACGGCTATGGGCAAACGGAAAATACACTACTTGTTGGTGTAATGAAAGGGATGGATATTAGACCAGGATCAATGGGGAAACCAACGCCAGGTAACCACGTCGATATCGTAAATGAGGAAGGTATTCCAGTTAAAGTAGGCGAAGTTGGTGATATTGCAGTTCACATTGAAACGCCGGCACTCTTTAAACAATATTATAAAGACGATGAGCGTACAGCGATGCAATTCCGCGGTGATTATTATATTACAGGTGATAAAGCGAAGAAAGATGAAGACGGCTACTTCTGGTTTGAAGGGCGCGGTGATGATATCATTATTAGCTCTGGTTATACAATCGGGCCGTTTGAAGTAGAGGATGCGCTTGTAAAACATCCTTACGTAAGAGAATGTGCGGTTGTCGCAAGTCCTGATGAAATTCGCGGAAGTGTCGTGAAGGCATTTATCGTATTAAGAGAGAATATAGAAAAGAACGAAGAAATATTAATTCCAACACTCCAACAACACGTCAAAGAACTCACTGCACCATATAAATACCCTCGCAAAATTGAATTTGTAGATGAGCTACCAAAAACGATTTCTGGAAAAATTCGCCGTATTGAACTTAGAAAACAAGAGATGGAGATTCCGTCAAAATAATTTTGAAAACAGTGAAGTAAATAGTTGAATGAAATGCAAAACAATGATAATATAAAAACGAACACAAGTACGGTTTTATAAATTTAAAAAAGAGGTGTCCGTATGATTTTAGGTATTAATCCGTACTTAGTTTTAGATGGTAGTGGGCAAGAAGCTGTACAGTTTTATAAAGAGGCTTTAGATGCAAAAGTAGAAGTCATGCAAACTTTTGGTGACATGCCTGAAAATCCAGAATACCCGATTCCAGCTGAAGCGAAAGAGCGCGTTTTACACGCTACTTTAAAAGTTGGTAATACGGATCTTATGATTTCTGATACATTCCCAGGTCAAGGGCATGCAATCGGATCTCAAGTAACAATCGCAATTCAAATTAGTAATGCAGAAAAAGCAAAAGAAGTATTCGATAAGTTACAAGAAGGTGGAGAAGTTATCATGCCACTTCAAGAAACATTCTGGAGCCCAGCATACGGACAAGTAAAAGATAAATTTAATATTGAATGGCAAGTTACAACGTCTACTACTGAACAAAAGTAATTTTTAGAAAAGCACCATGTTTTGAAATGGTGCTTTTTTTTATACAATAAAAAATAAAGGAGATGGGATATATGGGAGAAATTTGGTATGGCGGTACCATTTACACAATGAGAGAAGAAAATGAAAAAGTGGACGCTGTTTACGTTGAAAACGGTACGATCGTTGATTTTGGAAGTAAAGAAGAGTTAGAAAACCAATATGCCGCGGTTACATTGCACGATTTAAAAGGCAAAACAATGATCCCAGGCCTCGTTGATAGCCATATGCATCTTATTGGGCATGGAGAGAGATTACTCCGTCTAGATTTATCAAATTGTACATCTTATGGTGAAGTGCTTACTCTTGTTCAGAAGCGAGTGAAAGAAGCTCCAAAGGGCTCTTGGATTATTGGAGAAGGATGGAATGAAAATAACTTTACAGATACGAAAGATGTTCACGCGCGTGATTTAGATGAAATTTCGAAAGAACACCCCATTTTATTAAAGCGAGTTTGTCGTCACGTTACATGGGTGAATTCATACATATTGCAAGAAGCGAACATAACAGAAGCGACGCAAAATCCAAAAGGCGGGAAAATCGGTAGGGATTCATCAAATAAGTTAACAGGACTTTTATATGAACAAGGACAAGAATTAATTAAACATGTTCAGCCTGAAATTGATGAAGCGTATTTACAAAGAGCTTTGCAAACAGCGATTAAAGATTGCTGGAAATATGGACTTGTAGGCGGGCATACGGAAGATTTAAATTACTACGGTGGTTTTAGAAAAACATATAATGCGTTTTCTCACGTTATAAAAGAAATGCCATTTAAAGCACATTTGCTCGTTCACCATGAAGTAGCACATGAACGAAAAGAATATGAAAATGAACATTATATTGAATTTGGAGCAATGAAAATTTTTTCTGACGGTTCTTTTGGAGGAAGAACAGCATTATTAAGTAAACCGTATGAAGATGCAAAGGAAACGAATGGGGTTGCAATTTTCACGCGTGAAGAACTTGCAGAATTAGTGAAGAAAGCACGAGACTTACATATGCCAGTTGCGATTCATACTATCGGTGACTTGTCGCTTGAATATGTTATTGATGCACTCGAATTATATCCACCAGCAGAAGGGTTACGTGACCGTATTATTCATTGTCAGCTTGCTCGTGAAGAGTTGATTGAAAGAATGAAAAACTTGTCGGCTATTATCGATATACAGCCAGTCTTTCTTTCATCAGATTTTCCGTCAGTCATTGAAAAACTGGGAGAACACCGTCTTCGTTATGCGTATGCTTGGAAGACATTACTGGAAGCAGGACTACATTGTAATGGTGGTTCAGATGCTCCTATTGAACAAGTAAATCCGTTTCTAGGCATATATAGCGCTGTTACACGTAGAAGTTTTATTGACGGTGTATGCTATATGCCTGAGGAAAGATTAACGGTATATGAGGCTGTTTCTTTATTTACAACAGGAAGTGCCTATGCAATCGGAAAAGAAGCGAAACGAGGGCAAATTACAAAAGGATATGAAGCAGACTTTACAATATTAGACCACAATATTTTTGAAATTGAGGCAGAAGAAATAAAAGAAGTACAAGCAGAAATGACTGTAATAGATGGCCGAGTTGTCTATAGAAAAGATGTGTAAAAATATATCAGCGATTTTCGGAATATATCGACCGTAACTCGAAATATATCAGCGATTATTAAAATATATCGAATTACCGACAAAAACTGACAAGAATAACGGCCGGATAGTAAGAGATTATTGTTCGCGTCAATCGGGGTAAATAAATAACCGCAGAATTATGGAATTCCATAATTCTGCGGTTATTTTAATCCTATAAAAACGTTCTCTGTACTTTTTCCCAGAACGAATTATTTTTTAATTTAACTGTTTTAATTTGTTTATCGCTTAAGCGTACAACAGCTTTTTCCACTTGTTTAATGCTAAGCGCTTCGTTATCCATGCCGATAACAGGATAATCGTTACCGTCTGGTCTTAGTTTTAAAGTTAATGTACGTTCGTGATTTAAAATGAACGGTGAACCGAGCGTACGGTAAGTGTTGTTGTTTAAAGATGCTAGTTCGCTTACTTGGAAACATGGAATAAGTGGGTCAACAACTGCACCATGCAATGATTTATTGTAAGCAGTACTTCCTGTTGGGGTAGAAACTACTAAACCGTCTCCTCTAAATGTTTCGAAATATAAATCATCAACGTGAACATCTACAACGAATGTTTTAATAATGCTAGAACGTAATGAGAACTCATTTAAACAATGGAAAGATGTACTGTGATCTACATCTACCTGAATTGTTGGATATTTTCGCACTTCAATTTCATTTTTTGTAATTTCTTGAAGGGCTGTATCAACGTGATCAATGTGGAAATCGCAGTAGAACGAAGTTTCATCTTTCGTAGAAATCCCTGCGTATAAGCAATCTTCCCTAAAACCAGTTTTACGAACGGCTTGTAAGAAGGTTGCATCATCTCCAACACTGACGATAGCGTTTGCATTTTTTGGATGATCTAATATGGTAAATCCATTCTCTTCTAAAATACGATAGATTGGTTTCATTTTTTCAACGAGCGTTGCTTTGTCATCACCATAAAAGAAAAATAAATTGCGACGATCTGCCATTATGTATCCCTCCACTGCAGTTAAATTTTCTGTTTTTCGTGCTACATATCATTAGAGTCCGTTCCCTGATGATATGTTCAAATAATATATTTCGATACAAATTGTCAAAATACCTTTTTATTTTTAGAAAAATTTTTATATTCAATCTTATAGAACTCTGTTTAATGATGAATAAAGTTGTCGATAATGGGTACGGAGTGAAAGGATGATACGTATGAAGTGGCTCGTAATTGGAATAATAATTCTTCTCCTTTTTATTTTGCTTATACTATTGTCGAAAATATCGCTTAAGGTGACATTTTTATATTCAGAAATGGAAAAGCAATGTTTATTTCAAGTGAAAATATGGATGATTCGATATACATTTGATGTATTGGAAAGAATTGAAAAACAGCAGAAAAAAACAGGACAGAAAATCGAAAAAGCTGAAGAGGACGGCGGACTAGATAATAAAATTATGGCGCAACTTGACAGTATTGGAGAACTGATAAAAAGGCTTCAAAAAGTTCATACTATCGTTAAAGATTTTCTCAAACGAGTGAAAATCAATGGTTGGAAATGGCATACGCAAATTGGAGCAGGC
The DNA here is from genome assembly GCF_002975115.1 of Bacillus sp. MYb78. Taxonomy (NCBI): domain Bacteria; kingdom Bacillati; phylum Bacillota; class Bacilli; order Caryophanales; family Bacillaceae; genus Bacillus; species Bacillus sp. MYb78. The sequence continues at coordinate 232,226 of NZ_PCOB01000002.1, forward strand.
GACGCAGCTAGTACTGGAATTGTCACTGGATATGCATGGGGGACAAAAGGAATGGCTGCTGGAGTTGTCGGACAATATATGCATATTGTCGATGTACCAGAATTTGAAATTACTCCTGTTTTTCAAGGGAAAGGATTTGCATCGAGATGCGAGTTAACAGCATCTTTTCGTATATTTCGTACTATAAAAACAGCGGTGAAATTGCTCATATTTATGAGGCAGCAAAAATCTGGTATGACAGAAAAATCTGTTCAAGCATAGGGGGGATATAGAATGGACCATCCAATTCAAGGTTTAATGACAACCGCAATGCAGCATTTAAAACAAATGACTGATGTAAATACAATTGTTGGTGACCCAATTAAAGCGGCAGATGGAAGTGTAATTCTTACTGTTTCGAAAGTAAGTTTCGGATTTGCTGCTGGTGGAAGTGAATTTGGTAGGGTAGAACATTCAGGCCGTCATCCATTTGGCGGAGGAAGTGGAGGAGGAGTTTCTATTAATCCTGTTGCCTTTCTTGTTATAAATGGAGATGGTGTGAAAGTATTACATTTAGATAAGCAAACGCATGTCATCGATAAAATAATTGAATTAGCGCCACAAGCTGTTGATAAAGTGAAAGAAATGATGGATAAACGAAAAGAAGATGATCCTGAATTTCAAATTTAACGAATAAAGAAGCTAATCAATAGGTTAGCTTCTTTTATTTTTTTGTAAATAAAGCGATTTTATTTGCATTATCGATAGGGACAAACTATCATTTACATTGTACATATTTTGTTTAAATAAGGGAGGATTTTCAAGTGGCAAACGTAACTTTTAAAGGTAATCCAATGACTTTAGTTGGAACAGAAGTTAAAGTTGGCGATCAAGCGCCAAACTTCCAAGTATTAGCAAACGACTTATCTCCAGTAAGTTTAGAAACATACAAAGGCGAAGTAAAATTAATTAGTGTTGTACCTTCAATCGACACAGGTGTGTGTGATGCACAAACACGTCGTTTTAACCAAGATGCAGCAGGTATTGAAAACGCAAAAGTATTAACAATTAGCGCTGATTTACCATTCGCTCAAAAACGCTGGTGTGCAGCAAACGGTTTAGAAAATGTTGTAACACTTTCTGACCACCGTGACCTTTCATTCGGTGAAGCTTACGGCTTAGTAATGAAAGAACTTCGTTTACTTGCTCGTGCAGTATTCGTAGTAGATAGCAACGACAAAGTAGTTTACGTAGAATACGTAGGCGAAGGTACAAGCCATCCAAACTATGAAGCAGCATTAGAAGCAGCTAAATCTGCAAAGTAATGTGAAGGAAATGACCTCTTATAAAGAGGTCGTTTTTTCTCATATATCGCTGCGTAACGGTGCCGATATATGAGAAAAAACGTTATATCATATATAACTTGAGAGGGAGCTCTTTACAGGAGGTCGCTTTTTCTTTTTGGAAAAAATCACTTTGTGGTATGATATAAGTTATGTGTAAAAGAGAGAAGGAGGAATGTACGTGAGTCAGACAGTGGAAACATTATTTTCTATTTTTGATTCTTCTGCGGTAGTTTTACGTAAAGAATTAGATGTGACATATTTAGAGGCGCTTGTAGAAACAGGTGATAACTTGTTTGAGGGAGCGATTTTACAAGAGGAATTATCCGAATCAGCAATTGAAAGGCTGAATCGTGAATATAGTACGTTTAATGAAGAAACATATAAAGGTGAAGAAATTCGTAAAGCATTTCAGTTAGCCATCTTAAAAGGAATGAAAGAAGGCGTACAAGCGAATCATGAAATGACGCCTGATGCAGTTGGGATGTTCATGAGTTACTTATTCCATAAATTTATGCAAGGTCAAAACGAAATTACAGTTTTAGATCCTGCAATTGGAACAGGAAATTTAATGACTACAGTGTTTAATAGCGCCAAAGAAGGACTAACAATGAGTGGATTTGGTGTAGAAGTGGATGAAGTGCTAATTAAACTTGCTTTAGTAAATGCAAATTTACAAAAGCATGCAATCGAATTCTTCCATCAAGATGGACTAGCACCACTTTATATCGATCCAGTTGATGCAGTCGTTTCAGACTTACCGATTGGTTACTATCCAAACGAAATCGGTGCCAGTGAATATAAATTAAAAGCAGATGAAGGAATGTCGTATGCTCATCACTTATTTATTGAACAAAGTGTGAAACATACGAAAGAGGGCGGGTACTTATTCTTCTTAGTACCAAACTTCATTTTTGAAAGTGACCAGGCACCAAAATTACATGCATTTATTAAAGAAACATGCTTTATTCAAGGGTTATTACAGCTTCCTGTTTCCATGTTTAAAAACGAGAAAAATGCAAAAAGTATATTTGTTCTCCAAAAGAAAGGCGCTAATGTAACAATGCCAAAACAGGCGTTATTAGTGGAGTTGCCTAAATTCTCTAACATGAAGGCGATGGAGAACATTATGGATCAATTAAATACTTGGTTTGCAACACACAAATAAAGCTGGGTGTATGTAACAGCATTAGTGATTCATGTAGTACAGTTTTATATAATATGTCATATTTTTAAATATATACTAGATTTAACTGAATTTTTTTGAAATCTGTAATATATATTTTTTCTTGGTGTTACAATTTTTTCACTTGAAATATATGTCGGACGATGTTTAAATTAAAATCGTGAGTATAAAATTTGCTAATGATGAAACGTTTTCATATTTGGTGAATTTGATCAGATAAAATCGAGCGGTTTGTGGAAACATCCACACAACTACCAAGAGAAAAAGGGGCGAAAGACTAGATGTCAAAAATCATCGCGATTAACGCAGGAAGCTCTTCCTTAAAATTCCAATTATTTGAAATGCCAAGTGAAACAGTATTAACAAAAGGTTTAGTAGAACGTATCGGTTTAGAAGATAGTATCTTCACTATTACTGTAGATGGCGAAAAACAAAAAGAAATTACAAACATTCCAGATCACGCAGTAGCAGTTAATATGCTTCTTAAAAAGTTAACTGAAAACGGAATCGTTAAATCTCTAGATGAGATTGGCGGTATCGGTCACCGTGTCGTTCACGGCGGCGAAAAATTTGCTGACTCTGTTTTAATTACTGATGAAGTATTAGCTGATATCGAAGAATTAAGCGATTTGGCACCACTTCATAACCCAGCAAACGTTGTTGGTATTAAAGCATTCCAAGAAGTATTACCAAACGTACCAGCAGTAGCAGTATTCGATACAGCATTCCACCAAACAATGCCGGAATCTGCATTCCTATACAGCTTACCATATGAGTACTATGAAAAATTCGGCATCCGTAAATACGGTTTCCACGGAACTTCTCATAAATATGTAACTGAGCGTGCGGCTGAATTATTAGGTCGTCCAATTGAAAGCTTAAGCTTACTTTCTTGTCACTTAGGTAACGGTGCAAGTATCGCAGCAGTAGAAGGCGGTAAATCTATCGATACTTCTATGGGCTTCACTCCACTTGCTGGTGTAACAATGGGTACACGTTCTGGTAACCTTGACCCTGCGTTAATTCCATACATCATGGAAAAAACAGGCCAAACAGTAGAAGAAGTAGTTAACGTATTAAACAAGAAGAGTGGTATGTTAGGTCTTACTGGTTACTCTAGTGACCTACGTGACATTATTGCGAAAGAAGAAGAAGGCGACCACCGTGCGAAAGTAGCACTTGATGTATTCGTAAGCCGTATCCACAAATACATCGGTTCTTACACTGCTCGTATGAAAGGTGTAGACGCAATCATCTTCACAGCTGGTGTAGGTGAAAACAGTGCGATTATTCGTGAGCGCGTATTAGAAGGCCTTGAGTACATGGGCGTATACTTCGATGCAAAACGTAATAACGTATTCGGTGAAGAAGCATTCATCAGCTTCCCACACTCTCCAGTAAAAATTATCGTAATTCCAACTGACGAAGAAGTTATGATTGCTCGTGACGTACTACGTCTTGGAGATATTGGTTAATATATGAAAAGAAAGACGAGATCCTATAGGATTTCGTCTTTTTTCTTTTGGATGTATTTTAAAACTCCATCTGGATATAATATTTTTTCTTTCTGAATGAATGCCGTAATAGGAATCCATTTCGCATACGCTACTGTTTCCTCATCTTGTATATTTAATATTTTCATTTCATATAGTGACGTGTCTAATAAACGCAAAGAATATAGTTGAATGATTTCATGACCAATGTCTCCATCGAGATGAAAGACATTTTCTAAACAACCTAAATAATTGATGATTTCTATCTCCGTATGAAGCTCTTCTGTAAACTCCCGAATAACAGTATGTGCTGATTTTTCACCAAGTTCAATGGAACCGCCAAGAGGACGATAATATGTTTCGCCTTCTGTATGATATTCTTGTACGAGAAGGCGATCTTGATGTACAGCAAGACCGAAAGCTTTTGCACGTGGATACATATAGAATCACTCCTTATTTGTTTTGTATAAAGACGATTATAATGTATGGTGTGATAAAAGTATCGTGTATTTAAGTGTGTGGTCTAACTGTAATTCCATCAAATAAGTCTTTCCAAAATGCTTCATTGTATTGGTATACATCCATAATAGGACATTTCATAACGCAAGTACGTTGTAATCCCCAATCTTCTTGGGTGATAGTTGGTATATCGGCAGGAATTAGTAATAGGACAGAGAATGTATGTGTAACGATTTGAGATAAAATTTGTTCTAGGGAACATGCTTCTTCATATGTTCCTCCAGTTCGAATAAACAATATGGATTCTGCCGTTTCAATTGTAGTTAGAAAACGATTAATTCGATGTTCATAGTTTAACTTAATTTCTGTATAAGAAGGCCAATAAGTTGGTGTGTTTACATCTGTTTTAAAGTCATGACAGGAGTCAATTTGATAAAGGTTGTCCCTTAATCTTAATTTGGCATCATCATCCCAAAATGAGATGAAGGATAGATTTTCGAAATTTAAAAAACGGTCAAATCGATTTTGTAATAATAAATTTACTTTCGTTAATGAAGGACTTAGCATAAAATCAATAACGCCAAAAAATGGTGATAATTCTAATTGATATAATGCCCAAGCAGGCCAACAGTTTTGTCCTAAGCTGAATACTGCGTTATAGTTTTGTTTTAGATTGGATAGATTCATGTGAAGTATCTCATCCTTTTTGCTATTATTTTATGTCACTCATAAAGGGTATGTGAAAAGAGATATACAAGCATATTTGTAAAGAATAAGCAGAAATATGTTACAATAGAAAAAAATCGAACGAGGTGGTTGTTACGATGCGATCGAAGCGAGAACAAGCCATTTTAGACAATATAAAAGAATGGGAAGCGCAATTAGTTGAGCAAGAAGCGACCGATTTTCAGAAAGTGTTTGATAAATGGTTACATACTACAGTTGCGAAATTACCTGAGAAAAAGCGAAAAGAATTCTTCACGAAAGCAGATGGATGGCTCTTTCATTTGCATGCATTTATTCAAAGTTCACAAGCACAGTTAGACGCACGTAATCGGATTTTAGGAACATCGAGATTATTTGATGAATCGATTGAACAGCTTGAAGATTTGAAAGCATTATCTATTGATCAGTTAACATACATAGCAGAGCAGCAAACAGCACGTCATCGTCTATATTCATTTGTGCAAGGCGGGGCGACAGGTGCTGGAGGTTTATTATTATTAACGGCGGATTTTCCGGTTATGATCGCGTTAAATGTGAAGGCGGTCCAACTTATTGCAACATCATTTGGACATGATGTGAACAAGCCATATGAAATGATGCTTGCGTTAAAGGTGTTTCACGCGTCATTACTACCAGGAAGACTTCAGCAATACGCATGGTACAATTTATTGCAAGAGCTGGAACAAGAAGATTCGTTCTTTTATGAAGGAGACGAAGCAGTGTTACAAACAGCTTCTACTGAAGTTGTGTTAAAACAAATTTTGAAGACATTTTCGATTTATGCTCTTCGTCGTAAATTATTCCAAGGTATTCCGGTAATTGGAATGGCAATTGGATCTACAGTGAATTATCGTTTAACAAGAAACGTTACTGAATTTGCAAATAGATTTTATCAAGTGCGCCATATAGTCGAGAAAGAAAAAAGAGCATAAAAAAAAGCGAGAGGCCGAAGCCTTTCGCTTTTTTAATTTGTTGCATGTTTTTTGGACATTGGAACAGATACTGGCTGCTTTTCTGCTGTTTTTTCTGTTTTTGGATAATAAATTAAATCCAATGTTTTTGCCTGTACGGCAATCGAAAGAATAGTAAAAGCAATTTCTGTCCAATTTAAATAATATAATGAAAGCGCAAGAACAATCGCGTCAAAGACGAAGAAAATTTGCCCAATTGTAAAACGAGTTCGTTTACTTAATACAATTGTTAAAATATCGTCTCCACCGGTTGCACCGCCAAATCGCAATATAAAACCGAGTCCAATACCAGCTAACGCACCGCCAACTACTGCAGCTATAAATAAGTTATTTGATAAATCTACCGTAAATGGAGAATAATTTTCCATAAAGGAATAAAATACTCCGAATGAAATTGAACCTAAGAATGAGTAGCCAACCATTTTTCTACCTAAAAATGAAGCACACAGTAAAATAATTGGGATATCCATTAATACAGTTGAAATAGATGGTGAAATATCATAAAAGTTTTGAATGAATAGTGCAATTCCTACAAAGCCACCTTCTGTTAAGTGGTTTTGGAAGTGAATGTGATATAGCGCTGCTGCTAAAATAAATGAACCGATTAAAACCATAAAAATTTCTTTAATAATTTGCCGACTTTGGATGTTCCTCATCGTTATTCCTTCTTTCCGTAGTTAGTAGTCCTTTTTGTGTTGTAAACTAACTACGAGCTCACATGTAGCTTTCAGTTAGTTTACGAAAAAACTAACTACGCTATATGTCGCTGAAGAAATAACGAATAATCCTCTCGTCCATCAATTCTCCCTACCTTCGTTTTAGTTTAAGTCTTAAAACGACTAAACAAAACGTGGAGTAGGATTCGTCATTTAGCAATCCTGCTCTTCTTTGTTTTGTTTAGTTAGTAACAATTAAGTCCTAAACAAAACGCTATGTGTAAGAAGAGTCTTTTTTTTGCCAAATTATCCTTCGGGCAATCATAATTTCCCCACTCTCGTATTTTTTTCGCTAGACTAAAGTATCTGAGCTAAAAAATACGCTACGTGTATGATTCGTCAATACGATGCCACATGCTCCTTCGAGCGATCATGATATCAAAATCCCTTCCTTCAAGATTTATACTATTATATCATACTTTTAAAAAATGTATGCGGATGGAAACCGACAATAAACGGAGGGAATCTACAAAAAATGTTATGTTTAAATATTTTTGTAGAAAAGCCTAAGTTATTTCGGAGGATTGGACAGTTTATAACGGTTTGTCCAATAAGTAAGAAAAAAAGGTTTTATTCCGTTGTGTTCTTTTCATCATTTTTATCTTTAAAAAACGCATCCCAACTAATCACACTTAAAAAAGTTAAAGCAATAATAACGAAAGCACGCATAAGCTTTAGACCTCCTTTTGTACATAGTATATGAATCATTCGATTTGGAATGTGTCATTTTTTACAAATATTAACTATTATGAGAGTATATTAATATAGATAGATGAAGGGGAGAGTGAAGGTATGCTAAAAGACATGTTCAAAAGAAAAGAGTTAATATGCATTTCATGTCAGAAAAAAATTCAATATGAAGAAGAGCTTGTTGCTTTTGTAAAGTTGCCGAAAGAAAGAAGTATATTAGTTGGTCCATTCGATGTATGTTTGGCGAAAACAGCACAAGAAATATATTGTAAATCATGTTACGACAAAAAAGCATGACCCAAAGTAATTGAGGGGCATGCTTTTTTCATTGGTGTGCTTTCCCCTCAGATACATTTTGAGTGAGTCGATACCAAAGCCAAAGGTCATTAATGATGGAAGCAAGATCGGCAATTTCTGAATTTAGTTTACAAGAAACTTCGAAGTCTTCTTCGTTATTTAAATAATGTTGTTTTGTATTAATATAGTGCTCAAGTTCTTTTATACGATCAGGAATTTTCCCGCGAACTTGTTCCCATCTTAGTAAAATAGCATGTTGCATTTTTTCGGGGATTTCTTCCCAGTCTTCTTGTAAATGCGGAATTTCAATTCCTAGATGTTCATCGTATAAGAAATACTTTTCCATAAGTTCACCCCCGTTTTCCTGCTTATATTGTACAGAAAAACAGAAAGAAGTTCGACGAAATTGTTTGAAAAAATTTGAAAATGACTCTTGATACATTTTGTGAAAGGTGGTAAAGTGTGAATTATTATAAAAGAAAATGAATATTTATTCTTTAGGGGGATGCAAAATGGAGAAGAAAAAAGTTGTATTAGCATATTCCGGAGGTCTTGATACTTCCGTTGCAATTAAATGGTTACAAGAGAAGAATTATGATATTATCGCGCTTTGTTTAGACTTAGGGGAAGGGAAAGACTTAGGGTTTGTGAAAGAAAAGGCGCTTTCAGTTGGTGCAATTAAATCATATATGGTGGATGTCCAAGAAGAATTTGCGAATGAATATGCATTGATGGCGATGCAAGCACACACATTATACGAAGGGAAATACCCTCTTGTCTCTGCATTATCTCGTCCGCTTATTGCGAAGAAATTAGTGGAAATCGCAGAACAAGAAGGCGCAACTGCAGTTGCACACGGATGTACAGGGAAAGGAAATGACCAAGTTCGTTTTGAAGTTTCTATCCAAGCATTAAATCCTTACTTAGAAGTGATTGCGCCTGTACGTGAATGGAAATGGTCACGTGAAGAAGAAATTGCATATGCAAAAGAAAACGATGTACCAATTCCGATTAATTTAGATAGCCCGTTTTCAATCGATCAAAACTTATGGGGACGCAGCAACGAATGTGGAATTTTAGAAGATCCATGGGCAGCGCCGCCAGAAGATGCATATGAGATGACATTGGCATTAGAAGATACACCGAATAAACCAGAGTTTGTAGAAATCGGATTTGAAGCAGGCGTACCGACTACTTTAAATGGTACTGCATATTCACTTTCAGAATTAATTAAAACGTTAAATGCGCTTGCTGGAAAACACGGCGTTGGACGTATTGATCACGTAGAAAATCGTCTTGTCGGTATTAAATCTCGTGAAGTATACGAATGCCCAGCAGCAATGACGTTAATCACCGCGCATAAAGAGTTGGAAGATTTAACACACGTAAAAGAAGTAGCGCATTTTAAACCAGTGATTGAACAGAAAATAACAGAACTTATTTATAACGGTTTATGGTTCTCACCTTTAAAACAAGCGCTTCATGCATTTTTACAAGAAACGCAAAAGAATGTAACAGGTACAGTGCGTGTGAAATTATTTAAAGGTCATGCGATTGTAGAAGGACGTAAATCTGAATACTCTTTATACGATGAAAAATTAGCAACATATACTGCTCAAGATGAATTTAATCATGATGCAGCAGTTGGATTCATTTCATTATTCGGTTTACCGACGAAAGTATACAGCCAAGTGAATCAAAAGAAGGTGGAAGCGTGAGCAAACTTTGGGGCGGACGATTTACGGAAGAAGCGGAAGCGTGGGTTGAAGAGTTTGGAGCATCCATCTCCTTCGATCAACAATTAGTAAATCAAGATATAAACGGAAGTATTGCACACGTAACGATGCTAGCAAAGCAAGGCATCGTTACGAAAGAAGAGGCAGAGAAAATAAAGATAGGTCTTCAATATTTATTAGAAGAAGCGAAACAAAATAAATTACATTTTTCGGTTGAAGCTGAAGATATTCATTTAAATATTGAAAAGATGTTAATTGAAAAAATCGGTGAAGTAGGAGGGAAACTTCATACAGGCCGAAGTCGTAACGATCAAGTGGCGACAGATATGCATTTGTATTTAAAAGAAAAGGTAGAACATATTATAAAAGCTACAAAACAATTGCAAACTGTTCTTGTTCATCAAGCAGAAAATAACATTGAGACAATTATGCCTGGCTATACGCATTTACAGCGTGCCCAGCCGATTTCATTTGCTCATCATATTCTTGCTTACTTTTGGATGTTAGAGCGTGATGTGAATCGTTATGAAGATTCATTAAAGCGTATTAATATCTCCCCATTAGGAGCAGGAGCGCTAGCTGGGACGACATTCCCGATCGACCGAGAATATAGTGCGGAACTTCTTGGGTTTAATGGAATCTATGAAAATAGTTTAGATGCAGTAAGTGATCGTGATTTCATACTGGAGTTTTTAAGTAACTCATCTATGCTTATGATGCACTTATCACGCTTTTGTGAAGAACTTATTTTATGGAGTAGCCAAGAGTTTCAATTTATTGAAATGAGCGATCAATACGCGACAGGAAGCAGCATTATGCCGCAAAAGAAAAATCCGGATATGGCGGAACTAATCCGTGGTAAAACAGGCAGAGTATACGGTAATTTATTCAGTTTACTTACAGTAATGAAAGGATTACCACTCGCTTACAATAAAGACTTACAAGAAGATAAAGAAGGAATGTTTGATACAGTCAAAACAGTAGAAGGATGCCTTCATATTATGGCGGGCATGCTTGAAACGATGACTGTAAACAAAGAAAAAATGGGGCAAGCTGTGACGCAAGATTTCTCCAACGCAACAGAAATTGCCGACTACTTAGCAAACAAAGGACTACCATTCCGTCAAGCTCATGAAATTGTTGGGAAGTTAGTGCTACATTGCACACAAAAAGGAATTTATTTATTAGATGTCCCGCTTGAAACATATCAAGAAATGAGCTCTTTATTTGAAGAAGATTTGTATGAAGTTCTTTCACCATATGCGGCTGTAAAGCGTCGTAATAGTGCTGGTGGAACAGGATTTGAACAAATCAAAAACGCTTTGGAGAAGGCGAAGGGGTTAACGAAAGAATTTATTAAGAATTGAGTTGGGAAGTACGCCAGTCTAGTAAAGTCTGGCGTACTTTGTTTTTTACTAATATTTAAATTACAATATAGTAAAAAATAACGATTTAGGGGAAGTCTATGAAAAAAATAGTGTTTATCATTGTACTGGTAATTAGTTTAATTGCAAATGCTAAAGTGTTTCTTTTGGACAAATATATGTATGTTGGTGAAAAAGAAAAGCGAGAAGAAGCGGTTATCGTAACGATGTGGCATTTGCAAGATAAAGGATATAAAGAAAGTGATATTTTATATATAAAACCGGCCTTTTATAGCAAAATGGATTCGTATGGTATGAATGTGCAGTTTAAAGATGAACCAAATGAATCATATACATATAGAGTTTTAAAAGATGCGAAAACAAATAAACTAACTGTACACCAAGATAGTAATGAGCCAGGTGGTATGGGCGGGAAGCATCAAGAGCTTAAATAAAGAAAGAAAACGACTGATGGCATTCGCCTGCAGTCGTTTTCTTTTAATTATACTTATGTCGATCTTCTGTAATTCGAATATACTCAATATCCATCAAATCACGAAGTAATGCACCATTACTTAGTTCAACGCCATGTTTTTCTTTAAAATGAGTGCGAATTGTATCTAGCATTTCAATTTCTTTTCCGTTTACGTCTAAAATAATGCGTTCAGAATCATCCATATAGCATCCTCCTTTTTTACACATATATATTTTGTCCGTCTATTTCTAAAAAATGTATGTTAACGTAATGTTAGGAAATAAGAAAGGGATGAGAAATGAGACGTATTTATTTTATAGGGCTAATTTTGTACACGCTAATTGTATTGCATGTTGCATTCCCAAACGTATTTTCATTTGGAAATGTAGAAACAGTACATGTTGCGATATTTATCTTTTCTCTATTTGTAGTAGATTGCTTTATTTCTATATGGCTTTCGAAAAGAAAAGATATACAAGGTAAAAAAGAAATGGAACGGAAAAAGAGAAAACGTTCATTTTGGATGATGACGTACTGTTTGTCTTTAGTGCTTACTGCTGCTTTTTTTAGTGAGCATATTCCATTAGAAAGATTAAATATTGGATTTGGAGCGTTCGTATTCGCATACTATTTTTTTATGCACTTTCTTCCTTATATGAAAGAAAAGCGAGGAGAAGAGGAAAATCCGCTTGTAGAAGAAGCGAAAGAACAAGAGCATAAGAGAATAGAAGGGGATATAAAGAAACTTGGAGAACAAAAATGGTATTTAAAATCAAAAATCATATATGTTCTTTGCTTCATTACGCCGCCAATTGGCTATTTGTCCGTCTTCTTACTTCGTAAAAAAATGACAGAAGATACAAAGCAAACGTATTTAACAGTTGCGACAATCATGATGGCATTATGGTCTTTGAAGTTTCTGCCGCCTTATGTATTGGCAATTACCGTTGTTGTCGTAGCATGTTTTGTGTTTATAGTGAAGTTGATAAAATGAAAAACACCAAGCCTATGTGGACTTGGTGTTTTATCTATAAATTAAAGCTCACCTTGCTCCTCATCACCACGAACAACAAGGACATCGCATTTCGCATAGCGAATAATATGTTCAGAGACGCTACCAATTAGGAAACGTTCAACAGCATTTAAACCAGTTGCACCACACATAATTAAATCTACTTTATGGTTTGGAGCGATTTCTTTTGAAATTTTAGATTTAGGATTACCAAATTCTAATACAGTTTCAATTTTTTCAAGACCAGCTTCAAGCGCAGTTTTTTTGTAGTCTTCTAATAAGTCTTCTGCAAATAGATTTGCACGTTCAGCAATTGCACGGCTATAAGCCTCTACTGCTGAGTACGCTTTTACATCAACGATATGAGCGATTGTTAATGTTGCATTGTTGCGCTTTGCGACTTGAATTGCTTTTTTAAAGGCTTTTTCTGCTTCTTTAGAACCATCCACCGCGATTAAAATATTTGTATATGTATTATTCATAGTAAATTCCTCCCAATCTGTTTTATAACTGTTTACAACTTAATTATAAAACAAATTTTGGTAACGTGCTTGCCAGAAACGTTACAGAATTTTGAAAACTCTGTTTCAATTCATTTTAGTTGTAATTGGAGCGAGAACTTGTTACATATGAAGTATAGCAATTTAAAAGGGGGCAGTTTTGTGAGACATGCGCTCATTACAGCCGGTACGAAAGGTTTAGGAAAGCAAGTAACAGAAAAGTTATTGGCTAAAGGCTATTCAGTAACAGTAACGTATCATAGCGATATCACGGCTATGGAAACGATGAAAGAAACATATAAAGATGTGGAAGAGCGTCTACAATTCGTGCAAGCAGATGTCACGAAAAAGGAAGATTTACATAAAATAGTAGAAGAAGCGATGAGCCGTTTTGGCAAAATTGACTTTTTAATTAATAATGCTGGTCCATATGTATTTGAACGAAAAAAGTTAGTTGATTATGAAGAAGATGAATGGAATGAAATGATTCAGGGAAATTTAACAGCGGTATTTCATTTATTAAAACTTGTTGTTCCGGTCATGAGAAAACAGAACTTTGGCCGTATTATTAATTACGGATTTCAAGGGGCGGATAGTGCACCGGGATGGATTTATCGTTCAGCTTTTGCCGCAGCGAAAGTAGGACTTGTTTCATTAACGAAAACAGTTGCTTATGAAGAAGCGGAGTATGGTATTACTGCGAACATGGTATGTCCTGGTGATATTATTGGCGATATGAAAGAGGCAACTATTCAAGAAGCACGTCAGCTGAAAGAGCATAACACACCGATTGGTAGATCTGGAACAGGTGAAGATATTGCAAGAACCATTTCGTTTTTATGTGAGGACGATTCCGATATGATTACCGGTACAATTATTGAAGTGACTGGTGCAGTGGATGTTATTCATAGACATCGATAGAATAAAATAAGATGAAGTTTCGAATAATTGGACAGTTTATCCATTGTGCTGAGAGGTGCGGATAATACTGTCCTTTAATATAAAATTAAATCTATCGGAAAACTTGTATTATTTTTTGTCAAATATTGAGATATTATGTTAAAATATAAGAGCGTAGAAAGCGCTTTAAAAAATGATTCAGGGGTCATTTCATAACTCAAGGGGGAACTAATCATGCGTATCGGTATTCCAACAGAAATTAAGAACAATGAAAACCGTGTGGCAATGACGCCAGCGGGAGCAGTACATTTAGTACAAAATGGTCACGAAGTTTTTGTTCAAAAAGGAGCAGGTTTAGGATCTGGCTTTACAGATGAAGAATACGTACAAGCTGGTGCGAAACTTGTAGAAACTGCTGAAGAAGCATGGAATCAAGATATGGTTATGAAGGTAAAAGAGCCAGTAGCAAGTGAATACGGCTATTTCCGTGAAGGTTTAATTTTATTCACATACTTACACTTAGCTCCAGAACCAGAATTAACGAAAGTATTAATCGATAACAAAGTTGCATCAATCGCATACGAAACAGTACAATTAGACAATCGTTCTTTACCATTACTTGCACCTATGAGTGAAGTAGCTGGTCGTATGTCTGCACAAATCGGTGCACAATTCCTTGAGAAAAACAAAGGCGGTAAAGGTATTTTACTTGCAGGCGTTCCAGGGGTAAAACGCGGCAAAGTAACAATCATCGGCGGTGGTCAAGCTGGTACAAACGCAGCTAAGATTGCAGTAGGTTTAGGTGCAGATGTAACAATCATTGACTTAAGTGCAGAACGTCTTCGTCAATTAGATGATATTTTCGGTAACCAAGTAAAAACATTAATGTCTAATCCATACAACATTGCAGAAGCTGTTAAAGAATCTGACCTTGTTATTGGAGCAGTATTAATTCCGGGTGCAAAAGCGCCAAAACTTGTAACTGAAGAAATGATTCAATCAATGGAACCAGGTTCTGTCGTTGTAGATATTGCGATTGACCAAGGTGGTATTTTCGAAACAACTGATCGTATTACAACTCATGACAACCCAACTTACGAAAAACATGGCGTTGTTCATTATGCAGTTGCTAATATGCCAGGTGCAGTTCCACGTACGTCAACTCTTGCATTAACAAACGTAACAGTACCATATGCAGTACAAATTGCGAACAAAGGCTATAAAGATGCTTGCCTAGGCAACTCTGCATTATTAAAAGGTATTAACACATTAGATGGATATGTAACATTCGAAGCAGTTGCAGAAGCTCACGGCTTACAATACGCTGATGCGAAAGAGCTACTTGAAAAAGCTCCTGCTTTATCATAATAGAAATACATTTGAGACCTTCCTTTTCATAAGGAGGGTCTTTTTTATATGGGGAAATAACATGTGAATAATTGTTATTTATTGGTGTAAATCGATTTTTATTATGATAATTTAGAATTATATAATAAAAGAGGGGATTCAATGGGGAGCAAAAAAAGGAAGCAAAAGCAAGCTAAAAGACAAAAGTACATAAAGAAAAAACAGAAACAGAACATACCTTTTTCACAAAAAGTAGTCATTATGATAGAAAAAACATTCCGGTATATTTGTATGGCTCTGTATGTAATTTTGTGTATGTATTCATTTGGAGTGTTTTACAGTTTTGGGATAACTCCCAATATTATTGAGAGCATTCTAGAATTTATACTTGTTGTAATAGAATTAGCCTTATTCGTTATACTCTTTGCTACAGTATGGCCTAGTCATGAAAGTAAAAAAGATAGAAAAAGAAGCAAAAAATCTTCATACGCTTCAAGCTCATCAAGTGGATTCGGTCACTACAGTAGCAGTGATTGTAGTAGCTCAAGTGATGGTGGAGGAGATTGCGGAGGTGGTGGAGATTAAGTTAATTTTTCAGAAGAACGACTAACGAAAGGATGGGATGAAATATGGAAACTGTGAACTTAATAGAATTAACAAAAGACATTCAAGATCAACATAAAAACTTCGTCGTTTCAAATATAAACAGTCATTGTTTACGAATCGCTGTATTTACTGGTGAATATGATTGGCACTATCATTCTAATTCGGATGAATTATTTATTGTGCTAGAGGGAGAATTACTTATTGATTTTGAAGATGGAGAAACAGCGGTTTTAAAGCCAAATGATTCTATTTTAATTCCAGCATGTACGATTCATAGAACGAGAGCATTAAAGAGAACGGTAAATCTTTGTTTTGAACATATAGAGGCTGATACGATTAAAGTGGAGCAATTATGAAAAAATTATCTGTAGCCGATTATAGAAAAGTTCTTCCGGTTTTAGAAGGTAATACAAGAACGACGACGTTTGCTTATGCGGTATGTGATCAAATGATAGATGGTGAGGTTTTTATAAACGGGCAATTAACAGCAGGATTAATTATTACAGCTAATGGTATCTATTATTTATTTGGTGATACGGATGATCAAAATTATAACGAAGAGTTATTTTCATATTTAAAAACGGCTATTGAAAAAACAGAGAAGAGATTTACACTGTTCACTTCGAGTGAAGAGTGGGAAATGATGATAGAAGAGCGTTTTAGTAATGTACTTCGGAACATCCCGCGAATGAAATTTCAAAGCGTAACCTTTGAAGAGAGTCAACGAGATTTTAACAAAAATACATATGAAGTGAAGCGTATTGATAGAAGAGATATAGAGCGCAGCAGTGAATTTAAAGAGGAGTACTACAAAGAGTATTGGGGATCAAAAGAAACGTTTTTGAACAGTGGTTTTGGATTTTGTATAGAACAAGATGGGATAATTGTAGCTGAATGTGTCTCAATATTTAGCGGGAATGGTTTTGCTGAAATAGATATTGCAACACATGAAGCGCATCAAGGGAAAGGATTAGCTCAAGCTGTTGCAACAAGGTTCATTGAACATTGCATGCAAAATGACATTATACCGAGCTGGGATTGTTATGTAGACAATATTCCTTCGCGAAAATTAGCTAGTAAATTAAGTTTTTATCATCCAATAGAATATAGTTTGTTTGTACGTAAGAAAACGGGGGAATAAAAATGAATGTAGAATTAACAAGATTTAAAGTTAAGCCTGGTAAGAGTCATCGAGTAGATGAATGGATGCAGCTTCTTAATGACAATTTGAAAGAAGTGCTTTTGACATTAAACGACGAAAAGATGTACGTTGAGACAATTTTCCGGGAAATAAGAGATGGAGAAGAGTACTTATATTGGTATTCTGTGCAAGGAGAAGGTGGTATTTTTGTCGAAAATTCGCATCATGAAATTGATAAAAAGCACTTAGCATTTTGGTATGAATGTATCGATGAAGAAGCACCGTCTATTGATATGAAAACAGAAGTTGTTATGATTCAAGATGTTGTGAAGGAAGCGATGAAATAATAGATTGTTATTTTATAACCGTAAAATGATCTTCTTTTTTGTTGGAATATATATTATTGGAGATGCTGTAGGATGAAAATTAGTAATAAATATATCACTCTCGGTGAAATAGAAATAATAAGAGAACCTTTAAATAAATTGCATGAATATCATAATAATAAATCAAAACATTTTTCTGGTGATTATCCAAGAATGACATTTGAGGAACGTATTGAAAATTATAAACAGAATTCAAATTACGGAGAATATAGAATTGAATTATTAGTTGAGGCGGAAACAGATGATATATTAGGGTTTTGTATAGCGTATAGTAAAAGTGTAAGCGGAAAGATTGAAGTTTTATTCGTTGATGAAAAATACCGAAGAAACGGATTTGGCTTAAAATTAATGAATAGTGCAGTGGAATGGTTTAAAGCGAAGAAGATAGATGAAATTGAATTAACAGTAGTGTATGGAAATGAAGCTGTATCGTTTTATGAAAAGTTGGGGTTCTATCCTCGTTCAATTATTATGGCAACTAAGTCATAACGATAGTATGGGGAGAGAGGAGTGGGAGTTTTTGCTTCAAAAAAATGATTCATATTTTACTAAAATATATGTGAAAAGCGCATCAAAATGGATGTGCTTTTTATTATGAAAAAATTTATAAAAGCTGCATTTGAATATCTTTAAGTGAAAATAAAGAGGGATATCGAGAATATTTTAGGATAAACTATAAAGTGAAACTTTAATCAGTGGAGTGGTTCATCCCCCACTGATTATCAGCCCTCACCAATCGGGCTTTTACGGGCAGTCCGCCCCCCACCTAATTTCTTTGCTTCCGCTGAATTTTGATGTGAGGTCTTACTGCCCGTTAATGCGGGATAAAGAAATAAAAAACACCAAACCAAAAGACTTACCAATATACGGTATAGTCGTAACAGGAAAAACAGAGGATTTACAAAGTTTACAAGGGTCACCGTATATTAAGGCTGCTGTAAGAGGTGTAACAGTTGAGAAATATTGATTACAAGTAATTAATGTGAATAATCAGAAAATTTATGTTATAATATGGGAAAAGGAGGTTTATATGAGGCAAATACATGGAGCAATTTATATTTACATAACAATGTTTTTCGTGGCGATATCCTATGGGTTGGGGCACGTGTATTCGCATCCTATACTAACTTTTTTAAGTGGAGCATGTATGGCGTTTGCGCTTCTTGTCCACCTTTTCTCAGTTTGGATCGTGAAATTTCAATTAAATATTAGTGAAATAGAAGAAGGCACTTTTTGAGTGGCCTTCTTTTTTAATAATATTTTGGAAGCTCTTGTAGCAATTTCTCAATTTCGAATTCGGTTTCTTCACATATAGAAAGTGTGCGTAGTCTGAAAAATAAGCTACGTAAGAAAGATTTTGTATTTCCATATAAAAACTCGTACGATTCAATAGGTAGTGCTTGTTTTTGGACCGGTAATTGAGCTACTAAGTCACGAAGGGCTAATATGAGTATTTCTTCTTTCAGGCCATTTTGCAGCATTGTGACAATCGGATAAACGAGACGCTCGTCTTCTTCATATTTGTAGTAAATAGAATGGACACAAACTTTGTTTAACAAAGTTTTTAATATCTCTTCGTAATGTAAAGTTTCTAGTTTAGGACTATGAACAAGCGCCTCAAATGTATCGGAAGCATGTGCGATACTATGTGCCCAGCCGTGGTCTTGCACATATCCGCGGAAATCATGTTCATTGTTCATATATAGAATTAATTGATCTTTTACAGTTAAAATATCATTCTGTGATAAGAAATTATGAGTTGTATCTGCATCTATAATGAGCGCAATTAATAAGGTCGTAAATGCACGAGTAAATACAGCATCTTCATCATCTGAATGAATCTTATACAATAAATATTTTTCACCGATGCTTTCTAATAATAGTTTCTGTAATTGTGTGTGTGAAAGGTAGCGATTTTTGATGAGATGATAAAAAGTAGAGTAGATGAGTTTGTCCCTTAAATAGCTATTAGTATCGCCAATATGTTCAAGCATATTGGAACTTAAAGAATCAATGTTAAGTGTGTTATCCAGTATGTAATTATTATTACGAATTTCTTCTAATTGTTGTTGTAACATATAAATCCTCCTATTTTAGAAAATTCTGTATTTTAACAGTATAATAAAAGGAAGGAATAGGCAATGAATTTTGATGTGGGGATCTTACTGTCCGTAAATGCGGGATAAATAAGTGTATTTGAATGGAGGGGGCATTATGAAGAGAGCATTATTCTTTTTCATTAGTATTTTCTTTTTAGGAAGCTGTTCCATTTCGTATGTTAATTTTTCTAGTGAGAGCAAAAGTTGGACTGGACAATATAAAGGGCATATTAAGGATGACAGTGAAGATGGAATGTTTACGTTTCAATATAAGGGTGGGGATGGAAAGACAGAATTTAAAAACTTAGAGATTGCTATTAATGGGGCCTTTAGTACAATGACACAAACGTCAGAAGTTCATAAAGGAGCAAGGGTTGAAATAAAATCTTCTTGTGTAAGTTGTGCACCTCTATCTAAAGATGAACCGATAGAAGTTGTAATTAAATGGGATGATAAGTATGAGGAGAAGATGGTGTTAAATTTGAAGTAGCCTAGAGTGAGGAGTTAAAAATGAATAGGCATGTGAAAATTGTTATGTTTTTAAGTGTATTTCTAGTCATATTATCAGCTTGTACTACAAAACAAGTAGAGCAGGTAACGGTAAAAGAAGTCCCTAAAGAAGGGTATATCATATTAAGAAATGACACGGTATTTTTTGTCGATGATAAAACGTTTAACACAAAAGTAGAGTTGCAAAATTATATAGAACAACAAATGAATAAAGAGCATCCATCACATATAGTCTTGAGCTTTAAGGACAAAGACGCATATAAACGGTTAAAAACAGGGGATAAAATAAAAGTATGGTTTTCTCAAATACTTGAAAGCTATCCAGCAAGAATGATTGTAGAGAAATTTGAAATAGTAGAGGAATAAAAAAAGGCAGCATTCACGCTGCCTTTTTATTATTTTACAAATTGTAATTCTTTCGGGAATTTCGTTAAAATTTCTGATCCGTCTTTTGTAATGTAAATATCATCTTCAATACGAACGCCACCTACGTTTGGTACGTAAATACCAGGTTCGATTGTGAAGACCATACCTTCTTTTAATGGAGACTCGTTACCAGCTTTTACATCTGGATATTCATGTACGCTAATTCCAAGTCCATGACCAAGTCGGTGCGGGAAGAAGTCTCCGTAACCTGCATCTGCGATAACAGAACGAGCAGCGTTATCGATTGCGCCAAGTGTAACACCTGGTTTACATGCTTCAACTGCTTGTAGTTGTCCAGCAAGTACAGTGTTGTAAATGCGAGTTTGCTCTTCAGAAATCTCACCGAATGCTACTGTACGTGTAATATCAGAGCAATAACCTTCAATGATTACACCTAAATCAAATAGTACGAAATCACCGCGCTTCATTTTGTTTGCGCCAGGAATACCGTGTGGAAGAGCAGAGTTTGCACCCGCTAATACCATCGTATCAAATGACATCTTATGTATGCCTTTTGTTTTTAATTCGTGTTCAATAATTGCTAATACTTCTAGCTCGCTACGGTTTTCTTTAATTGCATTTACACCAACTTCAACAGCGTAGTCCGCCATTTTAGCTGCTTCGCGTAAAATAGAAAGTTCTTTTTCATCTTTAATTAAACGAAGTTCGCGAACTTTCTCCTCAGCTGATTTGAAAGCTGCATTTGGGAATAATTTCGTTAATTCTTCGTAGCGCTCTACGTTTAAATGTTCTTTTTCAATTGCAACTGCATTTGCATTGATGCCGCGGTCTTTAATTGCTTTTGCAATCATATCCCATGGTCTGTCAGTATCAGTAAATCCGATAATTTCATGTGCCCAGCCAGCGTTACGTGCTTGACCTTCTTCCATTTTAGGACAAATTAAAATAGGTTCTTTTTCTTGGAATACAAACATACCAAGTAATCTTTCATGCGGTTCACAGTGGAAGTTCGTCATGTAGAAGACGTTCGGTGTAGAAGTTAAGAACGCAGCTTCTACGTTTTTTTCTTTTAGCCATTGCATTAAATTTTCTAATCTAGCATTCATCGATTGGCACCCCCGAGATATTTAATTACAAATATAACTTTAACTCGGAAGAAAGCGTTATGACAAGTAAATAGATGTTAGAAAAGACAGGGAATTGAAAAATCATGTAGAATAAAAAGTGAGAATGTGAATAGGGGAGGAATGTAATAATGAAAGTATCTTATCATGGGCATTCAGTTGTGAAAATTGAGGCGAATGGAAAAGTTATTTTAATTGACCCGTTTTTAACAGGTAATCCGAAAACAGATTTAAAAGCTGAAGATGTAAAAGTGGATGCAATCCTTTTATCGCATGGACACGGTGATCATGTTGGAGATACAGTAGAACTTGCGAAGAAAAATAATGCAGTTGTTGTAGCGCCATTTGAACTAGCAACATTTTTAAGTTGGCAAGGTGTAAATACACATCCGATGCATATTGGTGGTTCACATGAATTTGACTTCGGAAAAGTGAAGTTTACACAAGCATTCCACGGCTCTAGTTATATTGATGAAGCAAATAAGACGATTACATATACAGGTATGCCAGCAGGTATTTTATTTACAGCAGAAGAGAAAACAGTGTACCACGCAGGAGATACTGCACTATTCTCTGATATGAAGTTAATTGGGGAATTAAATAAAGTTGATCTAGCATTTTTACCAATTGGTGATAATTTCACAATGGGACCAGAAGATGCTGTACTAGCGGCAAAATGGATTAATGCGAAAACTGTTGTACCGATGCATTACAATACGTTCCCAGTTATTGAACAAGATCCATATCAATTTGTAGAAAAGCTACAAAATTGTACAGGGAAAGTATTAGAAGCTGGAGAAAGTATTACACTATAGAAAAGAAACCCTTCATTTGAAAAGAAAAGTGAAGGGTTTTTACGTGTGTAGAACAGCTTTTAATGCTTGTATTTGTTTTGGTGATTCTTTTCTTTTGGTACGTGGTTGTTCAGGTGTTTCATTCAATTCCATTGCAACTTTTTTCCCATCTACGAAAGCTAAAAATACAGCACCTACAACCTCTAAAAGTTTTTTCATCATGTGTTCGCTCCTTTGTTTTATTTCTTGTCTTCATTGTATAGGGAATCAAGTGGGCGAACTATCGAATGAGATGACAATAGCATTACATTGTTGTAATAGAATGACTGGTGGAATGTAAGAGTCATTTTGTTATAAAAAAAATAGTACAGGTATGCAAAGAGAGAGTGTAACAGTTTTGAAAATATAGTATACTGAAAGTACAACACATGAAGAATTTAGGGAAAAGAAAGTATGGTGAAACCATTTGGCTACCAAGCATAACCAAATTTTAGAACATATTAATAGCCTGCCAGTAGGCCATAAAATTTCTGTAAGACAAATTGCGAAAGATTTGAGTGTAAGTGAAGGGACAGCTTACCGTGCAATTAAAGATGCAGAAAATAAAGGATATGTTAGTACAATTGAACGTGTCGGAACAATTCGAATTGAACAAAAGAAGAAAGAGAATATCGAAAAACTGACATATGCAGAAGTCGTTAACATTGTCGACGGTCAAGTACTTGGGGGCAGAGAAGGACTACATAAAACATTAAATAAATTCGTAATCGGAGCTATGAAATTAGAAGCGATGATGCGCTATACAGAAGCTGGGAATTTACTCATTATTGGTAACCGTACGAATGCACATCAATTAGCGCTAGAAACTGGAGCCGCTGTATTAATTACGGGTGGATTTGATACAGAAGATCATGTGAAGAAATTAGCAGACGAATTAAAGCTGCCGATTATTTCAAGTAGCTACGATACATTTACGGTCGCAACGTTAATTAACCGTGCAATTTATGATCAACTGATTAAGAAAGAAATTGTACTTGTTGAGGATATTTTAACACCAATTGAAGAAACGTTATATTTAAAGCCACATGATACAGTACAGCAATGGCATGCATATAATGAAGAGACAATGCACGGAAGATATCCAATTGTCGATGAAAATAAAAAAGTGCTAGGAATCGTAACTTCAAAAGACATGATCGGTGTAGCGAAAGAAACACCAATTGATAAAGTAATGACAAAACACCCAATTACAGTGAATGGTAAAATGTCTGTCGCAGCTGCGGCACGTATGATGGTGTGGGAAGGAATTGAATTACTTCCTGTCGTTGAGGAAGGAAATAAACTGCAAGGTATTATTAGCCGTCAAGATGTACTTCAGGCACTGCAAATGATTCAACGTCAGCCACAAGTTGGAGAAACAATTGATGATATTGTAACGAATCAATTTATGACGCCAAAAGAAGCGAAAAATGAGCATCTATATCAATTTTCAGTGACGCCGCAAATGACGAACTCAATCGGAACGTTATCGTACGGTGTATTTGCAACAATTGTGACAGAAGCGACAAATCGCGTTATTCGTGCGCAAAAGAAAAGCGATTTAATTGTTGAAAACTTAACAATTTATTTCGTAAAGCCGGTTCAAATTGATAATGTTGTATCCGTTCATCCGAAAGTATTAGAAATTGGGCGTAAATTTGGTAAGGTTGATGTAGAGGTGCATCATGAAGGTAATGTCGTTGGAAAAGCATTACTTATGGTTCAGTTAATTGATAAATAAAAAGATGGAACAAATCGTTTTGATTTGTTCCATCTTTTTTGTTGTTTTAAATTTGAAAGGCATGATTTTAGATGAGAGTTTTAGTGAAATATGTATGGGGTGGAGTGGAAAAGTAACGCAAGAAAAGACAGAATAGTAATTCAATTTGGTTATATATTGTGTTATGATAATATTGTAAGAAAATGGATTTATGAAAGGTGGTATACATTATGTCGTCAGCCGTACTCTTTTTTGGTAGTATCGCATTATTTTACTTTCTTGTAATGATACCGATCCAATATTTATATTTACAAGGTTTACATGAAAAAAAGGAAAAGACAGGATTATCTCAGCGAGAGCTATATGAAAAAATGTCTTTTGGAGAAGAACAATTACATTTTCACGTACAAGGTAACCCATTTAATATACCATCTGCGTTTGTCGCATATATGATTTTAAAAGTTAGAGGACGTAAAAAAGCATCACAATTTTGATGCTTTTTTACGTTGTTTCATAGACTTCTGCTTCTTTAACTGCTAATGGTAAGAAATGTTTGTATTGGCGAAATCCATTAAATACACTTGCACTACCAAATAGAACGAATAAGATACCAACGATAATACGAGCGGTTGAAAGTTCTAAAAAGAATTGGTTTATCCCGAAGAATAAGACGAATGAACCGAGTGCCATTGCGGATTTTCCAGAGAGCCAACCTTTCTCCATTGGGCGGTTTGTACGAAAGTATTTTGTTTTGTAGAAGAGATACAACATAAATGAGACGATAATACAGAAGACTAATACTGGCATAATGAACACTCCCATCGTTTTATGAAAAAAATAGTGGAGAAAAAAGAAATGTCTAAACTTTCTAACTTTTATTATAAAGCAATTGTTCGCATGTATGAAATACTTTCCGTTATAATGAGAGATAAAGTGAAGAAGTTGATTAAAAAGGAGATTATACATATGCATGAGCAAATTTTAGGAGCAATTAAAGAGTTTGATACAATTATTATTCATCGCCACGTGCGTCCGGATCCAGATGCATTAGGTTCACAGGGTGGCCTTGGTACAATTCTAAAAGAATCGTTTCCAGAGAAAAATATTTATACGGTTGGGTACAATGAACCGTCGTTAGCATACTTACGAGTAATGGATGATATTGAAGATAGTGTATACGAAAATGCGCTTGTTATTGTTTGTGATACTGCGAATCAAGAACGTGTTGACGATCAACGCTATACAAAAGGGAAGATGTTAATTAAAATTGATCATCATCCAAATGAAGATCCATATGGAGATATTACGTGGGTAGATACGACAGCGAGTTCGACAAGTGAAATGATTTATGAGTTTTATAACTATGGAAAAGATAAAGGATTAAAAATAACAAAAGAAGCAGCCCGCCTTATTTTAGCAGGAATTGTTGGAGATACAGGTCGTTTCTTATTCCCAAATACGACAGCAAAAACACTTCGTTACGTAAGTGAGCTTGTTGACATGGGTGTGAAATTCACAGATTTATACAATGAAATGTATAAGACAAAAGAAAAAATTGCTCGTTTAAACGGTTATATTTTACAAAACTTTACGATGGTAGAAGAAGGAGCAGCTTACATTAAATTAACGAAAGAAGTATTAGAAGAATTTGATGTACTTCCTTCTGAAGCATCTGGTGTTGTTGGAGCGCTTGGCAATATTGATGGATTAAAGGCGTGGGTTCTATTTTTAGAGGAAGACGACGTAATTCGTGTTCGTCTTCGTTCAAAAGGACCAGTTATAAACAAATTGGCAATGCAATATAACGGCGGAGGACATCCGATGGCTTCTGGTGCCAAGGCATCTTCTTGGGAAGAAGCGGATCGTCTTTTTGCTGATTTACGTGAGATTTGTAAATAAGGGACTATATGTTAGAACGAAAAGAAGGAGCGGCGCTAAAGCCCTCCTTCTTTATTTTTCCTTTTCTATAGTAATGCTAATTTCAAGCACTGTATCAAAAGATATTGTATCGACTTTAAAACGGTATAGTCGATCGTAATGTTTGTACGTTTTGTTTTCGATTACCTTTTTGAGTAGGTCTTTATTTTTTGCGATACTTTGAATGTTTTTCGTTAAAAGATGCTGGAGATCATTATGGATAGATGTAGTCATATTTTCGAGTGTAAGATTGTCTAAATCGTATTTTTCCCGATTGATAAGTTTTATTTTAATCTCTTGAATGGTTAAGAGCCGTTTATTTTCAGTGTTCAATTTTTCTTGATCTTCGAGAAGGACGTGGAGCTTTGCTTCTTGTTTTTCTATAATTTCTCTTTGTTCTGCTATTTTACTAGCTTGTTCTTCTTGAAAAACACCGTATATGTACAAAAAAATAAACCAGCTCAACACGCCTCCAACAGCAGCACCAGCTAATACTAAGTACCATCTTTTTGCTGTATTGGCACTTGGTACTCTCATACATGTTCCTGCGTTAGCCATTTAATAATAATGAGACCTGTTTGCATACCACCAGTTGCGAAAAAAATAAGGAGAATTTGTTTTACAATATCTTTCATATCTCCGCCAAAGAAACTTCTTTCAAAGCTATAAAAGGTATCGAATGTTCCACCGATTGCTGCAACGAGTGCCCAAATTCTTAAATTTTGGGCGAATTGATTAATGTAAGTTAGAGCTGGTTTTCCGATAAGAAACGCACCAAATCCACCAATTAATGAACCGCCAAGTATAACCCCAAAGGCAATAAAATAACTAATAATAAGCAGAGAGAAAAAAGTATGTTCTCTTACATCCATCGTCATTCCCCTTTCTTCTTCATATATATGGACAAAGTATAAGAAGTATGTTTTGATTTCCGCTTTCCTCATCACCTATAATAAAAGTAGTCAAATAGGTAAAGAGAGGGTACAACAGTGAAGTTTGTGCATTTACAATGTCAAACCGTTTTTAGTTTATTAAAAAGTGCTTGTAAAATTGATGAGCTTGTAGTCAGGGCGAAAGAACTTGGTTTTTCATCGCTGGCTATTACGGATGAAAATGTTATGTATGGCGTTATTCCGTTTTATAAAGCATGTAAGAAACATGGTATACAGCCTGTTATTGGATTAACCGCTTCTATTTTTAGTGAAGAAGAAGAAAGGTCTTATCCGCTTGTATTACTTGCTGAGAATGAAATAGGCTACCAAAATTTATTAAAGATTTCTAGCAGTATTATGACAAAATCCAAAGAAGGTATTCCTAAGAAGTGGCTTGCGCATTATGCGAAAGGATTAATTGCTATTTCACCAGGTAAAGATGGCGAAATTGAGCAATTAT
Source organism: Bacillus sp. MYb78 (assembly GCF_002975115.1). NCBI lineage: Bacteria > Bacillati > Bacillota > Bacilli > Caryophanales > Bacillaceae > Bacillus > Bacillus sp. MYb78. The sequence goes on from NZ_PCOB01000002.1 coordinate 259,535, forward strand.
TACTAGAAGACAATGAGAGTCAGGCTGAAGAAGTAGCTCGCACATATCAAAATATGTTCGGCCATTTTTATATGAGTTTGCAGCATCATGCGATTCAAGATGAGTTGCTTTTACAAGAGAAACTACCTGAATTTATTAGTAGGGTTAATATTCCAGTCGTTGCAACAAACGATGTGCGCTATATCAATCAAAGTGACGCACTTGTTCACGAATGTTTACTATCTGTTGAAAGTGGAACGAAAATGACTGATCCAGATAGGCCGAGGCTGAAAACAGATCAATATTATTTAAAGTCATCGGATGAAATGGAAGCACTATTTTCCCATGCGCCGGAAGCAATCCAAAATACAATGAAAATTGCAGAGCGTTGCCAAGTAGAAATACCGTTCCATGTAAATCAACTTCCGAAGTTTCCTGTTTCGTCTAATGAAACGAGTGATATATACTTGCGTCGTGTTTGTGAAGAAGGTTTGCGGAAACGATATGGTGCGCCGAAAGAAGTGCATATAAAGCGTTTAAATCATGAATTAAATGTTATTTCTCGTATGGGATTTAGTGATTATTTCCTCATCGTATGGGATTTTATGAAGTATGCACATGAAAATCATATTTTAACAGGACCAGGTCGTGGATCGGCAGCTGGTTCACTCGTCTCATACGTATTAGAAATTACAGATATTGATCCAATTGAATACGATCTATTATTTGAAAGGTTTTTAAATCCTGAACGTGTGACGCTTCCCGATATTGATATTGATTTTCCAGACGTAAGACGTGATGAGATGATTCGCTATGTGAAAGATAAATACGGTCAGCTCCGTGTTGCGCAAATTGTAACGTTTGGTACGCTTGCAGCAAAAGCGGCAATTAGAGACATTGCCCGCGTAATGGGGCTTCCGCCGCGAGATATTGATATATTTTCAAAACTTATCCCATCAAAGCTTGGTATAACGTTAAAAGATGCATATGAAGAATCACAATCACTTCGTGAGTTTATACAAGGGAATCTTCTGCATGAGCGTGTGTTTGAAATCGCAAAACGTGTAGAAGGTTTACCACGTCATACGTCTATTCATGCGGCTGGCGTTATTATGAGTCAAGAACCGCTAACAGGCAGTGTAGCAATTCAAGAAGGACATAACGATGTTTATGTTACGCAATATCCAGCCGATGCGCTAGAAGAACTTGGGTTGCTTAAGATGGACTTTTTAGGATTACGTAATTTAACGTTACTTGAAAATATTATAAAATTTATCGCGAACAAAACAGGGAAAGAAATCGATATAAGAAACTTACCTCTTCAAGATGAAAAGACGTTCCAATTATTAGGGAGAGGGGATACAACAGGTGTATTCCAGCTTGAGTCAGGTGGTATGCGAAATGTACTTCGCGGGTTAAAACCGAATGAGTTTGAAGATATCGTAGCTGTTAACTCATTATACAGACCGGGACCGATGGAACAGATACCGACCTTTATTGAATCGAAACATGGAAAAAGAAAAATTGAATATTTACATCCGGATTTAAAGCCAATTTTAGAAAGAACATACGGCGTCATTGTATACCAAGAACAAATTATGCAAATTGCATCGAAGTTAGCAGGGTTTTCGCTTGGTGAAGCAGATTTACTGCGCCGTGCAGTGAGTAAAAAGAATCGTGATATTTTAGATCAGGAACGTAAGCATTTTGTCCAAGGTTGTTTGCAAAATGGTTACGATGAGACGTCTGCTGAGAAAATTTACGATTTAATTGTAAGATTTGCGAATTACGGTTTTAACCGAAGTCACGCTGTAGCTTACAGTATGATCGGATATCAACTTGCCTACTTAAAAGCGAACTATACGCTGGAATTTATGACGGCACTATTATCAAGTGCAATTGGAAATGAAGATAAAATTGTACAGTATATACGAGAAACGAAGCGAAAAGGTTTTCATGTTTTGCCGCCGTCTCTTCAAAAAAGTGGTTACAACTTCCAAATAGAGGGGAATGCGATACGTTACAGTTTACTTTCGATTCGAAATATTGGAATGGCTACAGTGACGGCATTATTAGAAGAACGAGAGAAAAAAATGTTCGAAGATTTGTTTGAATTTTGTCTCCGTTTGCCGTCAAAGTTTGTAACGGAGCGCAATTTAGAAGCTTTCGTCTGGTCGGGATGTTTTGATGATTTTGGTGTTTCGAGAACGAATTTATGGAAAAGTATTAAAGGGGCATTAGAGTACGCGAATCTCGCACGTGATTTAGGAGATGCTGTTCCAAAATCAAAATACGTACAAGGAGAAGAGCTATCTTTTATTGAACAACTAAATAAAGAGAAAGAAGCACTTGGCTTTTATTTATCAAGTTATCCGACAGCGCAGTATGTAAAGTTAGCAAAAGAATTAGAAATTCCATCTCTCGCTCAGGCGATGCGATACAAGAAAAAAGTACAAAGAGCTATTGTGTATATAACAAGTGTGAGAGTGATTCGTACGAAAAAGTTTCAAAAGATGGCATTTATTACATTCTGTGATCAAAATGATGAAATGGAAGCAGTCCTCTTCCCGGAAACGTATATACATTTCTCGGACAAGTTACAAGAAGGAGCAATTGTTTTAGTTGACGGCATGATTGAGCTAAGAAATCATAAGCTGCAATGGATTGTAAATGGGCTATATCCGCTAGAGGAAATGGATGTTTATGAAGAAAAGAAAGACGCATCTGTTTACGTGAAATTGCCGTCTCAGTATGAGAAAAAGCTTTTAAATCAGGTTACGAAAATATTGTTCGACTATTCAGGTTTTGCGAAAGTACTAATTTATTATGAAAAGGAACATAAAATGGTACAATTATCTCGGAGTTTATCGATTCATCCAAGTGAAGAATGTTTAGGAGCACTTCGTGAAATTGTCGGGGAAGAAAATGTAGTTGTGAAAATATAATGGACAATTTCCCTACACTTCGATTATTATAGTAGTAGTGTTCGTGGTCAGACCACTTGGAGAAATTGATATCAGCAAGAATAATTTGAGGAGAGTGGATAGTTTGTCAACACTTCGTGAAGAAGCACTTCACATGCATAAAGTGCATCAAGGAAAATTAGAAACTGTATCAAAAGTAAAAGTAGAAAATGCAAAAGATTTAAGTCTTGCATATTCTCCAGGGGTTGCAGAACCTTGTAAAGAAATTTATGACGATAAAAGTAAGGTATATGAATATACGATGAAGGGAAATATGGTAGCAGTTGTGACAGACGGAACGGCTGTACTTGGTCTTGGTAACATTGGACCTGAAGCATCTCTTCCAGTAATGGAAGGTAAAGCTGTATTATTCAAGAGCTTTGCTGGTGTAGATGCATTCCCGATTGCCTTAAATACAAACGATGTAGATAAAATTGTTGAAACTGTAAAATTAATGGAGCCAACTTTTGGCGGCGTTAACTTAGAAGATATCGCAGCACCAAACTGCTTCATTATTGAAGAGCGTTTGAAAAAAGAAACAAATATTCCTATCTTCCATGATGATCAACACGGAACAGCTATCGTAACAGTAGCAGGTCTTGTAAATGCACTGAAATTAGTTGGAAAGAAAATGTCTGACATTAAAGTTGTCGCAAATGGCGCAGGTGCAGCAGGTATTGCAATTATTAAACTTTTATATCGCTATGGTGTACGCGACATTATTATGTGTGACCGTAAAGGGGCAATCTATGATGGTCGTCCTACAGGTATGAATCCGGTGAAGGATGAAGTTGCAAAATATACAAATAAGAATCGTATAGAAGGTTCTTTAGCTGATGTTGTACAAGGTGCGGACGTATTCATTGGTGTATCTGCAGAAGGTGCATTAACAGAAGAGATGGTTCGTACAATGAATGACAATGCGATTATTTTTGCAATGGCAAATCCAGTTCCAGAAATTATGCCAGAATTGGCAAAAGCAGCGGGCGCAGCTGTTGTTGGAACAGGTCGTTCTGACTTCCCGAACCAAGTAAATAATGTACTGGCGTTCCCTGGTATTTTCCGCGGTGCACTTGACGTACATGCGACACAAATTAACGAAGAAATGAAGATGGCAGCTGTACAGGCTATTGCTGAGCTTGTAGCAGAAGATGAGTTGAATGCAGACTATATCATTCCAGCACCATTTGACGCGCGTGTAGCGCCTCAAGTAGCGGCTTACGTTGCAAAAGCAGCAATGGAGACAGGAGTAGCTCGCCGTCAAGTAGATCCAAATGAGATCGCTGAAAAAACAAAACAATTAGCGCTGATTGGTAAAGAATAAGCGAGGAATTTCCATTGACATCATCAAATACAAAAGTATATCTCGAAATTGTAAAAAAAATCCGTTCCATTATGGAAGAGGATGGATTGGTAGCGGGGGATCGTTTGCCGTCTGAGCGCGAGTTAAGTTCACGCTTAAACGTAGGACGTTCCTCTGTAAGAGAAGCATTGCGTGCTTTAGAACTGGTAGGATTGATTGAAACGAGACGTGGTGAAGGGACGTTTATTCGAAACTTTTATGATAACGGTCTTGTACAATTAATTGCTCCGTTCTTACTGCAAGATGAGAAAACAATTCGTGATTTATTACAAACAAAACGATTGCTTGAGAAAGATATGATTCGAATTGTATGTAATTTACCGAAAGAAACGTTTTCTAAAGTACTAAGTAGATTACACCAAGTACTTGAAGAAAATGAAAGCTCAATCCCAACGCTTCATCAAACGTTCTTTAAAACACTTATTGAACAAGTCGATAATTATTTACTATATCGCATTTGGATGATCGTAAATGATTACGTAGCAACTCTTTCTTGTAAAGTTTCAAGAGATTCTATCGATATGTATAGAAAGCTTTATGCTACTTTGGAAGAAAAACAAGAAAATGATGCACTAAAAATTTACGATGAATTAGTAGAGAATATACAGTTTCACTCGTAATGTATAAAATTTGTCGAAATGACCATGACACGTTATGACAAACATTCTACCGCGTAGCGGTTAAAGTTAAACGTAAAGAGTGAGGTTATTAGACAGATTGAGAAGATAAGGCTAACATCAAACTTTGGTGTTAGCCCCATTTTCTTCTTACGCTAACCTTAGCTCTCAACGAAGGGGGTCAAATTGTGCTAAGAGATTTATTCGTGAAAAAGAAAAAGTACGCTGCAATACCTTCAGAACAAGTACGAAAAGATGTACCAGATGGCGTTATGACAAAATGTCCGGAATGTAAAAAAATCATGTATACGAAAGAACTTCTAAAAAATTTAAAAGTATGTGTGAATTGTGGATATCATCATCCTATGAATGCATGGGAACGTCTTGATAGTATATTGGACGAAGGGTCATTCCGTGAGTATGACAAAGAAATGGTTTCATTAAATCCACTCGAGTTTCCAGGTTATGAAGAGAAACTAGAGAGCGATCGTAAGAAGACTGAATTGAACGAAGCGGTTGTAACTGGTGAAGGAACAATTGATGACATGCTTGTTGTTGTTGCAGTAATGGATTCTCGTTTTCGAATGGGGAGCATGGGCTCTGTAGTAGGAGAAAAAATCGCCCGTGCGGTTGAAAAGGCGTACGACTTACAAGTTCCATTTATTATCTTTACTGCTTCGGGTGGTGCCCGTATGCAAGAAGGGATATTAAGTTTAATGCAAATGGCAAAAACAAGCGTAGCTTTGAAAAAGCATAGTAATGCAGGAGGGTTATTTATTTCTGTTATGACTCACCCAACGACGGGCGGGGTTTCAGCGAGTTTCGCTTCACTTGGTGATTATAATCTTGCAGAACCAGGTGCACTTATCGGATTTGCTGGTAGACGTGTAATTGAACAAACGGTGCGTGAGAAACTACCGGAAGATTTCCAAACGGCAGAATTCTTACTAGATCATGGTCAATTAGATGCGGTGGTGCATCGTGATGATATGAGAGAATCGCTTCGCAAGATTTTAGAAGTTCATCAAGGAGGGGAATTGGCTGTATGGCAGAGCTAGAATTTGAAAAACCAGTTGTTGAGCTAAGAAATAAGATTCGTGAACTGAAAGACTATACGAAAAACAGCCAGATGGACTTCAGTGAGGAGATTCGTATTTTGGAAGAAAAGCTAGAAAATTTAGAGGAAGATATATACGGCAATCTAAAAGTATGGGACCGTGTTCAAATTGCTCGTCATGCAGAACGACCGACAACGCTCGATTATATTGAGCACTTATTTACTGATTTTTTCGAATGTCATGGAGATCGTCTATTTGGCGATGATGCAGCGATTGTCGGCGGCATTGCGAAATATAAAGGGATGCCTGTAACTGTAATTGGGCATCAGCGCGGAAAAGATACGAAAGAAAATATTCGCCGTAACTTTGGAATGCCTCATCCAGAAGGATATCGAAAAGCACTGCGTCTCATGAAACAAGCGGAAAAGTTTAATCGTCCTATTATTTGTTTCATCGATACGAAGGGAGCTTATCCTGGTAAAGCAGCTGAAGAACGTGGACAAAGTGAAGCTATTGCCCGCAACCTATTTGAGATGGCAGGTTTAACGGTACCAGTTATTTGTATCGTTATCGGTGAAGGCGGTAGTGGTGGTGCGCTAGGTCTTGGAGTAGGAGATTACATTCATATGCTAGAAAATTCCACTTATTCTGTTATTACACCAGAGGGTGCAGCGGCAATTCTTTGGAAAGATGCAGGAAAAGCAAAGGAAGCTGCAGAAGCAATGAAAATTACAGCAGCAGATTTGAAAGAATTAGGTGTAATTGATGAAATTATTCCAGAGGCAAAAGGTGGAGCTCACCGTAATCTTTTAAAACAGTCAGAAAATATAGACTTAATGATTAGAAAAACTTTTGAACAATTAAACGGAATTTCGAAAGATGAATTAATCGAAAAACGTTATGAAAAATATATGAAAATTGGGCAAGTTTCGTTTTCAAACGCTTCCATTGGGATAAAATAAGAAAAGCGTGCGTTCCTCTTCGCGAATGCACGTTTTTATTATGAAAAGACACATCTTCTCCATTGTGTTTTTATATTTTTTCGTGTTATTTTATTATAAGGCAAATAATCTTTATGAGGTGAGTACAAATGAAACGTATTGGTGTATTAACAAGTGGTGGAGATTCACCTGGTATGAATGCTGCCATTCGTGCAGTTGTTCGTAAAGCGATTTTCCATGATATTGAAGTATATGGTATTTACCATGGATACGCTGGATTAATTTCTGGTCACATTGAAAAATTAGAACTTGGTTCTGTTGGCGATATTATCCACCGCGGTGGTACGAAATTATATACAGCAAGATGTCCTGAGTTTAAAGACCCAGAAGTACGACTAAAAGGTATCGAGCAATTAAAGAAACATGGTATCGAAGGACTTGTTGTTATTGGTGGAGATGGTTCTTACCAAGGCGCTAAAAAATTAACTGAACAAGGATTCCCATGTGTTGGTGTACCAGGTACAATCGACAATGATATCCCTGGAACAGACTTCACAATTGGTTTCGATACAGCTTTAAACACTGTTATTGATGCAATTGATAAAATCCGTGACACAGCTACATCTCATGAACGTACATATGTTATCGAAGTAATGGGACGTCACGCTGGTGATATCGCATTATGGGCTGGTTTAGCTGATGGTGCAGAAACAATCTTAATTCCAGAAGAAGAGTATGACATGGATGATGTTATCGCTCGTCTGAAGCGCGGTAGTGAACGTGGTAAAAAACACAGTATTATTGTTGTAGCTGAAGGTGTTGGAAGTGCAATTGACATCGGTAAGCACATTGAAGAAGCAACAAACTTTGATACTCGTGTAACTGTATTAGGTCACGTACAACGTGGCGGATCACCAAGTGCACAAGACCGTGTATTAGCAAGTCGTCTTGGCGCAAGAGCAGTTGAATTATTAATTGCTGGTAGAGGTGGACGTTGTGTAGGTATTCAAGATAACAAACTTGTTGATCATGATATTATCGAAGCGTTAGCTCAAAAGCATACAATCGATAAAGATATGTATCAATTATCTAAAGAATTATCCATCTAATCGGCGTAATGTCGGATATTTGGGAACGGTTTCATAATTTTCGGAGGTGCAATATGCGTAAAACTAAAATTGTATGTACAATAGGTCCTGCTAGTGAAAGTATTGAAAAATTAGAGCAATTAATTGAAGCAGGTATGAACGTTGCTCGTTTAAACTTCTCTCATGGTAGCCATGAAGAGCACGGAGCTCGTATTAAAAACATTCGTGAAGCTTCAAAGAAAACTGGTAAAACAGTTGGTATCTTACTTGATACAAAAGGTCCAGAAATCCGTACTCACGACTTCGTAGACGGACAAGCTGAGCTTGTAACAGGTGCAGAAGTAGTTCTTTCTACTGAGCAAGTATTAGGTACTGCAGAGAAGTTCTCTGTATCTTATGCTGGTCTTTATGACGATGTAGACCCAGGTTCTCGCATTCTAATCGATGACGGTCTTATCGAACTAGAAGTAATCGAAAAAGCTGATGGAAACATCCGTACAAAAGTTCTTAACAGCGGAACTGTAAAAAATAAAAAAGGTGTTAACGTACCAAACGTAAGCATTAAGCTTCCTGGTATCACTGAAAAAGACGTAAAAGATATCATCTTCGGTATCGAGCAAAAAGTTGATTTCATCGCAGCTTCATTCGTACGTAAAGCGTCTGACGTATTAGAAATCCGTGAATTATTAGAAGAGCATGGCGCTCAATACATCCAAATCGTACCGAAAATCGAAAACCAAGAAGGTATCGACAACATCGATTCAATCTTAGAAGTTTCTGACGGTTTAATGGTAGCTCGTGGTGATATGGGTGTAGAAATTCCACCAGAAGAAGTACCATTAGTACAAAAACGTCTAATCAAAAAATGTAACGTGTTAGGTAAACCAGTTATTACTGCGACACAAATGTTAGACTCTATGCAACGCAACCCACGTCCAACTCGTGCGGAAGCAAGTGACGTAGCTAACGCAATCTTCGATGGTACAGATGCAATCATGCTTTCAGGTGAAACAGCTGCTGGTCAATACCCAGTAGAAGCAGTAACAATGATGGCTAACATTGCAGTACGTGTTGAAAAATCATTACAATACGAAGATATGTTCAAAAAACGTATTAAAGAGTTCACTCCAACAATTACAGATGCAATTAGCCAATCTGTTGCGCATACAGCACTTGCTCTTGATGTAGCTGCAATCGTAGCTCCAACAGAAAGTGGACATACTGCGAAAATGATCTCTAAATACCGTCCAAAATCTCCAATCGTAGCTGTAACATCTGACGAGCAAGTAGGACGACGTCTTGCACTTGTTTGGGGTGTACAAGCATTTATGGCTGAGAAGCGCGCAGCTTCAACTGACGAAATGTTAGATACAGCAATTCAAACGGGTATGGATGCAGGTCTAATCGGACTTGGAGATACTGTAGTAATTACTGCTGGTGTACCAGTTGCTGAAACTGGTACAACAAACTTAATGAAAATCCACGTTGTTGGTGAAGAAGTTGCTAAAGGACAAGGAATCGGTCGTAAAGCTGCAAAAGGTAAAGTAGTTGTAGTAAAAACAGCTGCTGAAGCTGTAGCGAACGTAAACGAAGGTGATATCCTTGTTACAACAAGCACTGATAAAGATATGATTCCTGCAATCGAAAAAGCTGCTGCTTTAGTTGTAGAAGAAGGTGGCTTAACAAGCCATGCTGCTGTTGTGGGCGTATCAATCGGTATTCCTGTTATCGTTGGTGTAAACGGCGTAACAGCAACTTTAAAAAATGGCCAAGAAGTAACAGTTGATGCAGCACGCGGAATTGTTTATAATGGACATGCGGAAGTGCTATAAGTAATACGGAGAGAAGGATCGGAGTCCTTCTCTTTTTTTTTACACAAAAACGAGATAGAATTAGCTTAAAACGCCTAGAATTGCTTTTAAAAGCTGTTTGTTATGGGTTTTAATATGAAAGGGTATTATATTTCATATGATGTATATAGGCGTTGTGAGGGTGTTAAAAGTGAGTTGTGAGAGAGGTGTAGAACTATGAAGTGGTTACTATTCTTGTTTATTTTAATACCGGCGATTGAGATTACGGTCTTAATCGGATCAAGTCATGTAATAGGTTTATGGTCTACGTTCGCTATGATTGTATTTACAGGTGTAGTAGGTGTGTATTTGGCGAAAAGACAAGGATTTAAAGTGCTTGGAGAGATTCAATCTAAGTTGAATAGAGGGGAAATGCCAGGTGAGGCAGTACTAGATGGTATTTTTGTATTTGTAGGAGGTATTCTCTTAGTGCTTCCTGGTTATGTGACAGATGTGCTAGGGTTTATCTGTGTGATCCCTATTACGAGAGCTTTATTGAAGCCGCTTGTTATGAAGTGGATGGAATGGAAGTTTAGAAAGAACTCTACTATTATCATTCAGAAGTAGCGCTTAGATTATAACGATCTAAGTGCTATTTTTTTGTCTTGTAAGAGGGGAGGAACTTTCTGATTGAAGCTTTGCTTTACCGCGTTGTTTGTGGGGTGTGGAATTTCTATCTCAAAGCTGGGATGCTCGTAAGTGTTTGATGTGGGGGGGATGAACGAAACGTCCACTTATTATATTTGCTATATAATTTTCGTTTGAACTCTTGTTGTGCTTCGATTAAACGTGTGATTTTTTAGTGCTATTAATTTGGATGAATAAGATGGTGCGAAATGCAGCCAAATTAAAGTTTTGCTTTCGTATATAAAGGAGCGATTGGTGTAAAGAATTCATATAAAAGGTGGTGATTGTTAGTTGAAGCCTTATTTTATGCTATTTTGTATATTTATTCATTTACATAAAAAGTAATAAATGTAAGTAATAATTATAGATAAAATAGAATAAAAATGTATTTTTAGCTAGAATATGTGTTTTTTTATGCAAAAAAAACAAGAGGATTATCCTGTTTCTGGGTAATGCTCTTGTTGCATGTTAGTAGTGTGAAAAATAGGTAAAAGGAATAATCAGTGGGAATTTCCCACTGATTATAGCTTGATTTTTTGTATGAATTAGAAACTGTTATTTTGAAGGTGAACCTTTAATATATTTCCACAAGTCATGGAAGACATTAGCTTTGTGTAATGTATTAAGTAGTACTAAGGTGACTGGACCGATGATTAATCCTAAAAAGCCAAAAAGTTTAAAGCCGACAAATAGAGCGACGAGTGTTGCTAATGGATCGAGACCGATGTTAGATGAAAGTACTTTCGGCTCCATAATTTGTCTTTGGACAATCACGACGATGTATAAAATGAGAAGACCAATGGCGAATGCGGTATCGCCAGTGAAAAATACGTATATAACCCACGGAACGAAGACCGCGCCTGTTCCTAAATAGGGTAGTAAATCTACAACTCCTGTAATAATCGCAATAGTAATGGCGTATGGTACGCGTAATATTAAAAGTCCGATCAGTACAATAACGGTTGTCATAGATACGAGTGTAAGTTGTGCTTTCACAAAACCGAATAAAGCTTTTTTTAAGTCGACAAAAATAGTTTTTCCGTAGCCATGTACACGATTTGGTAGTAATTTTCTTGTTTTTTGAGCAAGACGGTGCCAATCGTAACTAATGAAGAAAGTGGCTAATAAAATGAATACAAGGACAGTTAAAGTTGTTGGCAGTGCACTAATGAAATTCGTTAACCCGCTTATAATGGCGGTTAAAAGTTCTTTCATTTGTGTTGTTGCCTCTGTTCCTAAGTTTTGAATGTTTTGTGTAATTGTATAGCGCTGTGGTTCTCCAAGATGATTAAATTTAGAGATTAAATCATCGTAGAGAGGCATAATATGATTAAGTGCAAATTGCTGAGCGAATGTAACGATATCTGGAAACTTTACTGTAACAAGTTGTAGTAAGTATGTTGTGGCAGATATTGCTTCAGTCACAAGATATGTAACAAGTCCAACGATAGCTCCAAATACGAGAATTAAGCTAACGAGTACTGCTAGTGCGCGAGGAAATTGTAGTTTTTGATTAAGGAAATTGACGACAGGATTAATCAAATAAGCAAATGCAAAAGCGATAATAAAAGGATAGATAAGCCCTGACATGTATAGTAATACATAGAACCCAGCTACCGTTGCTACAATGACAAATATGAGTCGCAATATCATATATAGTAAGTTTCGGTTCAAAGATGTATACCTCCCATTCCAATTTGGATTATCCTAATTCGTTCAACTTATAACGAGTGTGCCCCACTGATTAAAGTTTCACTTTATGTTATAGTGGAATGATGGATTTTTCCTGCTTTTTCAGTATGTGAGTGACTGTGAAAGCTTGGTGTTGATGCTTCTACTATATGGTAAAAACTTCATTTTCTCTTCTTTTTATTTTACCTGTTTCTAATTAGAAAAGAAAGAAGAGACGCCCGTTTTTTAAAATGTATATATGCTTAAATTTTGATGGTGAAAGTCTCAGTTTTTCATTTTAAAATACATAAAAAATGAAGTGATTCATGTTGAATAGGCATCGATATAGCATGTATAACGATAGGTTTAAAGGTATTTTTGTTTGGAAATGAGTTCATTATTTTCAGAAAGGAAGTGCAAACATGATTAGTCAGTCAACGTTATTTTTATTCATACTACTTATTATAGGACTTATTGCTAAAAACCAATCGCTTACTGTAGCTATTGGTGTGTTATTTCTATTGAAGTTTACGTTTTTAGGAGATAAGGTCTTTCCTTATTTACAAACGAAAGGAATTAACCTAGGTGTAACGGTCATTACAATAGCGGTGCTCGTACCGATTGCGACGGGGGAAATAGGTTTTAAACAACTTGGAGAAGCGGCGAAATCGTATTATGCGTGGATTGCTTTAGCTTCAGGTGTAGCGGTCGCTTTGTTAGCGAAAGGCGGCGTACAATTGTTGACAACGGATCCTCATATTACAACTGCACTTGTTTTTGGGACAATTATAGCGGTTGCGTTATTTAATGGGGTTGCTGTTGGTCCGTTAATTGGGGCTGGAATTGCCTATGCGGTTATGAGTATTATACAAATGTTTAAATGAGGAATTTTATAGTAATATAAAATTTTTGAATTCTTTCTGTTCACAAAAGTCAGATAATTGTTTATAATAGGATTAGAAACTTTGAAAAGTTACATAACAGCAGAGACTTTACACCAGATAAAATAAAAACAACATAAAACAATTTTATAATGATATTGTTTTATGTTGTTTTTATCATAAAACTCTTCGGAATGTATTTTCCTCACTAACTTGTTGTTTTGAGCGTGAGGATTCGGGGAGACATTCACGCTCATGCTTTCCATGTAAACAATGGACAATAAGAGGGGAACACCGCAACAAATTTGCATGATCGTGCATTTTGCTTGCCTAAAGAGTGAACGGGCGTTCATAATTCATAAGGGGAGCAAATAGATATAAGGAGCAAGGTTGGGAGAATTTTCAGGAAAAGGAGAGAATGTCATGACTGTTATTCGAGGTTTAGAAGGGGTAGTAGCAACAACATCATCTGTGAGCTCTATTATTGATGATACATTAACTTATGTTGGGTATAATATTGATGATTTAGCTGAGAATGCTACGTTTGAAGAAGTAGTGTACTTATTATGGCACCGCAAGCTTCCTAATGAAAAAGAACTAGCGGAATTTAATGAAATTGTATCTGAATACTATAAAGTTCCAGGTGAGATTTTAACATATTTGAAACAAGTAGATTTAAAAATTGCACATCCGATGTCTGTTTTACGAACTGCAATTTCCATGCTATCATTATACGATGAGAGCGCTGAAATTATGGATGAAAAGTCTAATTATTTGAAAGCGGTTAAATTACAGGCTCAAGTGGGAACTTTAGTTGCTGCTTACGCGAGAATCCGTAAAGGTTTAGATATTGTTGAGCCAAGAAAGGATTTATCATTAGCTGCAAACTTCTTGTACATGTTAAATGATCGCGAGCCAAATGAAGTTGAAATTGAAGCTTTTGATAAAGCGCTTGTACTTCATGCAGATCATGAGTTAAACGCTTCTACATTTACTGCACGTGTTTGCGTAGCTACACTGTCAGATGTATATTCTGGTATTACAGCAGCAATCGGTGCATTGAAAGGTCCTCTTCACGGTGGGGCGAATGAAAATGTAATGAAGATGTTAACTGAAATTGGCGAAGAAGAAAATGTAGAATCATATATTCATAATGCTCTTCAAAATAAAGTGAAAATCATGGGCTTTGGTCACCGTGTGTATGAGCAAGGTGATCCGCGTGCAAAACACTTACGTGAAATGTCTAAGAGATTATGCGTGCTTTTAGGAGAAGACAAATGGTATAATATGTCTATCAAAATTGAAGACATTGTAACAAAAGAAAAAGGTCTTCCACCAAATGTCGATTTCTATTCAGCTTCTGTATACCATTGTTTAGGAATTGACCATGACTTATTTACACCTATTTTTGCAATTAGCCGTATGTCAGGCTGGTTAGCTCATATTCTAGAACAATATGAAAACAACCGTTTAATCCGTCCGCGTGCTGATTATAATGGACCAACGCATCAAGTGTATGTTCCAATCGCACAAAGATAAGCGAAAAACACTATTTCGATAGTGAAAATACGCTTTCAAAAGTCTGATTTTTTCGGAAAGATGTAATGATTAGAATATTTTAATTTGACTAACGGTTTGAACTGAGGGGTTATTCCCTCAGTTTCATACATATGAAATTTCAAACATGGGGGTTATCACATTGACGACAGGTGAAAAAATTACTGTAACTAATGGTGTTATGAATGTACCAAACAATCCGATTATTCCATTTATTGAAGGAGATGGAATTGGTCCTGATATTTGGGCAGCTGCATCTCGCGTAATAGAAGCAGCAGTTGAAAAAGCTTATGATGGTGAGAAGAAAATCGTTTGGAAAGAAGTGCTTGCAGGGGAAAAAGCATTCAACCAAACAGGCGAGTGGTTACCAGAAGAAACTTTAAATTTAATTCGCGAATATTTAATCGCAATTAAAGGTCCACTTACAACTCCAGTTGGCGGTGGTATTCGTTCTCTAAACGTAGCACTTCGTCAAGAATTAGATCTATATGTATGTCTACGTCCAGTTCGTTATTTTGAAGGTGTTCCTTCACCTGTAAAACGTCCGGAAGATACTGATATGGTTATTTTCCGTGAAAATACAGAAGACATTTATGCTGGAATTGAATATGCACAAGGATCTCCAGAAGCAGAAAAAGTTCTTGCTTTCTTAAAAGAAGCAATGGGTGTTAATAAAATCCGCTTCCCAGAAACATCTGGTATTGGTATTAAACCAATCTCAGAAGAAGGGACAAAGCGTCTTGTTCGTGCTGCAATTCAATATGCAATTAATGAAAAACGCTCTTCTGTTACATTAGTTCATAAAGGAAACATTATGAAATTTACAGAAGGTGCTTTCAAAAACTGGGGTTACGAAGTAGCGGAACAAGAATTCGGCGACAAAGTATTTACTTGGGCTGAATATGATCGCATTGTTGAAAAAGATGGTAAAGATGCAGCAAATAAAGCGATGGCAGACGCTGAAGTGGCTGGAAAAATCATCGTAAAGGATTCTATTGCAGACATCTTCTTACAACAAATTTTAACTCGTCCACGTGAGTTCGATGTTGTTGCAACAATGAACTTAAATGGTGACTATATCTCTGATGCACTTGCTGCACAAGTAGGTGGAATTGGTATTGCACCTGGTGCAAACATTAACTATGTGACTGGACATGCTATCTTTGAAGCTACACACGGTACAGCTCCAAAATATGCAGGTTTAGATAAAGTAAACCCATCTTCAGTTCTTCTTTCAGGTGTATTATTATTAGAACACTTAGGATGGAATGAAGCAGCGAAATTAGTAACAGATTCAGTTGAGAAAACAATTGCATCAAAAGTAGTAACATATGACTTCGCTCGCCTAATGGAAGGCGCAACAGAAGTGAAGTGTTCTGAGTTTGCTAATGAGCTTATTAAAAACATGGATGTAGCGATAATCAAAAATGCATAATTAAAGCGGGGGGTAAATTATGACAATCAAACGCAAGAAAGTTTCAGTCATCGGTGCAGGATTTACAGGAGCAACAACGGCATTCTTATTAGCACAAAAAGAACTTGCAGATGTTGTATTAGTGGACATTCCACAACTGGAAAATCCAACAAAAGGGAAAGCGTTAGATATGTTAGAAGCGAGCCCAGTACAAGGTTTTGATGCTAACATTATTGGAACATCTGATTACGCAGATACTGCTGATTCTGACGTTGTCGTTATTACAGCAGGTATTGCACGTAAGCCTGGTATGAGCCGTGATGACTTAGTAGCAACGAACTCTAAAATTATGAAAAGTATTACGCGCGACATTGCAAAACATTCACCAAATGCAATTATTGTTGTGTTAACAAATCCAGTTGATGCAATGACATATTCTGTATTTAAAGAAGCAGGATTCCCGAAAGAGCGTGTAATTGGCCAATCGGGCGTATTAGATACAGCTCGTTTCCGTACATTCATCGCACAAGAATTAAATCTTTCTGTGAAAGACATTACAGGATTTGTTCTTGGTGGACACGGTGACGACATGGTACCTCTTGTGCGTTATTCTTATGCAGGCGGTATTCCGTTAGAAACGTTAATTCCGAAAGAGCGTTTAGAAGCAATCGTAGAACGTACACGTAAAGGTGGCGGTGAGATTGTAGGCTTATTAGGAAACGGTAGTGCATATTACGCACCAGCAGCTTCTTTAGTTGAAATGACAGAAGCAATCTTAAAAGATCAACGCCGTGTATTACCAGCTATTGCGTACCTTGAAGGTGAGTATGGTTATAGTGACCTTTACTTAGGGGTACCAGTAATTCTAGGTGGTAACGGAATTGAAAAAATTATTGAATTAGAACTTCTTGCAGATGAAAAAGAAGCGTTAGATCGCTCTGTAGAATCTGTACGTAACGTAATGAAAGTTCTTGTTTAATAATTGAATAGTAGTGAAAAAGATTCGGGATTCCGAATCTTTTTCTACTATTTACCGAATTGTTTTTTTGAAATAATATGAAAACGCTATCATTTGTAGTATCCTATAATGAAACTATAGATTTATACTATACATTGCCCTCATCATAGTAAATTTCGGATAAGGTATCGCTTTTAGTAGGATAATAAGGTGAAAAAATCGGAGGGGGTTGTAACATGTTAAAGAAAAAAGTTCAAATTGGTCGTAAAATGGATGAAATTACAGTAGGAGAGAAATTATCTATCACTGAAAAAATTGAGGATAAAGATTTGTTATTGTACTTAGGGTTAACGAATGATGCCAATCCATTATATATTCAGCATGATTACGCATCCCAAACTCCGTATGAAAAGCCGATTGTACCAAGCATTATGCTAACGGGAATGATTACAACGGCAGTTACGAAATATTTACCGGGTCCAGGAAGTCATATTACTAGAAAGGACCTTACGTTCGTGAAGCATGTTCACCATTATGAAACGTTACAAATCCACTTTGAAGTTGTGGCTGTTTCTGAGGAGGAACATACAATTGATATGCTTGTATCTGCTCATGATGAAAAAGGAGAAACTGTTGTAAAAGGTTCATTAACAGTCACGCCGCCTTTTAAATCTGTTTCCATTATGGAAAAAGCATTAGATAATTTTTAAAAGATGAAAATATGAATAGCGCTAGCATACCTTGAATAAGGATGCTAGCGCTATTTTTAGTTGAAAAATCCTTCTTTGAACCCTTCAGCAAATTCTGAGCACCCCGTTTTAATCGTATCCCAGCTCGGTACGTTAAAAGTAAGGAAACATGTTACTACTAAAGTTAAAATAGGTAGTAATAGTCGCATAATAGACCCCTTTTTATATTCGTATTATTGGATTAACAATATTTACTATATTATAATTTGATAATTTAAGTCAATGGAAGGAGTGATTCTTTAAGATGAGGTGGAAAGGAGAAGCCGTTATCTTTGAAACGGTAAGAGAAGCTGAAGTGTGGGCAGACGGGGTTGCGAATGAAATGCACGGGAGAGTATTTGATGGATATGAAACACCGGATTATAAAATTGCGTATGCTCTTTCGTTTTTCCTAGCACAAAATCAAGATTTTATAGTTCATACGGAAGTGAGCTTTAAAGAAGAGAGAGTAATCTATAAAGTTTGGCAAAATCCTGTGTAGTTGCAGGTGAATCGTAATTACTTCTATTTTCTCAATTCTACACAAACGATCTCCATGAATAGACAATTATATTGAGAGGGACCTTGTTTTCTAGTATGATGAGAATAACGGGGAAAATACTAGGATGAAGAAGGTTTCAAGTCTATAACTTGGAGGAAAAGAATGAACAATCGTATTTTAGTAGTTGATGATGAGGAATTTATCTTAACTTTAATCGAATTTAATTTACAACAAGCTGGGTTTGAAGTTATAACAGCGATGGATGGAGAAATGGCGCTTCAAAAAGCGACAACAGAACGCCCAGATTTAATTATATTAGATTTAATGCTTCCGAAAATGGATGGTATGGAAGTGTGTAAAGAATTACGATTGCAGCGCGTTATGACGCCGATTTTAATGTTAACGGCAAAAGATGATGAGTTTGATAAGGTGCTAGGCCTTGAACTTGGGGCAGATGATTATATGACGAAGCCATTTAGTCCAAGGGAAGTTGTTGCTCGTGTGAAGGCGATTTTGCGCCGCACGAAATTACAACAAGAAGAACAAGTTGCAGAAGCGCCAGATGAAGATAGCATCACAATTGCAGAACTTAAAATTTTACCGGAGTTTTATGAGGCTTATTTCCAAGGAAGAAAGCTTGAATTAACACCAAAAGAATTTGAACTACTTGTGTATCTTGCGAAAAATAAAAGTCGCGTGTTGACGCGTGATCAATTATTAAGTGCTGTATGGAATTACGATTTTGCTGGTGATACACGAATTGTTGATGTTCATATTAGCCATTTGCGCGATAAAATTGAACAAAATACGAAAAAACCGACGTACATTAAAACGATACGTGGTTTAGGATATAAATTAGAGGAGCCAAAAGGGAATGAATAAATTTCGTTCCAGGCTTCTTTTTACATTTGTTTCTCTTATTGTATTTATTTTAGTTGGACTAGGTTTATTGCTAGAAACTGTGTTTGAAAACTACTATATAGATCATGCTAAAGAGAGAATGGTAAAAGAGACGGAGTATGTTGCGGCGTTAGCAGAAGAGCAAGGTTTTGATAATGTCTTAAAAAATCCATACGTATTTGAAAAGTTAGAAGAAAAAATACCAGCTTCTATCGTATTTGTGGATGAAAAAAAGAAAGTTCAATATAGAAAAGGACAAGAATTGGCATTTAGTCCAGAGACGATTAAAGAACTTACTTCGGAATTGGCAAAACAACGAAGTAAAGTGATTACGAAAGAGACAGATCGAAAGAATGAATTTTATCATGCGGTGTTCGTTCAAGATGTAGAAGGAAAACAAGGATACGTTTTGGTGAAAAGTACAATCGATCCTTTAAAAGACGTACATCAAAAAACGTGGGGATTATTAATTATCGGATTTGTTATTGCTTGTCTCGTAGTTGTATTTTTAGGTATGAAAATTACAGGGCAATATATTAGGCCGATTGAATCGGTTACAAAAGTTGCAATTGAATTGGCAAAGGGTAATTATAAAGCACGTGCATACGAAAGTCATTCGGATGAAACAGGAATGCTGAGTAAAGCGATTAATATTTTAGCTCGTAACTTACAAGAGATGACACTTGAACAAGAAATGCAGCAAGATCGTCTGCATACGTTAATTGAAAATATGGGAAGCGGAATGATTTTAATTGATAGCCGCGGGTATATAAACCTTGTAAACCGCTCTTATAAGGAAACTTTCCACGTAACAGATGAAGAATATTTAGATCGCTTATATTATGAATCGTTTCATCATACAGAAATTATTGAGCTTGTAGAAGAAATCTTTATGACAGAAGTGAAAGTGCGTAAACAAATGTTATTGCCACTTGGAATTGAGCGGAAGCATTTCGAAGTATATGGAGCGCCGATTATCGGGACAAACCATGAATGGAAAGGGATTGTTCTCGTATTCCATGACATAACAGAGTTAAAGAAATTAGAACAAATGAGAAAAGACTTTTTAGCGAATGTTTCTCATGAATTAAAGACACCGATTACTTCTATTAAAGGTTTTTCAGAAACACTCTTAGACGGAGCGATGGATAATAAAAAATTCTGCGAACATTTCTTGCACATTATTTTAAAAGAAAGTGAGCGCATGCAAGGATTAATTGAAGATTTATTAGATTTGTCAAAGATCGAACAACAAGGATTTAAATTAAATATGGGAACCGTTGACATGAAGGGGCTGCTTGAAGATATTCATATGGTGCTTGATAATAAAGCAGGAGAAAAAGAAATCTCTTTACAAGTGAATGTATTAAAACGTGCTTCTGTTATTGGAGATCCAAGTCGTTTGAAACAAATCTTTATTAATTTAATAAATAACGCGATCGTATATACACCGGCTGGAGGCGTTGTTTCAGTAGAGTTAGCGGAAGATAAGTATAATGCTTATATAAAAGTATCGGATACTGGAATTGGTATTAGTAAAGAGGAAATTCCGCGTATTTTTGAACGCTTTTACCGAGTGGATAAAGCGAGAAGTAGAAATACTGGTGGTACAGGCCTCGGATTATCAATTGTAAAGCATTTAGTAGAGGCGCATCACGGTACAATTACAGTGGATAGTGAAGTTGGGGAAGGGACAACATTTACAGTTGTTTTACCAAAATCAGCAACTGAAAAATAGGATGAAGGATGTTTACAATATATTAACAATGGCTTAATTAAATATTAATAAAGCTCTGTTAATATAATACATGAAAACCCCTTCATCCAAGGAGTAATTTTGGACGAGAATAGTTAAGCTGTTCTCGTCACTTCCCTTTATGCCAATATAAGTCTGTTTTATATATGAAAGAAAATAACCGTTATTTTTCTTCTCTCTATTAGTCATGTTAATATAGAGAGAGGAAAGGAACGGTTTTTTTCTGTGAAAAAAATCATTTCAAATTTGTATGGGGAGGTTTCAATTTTGGAAAAAAAGGTCGTATTAGTAGATGGTAATAATATCGCGTATCGTGCTTTCTTTGCACTACCGCTTTTAAATAACGACAAAGGTATACATACGAACGCAATTTACGGTTTTACAATGATGTTAATGAGAATATTAGAGGAAGAAAAGCCAACTCATATGTTAGTGGCGTTTGATGCAGGCAAAACAACCTTCCGTCATAAAACGTATAGTGAGTATAAAGGAGGACGTCAAAAGACTCCACCTGAATTATCAGAGCAGTTCCCGTTTATTCGTGAGATGCTGGATGCATTCAACGTACCGCGTTATGAATTAGAAAATTATGAAGCGGATGATATTATGGGAACGCTAGCAAAAGAAGCGAGTGAACAAGGAGCAAGTGTAAAAGTTATTTCAGGAGATAAAGATTTACTTCAACTTGTTTCTGATAACACGCTTGTATGTATTCCGCGAAAAGGGATTACGGAAGTAGATGAATATACGAAAGAAGCTTTATTTGAAAAATATAGCTTATCACCAAAGCAAATTATCGATATGAAAGGTTTAATGGGAGACCAATCAGATAATATTCCGGGTGTACCAGGAGTTGGTGAAAAAACGGCGATTAAATTGTTAACACAGTTTGGAACGGTTGAAGAAGTGTATGAAAATCTAGATCAAGTAAGCGGGAAGAAATTAAAAGAAAAACTAGAAGAAAATAAAGAACAAGCTCTTATGAGTAAAGATCTTGCGACTATTATTACAGATGCACCGATTACAGTTCATGTGGATGATATGGCGTATAAAGGATATGAAGCAAGTGATGTGATTCCAATGTTTGAGAGTTTAGGATTTACATCTCTTTTAAATAAATTAGGCGTTACGCCAGAAGAAACAGCTCCAGCTGAATTAGATGATATTACATTTGATATTGTGGAAGAAGTTACAGAAGAAATGCTTCAGCAAAATAGTGCACTTATTGTTGAAGTGCAAGAAGATAATTATCATAAGGCGGACATTCAAGGCTTTGGTATTCAAAATGAAAATGGTTGCTACTTTATTCAGAAGGATATTGCTCTTGCATCGGATGCATTTAAAGCATGGCTTGCAAATGGAGAAATGAGAAAGCATACATTTGATGCGAAGCGAGCAATCGTTGCACTGAAATGGAATGGGATAGATATGCAAGGGATTGACTTTGATCTATTAATCGCTGCTTATTTACTTGACCCGGCTGATACAGATAAAGATTTCCGTACTGTAGCGAAAATGAAAGAAACGCATGCTGTGAAATCAGATGAAGAAGTTTACGGAAAAGGTGCGAAGCGTGCTGTTCCAGAGTTAGAAGTAGTAGCGGAGCATGTGGCTCGTAAAGTGCATGTATTATATGATGTAAAGCAAACATTCGTTGAAGAGTTAAAGAAGAATGAGCAATATGAACTGTTTACAGAGTTAGAATTGCCACTTGCGCGTGTATTAGCTGATATGGAAGTAAAAGGTGTAAAAGTTGATACGGAGCGTCTTCGTAATATGGGAGAAGAACTCGTAGGTAGATTAAAGGAAATGGAACAGGAAATTTATAAGCTTGCGGGAACAGAATTTAATATTAATTCACCGAAGCAGCTTGGTGTAATTCTGTTTGAGAACTTAAACTTACCGGTTATTAAAAAGACGAAAACAGGTTATTCTACGTCAGCTGATGTATTAGACAAGCTTATGGATCGCCATGAAATTATTCCAAACATTTTACATTATCGTCAATTAGGGAAGCTAAATTCAACTTATATTGAAGGTTTACTGAAAGTTGTACATGAAGATTCATCTAAAATTCATACTCGCTTTAATCAAGTGTTAACGCAAACAGGTCGATTAAGTTCAACGGATCCGAACTTGCAAAATATCCCGATTCGATTAGAAGAAGGAAGAAAGATTCGTCAGGCATTTGTTCCATCAGAAGAAGGTTGGATTATGTATGCGGCTGATTATTCACAAATCGAACTTCGTGTATTAGCTCATATTGCAAATGATAAAGGGCTAGTTGAAGCATTCCAGCATGACATGGATATTCATACGAAAACAGCTATGGATGTATTTGGCGTTGAAAAAGATG
This sequence comes from Bacillus sp. MYb78, assembly GCF_002975115.1. Classification (NCBI taxonomy): domain Bacteria; kingdom Bacillati; phylum Bacillota; class Bacilli; order Caryophanales; family Bacillaceae; genus Bacillus; species Bacillus sp. MYb78. Next base: position 282,744 of record NZ_PCOB01000002.1, read on the forward strand.
AAGTAACTTCAAATATGAGACGGCAAGCGAAAGCTGTTAACTTCGGAATTGTGTATGGTATTAGTGATTATGGTCTTTCACAAAACTTAGGAATTACAAGAAAAGCAGCAGCGGAATTTATTGAAAAGTATTTAGAAAGTTTCCCTGGTGTACAAGAATACATGGAGGACATCGTAAAAGATGCGAAACAAAAAGGATATGTGGCTACATTATTAAATCGTCGTCGTTATATTCCAGAAATTACGAGTCGTAATTTCAATTTACGTAGCTTTGCTGAGCGTACAGCGATGAATACACCAATTCAAGGTACTGCAGCAGATATTATTAAAAAAGCGATGATTATTATGGCAGATCGTTTAGAAGAAGAAGGATTACAAGCGCGTCTTCTTCTGCAAGTACACGATGAATTAATATTTGAAGCACCAAAAGAAGAAATTGAAAAATTAGAGCAGCTTGTACCTGAAGTAATGGAGCATGCGATTGAACTCGCAGTTCCGCTGAAAGTTGATTATTCTTACGGTCCAACTTGGTACGACGCAAAATAAGGAAGTGATGAAATGCCTGAATTACCAGAGGTTGAAAACGTCAGACGGACACTTGAAAATCTTGTAACAGGAAAAACGATTGAAGATGTTATTGTTACTTATCCAAAAATAGTGAAACGACCGGATGATGCAGAAATCTTTAAAGAAATGCTAAAAGGCGAGAAGATTGAAAATATAAAGCGAAGAGGAAAGTTTTTGCTTCTATATGTAACAAATTATGTTATTGTTTCACATTTGCGTATGGAAGGTAAGTTTTTACTACATCAAGAGGATGAGCCGATTGATAAACATACGCACGTCCGTTTCTTATTTACAGATGGAACTGAATTACATTATAAAGATGTGAGAAAGTTTGGTACGATGCATCTCTTTAAGAAAGGTGAAGAGATGAACCAAATGCCTCTTGCTGACTTAGGTCCGGAGCCGTTTGATGCTGAATTGACACCACAGTATTTACAAGAAAGATTGCAAAAGACAAATCGTAAAATAAAAGTTGTGCTATTGGACCAGCGTCTTTTAGTAGGGCTTGGAAATATATATGTAGATGAAGTTTTATTCCGTTCTCAAATTCATCCGGAACGAGAAGCTTCGTCTTTGACAATAGAAGAAATTGAGCGAATTTATGAGGCTACCGTTACAACGCTAGGCGAAGCAGTGAAGCGTGGTGGAAGTACAATTCGAACGTATATCAACTCACAAGGGCAAATTGGTTCGTTCCAAGAACTCCTAAATGTATACGGAAAAAAAGGAGAACCGTGTGTAACTTGCGGTACGATATTAGAAAAAACAGTTGTTGGCGGGCGAGGAACGCATTACTGCCCAATTTGTCAGCCAAGAATATAGAAAAGAGATAACATCGGATAGGCATTTGTCATATACATACAGCAGAGCTATGTATAAGGGAGGAGCTTACCGATGTACCTTTATTTATCTCTTATTTTATTAGCTTTTACATTAAGCTTAGATAGCTGTAGTGTAGGGCTAACATATGGTTTAAGAAGCGTAAGAATTCCACTAAGATCAATTATAATTATCGGAATGTGTTCAGCGGCTGTTATGCTTGTTTCAATGGGAATTGGACATATGATCGCGAAAGTATTTTCACCTGTTATCGCAACGCGTATCGGTGGGCTTGTTCTTATTGGAATAGGGATTTGGGTATTGTATCAATTTTTTCGAAGTGAGAAAAAAGAAGAACCAAAGCAAGAGGAGAAGGTCTGGAAATTAGAGATTGCCTCGCTAGGGCTAGTGATTCAAATTTTACGGAAACCGACTGTAGCAGATTTTGATAAATCAGGCACCATTTCTGCAGGAGAGGCATTGCTTCTTGGTATCGCTCTTTCTGTAGACTCATTTGGTGCCGGAATTGGTGCATCTTTATTAGGGTATGCACCCGCTATGATGGCGATATTAGTTGCAATTATGAGTTCTTTGTTTTTATTTATTGGAATGAAACTTGGAACGGTTTTATCGAATATGAAGTGGTTACAAAAATTTACATTCCTGCCTGGGGTATTACTCATTATAATTGGAATTTGGAAAATGTAAGTATGGGCGTGGAACATTGGTTTCGCGCCTTTTATTATGAGGAGGATTATTATGACAGTAGTAATTGGATTAACGGGAGGCATTGCAAGCGGAAAAAGTACGGTATCTCAAATGTTTCGTGAACTGAGCATACCAGTTATTGATGCAGATGTTATTGCAAGAGAAGTTGTAGAACAAGGAAAACCAGCATATAACAAAATAGTAGAAGTATTTGGAACGGAAGTGTTACAAGAAGATGGAGAACTAGATCGTCCAAAACTGGGAAGTGTCGTTTTCTATAATGAAGAAAAACGATTGCAGTTAAATAAAATTGTTCATCCTGCAGTGCGTGAGGAAATGAATAGGCAAAAGGAAATGTACATAAAAGAAGATATGCAAGCGGTTGTGTTAGATATTCCTCTCTTATTTGAAAGCAAATTAACAAGTCTCGTTGACCGCGTTTTAGTTGTAGCAGTTAAGCCGCATACGCAATTAGAGCGTTTAATGAAACGAAATAACTTTTCAGAAGAAGAAGCAACAGCTCGTATTCAATCTCAAATGCCGTTAGAAGAAAAAGTGAAAAATGCAGATGAAGTGATAAATAATGATGGCACAATTATGGGAACGAAAACACAATTGCAGGTAATTTTAAAGAAGTGGAACATTATTGACTAAAAAATTGTGAAATTAATGAAAATGCTTAGTGACATATCTCCTTTTTGTGTTATACTATTATTGGGATTGGAGATAAATAGTATAACGCATTCAAGGGGGATAACATATTATGACTCGTGTGGCAATTAATGGATTTGGACGTATTGGGAGAATGGTATTTCGTCAAGCAATAAAAGAAAGCGCATTCGAAATTGTAGCAATCAATGCAAGCTATCCATCTGAAACGTTAGCACACTTAATTAAATATGATACAGTTCATGGCAAGTTTGACGGAACAGTAGAAGCATTTGAAGATCACTTATTAGTTGATGGAAAAATGATTCGCCTTTTAAACAACCGCGATCCAAAGGAATTGCCTTGGACAGATTTAGGTGTTGAAGTTGTAATTGAAGCAACTGGTAAATTTAATTCAAAAGAAAAAGCAATTCTTCACGTTGAAGCTGGAGCGAAAAAAGTTATTTTAACAGCGCCTGGTAAAAATGAAGATGTAACAATTGTAGTTGGTGTGAACGAAGACCAATTAGATATTACAAAACATACTGTTATTTCAAATGCATCTTGTACAACAAACTGTTTAGCGCCTGTTGTGAAGGTGTTAGATGAGCAGTTTGGAATTGAAAACGGTTTAATGACGACAGTTCACGCTTATACAAATGACCAAAAAAATATTGATAACCCACATAAAGATTTAAGAAGAGCACGTGCTTGCGGACAATCAATCATTCCGACAACGACAGGTGCTGCGAAAGCGCTAGCAAAAGTTCTTCCGCACTTAAACGGAAAACTTCATGGTATGGCACTTCGTGTACCAACACCAAACGTGTCTCTTGTTGACTTAGTAGTAGATGTAAAACGCGATGTGACAGTTGAAGCTATTAATGATGCATTCAAAACTGTTGCAAACGGTGCGTTAAAAGGTATTGTAGAATTCAGCGAAGAGCCTTTAGTATCTATCGACTTTAATACAAATACACATTCAGCTATTATCGATGGTTTATCTACAATGGTAATGGGCGATCGTAAAGTGAAAGTACTTGCTTGGTATGATAACGAGTGGGGCTACTCTCGTCGTGTTGTAGATCTTGTAACGTTAGTTGTTGAAGAGTTAGCGAAACAAGAAAATGTGCAACACATTTAAGTGAATAAGGGAGGAGAGGGCAAGGCAATATTTGCCCTCTTTTTTTATTTTTTTCTGAAAAGGAAAAAAATTATATAAGTATATTTTAAAAAGTGGACATACCACGAAACGTTGTGATTACTGCATTTGTGAATCGTTTATTTTTTTTAGGGAAAAGTAAAGAGGAAAATATGACAGAAAATCGAAAAAACTGTTGTTGCAAAATGAAATTAAACAAAGTATACTAACACTCGTAAACTTAAGAGCTGAGGTACGTAGTCACTACTTAAAGGGTTAGGACCTCTCTGGACTAACTTTCCCCCGTGGTAGTGGAGCAAGCCAAATTGCAAATTAGTTTTCAATTCGAACAGTTAGAATAAATTTACAAGGGGGAACTGTAGAATGGATACTATGGATACGATGGGTCGTCACGTGATCGCTGAACTTTGGGATTGCGATTTCGACAAGCTTAATGACATGCCGTATATTGAACAATTATTTGTGGATGCAGCACTAAGAGCTGGTGCTGAAGTGCGTGAGGTTGCTTTCCATAAATTTGCACCACAAGGTGTAAGTGGAGTAGTAATTATCTCAGAATCACATTTAACAATTCATAGCTTTCCGGAGCACGGTTACGCAAGTATTGATGTTTATACTTGTGGGGATCGTATTGATCCAAATGTTGCTGCAGAATATATTGCAGAAGGTTTAAACGCGAAAACGCGTGAGAGCATCGAGCTTCCTCGAGGCACTGGTAGCTTCGAAATTAAGCAGAGAGAAACAAAAGCTCTTTAAAAAAGAACATAATTGATTTAAAATGTAAAGAGGTGTATAATGCACCTCTTTTTTAGTTTATAAAAAAGGAAAAATATAACGTACTCGTTAGTTGAATACATTGGACTCTTGCAAATGAGGTAGTGCCCTATATACCATCTTATTTTTAAGTATGAGATGATAAAGTGATGCGCTGAAACTTAAAGTGGTAAGAGAGTTAGAATGAGTTATATAATATTGTATATATATTTTAGGTGAATTGAGTAGAGAAAAATAAAGAGTATAGTGTAAAGGAGTGAATGAATTGCGTTGTCCATCCTGTTCTCATAATGGTACAAGAGTGTTAGATTCGCGTCCGGTAGACGAGGGGCGCTCTATTCGAAGAAGAAGAGAGTGTGAAAGTTGTTTAAGTCGCTTTACGACCTTTGAAAGGGTAGAAGAGTCACCTCTTATCGTTGTTAAAAAAGAAGGCACACGAGAAGAGTTTAATAAAGAAAAGATTTTACGCGGTTTAATTAAAGCGTGTGAAAAAAGACCAGTATCTTTAAGACAATTAGAAGAAGTAACACAAAGCGTGGAACGTGAACTGCGTAATTTAGGTATATCAGAAGTGAAAAGTGATATGATTGGTGAAATTGTTATGGAAGAACTTCGCGATATTGATGATGTTGCTTATGTACGTTTTGCTTCTGTATATCGTCAATTTAAAGATTTAAATGTATTTATTGAAGAATTAAAAGATATACTGCAAAAAGAAAGAGAGTAGAAGTTGTATTTTATTCTCTTTACATACCGTAAGTAATAGGATAAGAGAGCTAGAAGCGAAAGCTAATAGCTCTTTTTCACTAAGAATTTATATAATGAAGATAGAAGGAATGAAGTAGAGGATAGATTGGATGAGAGAAAGGAAAAGCAAGAATGGAAAAACAGTCATGGATGGAGCTATTGCCGATTGATCGTTATAAAGTAAGTGCGAAAGGGCTACTGCATAATTACGACCGAAAAGTATTAACGATGTTGTATCAGCCGTTAATAGGTAGTAGAGCTTTTAGCTTATACATGACACTATGGGGGGAGCTAGAGCAAGATCGTGTATTTGGAAAAGAGAATACACATCATTCCCTTATGGTGACTATGCAAATGCAACTTCCTGAAATATATGAGGAACGAGTAAAGTTAGAGGCAATTGGGCTTTTGAAGGTATATATTAAGAAAGAAAAAGATATTCGAATGTTCATATATGAGTTGCAACCACCTTTATCTCCGAAGCAGTTTTTTGATGATATTGTTTTAAGTATCTTTTTATACAATCGATTGAGTCGGACAAAATATAATCAAGTAAAGCAATATTTCTTAGAAGAAGAATTTGATTTTGCTTCTTATGAAAATGTTACGCGCTCTTTCAATGATGTGTTTGGTTCGTTTAATCCAGGACAGCTTGAGCATGCGCAAGAAGACCTTCGTATTCCAAAAACGACAACTATGCCAAGTAACGAGAAGGGAGACGCTCCGAAAGTTTGGAATGATTTCTTTGATTTCTCTTTATTTGTAGATGGATTGTCCGCTCTTGTTCCTAAAAAGGCGATTACAGATCAAGTAAGAGACTGCGTTATAACACTTGCTTATGTGTATGGTGTAGATGTGTTATCGATGCAAAATATCGTTCTTGGTGCGGTGACGGAGATGCAAACAATTGATATGGAAAGGCTTAGAAAAGGAGCGCGCGATTGGTATCAATTTGAAAATGGTCAAGCATTACCGGTACTAAGTGAAAGAGTACAGCCTCATGCTGCACGTACGATGAAAGAGAAAGAGCCTTCATCACAAGAGGAGATGTTAATAAAGCAGCTAGAGGAAATCTCGCCAAAACAACTATTGAAAGAGATTTCTGGTGGTGCAGAGGCAACGAAAGCGGACTTGCAAATCGTTGAAGATGTCATGATTAATCAAAAATTGACACCAGGAGTTGTGAATGTACTTATTTATTACGTTATGCTACGCTCAGATATGAAACTTGCGAAAACGTATGTCGAGAAGATTGCTGGGCATTGGGCACGTAAAAAGGTCGGTACAGTAGCGGACGCGATGGCGTTAGCGAAAGAAGAGAACCGTCAATATCAAGAGTGGGCTGAGACGAAGAAAAAAGGCCGTACGGCGAAGAAGACGGTACGAAAAGAAATGGTGCCAGATTGGCTTAAGGAAGAAGAGCCGAAGGAACAAGAGAAAGAAACGGCGAAGAAAGATGTAAGTGTAGAAAAAGATGCAAGTACGCTAGAAGATGAACGAAAACGATTAGAAGAAGTGCTAAAAAAATATAAGCGTGATTAATAGAAGAGAATGAACGCTCTTTGAGGTGAGAAAATGGAGCATATTCAAAATTCATTTACAAAATTAATGGAAAATGAAAACTTTAAAAATAGATATGAAGTATTAAAGGCAGAAGTAATGGCGCATCCGCGTGTGAAAGAATTTATAGACGAACATAAAGGTGAAGTAACGACTTCTATGATTGAGCGCAGTCTTGTGAAGTTATATGAATATATTGGACAAAGTGTAGGTTGCGTAGATTGCCCGGATTTAGGTGCATGTAAAAATATGCTGCAAGGGTATGAGCCAAAGCTTGTTATTCAAGGGAAAATGATTGATATTCAATACGATCGCTGCGTTAGAAAAGTAGCATATGACGAGAGAAAGAAATATGAAAAACTCGTTCAAAGTGTATATATGCCAACGGATATTTTACAGGCAACTATGGAAAACTTAGACCCTTCTGATTTAAATGCACGTATCGATGCAATTGGCGCAGCGAATGAATTTTTAAGTACATATGAACCAGGTAAAAAAGCACAAGGTTTATATTTGTACGGTAAATTTGGTGTAGGAAAAACGTACCTTTTAGGAGCAATTGCGAACGAGCTTGCTCGAAAGAAAATAAGTTCGATGCTCGTATACTTCCCGGAATTTTTACGTGAAATTAAAAGTTCGATTCAAGATAATTCGATTGGCGAAAAGATTGATGCTGTTAAACGCGTACAAGTTTTAATGTTAGATGATATCGGGGCAGAAGCGATGTCGAGCTTTGTGCGTGACGATGTGCTTGGTGCAATCTTGCAATTCCGTATGCTAGAAAACTTACCGACGTTCTTTACGTCTAATTTTGATTTTAAACAATTGGAACATCATTTAACGTATACACAACGTGGTGAGGCTGAAGAAATGAAGGCAGCACGTATTATGGAACGAATTAAATATTTAGCGAAACCAATTCCAATTGGTGGGAAAAACCGTCGTCATAAGTAAAAGAGCAAGCTGAGAAGCTTGCTCTTTTGTATTATAGTGATATTTTCTTTTCAAATATGAGATCGAAATATTCAGGTTGTCCAGAACTGCCAATCGTAGGGGCAACAATCTGTACGAACCTCCAGTCATCTCTAGCATGTTCTTGAATAATTTCTTGGTAGTCTTCAGCTAGTTTTGAGCGAGTGAGCCCCCAATGAAATTCGACTTTTACGAATTTATATTCAAACATTCAGATACCTCCCTTTAGTAATAAGTAAAGTATACAATAAAAAAATTCATAGTAGCTTGTATCATTTTTTTCTCCCTCCCTTAATATATATAAAATTAGCAAGCCATATTGAGTGGATTTTCTAACGATAGGAAATGTAATTCTACTAAGAGTGAACTTCACGCGGGACGGACTCTTATAGGATTTGTAACGTATAGATACAGTCCTTTAGAGCAGGGATAAAAGGGGGGACAAAAGTGATTGAAATTTGCTTCGAAGAAAAAAATGATGCTATGCACGTATATAGACAATTGCTGAAAAGAGCGGAAGTATTATATAAGGAAACGAGTGTGTATTTACAGGAACAAAAAGTGGTGATTCACATACCAGTACGTGAATCAAATTATATTGAAAAGATCTTATTGCCGGTAATGGTGTATTTTATTGTGAATGTGAAACAAAATGAGTGGATTTATACGATCTTAAAAGAAAAGTTTTTTTATGAAGAACAAGAAGAGTGTCATCAAATATTGCACATGGCACATGAGATTTTAAAGGGAAGAAGAAAAGGGGTAGCTCAGGATTTAACGCGTAACGCATTTGAGTCATATATTAAGTCTTCTTTAAATAATTGGCTTTGTGATCCGCTCTCATTCTCGTTTTCATCATATATCCGTTTTCGTCTTCGTACATATAGGGAAATGGTGGCTAAACTTGCGGAAGTGGCAATTGATGAATATAAGATGGAGCAAGAATACCAAATGTTCATTGAGACGCTTCGGCAACAAGTAAGTAGCCGTAAATCACGCTTGTCCTGTGTGCATCTTATTTTTGATGAAAGCTTTATCTTTTATGATGATAAAGGTAGACGTTTAAAACAGGAGAAGTTGGTCCAATATATAGATGAGGAATTATTAAAGCAAAATGATGTATATATTGATACGAAAGTAATTGCGCCGCTTCTTTCTATTTCGCCCAAAAAGATTTATTTATATACGAAAGAACAAGACCATAATATGATTATTACTTTGCGAAATGTGTTTCAAGAACGGGTCCAATTACATGGATTACATGATTTTGAGCGCAATGTGAAAAATTTAAAAAATAAAGGTAACGCCCTTGATTTTCTAAGTTTTTGAGCATATAATTACCTACATAAATGAAATATATCGAAATGTCATGATGAGGACATGAGTAGTTTTCTACGATTTTCAGAGAGGGAAGCCTTAGGGTGTGAGCTTCCTAGTACGGGATTATTACTTACCACCTCTAAACTTTAGCAGTGAACGGTTTTTCTAGTAATTGCTAACGGACAACACCGTTATGTTGAACTTGAGCAATTAACAATTATGTTAATTGGAACAAGGGTGGAACCACGAATTCAACACTCGTCCCTTTTTACGGGATGAGTGTTTTTTATTTTGAGAAAAAGAGGAGTGACCAGTGATGGCAGATGTAGTTAAAATTACTTTCCCTGATGGAGCTGTGAAGGAGTTTCCAAAAGGCGTAACAACTGAAGAAATCGCAGCTTCTATTAGCCCAGGCTTAAAGAAAAAAGCTGTAGCTGGAAAATTAAACGATGAGATGATCGATCTTGTTACACCAATCGAAGAAGATGGTGCAGTTTCTATTATTACATTAGATTCTGAAGATGGCTTATATATTTTACGCCATTCAACAGCCCACGTTTTAGCACAAGCGTTAAAACGTTTATATAAAGATGTTAAGCTTGAGCTTGGCATTGGTCCAGTAATTGAAAATGGCTTCTATTACGATATCGATATGGAAGAAGCAATTACAGTTGAAGACTTCAAGAAAATTGAAAAAGAAATGCAAAAAATCGTGAACGAAAACTTAGAAATCGTTCGTCATGAAGTACCACGTGCAGAAGCACTTCGTCGCTTTGAAGAAATTGGTGATGAGTTAAAATTAGATTTAATTAACGATCTTCCAGAGGATGCAGTTATTTCAATCTATGAGCAAGGCGAATTCTTCGACCTTTGCCGTGGTGTTCACCTTCCATCTACAGGGAAAATTAAAGTGTTTAAATTATTAAGCGTTGCAGGTGCTTACTGGCGCGGCGATAGCAATAATAAAATGTTACAACGTATTTACGGTACTGCATTCGTTAAGAAAGCAGAATTAGATGAGCACTTACGTATGCTTGAAGAAGCGAAAGAGCGCGATCACCGTAAATTAGGTAAAGAATTAAAACTATTTACTAATAGCCAAAAAGTAGGACAAGGTTTACCACTTTGGTTACCAAAGGGTGCAACAATTCGTCGTATTATCGAGCGTTACATCGTTGATAAAGAAGCAAGCTTAGGCTATGATCACGTATACACTCCAGTATTAGGAAGTAGAGAGTTATATGAAACTTCTGGTCACTGGAATCACTACCGTGATGGCATGTTCCCATCAATGGAAATGGATAATGAAGAATTAGTTCTTCGTCCAATGAACTGTCCTCACCATATGATGGTTTATAAAAATGATATTCACAGCTACCGTGAATTACCAATCCGTATTGCGGAACTTGGAACAATGCACCGTTATGAAATGTCAGGTGCGTTATCTGGGTTACAACGTGTACGCGGAATGACTTTAAACGATGCGCACATTTTCGTTCGTCCAGATCAAATTAAAGAAGAGTTAAAACGTGTTGTAAACTTAACTCTAGAAGTGTACAAAGATTTCGGTTTAGAGAACTACTCATTCCGTCTATCTTATCGTGATCCAGCAGATACTAAAAAGTATTATGCGGATGATGAGATGTGGGAAAAAGCACAAGGTATGTTAAAAGAAGCTATGGATGAAATGGGTCTTGATTACTATGAAGCTGAAGGTGAAGCAGCATTCTACGGTCCAAAACTTGATGTTCAAGTTCGTACTGCTCTTGGAAAAGACGAAACACTTTCAACTGTACAATTAGACTTCTTACTTCCAGAACGCTTTGAATTAACTTATGTTGGCGAAGACGGTAAGCAACATCGTCCAGTTGTAATTCACCGTGGTGTTGTATCAACTATGGAACGCTTCGTAGCCTTCTTAATTGAAGAATACAAAGGTGCATTCCCAACTTGGTTAGCTCCAGTTCAAGTACAAGTAATTCCAGTTTCTCCGCAAGTACATTTAGACTATGCGAAGAAAGTACAAGACGAATTGCGTCGTGCTGGTATCCGTGTTGAATTAGACACTCGTGAAGAGAAGATCGGTTACAAAATCCGTGAAGCACAAATGCAAAAAATTCCGTACATGCTTGTAGTAGGTGATAATGAAGTAACTGAAAACGGCGTAAACGTACGTAAATATGGTGAACAAAAATCAGAAACAATCGCATTAGATGCTTTTGTTGATATGATTAAAGTAGAAGGAAAACGATAAGAAAAAGCCGCGGTATACCGCGGCTTTTCTTTGTAATATAAAAGAGAAAAACTAGAAAAAATAACCATGTAACACTTATCATAAAAAAGTATTGCAAGTATGTTAGTTGTTTGTTACAATATTTCTTGTTGTTAGTAAAACACATCGCGTCTTCTTGACAGACGTCATGTCCTATGATAAACTCATCAAGGATAATAGAATATTGTTTTGTGGAACAAGTAGAAGCACCCGCTTCTCACCTGATGGACGCATTCGCAGTTAGCAGGTAAATGTATTTCTTACTTAAGATTTTACAAGTGTGGGTGTCGTATGCCCGCACTTTTTTTGTCGGGTTCTATGACTACAAAATATGTTCTGAGAAAACCTTGGAGGTGGCTTACTATTAGCAAGGATATGATGATTAACGAGCAAATTCGTGCACGTGAAGTACGTTTAGTTGGCGCAAATGGCGATCAACTTGGAATCAAGTCTCGTAATGACGCTTTAGACTTAGCTGCAAATCTTAATCTTGATTTAGTATTAGTTGCTCCAAATGCGAAACCGCCAGTATGCCGCATTATGGACTACGGTAAATTCCGCTTTGAGCAACAGAAGAAAGAAAAAGAGCAGCGCAAAAATCAAAAAGTAATTAGCATGAAAGAAGTTCGTTTAAGTCCAACAATTGATGAACACGACTTTAACACAAAACTTCGTAATGCTATCAAGTTTTTAGAGAAAGGCGACAAGGTTAAAGCGTCAATTCGCTTTAAAGGACGTGCCATTACTCATAAAGAAATCGGTCAACGTGTTTTAGATCGCTTCTCAGAAGCTTGTGCTGAAGTTAGTACAGTTGAATCTAAGCCTAAAATGGAAGGACGCAGTATGTTCTTAGTTTTAGCACCGAAAAACGATAAGTAATAGATAGAGGAGGAAATACCTATGCCTAAACAAAAAACTCATCGCGGCGCTGCAAAGCGTTTCAAAAAGACTGGATCAGGTAAACTGAAACGTTCTCACGCTTACACAAGCCATTTATTCGCTAACAAATCTACAAAAGCTAAACGTAAACTACGTAAAGCTGGTGTAGTAAGCGCTGGTGACTTCAAACGCATTCGTCAAATGCTTGACAACTTAAAATAAGTTCGGCTGATATATAGAACAATTAGGAGGTAATATTATGCCAAGAGTAAAAGGTGGTACAGTTACTCGTCAACGTCGTAAAAAAGTAATTAAATTAGCAAAAGGTTACTACGGTTCAAAAAATACATTATTCAAGGTTGCTAACCAACAGGTTATGAAATCTCTAATGTATGCATTCCGTGACCGCCGTCAAAAGAAACGTGACTTCCGTAAATTATGGATTACACGTATCAACGCAGCAGCTCGTATGAATGGTCTTTCTTACAGCCGCTTAATGCACGGTCTTAAAAATGCTGGCATCGAAGTTAACCGCAAGATGCTTGCTGACTTAGCTGTTCATGACGAAAAAGCTTTCGCTGAATTAGCAACAGTTGCAAAAAACAACATTAACTAATTAATTAGTTGAAACCTTAGAAGAATTTTCTTCTAAGGTTTTTTTGTTTGTGTTCAGAGAGAAGTTTGAAGTTCTAAAGATTAACGGATGTGTTGTTATCGATATGACAAAATCAACATAAAAACTATAGTGATATAGAAGAATATACATATGAAGTCAGGAGAATCCTCCTGGCTTTTTTTAATTATGCACGTTTGGAAAGAAGAGTATCTTTCCTAGCCGAAACGACACTGCTATAATGGAAAGATGATATGGAACTTTCATCAGATGAACAATTTAAGAGTGATGACTGAAACGTATTTGCAAATTAAGGACAAGCTATTTTATAAAGAGGTAGATAGCTGACTTATTCATAAGAACTGAAACATAATAATGAACTTTGAGATGAAACAACATTGTTGCGTAAAATGCGATGTTGGAGGAGGACAATAGAATGGACTTACTACAACTATTTAAATTACAAAAAGAATTAGATGACCGTATTGCAAAAGAACATGACTTACAACCGAAAAAATTGTTAAAAGAAAAAATGTTAGCTCTTCTTGTAGAAATTGGTGAACTTGCAAATGAAACACGTTGTTTTAAATATTGGAGCAACAAACCAGCTTCGGAACGTGAAGTAATATTAGAAGAATACGTAGATGGTTTGCATTTTATTTTATCAATCGGAATTGATTTAGGTATTGATAAAAACTTCTTATTCTATAAATGTGCACAAACGAATAAAACACAAGTGGAAATTTTCTTAGACACATATGCGAAAGTAATTCGTTTTACAGATCAACCATCTATTACAAACTATATTGAATTATTTACGAGCTATCTTCGACTTGGACAAGCACTTGAATTTGAGCAAGAAGAGATTGAAAAAGCATATTTAGATAAAAATGAGGTAAATCATCAGCGTCAAACACAAGGATACTAATTTAATTTTTGAATATTTCAATTTAATTATTGTATAATGAATTGACTGAAGAAAAAGGAGGGTGTTGGCAATGACAAAATTAGACGCGACATTGACAATGCTAAAAGAATTAACGGATGCACGTGGTATTGCTGGTAACGAACGTGAACCACGTGAAGTAATGAAGAAATATATCGAGCCGTTTGCGGACGAACTTTCTACTGATAATTTAGGGAGTTTAGTTGCGAAAAAAGTAGGGGAAGAAAACGGTCCGAAAATTATGGTTGCAGGTCATTTAGATGAAGTTGGATTTATGATTACACAAATCGATGACAAAGGTTTCCTTCGCTTCCAAACGGTTGGTGGCTGGTGGTCACAAGTTATGCTTGCACAGCGCGTGACGATTGTAACGCGTAAAGGAGATGTAACAGGTGTAATTGGTTCAAAACCACCGCACATTTTACCTCCAGAAGCTCGTAAAAAGCCAGTTGAAATTAAAGACATGTTCATCGATATCGGTGCTTCTAGCCAAGAAGAAGCGATGGAGTGGGGCGTACGACCAGGAGATCAAGTTGTACCGTACTTTGAATTCCAAGTGATGAAGAATGAAAAAATGTTACTTGCAAAAGCGTGGGATAACCGAATCGGTTGTGCAATTGCAATTGACGTATTAAAACAACTAAAAGATGAAAAGCATCCAAACGTTGTATACGGCGTTGGAACTGTACAAGAAGAAGTTGGTCTTCGTGGTGCAAAAACATCTGCGAATTATATTAAACCAGATATCGCGTTCGCAGTAGATGTTGGTATCGCTGGAGATACACCGGGTGTAACGTCAAAAGAAGCACAAAGTAAAATGGGCGATGGACCACAAATCATTTTATATGATGCTTCTGTTATTGGACATACAGGTTTACGTGATTTCGTAGTTGATGTTGCTGATGAATTACAAATCCCTTATCAATATGATTCAGTAGCGGGCGGAGGAACGGATGCGGGTGCGATTCACATTGCTGTAAATGGTATTCCTTCTATGGCAATTACAATTGCAACGCGCTATATCCATTCTCATGCGGCAATGTTACATCGTGATGATTATGAAAATGCAGTGAAGTTAATTGTAGAAGTTATTAAACGTCTTGATAAAGAGGCTGTACATAACATTACATTTAATTAATAGAAAAAGCGAAGGAGATTCTCCTTCGCTTTTTTATGTTTTAAAAAGGCCGTTCTAATCCCGCTGCAGTATGAGCGCCTAAAATAATTAAACGAGTTAATTGCATCGCCATAAAATGCGGGGTATATATCATTCCTCTTTTAAGCCATGACATAATCATCCCTAGATGGGCACCAGTAACATAACTAATGAGAATATCGCGTGGAACCATTAGTTTTTCATCGTTAGGTTGTGAAATAGAGAGGCTTAATGTTAAATGCGTTTGAATTGCTTTCATCATCTTATACGTATAGTTTCCGGCAGCTTTATCACCAAGCATGACGTTATAGAAGTTAGTGTTTTCTGCAATATGTTCGAACAAGGCCAAAAAACTTGGATGTGGCGAATCAAATGTTAGTTGGAAATCTTCTTTATTTCTATTTCTCGGTTTAATTACTTCAGTTAGCTTTTCTAACATTTCTTCAATGCTTTTGTCTAGTAAGTCATATTTATCGTGGTAATGGCTATAAAATGTAGCGCGGTTTACAGGAGCGCGTTCTGCAATATGTTGAACAGTAACATTTTCAAAACCTTTTTCGCCTACTAAAGCGACAAAAGCATCCTGTATGAGTTGTCTCGTCCGTTTTACACGTGGATCATTTGTATTTTTAATAGACATTTTTATTTCCCCTCGTTTAATTTTCTGTACTTAAACAACATATTGGTATTATATTGTTGTTTAAACGACATTTCATACGTAAATTGTCGGTTGTAGATTCAAAATAATTATTTATAATTATAAACGATAGTCCTTCAGAAATCAGCACCGCTCGCAGGTAGATAAATTTCGATTTACGCTGCAGATGGTGTGATTTTTTTGTTAAAAGGTTAATATAATTAACAATTAAACAATCTAAACAATAAGGGCATAAATAGTTTAGAAAAAAATTATATGCGATATAAGGAGAGGAATGCAATGAATCAGTTTCGAAGAATGGTAATTATCAACATTATCACATTAATTGTACTAGTTGGCGGCGGTATTGGCGGTTATTACTATTACAATCAAACGGAAAATTACTTAAAAACAGACAATGCAAAGATTGATGGAAAGGTAATTCCGGTTGCTTCACCAGTAGCAGGTAAACTAACTGACTGGAAAGCTGAAGTAGGAAAAAATTATAATGAGAACGATAAATTAGGTACTGTTACTGTAGCGGCAGCTAATGGAGAACAAACAGTAGATGTAACAATTCCACAAAATGCAACAGTTGTACAATCAAACGCAACAACAAATGCTTTCGTTGGAGCAGGTAGCCCGATTGCTTATGCATTTGATATGAACAATTTATGGGTAACAGCAAACATTGAAGAAACAGATGTTGATGATGTTCAAAAAGGTCAAGATGTAGATGTGTATGTAGATGCATACCCAGATACAACGTTAACAGGAAAAGTAGAACAAGTTGGCTTAACAACAGCGAATACATTCTCTATGTTGCCATCAAGCAACGCAACAGCGAACTATACGAAAGTAACACAAGTAGTACCAGTTAAAATTTCTTTAGATCATAGCAAATCAGTAAATATTGTTCCTGGCATGAATGTGACAGTTCGTATTCATAAGTAAGGGGGAGATGAGATGTCCTCAATTGTAATTGCAGGATATGCACTATTTTGTATAATCGTCTTCTTCCTTGTAAATCGTCTTTTACGAAAGAAAAAAACGAAAATGGGAGAAGAACAAGTCCCAGCCGTAAGTAAAATAGAAGTAAGTAAAGTTGAAACAGAAGAGAAAGAAATTGAACGAAAGCAAGAATCGGAAATTTCTAATGTAGTTGAGTTAGAAACAGGAAAGCAAGAAGAAGTAAAACAAGAAAAAGAAGTGCCGAAAAAACAAATGTCTATGCCTGTAGAGAATGTGAACGTAAAAGCAGTTGTAGCTGTATTAATTCTCGGCATGTTCGTTTCTATTTTAAACCAAACAATCATTAACGTTGCATTACCTCCGTTAATGAATGAATTTAATGTATCAACTTCAACAGCACAATGGTTAATTACAGGCTTCATGCTTGTAAATGGTATTTTAGTACCGATTAGTGCCTTTTTAGTTTCACGATTTACGTATCGTAAATTATTCGTAGCAGCAATGTTATTCTTCACGGTAGGATCTATCATTTGTGCTACTTCAGGAAACTTTACAATGATGATGACAGGTCGCGTAATTCAAGCAGTTGGTGCGGGTATTTTAATGCCGGTTGGTATGAATATCTTTATGACGTTATTCCCGCCTCATAAACGCGGAGCGGCGATGGGATTACTAGGTGTAGCGATGATTTTAGCGCCAGCTATCGGACCAACTGTAACAGGTTGGGTGATTGAAAACTATAGCTGGAACTTAATGTTCTATGCGATGTTTATTATTGGTTTAATTATTACGTTTCTATCTTTAAAATTCTTTACACTAGCTCAGCCAGTGTCTAAAACGAAATTAGATATATTCGGTGTGGTTAGTTCAAGTATTGGACTAGGAAGCTTATTGTACGGATTTAGTGAAGCTGGAAATAATAGTTGGACTAGTGCAGAAGTCATTATTTCACTTGTTATCGGTGTAATTGGTTTAGCGTTATTTATTTGGAGAGAGTTAACAACGGACAATAAAATGCTTGATTTACAAGTATTTAAATATCCAGTATTTACTTTTACTTTAGTAATTAACGCAATCGTTACGATGGCATTATTCGGAGGTATGTTATTGCTTCCAGTATATCTGCAAAACATTCGTGGCTTTACGCCAATTGAATCTGGTTTACTACTTCTTCCAGGATCATTAATTATGGGGATCATGGGACCAGTGGCGGGTAAATTATTCGATAAATATGGCATTCGTCCATTAGCGATAATTGGATTGGCAATTACGACGTATGCGACATATGAATTTACAAAATTATCGATGGATACACCGTATAGCGTTATTATGACGGATTATATTATACGTTCAATTGGTATGTCATTCATTATGATGCCAATTATGACAGCTGGTATGAACGCGCTGCCGATGAAATTAATTTCTCACGGTACAGCAACGCAAAATACGTCAAGACAAGTAGCGGGTTCAATCGGAACAGCGATTTTAATTACACTTATGACGCAACAAACGACTGCTCACGTAGCAGATTACGGCAACATGTTAACAACATCAAACCCAATTTTAGTTGATAAAGTACACGGCATGGGTCAAAGCTTAGCGGCCTTAGCTGGATCAGCTCAAGCAGGAGACGCGATGAGCACACAACTATTATATGGACAAATTTCAAAGCTATCTGCAATTAACGGTATTAACGATGCCTTCTTAATTGCAACGATACTTGCAGGGATTGCTTGGGTGTTATCGTTCTTCTTACCATCAGGCAATAAACCAAATAGAAAAGCAGGGAATTAATTTCCCTGCTTTTTTGCCTTTTTAAAGAGTGAGATATAAAAAATGATAACCAGTTACGGAGCACAGCCCTGTTATAAACAAAATTGTCCCCATAGAACAAATACTCGATATTTGCCTGCCGCTTATAATAGCTAATAGTCCAGCTAAAGAGAAGAAGCACCAATATAAAGTTCCCGAAATTGGAACCATCCCCTCTAAATCTATTCCAGAACCTATACAAACAATAGGAACAACGATTAGTAATATGCTAGTGAAACCAGCTATAATGGTAAGTAATTTACGATGTTTCATGCCAGCAATAATTAAAAAAATGCCGACGATGAATTCGCATAACATTAAAGTAAGAGCTAAAATCATCCAAGTTAATATTCCAAACACTTCTGTATTACCTCCGATTTGTGGGTTTCAAAAAATGTTATATATAGAATGAATCACCTACAGACATGAGTACCCAGAAAATAACCCCTAATATTCCAGTGGTAAAAATAATGAATCCCATATTACGTATACTTTTAATTTTTGCTTGTACTCCACTTACCCCTGCTAATAATCCAGTTAAAGAAAATAGCGTCCAGTATAGAGCAGTTGGAATCGGGAAAATTGTATCGATATGAATCCCTACACTTAAAAGAACAAAAGGTAGTGTGACAAAGGATAGGGTAAGTAGCCCCATTAAACCAACGAGTAATTTCCGATATTTAATCCCTGTTACTATTAAAAAAATACCACCAGCAATCCCGCATAGTAAGAGAAGTGGCGTGAAAAGCATCCAAATAATACTGAACATATGTAAACTCCTTTATGTGAATTAAGTTATATTTTACTACATGAGGTTTATTTTGGATATTATTAATGAGTATATATGAATTGAAGGAAATGGGTAATAACGATACGGATTATCAAAAACGCTAACCGCAGAAGAGTTTGAAGTTATGATAAAAGAGTAAAGAGAGGTATCGCGATGATACCTCTTTTTAACTCAAGAATGCCAACATGTTATTCATAATATGAAATAACATAGCTGGAATAATGGACTTTGTTTTTTTACATAAAATGGCCATTAATAATCCCATAAAGAAAGTAATTACCATTACCCCAAGTGAGTATGTATGAGCGATACCGAAGAAGAAACTTGTTACGATGGCTGCAATCCAAAATGGAAAGCGTTCTGAGAAGAAGCGAAGTATAAAACCACGGAAAATAAGTTCTTCAAAAATGGGTGTGAGTATTGCAAAGCTGAGAAGTAATAATATTTGATATTGCTTAAAGACGTCTAAGCTTAGTGCGGAAGATTGCTGCTTTGTTGCGTCTTGGAACACATAATTTAACAAGATGTAATTGAGTATGATGTTGATAACGAAGAAAAGAAGTAAGTATACGTATGTGCGCCATTCTTTCAGTGTTTTAAAGTTAAAAGACTTTAGTAGTAATTTTTTTGCGGGTTCGAATTTAAAAATGAAGAATAACAATACAGCTAGTTGTAATACGGTACTTGCAGTATTTGCAATAGATTCATACAGGGCAACTTGTTTTTTATCTGTAAGACCTGCTGTATAAATTGTTAATGGCATTGCGAGGAACACAGTAATAAGTCCAGTTCCAAAAAAGGCGAATAAAACAGAGCTAATAAATTGTCCCCATGACATCGAGTGTTTTTGTTCATTAGAAAGCTGTGTAGCGGGTTGCATTTGTAAAATCACCTCTTTTATATTTGTATATTTAATTATAAAGTAAATTGTTTTTGAATGTAACATTTAAATATTACATATAAAGTGAAACTTTAATCATTGGGGAGGTTCATCCCCCACTGATTATCAGCCCTCACCAATCGGGCTTTTACGGGCAGTTGATTCCCCATCTAACTTCCTCGTCTTTGCTGAATTTCGAGGTGGGGGTCTTACTGCCCGTTAATGCGGGATAAAGGTTTATTTTCCATAAAATAATAAAAGAGGTATCACCCTGTAGTGATGCCTCTTTCTCATTGATAACTATGTTCTGCCTTGTTATTCAATTTTGCTTGCTCTATTTGCAATTCACGCTCTACCAATCGATCTAATTGCTGAATAGCTTTAAGTGCTTTTTCATAAGAAATCGTTCTATAATGATGAGCTCCGCCTGGTTCTTCATCTGCTTCGTCTGCCCATTTAATAATGTTTTGAAGAGATGTTCTTTCAATTTCTTGTTCCACTAAGAAAGAATCTGTATGAAGAAGAATTGCGATAGAAATTTCTTTTGCTAGTTTTGGATGCTCTCCCAATCTAATAAGTAATTTATGAGCTCTTTCTGCGCCTTTAATTGCATGGATATCATTCTTTTTATATAAGTCATAGTCCCATTCGCCGCCTGTGTACCACGTATGATGTCCGATATCATGAAGGAAACCGGCTTTTGTCGCAGCATCGACTGAGGCGTGATGCTTTTTAGCTAAGTGAAACGCATGGTAAGCGACAGCAATCGCGTGGACCATTCCAGAACGGTTTACGTATTTTTGTGTAATGTGATGTTTAAAAACTTGTTCAAGCGTAATACGGTGCATAAAACATTCACTCCTTTTATCTAATGATGTATATGAAGAAAAATCGATCGGTTTAAATGTATTTTGAACATTGTACTCCATCATAGTTCGTTAGTAAAGTAGAAATGTTTAGGAGAAGAAAAATTTTTTCGTAAAAAAATCACCTTAGCTTATGCAAAGGTGATTTTCAAATTGCTTATTTTTTTAATCCTTGCTCTAGTGTTTCTAACATTTCGTGCTTTTCATTTTCATCAGCGTTTTTCCAAATGACTTCAAATAAAACACCAAGACCTGGAAGCATTTTTTCTTCACCGCTTTGAATTGCATCGACAATTGTTTCTTGTAATTGATCTTGTGAATTACCAGATACATTCGCTAATACGGCACCGCGTAAATTAAAACTCATTGCTTTCACCTCTTCTTCAGAATTGAAACTGACGTTAGTTTTTGTTCTTTTTTATGTAAATATGTATGAAAAATAGGCTATAATGATAAGACAAGAAGAGAGGGAAATACATATTATGAAAAACATTGATTCAGTACAAAATCCGCGTGTAAAGCAGTGGAAAAAGCTGCAAACGAAAAAAGAACGCGATAAAAAAGGTTTATTTTTTGTAGAAGGATTTCACTTAGTCGAGGAAGCTCTGAAGGCAGGAATTGTAACAGAACTTATCGTTTCAGATCAGACAGACCTTCCGAAAGATTGGACAGTTAATGATGTGGAAATGTATATCGTGCCTGAGGCGATTGTAAAAATACTTCGTGAAACAGAAACGACGCAAGGTGTATTTGCTGTTTGTGAGAAGCATGAGAAAGAAGTAGCTCTTACTGATGGGAAATTCCTTTTATTAGATGGCCTGCAAGACCCAGGTAATTTAGGAACAATTATTCGTACAGCTGATGCAGCTGGTATTCACGCCGTTGTGCTTGGAGAAGGTTGTGTTGATGTTTACAATAGTAAAGTACTCCGCTCTACACAAGGCTCTATTTTTCACTTACCAATTGTAAAAGGGAACTTAGAAGAATGGGTAGACAAGTTAAAAGAAAATAACGTTCCTGTATATGGAACAGCTCTTGAAAATGGAGTTCCGTATGGTGAAGTAACTCCGGCCGGAAGTTTTGCATTAATTGTTGGAAATGAAGGAAATGGCGTACGTCAAGAAATTCTTGCAAAAACGGATCAAAACTTGTATATTCCGATTTACGGCGGGGCAGAATCATTAAATGTTGCGGTTGCAGCAGGGATTTTAACGTATTATTTGCAAAGCCCGGTTGCGAACAAATAAAAAACTTCTTATAATAAGTTGAAGTACATTATATTAAAAGTTAAATAACGAAAAACGTTGATAGAGAAGAGTAGCTTACAAAATCGCCATATAGGGAGAGAATGCCGTAGACTGAAAGCATTCTTATGGTAGACGGAAGTGAATTCACCTCTGGAGTTGACGCCAGGACCATATATATGTAAAGGCGTTCCGGTCAGAATTGATCGTTATAACTAATGAGTGGGCAGACTTGTTCTGTCAATTTAGGGTGGTACCGCGAATTTACCTCGTCCCTTTTTGGGAGCGAGGTTTTTTTATTTTTAAAATTAGGAGGGTTCCAAAATGGAAGCACGTTTAAAAGAGCTAAAGCAAAAAGCGTTAGAGCTTATTGAAGAAGCGAAAGAGCTAAAGGGCTTAAACGACGTACGCGTAGCGTATTTAGGAAAAAAAGGTCCAATTACAGAAGTATTACGCGGCATGGGAAAATTATCAGCAGAAGAGCGTCCACGTATGGGAGCATTAGTAAATGAAGTACGTGAAGCGATCCAAACGCGTCTAGAAGACAAAATTGGTAACTTAGAAAAAGCAGTAATTGAAGCGAAATTAGCTACGGAAACAATTGATGTTACATTACCAGGTCGTCCTGTTGAAACAGGTTGTCACCATCCGTTAACAGCTGTTGTTGAACAAATTGAAGATGTATTCATCGGTATGGGTTATGAAGTAGCTGAAGGAACAGAAGTAGAAAAAGACTACTACAACTTCGAAGCACTAAACTTACCGAAAGATCACCCAGCACGTGACATGCAAGATACATTCTACATTACAGAAGAAACGTTACTACGTACACATACATCTTCTGTGCAAGCACGTACGATGGAAAATAATAAAGAAAAAGGCCCAATCAAAATTATCTGTCCTGGTAAAGTATATCGCCGCGATGATGATGATGCGACGCATTCACATCAGTTCATGCAAATTGAAGGTCTTGTAATTGATAAAAACATTCGTATGAGTGACTTAAAAGGTACACTGCAAGTATTCGTGAAAAAGATGTTCGGTGAAGATCGTGAAATCCGTCTTCGTCCAAGTTTCTTCCCATTCACAGAGCCATCTGTAGAGATGGATATTTCTTGTATGATGTGTCATGGCAAAGGTTGCGGCACTTGTAAAGGAACTGGCTGGATTGAAATTTTAGGCGCAGGTATGGTTCACCCGAACGTACTTGAAATGGCTGGTTATGATTCAAAAGAATATCAAGGTTTCGCATTCGGTATGGGCGCAGAGCGTATCGCAATGTTGAAATACGGCGTAGATGACATTCGTCATTTCTATACAAATGATGTACGTTTCTTACAACAATTCAAACGAGCGTAAGGGAAGGAGAGGATAAATATGTTCGTATCATATCGTTGGTTACAAGAGTATGTAGATATTAAAGATGTAACAGCACAAGAACTAGCAGACAAAATCACGAAAAGTGGTATTGAAGTAGAAGGTGTTGAAGTATTAAATAAAGGTGTAAAAGGTGTTGTAGTTGGTCACGTATTAGAATGTGAAAAACACCCAGAAGCTGATAAATTAAGCAAATGCTTAATCGATATCGGTGAAGAAGAGCCAGTTCAAATTATTTGTGGAGCTGCTAACATTGCAAAAGGTTTAAAAGTACCAGTTGCAAAAGTTGGTGCTGTACTTCCTGGTAACTTCAAAATTAAAAAAGCAAAACTACGTGGTGAAGCTTCTCACGGTATGGTTTGTGCTCTTCAAGAGCTTGGCATTGATGGAAAGTTAGTTTCAAAAGAATACGCAGATGGTATCTTCATCTTCCCAAGTGACGCTGAAGTTGGTGCAGATGCACTTGAAATTTTAAACTTACACGATGAAGTACTTGAGCTTGGCTTAACACCAAACCGTGCAGATTGCTTAAACATGTTAGGTGTTGCATATGAAGTGGCTGCTATTTACGGCCGCGAAGTAAAACTTCCAGCTATCGAATTACAAGAAACAGCAGAAAAAACTTCTGATTATATTTCTGTAAGTGTAGAAGCGAAAGAAGAAAACCCATTATACATTGCAAAAATGGTTAAAAACGTAAAGATTGGTCCATCACCAATGTGGATGCAAACTCGCCTTATGGCAGCTGGTATTCGTCCAATTAGCAACGTAGTTGATATTACAAACTACATTTTAATGGAATACGGTCAACCGTTACATGCATTCGATTACGATAAATTAGGTTCAAAAGAAATCGTTGTTCGTCTTGCAAAAGAAGGCGAAAAAATTGAAACGTTAGATGATCAAGAGCGTACATTACAAAGCCACCACCTTGTAATTACAAACGGTACAAAAGCTTTAGCTGTTGCTGGTGTGATGGGCGGAGCGGATTCTGAAGTTACAAATGAGACAGTAAACGTTCTAATTGAGTCTGCATACTTTGCAGGTCAAACAGTGCGTCGTACATCAAAAGACTTAGGTCTTCGTAGTGAATCAAGTGCACGTTTCGAAAAAGGAATCGACCCAACACGTACATTTGAAGCAATTCAACACGCAGCTGCTTTAATGGCGAAATATGCTGGCGGTGAAGCACTTGAAGGTGTAGTAGAAGCTGACAACTTACAAGTACAAGAGCGTACAGTATCTGTTACTGCTGAAAAAGTAAACCGTGTATTAGGTACAAATATTTCTGCGAGTGAAATGGGTACAATGTTCACAAACTTGAAATTCCCATTCACAGAAGTAGAAGGAACATTCCATGTAAATGTACCAGCACGTCGTCCTGATATTACAATTTCAGAAGACTTAGTAGAAGAAGTGGGCCGTCTATACGGTTATGACCACATTCCAGTTACATTACCTTCTGGAACAATGACTCGTGGTAAATTAACATCAGCACAAACGAAACGTCGTAAAGTACGCCGCTTCTTAGAGGGTGCTGGTTTATATGAAGCAATCACGTATTCATTAACAAGCGCTGACAAAGCGAAACAATACATGGTTGAGCCAAACGAAAAAGCACCTGTAAACCTTGCGCTTCCAATGAGCGAAGAGCGCAGCCAACTTCGTTTAAGCTTAGTGCCACAATTGCTAGAAGCAGTTTCATACAATGTTGCTCGTAAAAACGACAGCGTTGCTTTGTACGAAGTAGGTTCTATCTTCTTACCAACAGAAGCAGGAGAACTTCCGAAAGAAGAACAACACCTTGCAGGTGTTATGACAGGTCTTGCTCTTCACCATGCATGGCAAGGTGAGAAGAAAGTAGTAGACTTCTTCGTTATGAAAGGTGTACTAGAAGGACTATTCGACGTACTTGGCGTTTCAAACCAAATCACATATGCACCAGCAAAACGTGAAGGTATGCATCCAGGCCGTACAGCTGATATCGTATTAGATGGCGAAGTAATTGGTTTCATCGGTCAATTGCACCCAGAAGCAGAAAAACAATTAGATGTGAAAAATACATTCGTATTCGAACTATCTCTTGTAAAAGTATTCGGTGCAGACGCAGAAGAAACTTACTACTCAGCAATTCCACGTTTCCCATCTATGACACGTGACATGGCTGTTGTAGTAACAAAAGAAACAAAAGCTGGTGAAATGAAGCAAGTCATTGCTGAAGCTGGCGGAGAACTTCTGAAAGACGTAACACTATTCGACTTATACGAAGGTGAAAAAATGGAAGAAGGCAAGAAATCACTTGCATTCTCTATGACTTACTTCGATGCAGAACGTACGTTAACAGATGAAGAAGTAACAGAAGCGCATAACCGTGTATTAACAACGGTAGAAGAGAAATTTGGTGCGGAGTTACGTAAGTAATTAGAAAATTGCCGGATTCATTCCGGCAATTTTTTTTATTGCACAATCGTCGACAGATGTCGGTAAGTCGATATATTACAAAAATCGCTTATATATTTTCTGGCATCTTGCATCTTTCTCTCGAATGTAGTACATTAATTTTAGTTTAACAAAATGAAAGACGATGATAAGGAAAAGTAGTATATACTATAATCCAAAGCGAGTCAGGGGCGGTGAGAGCCTGATGAGGCGGTATATGTGAAGAACACCTTGGAGTTGCTAACCGAAATTGAATCTTGTATTCAAGAGTAGACTTAGACGGGAATCCGGCCTGTTACAAACCGGGAAGTATGTATTACATACGAGTTAAAGTTGGTCTTTATGACAAATTGGGTGGTACCGCGAAGTTTAACCTTTCGTCCCTTTATGGATGAAAGGTTTTTTTGTATTTAAATATATCAGCAAAGGAGAATTTCACTATGGAAAACACATTAGTAAAAAGTCTGTATAGAGATACAGAAAAGTATGCAGGTCAAACAGTACAAGTATCAGGGTGGATTCGTAACTTACGTGATTCAAAAGCATTTGGTTTCATCGAATTAAACGACGGTAGCTTCTTCAAAAGCGTTCAAATCGTTTTCGATACAGAATTAGAGAACTTTAAAGAAATTGCAAAGCTTCCACTTAGCTCTTCGGTGAAAGTAGAAGGTAAAGTAATTGCAACGCCTGGAGCGAAGCAACCATTTGAAATTAAAGCAGAAAAAATTGATATCGAGGGCTTATCAGATTCTGATTACCCACTTCAAAAGAAGCGTCATACGTTTGAATACTTACGTACAATCGCTCACTTACGTCCAAGAACAAATGCATTCTCTGCAACGTTCCGCGTACGTTCTATCGCAGCATTTGCGATTCACCAGTTCTTCCAAGAGCGTGGATTTGTACATGTCCACACACCAATCATCACTGGTAGTGATACAGAAGGTGCTGGCGAAATGTTCCGCGTAACAACGCAAGATTTAAATAACGTACCAAAAGGTGAAGACGGAAAAGTTGATGAATCAAAAGACTTCTTCGGTAAAGAAACAAACTTAACAGTAAGTGGACAGCTGAACGCTGAAGCGTATGCATTAGCATTCCGTGATGTATATACATTCGGACCTACATTCCGTGCGGAAAACTCAAACACAACTCGCCACGCTGCTGAGTTCTGGATGGTTGAGCCTGAGATTGCATTCGCTGAGTTAGGCGATGTAATGGATCTTACAGAAGATATGCTGAAATATGCAATGAAATATGTATTAGAGCATGCACCAGAAGAAATGGACTTCTTCAACAGCTTCGTTGATAAAACAGTTCTAGAGCGTATGAACAACGTGATTAACTCTGACTTCGGTCGCATCACATATACAGAAGCAATTAAAGTACTTCAAGAATCAGGTGCTGACTTCAAATACCCAGTAGAATGGGGTATTGACTTACAAACAGAGCATGAAAGATACTTATCAGAAGAGATCTTCAAACGCCCTGTATTCGTAACTGACTACCCGAAAGACATTAAAGCGTTCTACATGCGTATGAATGAAGATGGAAAAACAGTAGCTGCTACTGACCTTCTAGTTCCTGGCATCGGCGAATTAATCGGCGGAAGTCAACGTGAAGAAAGAATGGACGTTTTAGTAGACAGAATTAAAGAATTAGGTATGAACGAAGAGGACTACTGGTGGTACTTAGAACTTAGAAAATACGGCGGTACAAAACACGCTGGATTCGGTCTAGGTTTCGAGCGCTTCCTAATGTACATCACTGGTATGGCTAACATCCGTGACGTAATTCCATTCCCAAGAACTCCAGGTTCTTCTGAGTTCTAAAATGTGAAAAAAGCGAGAGGATTTCCTCTCGCTTTTTATTTTGCATAGTTTATTACCCTGTAGCAAAAAGTAACGCGAAGGGGTGAATATAAATGAGTAAAAAAGTGAAAAAAGATCATTCAAGATCGGGCCTAGGTTCTCCAGAAGTAGAAGGACAAGGAACGACGACACATGAAACAGGTTCTCATAAAGTACCTTCATCTAATAAGAAGCAGAAACGAAGCTAACATAACAAAGGAGAGTCTTAAGGGCTCTCCTTTGTTATGTGTTACATCATATTATCGTTAATTTCTTTTGTAATCTTATTTATGTCTTTGTCTAATCGATCGAAATAGAAAAACCACAGTAAACTTATGAACACGTAATAGATGGCCATAACGCTAAGGCTATCAGATATGTTTTCGAATGTGGATTTAGTAGTG
Source organism: Bacillus sp. MYb78 (assembly GCF_002975115.1). Taxonomy (NCBI): domain Bacteria; kingdom Bacillati; phylum Bacillota; class Bacilli; order Caryophanales; family Bacillaceae; genus Bacillus; species Bacillus sp. MYb78. The sequence continues at coordinate 311,157 of NZ_PCOB01000002.1, forward strand.
AAGAAAGTGCCCCAAACAGTAGAAATAATGAAGTAAGAAAGTGGACCTACGAGGTGTATGAAAACATATAATAATTTTTTAACTTTCACAGCGTCCATATGAATTCCCTCCTTATGTAAACAATCCTTTTCTTCTAATCATGAATTCAAATTCCTCACAGAAGTGTTGTAGCTTGTTGTGCATCGTGTTTCACGATAAATTTTCGAATCCGAAAATTTAATAGGAATGATCTACCATATCTTTCGATTAAATTTTGGAACTCCTGTTGCTCACTTAATAGTTGGATATTCTCCCTAATTTTGAATTGTCTTTCATGGGATTACCTAGTAAGATGTTTAGAATCATTTATAGAAATAGTAATAGGAATTATCTTCTTTAATTTTAATAATATGTATATTTATGTTGTGACATAATTACAAGGACAATAGTAGGGTGAAACAAAAAACAGGAGTTTGTAGGCTCCTGTTTTTGTCGATACTATTTTAATAAGCGAAACGCCTTCTCTGTATTAGCGAAATGCAGTTTCACAAACTCAGGTAATCGTTCTTTACCAAGCTTTTGAATTAATTTAGCAGCGGCGATATCAACTTGTTTACCAGCACCTTTTGGAAGTGGCATACCAGCTTTTTTACTTAGTTCGTCAAACTGTTTTACGAATGAGTAGCGAGCTAAAATAGAAGCAGCGGCTACTGCTAAATGGACGCTTTCACCTTTCGTAGCGAAATAAACATTTTCACGCTGTACCTGTTTTTGTTTTGCTAAATATTTATAGTATGTATCAGGTTGTGTGAATTGATCGATTAAGACGCCTTCAGGTTTTGTAGGTGCCATTTTAGCTAATAAGTTTGTAATAGCTTTATTGTGTAGTAAAGCTTTTAACTTACCTTGGTTGTTTCCTTTATCAAATAGCTCGTTATATTTTTCATTATGAAGGACAAGGGAGCTGTAAGGAACAACGTGTAGAAGTTGTTTCGCAATGGCAGTAATTTGATCGTCATTTAAGTTTTTAGAGTCTTTTACACCAAGTTCTTTTAGTAGTGGAATTTGCTTTGCATCCACATATACAGCAACGACTGTCATCGGTCCAAAGAAATCTCCCGTACCAACTTCATCAGACCCTACAATAGACATTGTACTGATGGAAGCAGGCGGAGCATAACGATGGGAATCAACAGATTTTTTCACAGCTGTTTTCGGTGTTTGAGAGACAGTTTGCCAACGAGAAGCTTCTGCTTCAGCGCGGCCTCCTTGGAACATTACTTTTCCAGATTTATACGCTGTAATCGTGCAAGATGGTACCTTTGCCATGAAGATCCCGCCTTGCGGAGTTTTCGGGCTAAGCGAATGTTTATATTGTTGTTTCATGTCTTCAATTACTGTAGAATTTGTTAGAATTACGATAGAATTTGACATAATGGTCACCCCTTTTTTTATATTGTTATTTTTATCATATCGGATTGTTCTTTCTGTTTCCATATTATGAAGGTTCATGGTATGATAAACTTTAGGATTCTGTACGTGATTGGAGGCCGGTGAGTTGTCACAACAAAAGGGAAAGAAAAGTCGAATTAATGTAGAAATCTATGGTCAACAATATTCAGTTGTTGGCGATGAAAGTACAAGTCATATCCGCATGGTAGCAGCGATTGTGGATGATAAAATGCGCGAACTCAATGCCAAGAATCCTTCGCTTGACACGAGTAGACTAGCGGTATTGACGGCGGTAAACGTCATACACGATTACATAAAATTAAAAGAAGAACATGAGAAATTGAAAGAAAGTATGACAAAAAAAGGAATGGAATAACATGATTGATATTATTATCATTTTACTGCTTGTTATGGGATTTTTCCTCGGCTTACGCAGAGGGTTTATTCTGCAACTTGTAAAGTTAACAAGCTTTATTATCGCATACCTTGTTGCATACTGGTACTGTAAAGATTTATCGCCAGCACTTGCGAAATTTATTCCGTATCCATTTGATAAAAACGTATCTGTTCCAGAATGGATTGATGCAAATAATATTGAGACAGTATTTTATCAAGCGCTTGCGTTTATCATATTGTTTATTATCACTAAAATTGCACTTTCATTACTTGGTAATTTGTTAAATATGTTTGCAGAAATACCGGTTTTAAAGCAAGTAAATGCGTTTGCGGGGGCAATCCTCGGATTTTTAGAAGTATATATTATTTTGTTTGTCTTAATTATCATTGGAAATATTCTTCCGATTGAACAAGTACAAACACCATTACAAAAATCATCAATTAGCAAAATAATTGTAGACGATACACCGATTCTATCTGAAAAGGTGAAGGAACTATGGCAGACAGGTAGCAGAGTATAACTTCTCTTTTTTCGGAAAGAGAAGTTTTTTTCTATGAAAGAAAGGCGGGGCAATGATGAAAGTAAATAAAAAACAAGTTATCAAATTATTAGAGACAATCGGGCTTTTTATGGAACTAAAGGGTGCGAATCCATTTAAAATATCTGCATTTCGTAAAGCGGCAGCAGCATTAGAAAGTGACGATCGTAGTCTTTCTGAAATTGAAGATTTCACAAAGATTCCAGGAATCGGAAAAGGAACAGCAGCCGTTATTCAAGAATATATAGAATCGGGAACATCTGAAGTATTGCAAGAACTTGAGAAAGAAGTACCAAGTAGCTTATTGCCGTTATTAAAACTACCAGGACTTGGTGGTAAAAAGGTGGCTAAGTTATATAAAGAACTTGGTGTTGTTGATATGGAATCGCTAAAAGCTGTTTGTGAGGAAAATAAAGTACAGGCTTTAGCAGGTTTCGGTAAGAAGACAGAAGAGAAAATATTAGAAGCAATCGATCAAGTAGGCTCTCGTCCAGAGCGTTTACCAATTGCGATGGTATTGCCTATTGCCGGGGAAATAGAGGAGAAATTGTCGAATATTGCTGAAGTAATTCGTTTCTCTCGCGCTGGTAGCTTACGCCGTGTTCGTGAGACAGTGAAAGATTTAGATTTTATCATTGCAACGACAGAACCAGCAGCGGTACGTGAGCATTTACTACAATTCGATAATATGATTGAAGTAATCGCAAGTGGAGATACAAAAGTTTCTGTCCGCCTTCAATATGAATATGATATTTCAATCGATTTTCGTTTAGTAAAACCAGAAGAGTTTATTACAACTCTTCACCATTTCACAGGATCAAAGGACCATAACGTAAAAATGCGTCAAATCGCAAAAGATAAAGGCGAGAAAATTAGTGAATACGGTGTAGAGAACTTGGAAACAGGTGAAGTGAAAACATTTGAGACTGAAGAAGACTTCTTCGCTCATTTCGGTCTGCCATTTATTCCGCCAGAAGTGCGTGAAGATGGAAAAGAAATTGAATTAATTAAAGAGTATCCGAACTTAATTCAGTTTTCCGATATACAAGGTGATTTACATATGCATACAACTTGGAGTGACGGTGCTTTTTCTATTGAAGAAATGGTACAAGCGTGCCGTGCTCGTGGATACAAGTTTATGGCGATTACTGATCACTCGCAATATTTGAAAGTAGCGAATGGTTTAACGAAAGAGCGTCTTCGTGAGCAAGCGAAAGAAATTGAACGTATGAATGAAAAGTATCCAGACATTACAATTTTACGCGGAATTGAAATGGACATTTTACCAGATGCCTCTCTTGATTTTGATGGTGAAGTATTAGAAGAATTAGACTATGTCATTGGAGCGATTCACTCTAGCTTCTCACAAGACCGTGAAACGATTATGAAGCGTCTGCGTACTGCACTTGAGAATAAACATGTCACAATGATTGCCCATCCGACAGGACGTCTTCTCGGGCGCCGTGAGGGTTATGATGTAGATACAGATTTATTAATTGAACTCGCAAAAGAGACAAATACAGTTTTAGAATTAAATGCGAATCCGAACCGTCTAGATTTAAGCGCGAAATTATTAAAACAAGCACAAGATGCTGGTGTAAAAGTAGCGATTAATACGGATGCTCATACACTTGAAATGTTAGAAGATATGGAAACAGGTGTCGCTGCAGCACGTAAAGGTTGGATTCAAAAAGATAACGTGATTAACACATGGGATATTGAACGTTTATTAGACTATATTAAACGTAATAAGTAACACAAGGGGGACCTGCAACATGTTAGAAAGAACGTTGCGTGTATTAGAATACAATAAAGTAAAAGAACAATTACTTGAACATACAGCCTCTTCACTTGGCCGTGATAAAGTGAAGAATTTAGTGCCGAGCACTGATTTTGAAGAAATTGTAGAAATGCAAGATACAACGGATGAAGCAGCGAAAGTCATTCGTTTAAAAGGTAGTGCACCATTAGGTGGCATTACGGATATTCGCTCGAATGTGAAGCGTGCAAAGATTGGAAGTATGTTAAGCCCGAATGAACTACTTGATATTGCGAATACGATGTATGGTAGTCGTAATATGAAACGTTTCATTGAAGATATGGCTGATAACGGTGTCGAGCTTCCGATTTTAGAAACTCATGTCGCTCAAATTGTATCTTTATATGAGTTAGAAAAGAAAATTACAAATTGCATCGGTGATGGCGGTGAAGTAGTCGATAGTGCGAGTGATAAACTGCGTGGTATTCGTACTCAAATTCGTACTGCGGAAAGCCGTATTCGTGAAAAGTTAGAAAATATGACGCGTTCTTCAAACGCGCAAAAGATGCTGTCTGACTCGATTGTAACAATTCGTAATGAACGTTACGTAATCCCAGTAAAACAAGAATACCGCGGCGTATATGGCGGTATTGTTCACGACCAATCTGCTTCTGGACAAACATTATTTATTGAACCACAAGTAATTGTAGAATTAAATAATGCACTACAAGAAGCACGAGTGAAAGAAAAACAAGAAATTGAACGCATCTTATTAATGTTAACAGAAGAAGTGGCAGTAGAAGCCGATATCGTTTTATCAAACGTAGAAGTAGTTGCAAATCTTGATTTCATCTTTGCGAAAGCTTTTTATGCGAAACGAATTAAAGCAACGAAACCAATTGTAAATAACGAGCGTTATATGGATTTAAGACAAGCTCGTCATCCGCTAATCGATCCAGAAATTATTGTGCCAAATAACATTATGCTAGGTAAAGATTTCACAACAATTGTTATTACAGGACCGAATACAGGTGGTAAAACAGTTACGCTGAAAACAGTTGGTATTTGTGTATTAATGGCGCAATCTGGTCTTCACATTCCAGTAATGGATGAGTCAGAGATTTGTGTATTTAAAAATATCTTTGCTGATATCGGTGATGAGCAGTCGATTGAACAAAGCTTAAGTACGTTCTCCTCACATATGGTGAACATTGTAGATATTTTAGAAAAAGCTGATTTTGAAAGCTTAGTTTTATTTGATGAATTAGGTGCTGGAACAGACCCGCAAGAAGGTGCTGCACTAGCAATTTCGATTTTAGATGAAGTATGTAACCGCGGTGCTCGCGTTGTTGCTACGACGCATTACCCAGAATTAAAAGCATACGGATACAACCGTGAGCAAGTTATTAATGCGAGTGTTGAGTTTGATGTAAATACATTAAGTCCAACTTATAAATTATTAATCGGTGTACCAGGTCGCAGTAACGCCTTTGAAATTTCGAAGCGCCTTGGATTATCTGATCGCGTTATTGACCAAGCACGTAACCATATTAGTACAGATACAAATAAAATTGAAAATATGATTGCGAAGTTAGAAGAAAGCCAGAAAAACGCAGAGCGTGACTGGAACGAAGCAGAGGCACTTCGCAAACAATCTGAGAAACTTCATCGTGAGTTGCAACGTCAAATTATTGAGTTTAACGATGAGCGTGATGAAAAACTATTAAAAGCGCAAAAAGAAGGGGAAGAAAAAGTCGAAGCTGCGAAGAAAGAAGCAGAAGGGATTATTCAAGAACTTCGTCAATTGCGTAAAGCACAGCTTGTAAATGTGAAAGACCATGAGCTTATTGAAGCGAAGAGCCGTCTAGAAGGAACAGCGCCAGAGCTTGTGAAGAAACAAAAAGTAAACGTGAAAAACACTGCGCCGAAACAACAGTTACGCGCAGGTGATGAAGTAAAAGTATTAACGTTCGGTCAAAAGGGTCAATTACTTGAAAAAGTAAGTGATACAGAGTGGAGCGTACAAATCGGGATTCTGAAGATGAAAGTAAAAGAATCTAACATGGAATACATTAACACACCGAAGCAAACAGAGAAAAAAGCAGTCGCAAGTGTGAAGGGTAGAGATTACCACGTTTCATTGGAACTTGATCTTCGCGGTGAACGTTATGAAGATGCAATGATGCGCGTTGAAAAATATTTAGACGATGCCCAGCTTGCAAGTTATCCTCGTGTATCAATCATTCACGGTAAAGGAACAGGAGCGCTTCGCCAAGGTGTACAAGATTACTTGAAGAAGCATCGCGGCGTGAAGAATTACCGTTACGGTGACATGGGCGAGGGAGGCCTAGGCGTAACAGTTGTCGAATTAAAATAGCAAACAACGAAACAAAGGGGAAACCATTATATGTTTATGGACAAACTTGCAAAAGTATTGTTAGCTTGTTGTGGAATATTTTTGGTGATTGGGGTTATTTATTTAGTTGTTTTTGCGAAGTGAAAAAGCGTCAATCGTGGCATAATGATATTGCCATAGATTGACGTTTTTATTATATATGAAAAGGAATAAAACATGAAAATCAACCAATACATAAGCGAAGCAAAATCATGCTCAAGACGTGAAACAGACCGCCTTATTAAAGCTGGACGCGTGGCTATTAATGGCGAAATATGTACGCACGGTGCACTTGTGAGCGATGGTGATGTTGTAACGATTGATGGACAGGTTATTGCGAAAGAAGAGAAAGAAAAGGTGTATATCGCATTCCATAAACCAGTCGGAATTACTTGTACAGCAGCTGATCATATTGAAGATAATATTATTGATTATATCAATTACCCAGAGCGAATCTTTCCAGTTGGGCGATTAGATAAAGCATCAGAAGGACTTATTTTATTAACGAATGATGGCGCGATTGCCAATCAAATTTTACACGGTGATCACGAACACGAGAAAGAATATGTTGTCACAGTCGATAAACCTTTTACGGACTGGTTTATTGATGAGATGTCCAGCGGTGTAAAGATTAAAGATGGTATGACGAAGCCGTGCAAAGTGACGAGAGTCGATCAATCAACATTTCGTATCGTTTTAACGCAAGGAATGAACAGGCAAATTCGTAGAATGAGTCGTGCTTTCGGATTTACTGTAATAAAGCTAAAGCGAGTGCGCATTATGAATATAGAGCTAAATGAGCTTGGAGTAGGAAAATGGCGGAACATTGCAACTGAGGAATTAGAGATATTAAAAGGGCAGTTATAGGGAGGAAAAATTTTCTCCCTATATTTTTTTGTCAGAAAAAATAAAACTATTGATTTTTTAAAAAATAGCCCATATAATAAAAAACAACAAGTTTCGACAAGATATTTTATAAAAGTAATGATGAGGACATGAGTTGTATTTTACGATTCTCAGAGAGGGGAGCCTTAGGCTGTGAGCTTCCTAATACGAAAAGACAAGCTTACCACCTCTAAACTTCAAGAGTGAACTGCATACATGATGCATTGTAATTCTTGACGGATAAAACCGTTATCAATTTACACGAGCTATAAAATGAGCTTATTTTGCTATAAATTCATTTTATTAGAATAAGGGTGGAACCACGATTTCAACACTCGTCCCTTTGTTAGGGACGGGTGTTTTTTGCGTTCTTTTACGGGGAAGTATGCTTGAAAGAGGATATGTGACGGATTTAAAATCAGAATATTTTGTCAATTAATTATTTTAGGAGGTTAGTAGAAATGAAATCATCTTTAAAGTTTTCAGAGATGTTTGCAATAAGTTTAATGTTATTTGCACTGTTTTTTGGTGCAGGCAATATGATTTTTCCACCAGCGTTAGGGCAAGGTGCTGGAACGGACGTATGGATCGCGCTGTTTGGTTTTATCGTAACAGGGGTTGGACTACCTTTATTAGGAGTAATTGTTATAGCTTTAAAGGGAGATATTAATGAGCTAGCAGGACGTGTACATCCTATATTCGCACTTGTTTTTATCACTGCAATTTATTTATGTTTAGGCGTATTCGTAAGTGTGCCGCGTACAGGAACAGTAGCTTATGAGATGAGTGTTGCACCGTTTTTACCAAGTGAGATAGCTGGTCAGTCATATCCACTTGTTATCTTTACACTTATTTTCTTTGCAGTCACTTTCTATTTAGCTTTAAATCCTTCGAAATTAGTGGGGCGTATTGGTAAAGTACTAACTCCAATATTATTAGCAGTTATTGCAATTATCGTAGGTAAAGCACTTATTACACCAATTGGAGAATTTGGTGCACCGACAGAAGCGTATAGTGCTCCTCTCTTCAAAGGATTTATTGATGGATATTTAACTTTAGATGGACTTGCAGCACTTGTTTTCGGAAATGTTGTAATTCATGCGTTAAAAGAAAAAGGCATTACAAATAAAAATAGTATTGCAAAAGTAACAATCTTTGCAGGATTTATTGCAGCACTTGGTTTACTACTTGTATATTTAGCGCTTGCGTATCTTGGAGCTTCTAGTGTATCGCTTGGAATGGGCGCAAACGGAGGAATTATTTTAACAAATGTCGTGAATCATTTATTTGGTAGCTACGGAACTTTATTACTAGGGATCGCAATTACAGCAGCATGTTTAACAACTTCTGTAGGTATTGTTGCAGCTTGTGGTGATTACTTCTCTTCCTTATTACCAAAGCTTTCTTATCAAAAAGTCGTTTTCATTTTCTGTGTATTAGCATTTATGGTAGCAAACCTTGGGTTAACTCAGTTAAATGCATTAGCATTACCAATCTTAATCGCCATTTATCCAATTGGAATCGTACTTATCGTATTATCACTTGTTGAAAACTACGTTCGTCTTCCATTAGCGATGTATGTGGGCGGGATTGTAGGAGCATTTGCAATAAGTTTCTTTGATGGGTTACACAATGCAAACCTTCAAATTGCAGCGCTAGCACCTATTTTAGATAAGATTCCATTATATAGTGTAGGAATTGGTTGGTTAGTTCCAGGCATAATCGGTATAGGATTTGGTTATATAGTTTCTAAGTTTCAAAAGCAGGAAATTGCTGTAGAAAAATAGAGAAAAGAGGCTTTCTATAATAGAAAGTCTCTTTTTTTGTAGAAAAAGCCACATATAGAGAAATTCAGATATTAAAAATTTTATACGTAATATAGTTGACAAAAAATTTATGAGTAGGCTAAGATTGACTTAGTTGTGGAAATATTGGAAGGGAAGTGAGGGAAAAGGGTTTTCTATAACTAAAGTATTGTTAGGGGGAAGAGGTGAAAGAAGAGGAGAAGAGATAGTTTATTTTTTTTGATTTATATTGAGAATGATAATCAATAAATAAGTTTTGAAATTTTTTCTCAGTTTCTATGCCTTCATATAAGGAATAGGGTGAGATATTATTTTTAACATTAAATGAGAATGATAATCAATAATACTTATATTACATAAAAGAATGCTAATTAAATAATAGGTAGAAGAGATTATTTTTTTCTTATAAATTGAGAATAATTATCATTTTCAAAAAGTGGAGTGAAAGATAACAAAGGAGGAAACAAGAAAAATGAAAAAGGTTTCTGTATTACCCGCTTTTATTATAATGTTCGTATGTATGCTAGCTTTTCTTGTAATGCCATACGGGAATGCTTCAGCAAAACTAGCTGATGGTACTTACGATATTAATTACGTAATTCAAAAAGCGGAAAATGATTCAGCTTCAATGGCAAATGACTATTTTGAAAAGCCAGCAAAATTAATAGTGAAAAACGGTGAGATGAGAGTACAAGTTCCGATGAATCATAGTGCTTGGATTACAGAATTTAAAGCACCAGAGAACGGGAATTTTGTTGATGCGAAAGTTGTTAGTAAAGATGAATCGGCAGATAAAAGAACAGTAGAGTTTAAAGTAGATGATTTATCCAAACCAGCAGCTGTAAAAATCCATGTTGTTGTACCAAATGCAAACTATGACCACCACTACACAATTCGTTTTGCTTTTGATGCAAATGTAAAAGCTGTAGGTGGCGATAACGGTGTAGCTGCTACAACAAAAAATAATGATCAAGCGAAAACAGATACACAAGTAAAAGAAGAGAAAACAAAAGTAGAGAGTAAGGAAACAGCTAAAGAAGCGAACAAAGAAACAAAAAATGAAAATGGAAAAGCTGAAAAAACAGATAACCCAAAAACAGGCGATGAAGCACGTATTGGATTGTTTGCAGCGTTAATTCTTATTTCAGGTGCTTTCTTAATTCGTAAAGTGAAATTGAGTAAATAAATCTTTTGAAGGGTGATGAATATATGTTTAAACAATTTAAAATGATTATTGCCGTATTTGCTGTTTTATTTACATTTATCGCAACACTAGGTTTACAAGATGCAAAGGCTGCTACAAAACTAGCTGATGAAAAATATAATATTGCTTTTACTGTATGGAAAGGCGATAAAGATGAATCGTCTAGAATGAATAGTTATTTTGAAAGCCCAGCAACATTAACAGTTAAAAATGGAAAACAATATGTTTCATTTAAAGTGAAAGATAGTGCTTCTATTAAAAGTTTCCAAGTAGAAAAAGATGGTCAATTTGTAGAAACAACCGTGTTAAGTGAAAACAAAAAAGATAATACTAGAGTTGTAGAATTTGAAGTTGCTGACTTGTCAAAAAAACTAAATGGCAAGGTGAAAATTAATATTCCAATTATTAATTATAATGCTTCGTATGATATTCGCTTTGTATTTGATGGGAACAGTATTAAATAATTTTCAAAAGGGAGAGTCGTTCCATTGAACAGGTATACAAAAATTATTGTTGCTATGTTTTTAATGATATTTACATTCGTATCAACATTACAACCACTTGCAGTTCAAGCAGCTACCAAGTTGGCTGACGGTGAATATTCAATTGGCTTCAAAGTTTTAAAAGATACATCAGATGAAGAATCGATGATGAATCAATATTCAGTAAGCCCGGGAACTTTAAAAGTGAAGGATGGGAAAAAGAAAGTATCCTTTACATTAACGAATAGTTCATGGATTACGAAGTTTGAAACAGAAAAAGCAGGTAAGCTAGTTGCGACAAATGTAATTAGTGAAGATAAAGAAAAAGACACAAGAGTAGTAGAATTTGATGTAGAAGATGTAGAGAAGGTATTAAATGCAAAAGTAAAAGTAGATATTGATTTTTTAAATTATCATCATGAGTACGACGTTCGTATTGCATTTGATCAAAATAGCATTACACCAATTCATGTAGAAAAACCAAATGAAAAAGAGGACCCAGCTAATAAGCCAGATCCAAATGAAACTACTGATCCAGGTCAGAAGCCCGACCAAAAGCCTGACCCAGATCAACAACCAAATTCTAACACAATTACAGATGGTGCGTACAGCATTCCATTTAAAGTATTAAAAGATCAAACAGATGAAGAATCTAAGATGAATACTTACATGGTAAATCCAGGAGTATTAAAAGTAGAAAACGGTAAGAAAAAAGCAATTGTAACACTAAAAAATAGCTCATTAATTAAAAATTTCCAAACGGAAAAAGATGGCGCATTTGTTGATGCAAAAGTAGTGAGTGAGGATAAGGAAAAAGATACAAGAGTAGTAGAGTTTGAAGTAAACGATTTATCTAAAAAACTAAATACAAAAGTATTTATCGAAATGGCATCAAGAAATTATAAGCAAACGCATGATGTACAACTTTTATTTGAACAAGATAAACTTGAACAAATTAAAAATGAAGAGAAACAACCAGAAGTAGAAAAACCGGAAGCAGAAAAACCAGAAGTAGAAAAACCGGAAGCAGAAAAACCAGAAGTAGAAAAACCAGAAGTAGAAAAACCAGAAGTAGAAAAACCGGAAGTAGAAAAACCAGAAGCAGAAAAACCAGAAGTAGAAAAACCGGAAGCAGAAAAACCAGATGAAAATAAAAAACCAGATGCTGAAACAATTAAAGATGGTGAATACAGCATCAATTTTAAAGCATTAAAAGATCAAACAGACGAAATTTCAATGATGAACACATATACAAAAAGTCCAGGTGTGCTAAAAGTAAAAGATGGTAAGAAGTATGTATCATTTACGTTAACGAACAGTTCTTGGATTACAAAATTTGAATTTGAGAAAAATGGTTCGTTTGTTGATACAAATGTAATAAGTGAAGATAAAAAAGCTGATACACGCGTAGTGGAAGTAGAAGTAAACGATTTGTCTAAAAAATTAAATGCAAAAGTAAAAGTAGATATCGATTCAATGAATTATCACCATTTTTACGATATTCAATTTGCATTTGATAAAGGTAGCATTAAGCCGTTAGATAACCAAGATGGAAACGACAACCAAGGCGGAAATAACAACCAAGGTGGAAACGACAACCAAGATAATAACACAACAATTGATCCAAAAGCTCTTAAAGATGGTGAATACAGCATTGGCTTTAAAGTGTTAAAAGATCAAACAGATGAAATCTCAATGATGAACACATACACAAAAAGCCCAGGTGTATTAAAAGTAAAAGATGGTAAGAAATACGTATCGTTTACATTAACAAATAGTACATGGATTACGAAATTTGAATTTGAGAAGAATGGTTCTTTCGTTAATGCAAAAGTGTTAAGTGAAAATAAAGAACAAAATACAAGAGTAGTAGAAGTAGAAGTAAACGATTTGTCTAAAAAATTAAATGCAAAAGTAAAAGTAGATATTGATTCAATGAATTATCACCATTTCTACGATGTTCAATTTGTATTTGATCAAGACAGTATTAAAGCTTTAGGGAACCAAGGAGGAAACGACAACCAAGGAGGGAATGACAACCAAGGTGGGAATGGAAACCAAGGTGGAAATAATAACCCGAAAGTAATAGTTGACCCGAAAAATTTAGTAGATGGCCAATATGATATTACATTTAAAGTATTAAAAGATAAAACAGATGAGATTTCAAAGATGAATGACTATGTTGTAAATCCAGCGAAATTAATCGTAAAAGATGGTAAAAAATACATTGAGATGACGCTGAAAAATAGTGCGTGGATTACGAAATTCCAAACGGAAAACAAGGAACTATTCGCTGATGCGAAAGTAGTAAGCGAAGATAAAAATGCAAATACGCGAGTAGTACAGTTTGAAGTAGAAGATCTATTTAAAAAATTAAACGCAAAAGTAAAGGTAGACATCGATGAGATGAACTACCATCATTTCTACGATGTACAAATTCAATTTGATACAAATAATATCGGCGCGTTAGGAACTATTAAAGAGGAACCGAAAAATGAACCGAAAAATCCAGTGACTACACCGAAAGTAGATAATGTAAAAACAGTAGGTACTCCTGATTTTAACCGAAATGCAGATGGTCAGAAGAAAAAAGAAGATACAAAAAATAATTCGAAAAAAGAGAAAAACTCAAAAACTGCAGATACAGCACAACTTGGTTTATACATGGTGTTACTGCTAGGTTCACTTGCTTTACTAGTTCGTAAATATAGAGCAGGTAGATTGTAATTTTTGGAGTCTTGATGCATGTTCGCGTGCATCAAGACTTGTTTCATATTGTATGGAAGGGAGTGGTGATTGAGAGTGAAGAAAATCGTAAGTGTACTAATGGCTATCATTTTGTTAATGAGTATAGCTGGGTGCTCATCACCAAAAAAAGAAACAGCAAAGCAGGTAAAGAGTGAGAGTAAGGAGCGCGTTGTTGCAACAACAGTGGCTGTTACTGAAATTATGGATGCGTTAGAAGTAGATTTAGTCGGCGTTCCAACAAGTTCTAAAACTTTACCGAAGCGATATAAAGGTTTACCTGAAGTTGGGAATCCAATGAGTCCAGATATGGAAAAGGTAAAGTCATTAAAGCCTTCAGAAGTGTTATCTGTGACAACACTTGAATATGAATTAAAGCCAGTTTTTGATGGTGTGGGTATGAAAGCAAACTTTTTAGATTTAACGAGTTTAAAAAATATGCAAAGTTCTATTAGCGATTTAGGTAAGAAATATGGACGTGAAAAGCAGGCTGAAGCAGTAGTAACTAAGTTAGATAAAAAGGTTGCTAGCATTCAAAAGGAAGTAAAAGGAAAGAAAGAACCGACAGTGCTTATTTTATTAGGTGTGCCAGGCAGTTATTTAGTAGCAACAGAGCATTCTTATATTGGAGATTTAGTGAAACAATTAGGTGGTAAAAACATTGTACAAGGTGAACAAGTAGAGTATTTAGCTTCTAATACAGAGTATTTAAAGAAAGCTGATCCGGATATTATTTTACGAGCAGCTCATGGTATGCCTGATGAAGTTGTGAAAATGTTTGATAAAGAATTTAAAACAAATGATATTTGGAAGCACTTCGCTGCAGTTAAAAATAACCGTGTTTACGATTTAGAAGAGCGTTTATTTGGAACGACAGGTAATTTAGCAGCAATTGAAGCTTTAGATGAATTGAAAAAAATGATGTATCCGTGATGCATTTTAATATAAAGGAAGAGTGGAATGAATAAAAAAACGTGGAGTTTCCTCATTGTTACTGCATTGCTTATTGTTATGACATCATTTTCAGCGATGAAAGGGAGTTTAGAAGTAGGTATTGTTGAGCTTGTGCAAGGGATATTTACAGGTGGAAATGAAGATGTTGAAGTGATTAAAGATTTACGTTTCCCGCGTATTATTATTGCACTATTTACTGGAGCAGCTCTGGCTGTTTCAGGTGTGCTTTTTCAAGCTGTTATGAAAAATCCACTTGCTGATGCTGGGGTAATCGGGATATCTTCTGGAGCAAGTTTTATGACACTTGTTATTATTACGTTATTCCCGCAATTCTTTTTCTGGACACCAGTATTCGCCTTTTTAGGTGGTGCGTTTGCATGTTATCTTGTTTATGCATTTTCATGGAAGTCAGGGTTAAGTCCCCTTCGCATTATTTTAGTTGGTATAGCTATTAATGCGATGTTCACTGGATTAAATGAATCGTTCATTACGATTTGCGGATATTTCATTAAGAGTATTAAGCAAACGACGACTTCTAATATAACGATGAAGACGTGGGGCGATGTAGAAATAATGGTTATGTATGGAACAATTGGTCTTATTCTTGCTCTGTTCGTAGGAGCTTGGTGTAACTTATTATCGCTACAAGATAAGACTGCGAAAAACTTAGGCTTGCACGTGACGAGAGTTCGTCTTATTATTTCTGCCATTGCAGTACTCTTAGCGGCAGTATCAACAGCGATTGCAGGTGTTATTGCTTTTGTAGGATTACTAGTTCCGCATATTTCAAGACAATTAGTCGGTTCAGACCATAAAGTATTAATTCCATTTTCTGCTCTTGCAGGCGCGTTATTAATTTTGACGGCGGATACGATTGGAAGGTTAATTGTGCCACCTAACGAAATTCCAGCAGCAACAATTATGGCAGTTATTGGTGGTCCATTCTTAATATTCTTGCTTAGAAAGAGTGATAAAGTTCATGGAAATTAAAAATGTAACCTTTTCGTATGATAATGTAACGGATCGATTAAAGTCGGTTAGTAGTGAAATAGAGATTGGTAAAATTACAACAATTATTGGCCCAAACGGTTGCGGGAAATCGACATTACTTGGCGTGATGTCAAGAAATCACGATCCTCGTAGCGGAGAGGTAATACTGGATGGGAAGGCGATTAGCCAATATAAACCGAAGGAGTTTGCTAGAAAGTTAGCCGTTGTCCATCAACAAAATGAAGCACCGGCAGATATGACGGTAGAGAAATTAACAAGTTTTGGTCGTATGCCTCATAAAAATGTTTTTTCCTCGCAAACTGATGAAGATAGAGAAGCGATCGAAAGGGCTTTAGCATGTACGAATTTGCTAAGTAAACGTGATAAAGAGATTCATGCGTTATCTGGTGGAGAAAGACAACGTGTTTGGATTGCTATGACGTTAGCTCAGAAAACACCAATGCTCTTTTTAGATGAACCGACAACCTATTTAGATATTTATTATCAACTTGAAATATTAGAGCTAGTAAAAGAGTTAAATGAAGTACATGGATTGACGATCGTTATGGTATTACACGATATTAATCAGGCGATTCGCTATAGTGATCATATCATTGTTATGAAAGACGGCGAAATTGTTACGAAAGGTAAGCCAAATGATGTTGTGACAGAAAGTATGATAAAGACGATATACGGTGTAGATGTCGTTGTAAAGCAAGATGAAGATACAGGATTGTATATGGTCCCAATGGGTATTTAAATATGCGAACAATCCGTTTTGAGGTGATAATTTGAGTAGTAAAAAAGAACGGAAGAAGAATTCTTTTTTTCAACGAATACTTACAGTTGTTTTTTTAGGTACCTTTTTCTATTCAGTATATGAATTAGGTGATATTTTCATGGATTACTATGAAAATCGTAAAGTAATGGCCGAAGCACAAAACATTTATGAAAAAAGTCCGATGGAAGAGCAATCACAAGATGGGGAAGTACGTAAACAGTTCAAGGCTCTGCAGCAAATTAACCAAGAAATAGTTGGATGGGTTACGATGGATGATACACAAATTAATTATCCAATCGTTCAAGCGAAAGACAATGATTACTATTTATTTCGTAATTATAAAGGTGAAGATATGAGAGCAGGAAGCATCTTTATGGACTATCGTAATGATGTGAAATCTCAAAATCGAAATACTATTTTATATGGTCATCGTATGAAAGATGGTTCTATGTTTGGAAGTTTAAAGAAAATGTTAGATGAAGAGTTCTTCATGTCGCATCGTAAATTATATTACGATACATTATTTGAAGGATATGATCTTGAAGTGTTCTCGGTGTATACAACAACAACTGATTTTTATTACATTGAAACGGATTTTAGCAGTGATAAGGAATACACATCATTTTTGGAGAAAATTCAAGAAAAATCGTTGTACAAAACGGATACAAAATTGACAGCAAGTGATCAAATCGTAACACTTTCGACGTGTGACTATGCACTTGATCCAGAAGCAGGAAGGTTAGTCGTGCATGCGAAACTAGTAAAAAGACAGTAAATAAAAAAGTATAGAATATGAGAAGTGGTAACGCTTCTCATATTCTATACTTTAAAAAAGAAATATGTTTACTGTGCTGCAGCCATTGGCATACGTACAACTTCAACATTGTAGTAAGCGATTTTATTATCAAGAATATATTCTGGCATCCCGCCTTGATGTGAGTGAGCATCTTTAAATGCTGAGCTCTTCGTCCAACCTTGGAAATCTTCTTTTGCATTCCAGCGTGTGCTAATTGTTACTTCATCATAATCAACTGTATTTTGCGTTAAAAGAACTTCTAATCCTAAAAAGCCTGGCATTGTTTCGACTTGACCTACTTTATTAAAACGCTCAATTAATTTATGTCCATTTCCCTTTGTAATTTTAGCTGTATTTGTAACAATAATCATGTTTTATTCCTCCTATAAATGTAGCCTTTATTTTCGAGAACTCATATACATTAAATGATAATGAAAATCATTATCATTGTCAATGGTAAATGTAAAATAAATAAGTTTTTTTATTGTTTTGGACAGTAAGATTTCCCTTTCAAAATGTAGTAAATATATGGTGGTTAAGCGAGAGAATGAGCGAGTTGTACTAGCAAAGCAATAATATGGTATAGTGAAACGAGGCTGTTTTTCAGTCTCGTTTTTGAAATGCTTCCTATAGAGAAAGCATGCAAATGGAAAGGAAGTTATTATATGCGATCAGAAGTAACTGTAAAAATAAAACCGAAATTTATAAAAGAAATTAAAAGTGGATATCCGCTTATTTTAAAAGATGCAATTCAAAATTTAAATGATGTTCAGGAAGAAGGAACAATCATTAAAGTGGTAGATGAGAAGAGTCAATTTGTTGGAAAAGGTTATTATGGAAAACAAAATAAAGGATACGGCTGGATTTTAACGAGAAAAGAGAGTGAACAAATTAATCAATCTTTCTTTGAAAGTAAAATAAAATCTGCCTTACATAAACGAAAGCAATTTTACAAATCAAGTGATACGACAGCATTCCGTGTTGTGAACGGTGAAGGTGATGGTCTTGGAGGCTTAATCATCGATTATTATGATGGCTATTACGTAGTAAGTTGGTATAGTGAAGGGATTTATACTTTCAGAGATGAGATTATAGCAGCTCTTCAAAAAGTAGCAAACTTTAAAGGTATTTATGAGAAAAAGCGTTTTGATACGAAAGGGAAATACATTGAAGGTGATGATTTCGTAGCAGGAGAGCGCGGTGAGTTCCCACTTATCGTAAAAGAGAATGGTGTGAACTTCGCTGTTTATTTAAATGACGGAGCGATGGTTGGTGTGTTTTTAGATCAGCGTAGCGTTCGAAAACAAATTCGTGATAAATATGCGAAGGGAAGAACAGTGTTAAATATGTTCTCTTATACAGGTGCTTTCTCTGTATTTGCAGCGCTTGGCGGAGCGAGTAAAACAACGAGTGTGGACTTGGCAAATCGTAGTTTAAGTAAAACGATTGAGCAGTTTAGTGTAAATGAAATAGATTATGAAGCACAAGACATTATTGTAGAAGATGTATTCCTTTACTTTAAATATGCAGCGAAGAAAAATATGAAATTTGATATGGTCGTACTTGACCCTCCAAGCTTTGCGCGCTCAAAAAAATATACGTTTAGTGCAGCAAAAGATTATAAAAATTTATTAAAAGAAACAATTGCTATTACAGAAAATAACGGGATTATTGTTGCTTCTACAAATTGTAGCGCATTCGATATGAAAAAGTTTAAAGGCTTTATCGATACAGCATTTAAAGAAATGAATGGCAAATATAAAATATTAGAAGAACATTCTTTACCAGAAGATTTCCGTACCATTGATCAATTTAAAGAAGGAGACTATTTAAAAGTAGTTTTCATCGAGAAAATTAAAGGTTAATAAAGAAAAAGGAGCTCGAGTTTACTTGAGCTCCTTTTTCTTATTGGACGATATTTTGCACTCTACCGACTTGCCCGTCCTGCAATCGTACTTTAATACCATGCGGATGGGAAGGGGAGTTTGTTAAAATATCTTTTACAATTCCACGTGTTAATTTGCCGGTGCGTTGATCTTGTTTTAATACAATATCAACTTCAAGACCGGGTGCGATATTAGAACGTTTTTGTCCGTTCATTTATACACCTGTACGTCTACGTTGGTTGTTTGTTTTTTTAGTTTGTTGGTTTTGTAATTTTTTCGTTTCTTGGCTTTGATTTGTATTATTTGACCCATTTCCATTTCCTTGCTTTTTCTTTGCAAGTTGTTCGCGCATTAAATCAGCTAAGCTTACTTTTTTGTTTTCTGACATGATAAGTCTCCTTTATATAAAGTTAATTATGAACAATCGTAGTGAATTTTATCATATCATTGTTAGGGGAGGAAGGGAAGTTGGTTTGAAAATTCATATATTTGTTTCAAGTCTGTAGTAGTTACGATACAATTGAATTGTTAACGTTTGTAAAAAGGGGATAGACATATGTCACATCATATTTTATTAGTTGAAGATGATCTCTCAATTCAAGAGATGGTGGAAAAGTATTTAATAAAAGAGGGCTTTCAAGTTACAATCGCATCTGATGGAGAAGAAGGCGTGAACACATATTTAAAAGGTTCATTTGATTTGATTATCCTCGACATTATGATGCCAAAGCTAGATGGCTTAGAGGTTGTGCGTATCATTCGTGAAAAAAGTGCGGTTCCGATATTAATGATGTCAGCAAAAGATACAGATGTTGATAAAGCTGTTGGATTAGGACTTGGAGCAGATGATTACATTTGTAAGCCATTTTCTATGATTGAATTGGCGGCGCGTGTAAAAGCAGGTATTCGAAGATCTACGAAATATTCGGCTACAGAAACAACAGAAAAGATGATTCAAATTGGTGATTTAACAATCGATCCAATTAATTTTACTGTGGAAAAAAATAGGAAGCCTCTCAAGCTTACTTTAAAAGAATTTGAGATTCTAAAACTGTTCGTAAAGAATCAAAATCGTGTATTTACAAAAGCACAAATATATACGCTAGTTTGGAACGAAGAGTATTATGGTGACGATAACGTTATTAATGTTCATATGAGAAGATTGCGTGAGAAAATCGAAAGTGATCCATCTAATCCAGAATATATCAAAACGTTATGGGGCATCGGCTATAAGTTGGAAGTGATGTAATATGGTCAATTTGTTAATAGGTATTATTTTCATATTGTTATGTGTCATTTACATACAATATAAAATGAGAAAAAATAGTAGTAAAAATTTGCGATACACATATGAAAAGTTAGAAAGTATTGTAAATGTACAAACAGGCGAGAAGTTACTCGTTATGACAGATGATCGAGAATTGCAAAAATTATTAGTGGCAATTAATCAATTATTAGATGCAAAACAGAAAACAAATGCAGATCATGCGAAAGTAGAAATTTCGATGAGAAAAATGCTTTCAAATATTTCACATGATTTAAAGACGCCACTAACAGTTATTCTTGGATATACAGAAATGTTAAATAAGGATAAAACAATGAATAAAGAAGAACAACAAATATTACTTGAAAAGGTGCATGTGAAAACACTAGAAGTAATGGAACTAATTCATAAGTTTTTTGATTTAGCAAAATTGGAATCTGGTGACAAGGCAATCGAGATGACAAAAGTAAATATGAATGAGGTTTGTCGTGAGAAGATTTTATCTTTTTATGATTTAGTGACGACGAAAGGGTTTCAAGTTCATATTGATATACCAGAAAAAAATATATATGCACTTGGAAATGTAGAAGTATTAGGTAGAGTATTGAATAATTTAATATCAAATGCAATTACATATGGAGACGATGGAAAGATACTGGGTATGACGTTAAGAGATGATGAAACGAATGTGTATATAGACGTATGGGATAAAGGAAAAGGGATTGATGAATCTCATATTGATAAAGTGTTTGAGCGTATGTACACACTTGAAGATTCAAGAAATAGATTGTACCAAGGAAGCGGTTTAGGGTTAACGATTACGAAAAGACTGGTGGAAGCGATGGATGGAAAAATTCATCTTTCTAGTAAGCCGTATGAAAAAACAATTTTTACAGTTGCATTAAAAAAGATGCAGTTTTAGCTTGTAGAGAAGTAGATTCTACAAGCTTTTTTTTCAGCGTAAGGAATTTGTAAGAAACGGGTAAGAAAAAAGAGATTTCCGTTGTCTATTATAAAAATATAAAGTAGTGCGAAAGGGGAAAGTGACATGACCTATATATTAAAAACGAATCAGTTAACGAAAGTGTTTAAAGGGAAAGAAGTTATTTCTAGCGTTAACATGCATGTGAAAAAAGGAGAGATATACGGTTTCTTAGGACCGAATGGTGCTGGTAAAACAACGATTATGAAAATGATTACAAATTTAATAAAACCGACGAGCGGTGAGATTGAAATTTTAGGTGAGAAGTTAACAGACACATCTTATGAAGTATTAAAAAGAATGGGGACAATTATTGAATACCCAATCTTTTATGATAAATTAACGGCGAAAGAAAATTTAGAATTACATTGTGAATATATGGGCTATTACGATAAAAACGCAATTGACCATGCATTACATTTAGTGAAACTGCAAGGGATAGATAATAAAAAAGTAAAAGATTTTTCATTAGGAATGAAACAACGACTTGGTATTGCAAGGGCAATCGTGACAAAGCCAGAATTGCTCATTTTAGACGAACCCATAAACGGTTTAGATCCAATTGGTATTAAAGAGTTACGAGACTTATTTAAAATGCTCTGCAAAGAATATGGCATTACATTATTAGTTTCTAGTCATATTTTAGGTGAGATGGAATTAATGGCGGATACAATTGGTGTAATTCAAAATGGAAAACTAATAAAAGAAGTTTCAATGAAGAGTATTAACGGAAAACAAACAGAGTACATTGAAATTACTGTTCCTGATGTGAAGCGTGCAGCTTACATTTTAGAAGATAAACTTGGCATAAAAAATTATAAAATAATGAGCGGAAATATGATTCGTGTGTATGATACGGCAGTGTCTCAGCAAGCCATTTCAAAAGCACTTATTATGAATGATGTGGAAATTGAAAGTATTAATAAGAAACATAGTTCCTTAGAGGAATATTTCTTAAATGTAATGGATGGAGAGGGCATTCATGCTTAATGGATTGTTAGTGAATCTAGTAAGTGGATTGATCGTAATGTTCATAAGTGGGATTTCATATTATAGGAAACCAGAGCGAAAATGGTTGTTAATTCTACTAGTGATAGGAATGTTAAGCGTAATTACTGCTGGAATTAGAATGTTAACAGCGTAGAGAGAGTTATATAAAGAATGGAGGCGTGGTTTATATGTTTAAATTAATGAAACTCGAATGGAAAAAACATAAATTATCTAGTTATTTTAAAGGAGTAGCGATTTGTATTATAGCAATTTTTGCTGCGGTAAGTCTTATGGCATGGGCATCTAAAGTAGAGGATGAGTTGATGTTCTCTAGCTATATGGAATACATGTCTTTAGCAAATATTTTTATTAGAATTACATTTATTATTTTTGCATCGGTTATTTTATCACGTTTAGTGATTGATGAATACAAGAACAAAACAATACAGCTACTATTTATGTACCCACTGCAAAGGAAAATGCTAATGAGAGCGAAATTAGCAATTGTTTTTAGTTTTTGCTTTGTGAGCACGATAATCGCAACATTTATTATTAGTTTGCTCATATTCTGTATGAATCCAATAATAGGAATACTTGAAACGCCTGTTACGATGGGGGAAATAATAGCTACCGTTCCAACTACTATTATAAGTGCATTTATGATATCTGGTATAAGTTTAATTCCTTTATTTTTTGGAATGAGAAAGAAATCGACACCGACAACGATTACTTCAGCAGTAATAATTGGTATGCTGATTAATGGTAACGTTGGTCCTGGAAATGGTCAAGTAAGTATGTTTGATTTTATAGCTATCCCAATCGTGCTCTGTTTATTAGGAATTTTCATTAGTTATCTATCGTATCGAAAAATCGACAAGATTGATGTGGCGTGAAGCAAGCTTAAAACAAAAACGAACTGGGGTATGACTGGTGAAAAAAATAATAGTAATTGCAATATTAGTCATTACAATTGCTAGTGCGGTTTTGGGTTTTAAGGTATTTCAGGTGAAAGATTTTAAGCAAGAAAGGTCTTTTGAAATCAATAATATAAAAGAAATAGAAGTAGACAATGAAAACTGGAATATTGAATTTAAAAGTACAGACGCTAATAAAATAGTAATTTCCGCTCAAGGTCAACAAGTAGATAAAAAGATAGATCCCGTCAAAATAGAAAATGACGAAAATAAAATTGTGATTAAGCAAAAACAAAAGGTGACCAAATTTTTTAATGGTTTTACGTTTAGGAAGAAAAATAGTATATGTATAGCTATTCCGAGGAAAGCAATAGACAAAATTGTAGTCAATAATAAATCGGGTGATGTGAAAATAAACGATATAGTAGTAAAAAGTATCGTGACAAAAGGCAAGTCTGGAGATGGAATGATTACAGGACTATCGGCAGAGAAGGGTGAATTCATATCCGAAAGTGGGGATTTGATGTTAAAAGATAGTTCATTACAAGAAGTAAATATAACTTCTACTACTGGCGATAATTATGTGAAAAATGTAAAAAACGAAAATGTGAACATCACTTCAACATCTGGGGAAGTATTACTGAAAGATATGACAGAAGGAAAATCATTATTTATAGAAACAAAATCAGGGGATATTGGCGTACGGTATAAAGGTGTCCCAGCATCATTGAAGCTTATGGCTAAAAGTAATTCAGCTGATGTAATAGTGGATTTAAAAGGACTTAAGAAAGATAAAAATACAGAAAAAATAAAAATAGGAACGATTGGTGATGCAAAAAATGAAGCGAAGATTTTAAGTGAAACAGGAGTCATTTATATTGATTAAATCTTAGGAGGAAGGAGGACACTATCATGCTACATTTAATGAAGCTAGAATTGAAAAAGTTTAAGCTTGGTTGGTACGTGAAGAGAGCAATTATTGCAAATATTGTTATACTGGCATTAATGATCTTTGTGAGCATCATCGCTCAAGTAGAAGGTGATGCAGAAATAAGGAATCCAGAGACGATATTGTTAATGGCTAGCACAATAGTAAGAGCAACGTTTATTGTTTTTGGTAGTGTATTAATCGCAAGGCTAATAATTGGTGAATATAAAAATAAAACAATACTAATCATGTTTTCTTATCCCATTAACCGAAAGAAGATGATGGCTAGTAAGTTGGCTATTACAGCGACAGTAACATTTATAACAGTTATTGTATCTAACATTTTAGTAGTAGGAATTTTCTTTGGGATAGATAGTTATTTTTCAATTCTTCCTAATTCATTCACAGTAGATCAATTGATGCAAGAAGGAATAAAACTAGTTCCTTTAGCCATTGCAACTGCGGGGATGAGTTTAATCCCATTATATTTCGGAATGCGTAAACGTTCCGTGCCAACTACAATTGTTTCATCTCTTATCGTTGTCACAATTGCAATGAATAATGGCAACCCAGCGTTTTCTACAGCAACTTTTCTTCCCCTTCAACTAGCACTTGCAGCAATTGGAGTTGTAATTGCATATTACGGCATTAAAAATATAGAGAAGGAAGATATAACTGTATGATAAGAATATGTGAAAAAGAGTTGGTGTTACACCAACTCTTTTTTGTATATGTATGCTTCGTTACTACTCTGTAAATTTAGAGTGTGTGCTTAAATACTTTTGCACTTCTGGAGAAATGTTAAAGTTATTAGGACTTTTATATTCGATAGTAAACTCGCCGTCGGTACTTGTTTCAAAGGAGATTGCATAGCTATTCATTTTAGCATCGTAAGAAGTATTTTTGACTTCTGCATCTAGATTAAAATATTTTGTAATATACTCTTTTGAGTCCGTAATTGCTACTTGTTTTCCCCAAGGGGTACCATAATAGGTGAAATAAAGAGATACACTAATAACTCCAATAAGAGAAGTTAGTAAAATAGTTCCCATAGCTATTTTTTTATTTTTTGTATTCAATTTGGTTACTCCTCTTCGTAATATGTATTCATTTTAACCTATCTTTTCCATAAAACAACCATTAAGAAAAAATAGTTTCACATGAAACAAGTTACAGAAAAAGACAAGATATGTAAACATCTTGTCTTTTTTGTCGTTACATTTTAGGAGCTTCCATTCCAGCCGCAGCCCATTCTTCTTTTGCGGGGCCATATACGCCAGGAACTGTTAAGCCAGCTTGTCGCATTAAAACCGTCATTTGTCCGCGGTGGTGATTTTGATGATTAATGAGTGTCATTAAAAATATAGAATTCGGCATAGGGCGACCAAAGAAGTCATTAATAGTAGCTAAGTCTTTATCAGTCCATTTACTTTGAAGTGTTTCAACAAAAGCCGCGTTTACTTTACGGTATTCATCTGCAATTGTTTTTGCAGAAGTTGGAACAGGATAATCTTTCGATTCTCCTTCAAACTTTAGCCCTGTGCCAGATAGTATAACAGGAATTGCCGTCACGATGTGCCAAGCAACTCTACCTAACGTCCAATGTTCAGGTGCAATTTCTTGTGATAAAGATGCATCGGTTAATGAATCAAGCATTTTCTGAGTAGACTCTGCTTCGTATGTCCATGATTGCAAGAAGCCGTCAATTGTTTGGTACATTATTGTTATCCCCCTCTACTTATGTTCATAGATTAAGTTCGAGAAGAAATGACAAGTTCCCTTTATGTTTTAATGATGGTATTTAAAATTTTATATATAAATTTTATGATACTATTGAGTGTATATAGAATTATATTAATTTAGGGGGATATTATGAAAAGATTGATTTTAGGAATCATAATTTTATTTTTAATGGTAGGATGTAGCAATGAAATCTATAAAAAAGCAATGGATCAAGGGAAATTGGCGTTAGCGAGTAAAGAATATGACACGGCAGTAGCATCATTTGAGCTAGCATTAGAAGAGAAAAAGGATGATAAAGAAGCAAAGGTATTAAAAGACCAAACTACTAAGATGATAAGTTCGATAAAAGAGAAATCGAGTGGAAATATAGAACAAGCAATAGGTTTGTTTCAAGAAGTAGAAAAGATGAAAGATGGTTCCGCAATCCTTCAAAGTCAAGCGAAAGAACAAAAAGATTCGCTCATAGAGCATAAAGAGTTAAAAGGTCAATATATAGGTCAATTGGAAAAGGCAGAGAAGTTAAAGAATGATAAAAAGTATGAAGAGGCTAAAGGGATAGTAAATAAAATTGTTAACGATACTGGCCAAAATCAACAATTTATTTCGGAAAATCAACGGGCCGAAGAGCTGAATAAGCAAATAGATGGCTTACTAACTCAACAAGCAGAAGTTAAGAAAAAAGAGGAAGAGTTAAAAAATGAAAAGAAAAAAGAGGCTGATATTGGAAAGTTAAAGGGGTCTTGGATGTCATCAGAAAGTACAGACAGGCTAGTTGGGTTGGAAATAGAATCTATTAATAGTGAGAAAACAGGCGGAGAATTTATGGAACATAATATTTTTGGGAAAGGGACTACTATAGGAGACTTTCGAATATTAAGTGTGGACCAAGGGATTATTTCCATAGAGCTTGTATTTTTAATGGGAGAAAGAAAACAGAAGGTTGATTTGAAACTTGAGGAGAACACATTAACTGTACATCATGAGTTTATGGGAGGGACTAAATCTGTGAAATTAGTGAGATCAGAGTAATTTATCCCGCTATTCACCTGCAGTAAAATTCCCACCTCAAGATTCGGCTGGAGCAAAGAAGTTAGGTGGGAGATCCACTGCTCATAAAAGCCCAATTGGTTTGGGTTAATAATCAGTGGGGATGAAGCCCCCCCCACTAATTAAAGTTTCACTTTATTTAGTATATAAAAAGGAGGCTTCTAAAACGAAGCCTCCTTTTTAATTAACTTTCTTCCCACTCTTCCTCATTAGCCATAAGAAATAAGGTGCTCCAAGTACAGCAACGACAAGACCAGAAGGAATTTCTTTCGGATATGCGATTGTACGTCCAAGTAAGTCAGCAACAGAAAGAAGGATTGCTCCAAATAGTGCTGAACAAACGAATAGTCTTTGATGATTCATACCAACAACAATTCTTGCTAAGTGAGGTGCGACAAGGCCTAAAAAGGCAATTGTACCGACAGCAGCGATATTTACTGATGCAAGTAGTGTCGCTAGCACAATCAGAGCAAGACGTGTTTTATTTACTGGTTGCCCAAGTCCAGTTGCTAAATCGTCTCCCAGTACGAGAACGTCAAGTTGTTTTATTAAGAAAAAGATAATGAATACAAGAATTAGAGATGGATATAGAATGATATTTTCTAAGTGATTCCACCCTCTTGCATACGTACTGCCAGATAACCATGTTAAAGCAGCGGCAACATTCAAATTGGCTCTAACGATAAAGATTTGAATAATTGCTGAGCCAAGTGCAGAAATACCAATTCCTATTAAAGCAAGAGCTGTTGGGCTAAATCCTGATTTCCATGAGAAGAAGAGGACAATTCCAACTGCAAGTAGTCCGCCGATAAATGCACCAATTGGTAGGAAGAAACCAGGAAGTGCAGGAAAGACATACATAATCGTTAAAGCACCGACACCAGCTCCTGATGAAATACCAATAATAGAAGGATCGGCAAGTGGGTTTCGTAATATACCTTGGAAAACAAGCCCACTTATTGCAAGGCATGCACCAGCAATAGCGGCAACGAGCATTCTTGGTAATCGAAGATTCATCATCATGTTTTTGTCAAATTGTGTTAATTGACCTGATATAACATTTGTAATGCTTTCGATATAAGCGTTACTACCGATTGTAACACCAAGAGCAATCGTCACAATACAAAGTGTGATAGATATAATGATTACCTTTTTATAAGAATAATAGCGGGAACTAGCTCCAGCTGCATTCGCACCGTTATCATTCATATATTGTTTCGACTTCATCATTCGATACACTAAGTAAATAAGCCAAGGAGATCCAATCATTGCTGTGACTGCCCCAACAGGAAGTTCTGCACCGGTTGGATCTATTAATCTACCGACAACATCTGCTCCAAGCAATAATACTGCCCCCCATAAGAAAGAAGAGAGAAGAAGAGTAAAGTGTTGACGGTATCCGATAAGGCGCATTAAATGAGGTGCAACTAAGCCGACAAAGCCAATTGGTCCAACAACAGTAACAATTACTGCTGTTAAAAAGATTGCAGCAATGAAGGCGATAAGACGTGTTACTGCTGTTTTTTCACCAAGAGAAATAGCAACATCATCACCAAGTAAGAGAATGTTGAGTTTACGAGACATAAATAGTAAAACTAGGAAAGAAATAATGATAAATGGAAAAGCAAATTGAACGCCATCCCAGTTATTTTGAATAAGAGAGCCAGCTCCCCATAAAAATAAACCAGCTGTTTCATTTTCATAGAAAAGCTGCATCGTTCCGGTAAAGGCAGAGAGCATTAATGTAACGACCATACCAGCTAATGCCATTCTAAGTGGGGTTCCCTTTTTTCCACCAGAAATACGGTATACAAATAAAGCAGTAATAGCACCACCGATAAATGTGAACAGAAGAGAATTAATTTGTAAATCTTTCGGTAAGAAAATTGTAGCCGCTACTAGAAAGAAATATGCGCCAGAGTGAATACCCATTGTACTGGATTCAGCAAGTGGATTTTTCGTTAACGTTTGTAAAATAACCCCTGATGCAGCAAGAGCGCCTCCAGCTAAAATGGCAATTACAGCTCTAGGTAATCGAAGCATGATTAAAGTTTGATGTTCTAGCGATTGGTTCGGTGAGATAAGAGCATCAATAATCATACTATAGGAAATGTTTGCTTGACCTTGTCCGATATGAATAAAGAAAAGGAGGAGCAAGAGAGCTGCTCCTCCTCCGAATACAAGACTTGCTCGAAGTGTATGTTTTAGGCTATTCATCGTGTAATCACTTCTTCGCTGTCATTACATCTGCTACTTGTGTTGCTAAAGATGTTGCAGACTCAGGACCACCGAAAATCCAAGTGTCGCCTTTTAATTTATACATTTTGTTTTCTTTTTTGAACTTTAATTCTTCCCAAGCAGGGTTGCCTTTTAGTTGCGTGTCAAAAATGTTATCTTCATCCGCTACAATGTAAATGAAGTTTGAATCTTGTACACTTTGTAATGATTCTACAGTTGTTTGTTTAAAACCATCTGGCTCAGATTTTCCTGCTTCAAAAGTATTTGTTAGACCTAATTTTTTTGTAACTTGTAAAGCTAAAGAATTTTCAGTTAAGATACGGAATGTTGGTACGTTTTTAGCAGTAAATGCTTGTGCCATTGCGATGTTTTTATCTTTTAAGTCTGCTTTATCAATTTTTGCTTTTGCATCAGCGAATGCTTTATCCATATCAGCTAATACTTTTTTACCTTCTTCTTCTTTTCCAACTGCTTTTGCAATTTGTTTAAATGTTTCTGTCATTTCAGCAAAGTGATCGTTATTGCTTGTTGATGGATCAAACATAACTGTTGGTGCAATTTGCTCTAATTCATTTTTAATTGCTTTACCACGGAATGAAGCTGTAATAATTAAGTCTGGTTTTAAACGGCTAATTTCTTCTAAGTTTGGTTGTTGACGTGTCCCTACATCTACAACATCTTTACTCGGTTTTGTTTTTGTATTTACCCATTTATTATAATTCTTAATGTCTGCCATCCCTACTGGCTGAACACCAAGTGCTAATAAGTCTTCAGAATATACCCACTCAAGTACAACTACTTTTTTTGCTGGTTTATCTAACTTCGTTTCCCCTTCAGCGTGTTTAATTGTTATAGCTTGATTTTTATTGTCCGCTTTTGTTTCTTTTTTCTCCTCTTTTTGCTGTCCACATCCAACAGCGAATAGAAGAACTACTATGAAAATACTGAGAATTTTCTTCATCTTCTGCCCCCAAATTAAGTGTTTTTTGTAACTAGTACCATAAGTGAAAATGGTTATCAATTACAACACCCAAATCATACTATGAGGGTATTTTAAGTGTCAATATATTTTTAAAATTTTGACGAAAAATAACGAATTATACGGATTTTTATATATTATAGTCGCTATTTATGAAGAATAAGCCTCTTTACTAAAAATATTGGCGAATGTGGAAAGTTTAAATGGGAAAGTGGCTGTGTACGATAGTGTAATGTGTATTGTTAATAGTCTGTGGAGATAAGGCGAAAGTACAAGCAAAAGGAGAGTGAATCGCATGTAATAATTACTAGAATGTATGGAGGAAATCTGTGTTTTATCCCCGACTAGGCAAAGTATTTCTTTGTTATTTAGATAGGTGTTTTTTAAGTCGGTGATTGCGCTAAAAAGATCGAATGTAAAGGAAGTGATCAACATGTCTTCATGGAGCAATAACGTAAATGGATATTGTGGGTGTAATAATCAAAATGGTGTACATGTTGATTCATGCTGTTTTAGTTGCGATGGGACAGTTCCTAAGGTTGGTCCAACCGGTCCGACGGGGGCAACAGGAGCAACAGGTGGCGCAGGCCCAACGGGAGCAACAGGTGGCACAGGCCCAATGGGGGCGACAGGAGTAACAGGCGACACAGGTCCAACGGGAGCGACAGGAATAACAGGAGCAACAGGTCCAACGGGAGCGACAGGAATAACAGGAGCAACAGGCCCAACGGGAGCGACAGGAATAACAGGAATAACAGGGGCAACAGGCCCAACGGGGGCGACGGGAGTAACAGGAATAACAGGAATAACAGGGGCAACAGGCCCAACGGGGGCGACGGGAGTAACAGGAATAACAGGAATAACAGGGGCAACAGGCCCAACGGGGGCGACGGGAGTAACAGGAATAACAGGAATAACAGGGGCAACAGGCCCAACGGGGGCGACGGGAGTAACAGGTTCAACAGGAGCAACAGGCCCAACAGGAGCGACAGGTTCAACAGGAGCAACAGGCCCAACAGGAGCAACGGGTCCAACGGGAGCAACCGGGGCAACGGGTTCAACAGGAGTGACAGGCCCAACGGGAGCAACAGGCTCAACAGGCTCAACAGGTCCAACGGGAACGACGGGTTCAACCGGTCCGACAGGAGCAACAGGAGCGACGGGCTCAACGGGTTCAACCGGGGCTACAGGTACAAGTATCACGGCGACATATGCATTTGCAAATAATACGTCGGGAACAGCGATATCGGTAGTTCTTGGTGGAACGAATGTCCCGCTTCCGAATAATCAAAACATCGGTCCAGGAATTACTGTTTCTGGTGGAAACACAGTATTTACGGTTGCAAATGCTGGTAATTATTATATTTCATATACAATTAATATAACGGCTTCATTATTAGTCAGTTCACGGATTACAATTAATGGAGGGGCACTTGCTGGGACGATAAATTCTCCTGCGGTAGCAACCACATCATTTAGTGCAACAATTATTACAACTCTTGCAGCAGGAGATGCTATTAGCTTACAATTATTTGGTTTGTTAGCTGTTGCGACATTATCAACAACTACCCCAGGAGCGGTATTAACAATTATAAGATTAAGTTAATGACAAACTCTCTTACTCTTTTAAGATTAAGAGAGTTTCTACATATAATAAGAAGTTAATGAAGTAAAGCATAGTTATATAAAAGTCAGAATATTATGATTGTAACGTTATGGTGACTATAATATAATGAAAATAACCATCATGAATGAACATTCATTTATTTTTTATGTATTTGAAGGGGGAATGAAGGTGGAAAAACCATGGTTGAAAAGTTATCCAGAGGAAATTCCGAGTACGATTTCTTATGATATTCAGCCGCTTCATAGATATGTAGAACAGATGGCTTCTCGCTACCCAGAAAAGAAAGCGCTTCACTTTTTAGGGAAGGATATTACGTTTTCGGACTTCCATGATAAGGTGAAGCGGTTTGCAAATTATCTTCAAAAACTCGGTGTGGAAAAGGGTGATCGAGTTGCTATTATGTTGCCGAATTGTCCGCAAGCTGTAATTGGTTATTACGGTACATTACTTGCGGGAGGTATCGTAGTACAAACCAATCCACTGTATACAGAAAGGGAATTAGAATATCAGCTTCATGACTCGGGAGCAAAAGTAATTCTTTGTCTCGATTTAGTGTTTCCAAGAGTAACGAATGTTCAATCTGCTACAAAAATTGAGCATATTATCGTAACTCGTATTGCAGACTTTTTACCATTCCCTAAAAATCTATTGTATCCATTTGTGCAGAAAAAACAGTCGAATTTAGTTGTGAAAGTATCAGAGAGTGAAACGATTCATCTTTGGAATTCAGTAGAAAAAGAAGTGAATACGAATGTTGAGGTGCCTTGTGATCCTGAAAATGATCTAGCTCTTTTACAGTACACAGGAGGAACAACCGGATTTCCGAAAGGAGTTATGTTAACGCATAAAAACCTCGTCTCTAACACGTTAATGGGAGTTCAATGGTTATATAATTGCAAAGAAGGAGAAGAAGTCGTTCTTGGGGTTCTTCCATTTTTCCATGTTTATGGTATGACAGCTGTTATGAATTTAAGTATTATGCAAGGATACAAAATGGTCCTTATTCCAAAGTTTGATATGAAAATGGTTTTTGAAGCGATTAAGAAGCATAAAGTGACATTGTTTCCAGGGGCACCAACTATTTATATCGCTCTTTTAAATAGTCCGCTTTTAAAAGAATACGATATTTCTTCTATTCGTGCTTGTATTAGTGGATCAGCACCACTGCCAGTAGAAGTACAGGAAAAGTTCGAAAAAGTTACAGGTGGTAAACTAGTAGAGGGATATGGTTTAACAGAATCCTCTCCGGTTACACATAGTAATTTTTTATGGGAAAAGCGAGTGCCAGGTAGCATCGGAGTTCCGTGGCCAGATACAGAAGCAATCATTATGTCGCTTGAAACTGGTGAGGCATTACCGCCAGGAGAAATAGGTGAAATTGTAGTGAAAGGCCCTCAAATTATGAAAGGATATTGGAATAAGCCAGAGGAAACAGCGGCTGTATTGCAAGATGGCTGGCTCCATACAGGTGATGTTGGCTACATGGATGAAGATGGATTCTTCTATGTAAAAGATCGCAAGAAAGATATGATTGTCGCGAGTGGATTTAATGTGTATCCTCGTGAAGTTGAAGAAGTATTATATGAGCATGAAAAAGTGCAAGAAGTAGTGACAATTGGAGTTCCAGATCCGTACCGAGGAGAGACAGTTAAAGCATTTGTTGTGTTAAAAGAAGGTACGGAATGCTCTGAGGAAGAATTAAATCAGTTTGCACGTAAATATTTAGCGGCTTATAAAGTGCCGAAAGTATATGAGTTTAGAGATGAATTGCCGAAAACGACAGTAGGGAAAATTTTGCGCCGTGTTCTAATAGATGAAGAGAAGAGAAAGAATGAGGATGAGCAAACGGGCTAAGGCCCTTTCTTTTTGAAAAAATAGGATTGACACTTTTCTAAATAGTCAGTATTATAAGAATATGAATGACTATTCATTCAGTCATCTTCTTGAAGGGGACAGTAAAGTGAAGAAAAATAGACCGAAATACAATCAAATTATTGATGCGGCAGTCATTGTGATTGCGGAGAATGGGTACCACCAAGCGCAAGTTTCTAAAATCGCAAAGCAAGCTGGGGTAGCTGATGGCACGATTTATTTATATTTTAAAAATAAAGAAGATATATTAATATCCTTATTCCAAGAGAAGATGGGAGAATTTGTCGAAACAATTCGTCAAAAAACAGCAGGAATTGAAAGCGCTGTATCGAAGTTATTCATGTTGGTAGAAACGCACTTCTTGCTGTTGTCGCAAAATGATCCGCTTGCTATCGTTACGCAATTAGAGCTAAGGCAGTCCAATCAAGACTTGCGCCTTAAAATAAATGAAGTATTAAAAGGCTACTTACAAGTTATGGATGAGATTTTAGAGACTGGTATAAAACAAGGTGAATTTCAAGCAGATTTAAATGTTCGCGTGGCAAGACAAATGATCTTTGGAACAGTAGATGAAGTTGTGACCAATTGGGTAATGAGCGATCATAAGTATGATCTGGTCGCACTTTCAAAAACGGTACACGGGCTACTTATTGCAGCTTGTGGTTATCGTCAATAATGGGAGGGATCATGTTGAAATTCCTATCTGTAAGAGTTGAAGATCATATCGCGGTGGCGACGTTAAATCACGCACCAGCGAATGCGATGTCTTCACAAGTTATGCATGACGTTACTGAATTAATTGATCAAGTGGAAAAGGATGATAACATTCGTGTTGTTGTTATTCACGGTGAAGGACGTTTCTTCTCAGCAGGAGCAGATATTAAAGAATTTACATCTGTTACTGAAGCGAAGCAAGCAACAGAATTAGCACAGCTTGGACAAGTTACGTTTGAGCGTGTTGAAAAATGTTCAAAACCAGTTATTGCGGCAATTCATGGAGCGGCACTGGGCGGCGGCCTTGAGTTTGCTATGTCTTGCCACATGCGCTTTGCAACTGAAAGTGCAAAACTTGGTTTACCTGAATTAACACTTGGATTAATTCCTGGCTTTGCAGGTACACAGCGCTTACCACGTTATGTTGGGAAAGCGAAAGCTTGTGAAATGATGTTAACAAGTACACCAATTACTGGTGCAGAAGCATTAAAGTGGGGACTTGTTAACGGATTGTTCTCTGAAGAATCATTTTTAGATGATACGCTTAAAGTTGCAAAACAAATTGCTGGAAAAAGTCCAGCAACAACTCGTGCTGTACTAGAGTTATTGCAAACGACAAAATCGTCTCATTACTATGAAGGTGTACAACGTGAATCACAAATTTTTGGTGAAGTATTTACGAGTGAAGATGGAAGAGAAGGTGTAGCCGCATTTTTAGAAAAGCGTAAACCTTCATTTAGTGGCAGGTAGTTCAATTATTTTTTTAATATAAATTAACAGAAAATTAAAATTGATAGAATCTTTCTGAAAAACAAGGGGGTAAATGGAATGAACATCTACGTACTCATGAAACGAACATTTGATACAGAAGAAAAAATCGTAATTAAAAACGGTGCAATTTACGATGGCGAAGCGGAATTCATCATCAACCCTTACGATGAATATGCAATTGAAGAAGCAATTCAAGTAAGAGACGCACAAGGTGGAGAAGTTACAGTTGTAACAGTCGGTGGCGAAGATAGTGAGAAAGAACTTCGTACTGCATTAGCAATGGGCTGTGATAAAGCGGTATTAATTAATATTGAAGATGATGTAGAAAATGGTGACCAGTTCACGACAGCAAAAGTACTTGCTGAGTATTTAAAAGATAAAGATGCAGATTTAATTTTAGGCGGAAACGTTGCAATTGATGGTGCATCTGGACAAGTAGGGCCACGCGTAGCTGAAGCGTTAAATATTCCATATGTAACGACAATTACAAAACTTGAAATTGACGGTACAAATGTGAAGATTGAGCGTGATGTTGAAGGTGATACAGAAGTGATTGCAACTTCATTACCAGTTTTAGTAACAGCACAGCAAGGTTTAAATGAACCTCGTTACCCATCGCTTCCAGGTATTATGAAAGCGAAGAAAAAGCCACTAGAAGAATTAGAATTAGATGATTTAGATTTAGAAGAAGATGATGTGGAAGCAAAGACAAAAACAATTGAAATCTATTTGCCTCCTAAGAAAGATGCAGGAAAAGTGTTACAAGGCGAGCTGCAAGATCAAGTAAAAGAACTTGTATCGTTGCTCCATACAGAAGCGAAAGTAATCTAATAAAATACGAAATTATATATGCAGGAGGGAAAATCTATGGCTCGTAAAGTATTAGTAATGGGTGAAGTTCGTGATGGATCGCTACGTAACGTTTCGTTTGAAGCGGTAGCAGCAGCAAAAACAATTGCAGAAGGCGGTGAAGTAGTAGGTCTTCTAATTGGAGACAGCGTTGCCTCTTTTGCAAATGAATTGATTCATTACGGTGCAGATCGCGTTGTGACAGTTGAAAATGATAAATTAAAATCATATACATCTGATGGTTATGCACAAGCGTTTTTAGCTGTACATGCTGAAGAAAATCCAGAAGGTATTGTCTTTGGACATACGGCACTTGGTAAAGATTTATCACCAAAATTAGCAGCGAAGCTTGAAGCTGGTTTAGTTTCTGACGTAACTGCTTTAGAGGTTGAAGGTGGAAATGTTATCTTCACTCGTCCAATTTACTCTGGTAAAGCATTCGAGAAGAAGATTGTAACAGACGGCATCTTATTTGCGACAGTGCGTCCAAATAACATTGCAACTCTGGAAAAAGATGAGTCTCGCAGCGGTGACGTATCTTCTATTACAGTTGATGTGAAAGATTTACGTACAATTATTCAAGATGTTGTCCGTAAAACAGCAGAAGGTGTGGATCTTTCTGAAGCGAAAGTTATTATCGCTGGCGGACGCGGTGTGAAGAGTGAAGAAGGATTTAAACCATTAAAAGAGTTAGCTGACGTACTAGGCGGCGC
The DNA here is from genome assembly GCF_002975115.1 of Bacillus sp. MYb78. Taxonomy (NCBI): domain Bacteria; kingdom Bacillati; phylum Bacillota; class Bacilli; order Caryophanales; family Bacillaceae; genus Bacillus; species Bacillus sp. MYb78. The sequence continues at coordinate 347,836 of NZ_PCOB01000002.1, forward strand.
TGTTGGGGCATCTCGTGGTGCTTGTGACGCTGAATACTGTGAGTACTCATTACAAATTGGTCAAACTGGTAAAGTTGTTACGCCAGACTTATACATTGCATGTGGTATTTCTGGTGCGATTCAGCATTTAGCAGGTATGTCTAACTCAAAAATAATCGTTGCGATTAATAAAGATCCAGAAGCAAGTATCTTCAAAGTAGCTGACTACGGTATTGTTGGTGACTTGTTCGAAGTTGTACCTCTTTTAACAGAAGAGTTTAAAAAGTTAAAAGTACATTCATGATTTAAGTACCCTTGAGTTCCAAGTGAAGTACCCCTATATATAGAAAAAGGTGAGAGATCCCCTGTCTCTCATCTTTTTAGTATTTAATCCATATTTTTATATAGTATAAAGGAACATTTTTTTGTTACAATACATAACGATACATATTATTCGCCACGTATATAAGTTAATGATATACTCTTGGTAGAATATACTTGAAGGAGGAAATAAAATGGCAATTGTAAACGCAAATGACCAAAGCTTCGCAGCTGAAACTAGCGAAGGTGTTGTATTATTAGATTTCTGGGCACCTTGGTGTGGACCTTGTAAAATGATCGCTCCTGTATTAGAGGAGATCGATGCAGAACTAGGAGAAAAAGTAAAAGTAGTAAAAGTAGATGTTGATGAGAACCAAGAAACTGCTCGTCAATTCGAAGTAATGAGCATTCCAGCTCTTTTCGTATTAAAAGACGGTAAAGTAGTTGATCAAACGTTAGGTTACAAACCGAAAGAAGCGTTAGTAGAATTAGTTTCTAAACATTTCTAAAATAAAAAAGCTACCAGTTGGTAGCTTTTTTTATTTTCTTTTTTACAGTCTTTCCGTTACAATAAAAGAACGTATGTTGGGTGTTTGAGCATAGTATGTTTTCAAGGGAAAATAAAAATGCTAAGTATGTAGAAATGGAGGGAGACGAGTGCACGAACATTTGAAAGAGAAGTTGGCTATTTTACCAGATCAACCTGGTTGTTATTTGATGAAAGATAAGCAAGGAACGGTTATATATGTTGGAAAGGCAAAAGTGCTTAAAAATCGTGTGCGCTCGTACTTTACTGGTTCACATGATGGGAAAACACTGCGGCTTGTAGGAGAAATTGTTGATTTTGAATATATTGTAACCTCTTCGAATTTAGAAGCACTTATTTTAGAGTTAAATCTAATTAAAAAATATGATCCGAAATATAATATTCAATTAAAAGATGATAAAACATATCCTTTTATTAAAATTACGGCGGAGAAGCAACCGCGCTTACTCATTACTCGAAATGTAAAAAAGGATAAAGGAAAGTATTTTGGTCCTTATCCAAATGCACAATCTGCTCATGAAACGAAAAAACTGCTAGATCGTATGTATCCACTTCGGAAATGTACGAATATGCCAGATAAAGTTTGTTTGTATTATCATATGGGTCAATGCTTAGCGCCGTGTGTGAAAGAAGTGACGGAAGAACAAAATAAAGAAATTGTAGATGCAATTATTAAGTTTTTAAATGGTGGACATAAAGAAGTTCGTTCAGAATTAGAAGTAAAAATGTATGAGGCCTCAGAGAAACTAGAGTTTGAACGTGCAAAAGAGTTGCGTGATCAAATTGCTCATATTGATGCGATTATGGAAAAACAAAAGATGATTATGAGTGACTTAGTGGATCGTGATGTGTTTGGATATGCAGTGGATAAAGGATGGATGTGTGTTCAAGTTTTCTTCGTTCGAAAAGGAAAGCTAATTGAACGTGATGTTTCTATGTTTCCAATTTACGATGAACCAGAAGAGGGTTTTTTAACATTTATCGGCCAATTTTATGAAAACAGTAGTCATTTTAAGCCGAAGGAAATCGTCGTTCCAGGAAGTATAGACTCGGAATTAGTAGAGCGCTTTTTAGAAGTAGAAGCGACACAGCCGAAACGTGGTAAGAAAAAAGACCTTGTAGAATTAGCAAATAAAAACGCGAAAATTGCTCTTGAAGAGAAGTTTTACTTAATTGAACGTGATGAAGAACGAACGATTAAAGCAGTAGATCATTTAGGGAAGCAGCTTGGGATTGAAACGCCGTATCGTATTGAAGCGTTTGATAACTCAAATATTCAAGGAACAAATCCTGTTTCTGCAATGATTGCTTTTATCGATGGGAAACCGGCGAAGAAAGAGTATCGAAAATATAAAATTAAAACGGTTCAAGGACCAGACGATTATGAGTCTATGAGAGAAGTTGTGAGGCGCCGTTATACAAGGGCCCTTAAAGAAAATTTACCTTTACCTGATTTGATTATTATTGATGGAGGAAAAGGCCATCTAGCGGCTGCAAGTGATATTCTAGAGAATGAGCTCGGATTATATATTCCGATGGCAGGTCTTGTGAAAGATGATAAACATAAAACCTCCCATTTAATTATTGGGGACCCACCGGAACCTGTGATGCTTGAGAGAAATAGCCAAGAATTTTATTTATTGCAGCGTATTCAAGATGAGGTGCATCGATTTGCGATTACATTCCATCGTCAATTACATGGGAAATCTGTCATTCAATCAGCATTGGATGACATTCCAGGAATAGGTGATAAACGGAAAAAGGTATTGTTAAAACATTTTGGTTCATTAAAGAAGATGAAAGAAGCTTCTATAGAGGAATTTGTCGAAGCGGGTATGCCGAAAAATGTCGCGGAGACGATTTATACGTATTTAACAGATAAGAAGACGTTGTAGTTTACAACGTCTTCTGTTTTTTGGTATAATTTCTGAAGATTTAAAATAAATGCATCTGAATGAAAATACAAAAAAGTCAACTAAACTGATATGTCTAGTTGACTGTAGGTAATGCTTACACTTCAATGAGATCTTTTATATCCCATTTTACAAGAAATGTAATAGAGTCAGAACGTTTTTTCTTTTCTTCGTATGACTCTGCAACGACGTTCCGTTGCTTTTGAATTTGTTCAGCGATGAATCCAGCTTCTAGTTGATAAGAAGAATGTCGTTTTTGTTTTTGACGTTCTGCAATGAGTGTGCCTTTAAGTTGGAACTGCATTTCACGACGCTTATGTTCAATAATGCTTAAAGTGCCCCAGCCAGCTTTTTCAAAGAACTGAATGACTTCTTCAATTGTTTCTAGCGGATATTTTCTTGCAAGGTTTCTACCAGACCAGTATAAAATACCATCTAAATCGTTGCCGATTAAATCAGGTAGTAATTCTTCACGTAGCAATTCATAAGCGAAGGCGTTCAATGAAACATCTTCTAAAGATGTTATATCGATTGTATTTTTACTCACAATATTCCCCTCTTTCTATAGGGATTATTATATAACATTTTTCATTTATAAAAACAGATTTTTCTTTAGGGAAATCTGAATATCTAAGAAGAAAAAAAGAATTGCCAAATTATATGCAAATTATGTATACGTTTTCTTGACGCTTCGACAAAAATAGGGGTAAAATGAACTTGTTATCAAATTATGCTGAAATATTTCGAATAATTTTTTCAGTTTTTCTTATGCCAATAGTGAAAAAACATTATTGTTATAAATTAATCTGAAAACAGCAGTCAAACATTCAAGGGGGTAATGGGGACATGAAAGGCCGCGAGTATACGTTTCGTAAGTGGCACTCATTAATGGGGGTCATCCCGGTTGGTGTCTTTTTGACGCAACATCTAATTGTAAACAACTTTGCAACAAGAGGAGCAGAGGCTTTTAACAAAGCTGCAGGCTTTATGGAGCTCCTTCCATTCCGGTATGCGCTAGAAATTTTCATCATCTTTTTACCGATACTGTACCATGCTATATATGGCTTATATATTGCATTTACAGCTAAGAACAATGCGGTTTCTTACGGTTATTTCCGTAACTGGATGTTCGTTTTCCAAAGAATTTCAGGTATCGTTACGCTGATTTTCATTTCTTGGCACGTCTGGGAAACTCGTATTCAAGCAATGTTAGGTAAAGAGGTAAACTATGATATGATGGCAGATATTTTAAACAATCCAGCTATGTTTGCATTCTACTTAGTTGGTGTTGTTTCAACAATTTTCCACTTTGCAAATGGACTATGGACATTCTGCATCAGCTGGGGAATTACAGTATCTCCACGTTCACAAAGAATCTCTACTTATGTAACATTAGCTATTTTCTTAGGTCTATCTTATGTAGGTGTGAGTGCATTATTAGCGTTCATCGATCCACAGCTAGCAAATCAGTAAGGAGTGGGAGAGCATGAAAGGGAAACTTATAGTAGTCGGCGGTGGCTTGGCTGGCTTAATGGCAACGATTAAAGCGGCAGAAGCAGGAGTAAATGTTGAACTGTTTTCTTTAGTACCAGTAAAACGTTCACATTCTGTATGTGCTCAGGGCGGAATTAACGGTGCCGTAAATACGAAAGGTGAAGGGGATTCTCCATGGATCCACTTTGACGATACAATTTATGGTGGGGACTTCTTAGCGAACCAACCACCAGTTAAAGCAATGTGTGAAGCAGCACCTGGTATCATTCATTTAATGGACCGTATGGGTGTTATGTTCAACCGTACGGAAGAAGGACTTCTTGATTTCCGTCGATTTGGTGGAACGCAACATCACCGTACAGCATTTGCTGGTGCAACAACTGGACAGCAATTACTTTACGCATTAGATGAGCAAGTACGTCGTCACGAAGTAGCAGGACTTGTAACGAAATATGAAGGCTGGGATTTCTTACGAGCTGTTGTTGATGATGAAGGTGTGTGCCGAGGAATCGTTGCACAAGACTTACAAACTATGGAGATTAAAAGTTTCGGAGCTGATGCCGTGATTATGGCAACAGGGGGCCCTGGTATCATTTTCGGAAAATCAACAAACTCCATTATTAATACAGGTACAGCAGCTTCTGCTGTATATCAACAAGGTGCATATTATGCAAATGGTGAGTTCATTCAAATTCACCCAACGGCAATTCCTGGAGACGATAAATTACGTCTTATGAGTGAATCTGCACGTGGTGAAGGTGGACGTGTTTGGACATATAAAGATGGTAAACCATGGTACTTCTTAGAAGAAAAATATCCGGCTTACGGAAACCTTGTACCTCGTGATATCGCAACGCGTGAAATCTTTGATGTTTGCGTAGAGCAAAAACTAGGTATTAACGGTGAAAACATGGTGTACTTAGATCTTTCTCATAAAGATCCGAAAGAACTAGATATTAAACTTGGTGGAATTATTGAAATCTATGAGAAATTTACAGGGGATGATCCTCGTAAACTACCAATGAAAATCTTCCCAGCTGTTCACTATTCAATGGGTGGACTATGGGTTGACTATAAGCAAATGACTAGTATTCCAGGTTTATTTGCAGCAGGTGAGTGTGATTATTCTATGCACGGTGGTAACCGCCTTGGTGCAAACTCACTATTATCAGCAATTTACGGTGGTATGGTAGCAGGACCAAACGCAATTGAATATATGAAAGGTCTTTCTAAATCATCAGATGCTGTTTCATCTACTGTATATGAGCAAAATGAATTAATCGAAACAGAGAAATTTAACAATATTTTAACGATGGATGGTAATGAAAATGCATATGTTCTTCATAAAGAGCTTGGAGAATGGATGACAGATAACGTTACAGTAGTTCGTGAAAATAAAAAGTTATTAGAAACAGATGCGAAAATTGAAGAGTTAATGGATCGTTACAAACGTATTAACATTAACGATACAGCGAGATGGAGTAACCAAGGTGCTTCATTTACACGTCAACTTGCAAATATGTTTGAGTTAGCACGTGTTATTACAATTGGCGCATATAACCGTAATGAGAGCCGCGGGGCGCATTACAAACCTGAATTCCCAAATCGTGATGATGCAAACTTCTTAAAAACTACTATGGCAAAATTTGAAGGAGAAGGAAATGCACCAGCATTCCATTACGAAGACGTTGATGTTTCATTAATTAAACCACGTAAACGTGATTATTCTTCAAAACATGATGTAGCTGCTAAGGGTGAAGAGAAGGGGGATAAACAACATGTCTGAGAAAACAATCCGCCTCATCATTACGAGACAAGATGGACCAGATGCACAAGAGTTTGACCAAGAGTTTGAAATTCCATATCGTCCTAATATGAATATTATTTCGGCGCTTATGGAAATTCGTCGTAATCCTGTTGATTCAAAAGGAAACCAAACAACTCCGATCGCATGGGATATGAACTGCTTAGAGGAAGTATGCGGTGCATGTTCGATGGTTATTAACGGAAAGCCACGTCAATCATGTACGGCTCTTATTGACCAATTAGAACAGCCAATTCGCTTAAAGCCGATGAAGACATTCCCAGTTGTACGTGATTTACAAGTTGACCGCAGTCGCATGTTTAATGCTCTAAAACGCGTTAAAGCTTGGATTCCAATTGATGGTACGTATGACTTAGGTCCAGGACCAAGAATGCCTGAGAAAAAGCGTCAATGGGCTTATGAGCTTTCAAAATGTATGACATGTGGTGTTTGCTTAGAATCATGTCCAAACGTAAACAGTAAGTCTGACTTTATTGGACCAGCGCCGTTATCACAAGCTCGTTTATTCAACTCACATCCAACGGGTGAAATGCATAAAGCAGATCGCTTACGTGCAATTATGGGAGATGGAGGACTAGCAAACTGTGGTAACTCTCAAAACTGTGTGCAGTCATGTCCGAAGGGTATTCCTTTAACAACTTCAATTGCGGCATTAAACCGTGATACAACAATTCAATCGTTCAAAGATTTCTTTGGTAGCGATAATAACTATTAATAAATATTGCCTCTTCATCTTGAAGGGGCAATATTTATAACTTCATTTTTCAGTTTATTCTGTTTTTTTTGGCAGGAAGGGGAGATAGCGTTGAAGAGAATTTCTTATATTGAAGACTTCGAGAAATGGGAAAGTGGTTTTTCATTTTACAATCCTGTAAAGGTTCGTTTTGGTGAAGTAGATATGTTTGGACATGTAAATAATGTCGTTGCTTTTACTTATTTTGAAGAAGCTCGTATCGCGTTGTTTAAAGAACTTGGATTTATGCAAGAGTGGACACATGCATCATCAGAAACGATGATCGTTGTTGCGGATTTACAATGTAATTTTATTAAGCAAATATATTTTGATGAACAGTTGAAGGTGTATGTAAAGGCAGGATCGGTTGGGAACTCTTCTTTAGATCTACATTATATGGTGAAGAATGCAGAAGGAGAGGTTTGTTTAGTAGGTCGTGGAATGATGGTTCAAGCGTCGAAAAAAACAGGAAGAGGCGAACCATGGCCTGAAGAATGGAAGAAGAAATTACTACAATGATAGAGTGAAAGAAAAATAAGAGAGCAATTTGCTCTCTTATTTTTTGTCTTCCATCGCTTCTTCTAATGTTAAGTGATGTTTATATAGGTATGTAGCGTATGGATTACCAACGTAGCGTAAGTGCCATGGTTCATATGCATATTCTGTTGTATCTGTTTTATCTTCTAAGTAACGAATGACAAAGCCGAATTCATGAGCGTGTTCCGCGACCCATTTTCCTTCTGCTGTCTCCCCGAAAATAGGCTCTAATTGAAATTTAGCTGTTTTTGAACTAATATCCATTGCTAAACCCGTTTGGTGTTCACTCGTACCAGGAATTGCGCTTACTGAATTAGCCTCAGCTTTTCCTTGACGCCTAACGTATGTATCATGCAACGATTTTTGGCGTTTGTATGAACGATAACCAGATACAGCTGTAAAATCAAGCCCTTCTTTTTTCGCAGCTTTGAACATGTTTTCAAGTGCCTCTGCAGCATCTTTGCGTAGCAATGTTTTTTCTTTATCTTTTGGACTAGCAAATGGTACGTTTGGTCTCGTTAAGTCTTCAGGAATGTATCCATCTGGTAGTTTTCGATGTTTATTAATTAAGACAAGATTAGATTTTGGATTTGTTACAACTGAAAAGTTATTGTCTATTTTCTTTGCATTATGATCAGCTTTTGGAAAAGCAGGAATCTCTTCTTTTGGGTGATTAGTATGTTTTTGACTTTCGACAGCTTTCGCTTCATTATGTAGTGGTGATTTAGAACCAAAGTAAGTGAAAGATGTGATACCGATTACAATAGTAGTGGCAGAAATAATTATTATCTTTTTCATAATGCCTTGTAACCACAGTCCCTTCTTAATAAAATGTGTAGCGTTTTTTTATTATAAGTCTAGTTTGTTGGAAAAGGAATATAAGAGTCATAACGTAATAGAAATGCAAAGAAAATGTCAGAAAATGTGTGAATTTGTAGTATTTTTTTATATAATTCATTTCTTATCTTTCATGAATTGCATTTTTTATGTAATATATATACATAAGAAGATGTAGCGATTATCGAGAATAAAGAACTTCTTGTATAGACTAGGAGTGAATGGGAATGGATTTTGCAACAATTATTGGACTTGTTTTAGGATTTTTAGCAGTGGTAGTAGGGATGGTCGTCAAGGGCGCTGACGTAACAGCCTTATTAAATCCTGCCGCAGCATTAATTATTTTTATCGGTACATTTGCTGCAGTATGTATTGCATTTCCGATGAATCAACTAAAAAGGGTTCCAAAACTATTTAAAGTTCTTTTTGGTTCAAATAAAAAGGATTTAAGTTATGAACAGTTGCTAGAATTATTTGTTCATTGGACATCTGAAAGTAGAAAATACGGTATTTTGTCTTTAGAGCAACAATTAGACAAAATTCAAGATGAATTTCTTTTGCGCGGTATGAAATTTGTGATTGATGGCGTATCCGCAGAAGATTTAGAGCAGATTTTGGAATCTGAATTAGAGGCAATTGAAGAAAGACATGCAAAGGGAGCTGCTATTTTTTCACAAGCTGGTACGTATGCACCGACATTAGGAGTTTTAGGTGCTGTTATCGGTCTTGTAGCTGCGCTTGGTAACTTAACTGATATTGAAAAGTTAGGTCATGCTATTTCGGGTGCGTTTATTGCAACGATTTTTGGTATTTTTTCAGGTTATGTATTATGGCATCCATTTGCAAATAAGTTAAAGCAAAAATCTTCAGCTGAAATTGAGAAAAAACGTTTAATCATTGATTGTTTATTAATGTTACAAGAAGGTACATATCCGTTTATTATGAAGAACCGCATTTTAGGTGCACTTTCTGCAACTGAGCGTAAAAAGCTAGAAAAAGGAGCAGAAAAAAATGCGGAGTAAGAAAAATAGAAGAGGCAAAAAGAAAAAACATGATGAGCATATCGATGAAACGTGGTTAATTCCATATTCTGATATGTTAACGTTGTTATTTGCATTGTTTATCGTTTTATTCGCAATGAGTAGTATAGATGCTGCGAAGTTTAAACAGATGGCAGTTGCTTTTCGAAGTGAATTAGCTGGGGGAACAGGTAACAAAGAATTTTTAAGTGATCAAAAGCCAAATGAGGAAAAAGAATTATCAGCAAGTAGCCTTGAGGCAGAACAAGCAAAAAAACAAGAAGAAGCTAGAGCTAAAGAAAAAAAAGAGATGGATGAATTGAAAGCATTACAAAAAAAGATTGATCAATATATTAATGAAAAACAATTATCCTCTTCTTTTCAAACTAAATTAACTGAAAAGGGATTAATGGTGACAATATTAGAAAATATACTGTTTGATTCGGGGAAAGCAGATGTGAAATTAGAATCTTTAGGGATTGCGAAAGAGATGTCTAGCTTACTTGTTTCAGCGTCACCTCGTGAAATTACAGTATCGGGTCATACGGATAATGTCCCTATTGCGAATGCGCAGTTTGCGTCGAATTGGGAATTAAGTACGCAGCGGGCAGTTAATTTTATGCAAGTATTACTGCAAAATAAAGAATTACAACCAGAAAAATTTAGTGCGATTGGATACGGAGAATACCGTTCAATTGCTCCAAACGATACACAAGAAGGAAAGGCAAAGAATAGACGTGTGGAAGTGTTTATCTTGCCTTTAACAGAGAAAGTAAAATAAAGAGGATGGCGAATGCCATCCTCTTTTATTTTACTTCAAATGATTTTAAGTTGTTGCGACGGATTTTATCTTTTTCTGCATCTGATTTTTTGAAATCATAATCATATAAAGCGCCTTCCCAATCGCCATACATTGGATTCGGGAAAATAATGAATTTCTCACCAAATTGTGCTTTTGAATCTTCTACTGTTTGGTTACGATCTTTTACAGATTTTCCATCAAAACCTGTGAAATCAGATAAGTTATCACCGAAGAATAAGACAATATCATGGGTTTGAGAAACGAGTTCACGGCGTTTTTCTTTTCCTTTTTCTTTCGGATCTTGTAGTAATATATGTTCTTTCGTTGCTTGAGGAGCACCTACACGCTCAAGATTTTTAATTGTTGCATCTAGTTGGTTCGTTTTACGATTTGAGATGTAGTAAATATCTACACCTTTAGACTCTGTATATTTTAAGAAATCAATTGCGCCTGGAAGGGCTTCAGCCTCAGCTTTATTAATCCAATCATCCCATTTGTAAGGATAGCCTTTGCCTGTTTTTACGCTCATTGCTTGATGAGGACTGTTATCTAAAACAGTTTCGTCTAAATCAAGTACGATAGCAGGTTTTTTCTCTGTCCCTTTTGCAAGAACTGCATCAAGCTTTAATTGACCGATATTGTACCCTTGGTAGTAAAGTGCTTTCGTTTCGCCAGCTGTTTGATACCATAAATCAGCCATTAATTGCTGTTCTGTTAATTTTACTTTCTCTTCTTTCGCCACTGTTTTCTCTGGTGTTCCTGAACATGCTACAAGTGATGTAGATAGAACCGCTACAGATAATAGAGTGGTAATGCCCCTCTTCATCTTCATATGTACCCTCCTTGATGTTAGAAAATCATTTTATATTATATATTAAAATATAATATTTTTATATGAACATTTGCATATTGTCTTTTGTATATATAGTAGTATGTCCTATATTAGAAAGATGAGCAAAATAATAATAGTTATTTTGACAAGTTTTATTGTCGTAATGACAATTATAATTGACAAAAAGAGTTTTGTTATTTACAATTTTAACTAAATAGAACAAATGATGGATTAATGACGGTGTTTACATATAAGAGGATGAAGTGTAGTGCTATATTTTTTCTTGAATAAACATAGTCTTTGAAAGAGAGTACGAATGATACTAAAGGGGAGGCTTTATACTTTGAGTTTACAAATTCAAAACTTAACGAAACAATTTGGGGAATCAAAAGCAGTTAACGGTTTGCAAATTTCGTTACCAAAAGGTGAAGTACTAGGATTACTTGGACGAAATGGTGCAGGGAAAACAACAACAATCAAAATGCTTCTCGGATTATTAACGCCTAATGAAGGTACGATTACGTGGGATGGAAAAGCATTTGGGGATAGTGGCGTAACAATTGGGTATTTACCAGAAGAAAGAGGTTTATATACAAAAAGTAGAGTAATAGATCAGTTGCGATATTTTGGTAGATTAGAAGGAATGTCGAAGAAAGAAGTAGATCAAGCTATTGATCATTGGTTAGAGCGTTTAGCGATACCAGAATATAAATTTAAAACGGCTGGAGAGCTTTCAAAAGGGAATCAGCAAAAAATCCAATTAATTGCTGCTCTTCTTCATAATCCGGAACTTCTCATTTTAGATGAACCATTCAGCGGCCTTGATCCAGTTAACGCCGGGATGTTAGCTAGTATTATTGAAGAACAAGTACAGAGCGGAAAGACGATTATTTTATCAAGTCATCGTATGGAACAAGTAGAGGCTTTTTGCCAACATGTATGTATTTTGAAAAAAGGTGAAGCAGTCGTAAAAGGACAGCTAAGTGATATTAAGAAAGAATACGGTTTCCGTAATTTAACGATTGAAGATACAGTAGAGAATGAAAAGGGATTAGAAGCTATACATGTATCGTATGAAAAACAACAAGGCCTTCTTTATGTGAAAGTACAAGACGATGCGGAAGCTCTCAAGATTTTGCAACAGTTGCAAGAGCAAGGTGTTAGCTTACGACAATTCAAAATGTTAGAGCCGACGTTAAATGAAATCTTTGTAGAGAGGGCGAAATAACGATGCGTAAATTTTCTCACGTATTTTCATTTTATTTTAGGGAAGCATTTTTATCTAAAAAATCATTAATTACGAGTGCCATTTTATTTTTAGTTGTGTTTGGGATTTTTGCATTTAATCATTTTACTTCAGGCGATGATAAAAATAAGGATAAAGATAAAATTGCAGTTGTAGTAGAGAGTTCCACATATAAAGTACAAAAAGATGAGCTAAATAAGTTATTGCCATCAGCAAAAATAACACTTGGTTCAAAGGATGATTTTGATAAACTGCATAAGCAAGTAGAAGAAGGCGATTTAGATGGTCTATTCCATGTGACGGAAAAGGGTGGGGCTCCATCGATTACATATATGTATAATGGATTTCCAAGCCAAGCAACTTCTGCAATTATGGCAGGATATTTAAAGCAACAATATACGATGGTGACAATTGCCCAAAATAATGTTTCACCAGAAATTGCACAGCAATTACAAACAGAAATTCAAGTAAAGCAAGAAGCGATAAAAGATCGTACATCTTCTTTCGGAATTGCCTATTTCTTTACATTTGCTTTATATATGTTTATTGTAGCGTTCGGAAATACAATCGCAATGAATATTGCATCTGAGAAGGCGTCACGTGTAATGGAAGTAATGCTTCCGAAAGTGAAACCTCTTACGATGATGTATGCGAAAATTTTAGCGGTTGTTTCAACGGCTTTATTGCAACTTGTCATATTGGCGTGTGGTTATCTTATTCCATATTTGTTAGGTTGGGTCGATTTAGAAAGTGCCTCACTATTGGGTATTCCAATTGACTTTACGAAATTAGATGCAAAGGTTGTAAGCATGTTTCTTGTTTATTTCATTACGGGATATTTACTTTATGCAATGATGTATGCTGCTGCTGGAGCTGTCGTGTCTAAGACGGAGGATTTACAAGCTGTATCTTTCCCGATAATGATTTTAATTATGGCTGCATTCTTCATTAGTATTAAATCATTAAGTGATCCGAATAGTACTATCGTTGTTGTAAGTTCTTACGTTCCATTTTTTACACCGATGGTTACCTTCTCACGTATTGTAGCTGGTGAAGCAGGTATGCTAGAAATTACGATAACATTAGCAGTCTTATTGGCGACAATTGCGATATTAAATGCTGTTACAAGCCGCATTTACGTAAATGGCGTAATGAATTACTCAGATAAAGTGAAATTTAAAGATTTAGCGAAATTTATAAAGCGTCAATAATGAGAGAAAAGCATGATTTCCTATTGAAATCATGCTTTTTCTTTATGTATAAATTAAAAATAGTATATAATAATAAGAGTCGTCTTTTAATAGAATGAATAAAAAGGAGGGTGTGCAGATGGGGATTAGTAGTCGTTTTACAGTAGGTGTTCATATGCTGACATTACTTGCGATAGATCGAAACTCTCGCTGTACCTCTGAATGGATTGCCGGTAGTGTGAATACAAATCCAGTTGTGATTCGTCGCATTACAGGAATGTTGAAGAGAGCAGGACTTGTTGATGTACAAGCTGGTAAAGGTGGTACGACACTTGCTCGAGATTTAGAAGAAATTACATTACTTGATGTATATAAAGCAGTGGAAGTTGTAGAAGAAGGACAGCTATTTTCCTTCCATGAAAATCCCAACATTGAATGTCCAGTAGGAGCTAATATTCAATCAGTATTAGAAATTATTTTAATGCAAGCGCAAGAAGCGATGGAAAACGTGCTTGCAAATGTAACGGTAGATCAATTAGTTACAAATTTAAAGTCTAAAATGAAAGAATAAAAAAGCGAGCTTCCTCATAATGAGGGCTCGCTTTTTTTTATTCATAAATATTGAAAATTCTATTTTTCAGTATTTAAAATGAATTTACCTACGATAGCTGCGAAGATACCACCAAGAATTGGTGCTACGATGAATACCCATAGTTGAGAAAGTGCTTCTCCACCAACAAATAAAGCTGGTGCGATACTACGAGCTGGGTTAACAGATGTTCCAGTTAACGGAATTCCTAATAAGTGGATTAAAACTAATGTGAAACCAATTACTAGTCCAGCTAAAGAAGAACTTCCTTTTTTACCTGTTACAGCGACGATAACTAAAATAAATACGAAAGTTAAAATGAACTCAACTAAAAATGCTCCAGATAAACCAAGAGTTCCGAAACCATTTTGTCCTAAATTATCTAAAGGTGTTTTAGCAGATTTTAAAATTGTTACTAACGTTGCAGTTCCTAATAAACCACCTAAAATTTGAGCTAATACATAATAACAAAGTTCCATAGCGTTCATGCGTTTGTTGATGAACATAGCTACTGATACTGCTGGGTTAATGTGACATCCAGAAATTGTTCCGATGCTATATGCCATAGCTACAATAGATAAGCCGAAAGCCATAGCGATTCCTAATGTTCCAATTCCTTCGATTCCGCCGCCAGTGACAGCTACTCCAGTTCCGAATAATACAAGTACAAAGGTACCAATAAATTCAGCGATTGCTTTTTTTAACATAATTTACCTCCTATTAATGCGCATGAAACGTATTATAACATACGTTTTAGTATAAACAGCCAATGAAATACTATTCTGATAAGGCGAAATAGGGGGACAATAAAAAAGAGTATGGTTCATCTCTATAGAACCATACTCTTTTTTTATGCTGATTTTTTCTGTTTAACGGCTGGAATAGATCGGTTTAAAATACTATTTGCAACCATTCCTAACATAATAATAATCATTCCAAGTAGGGAAAGCCCGCCAGGAAACGAACCATTCAAGAAAACAATTTCTCCAAGTACGGTAAAGACCATCGTTCCAGCTTGTGTTGCTTCAACAGCTCCAAGTAAAGCCAGGTTATCTTTTGCTAAGTCAGTAGCAAAGAAAAATGTCATCGTTGCAATAACGCCGGAACATAATGCTAACAAAAATCCTTGAAGCATTTGGCTAGATGTTGGAATACCCGTAGTAGAAAATCCGTATACACCAAGCAAAATTGTTATAGGAAGACTTCCAATTGCCATTCCTAATACACGTTGGAACGTATCAAGGCGTCCGCCAACAAGCTCCATCATTTTTCGGTTACCGAACGGATATAAGAAAGCGGCTAATACGACAGGTAAAAAACCTGAAATGAACTGAGTCATTGTAATATGGCCTGCGGCAGTTGCTTGCATACAAATTACACCAAGTAAAATAAATAAAGCAACATATAAGCTACGAAGTGGAATTTTTCCACGTACAAGTTTCGTACCTGATTTTGTTTCTATTTTCACAAAAAATAGTGGTGATAGTAGTAAACCAGCTAAAATCGTAACTTGCCAAGTTCCAGCAACGAGCCAAGCTGGAGAAAAGACAGCTGCGAAACTTAATAAAGAATAAAAACCAATACCGGCAACAGAACCCCATCCGATCCACGCCAATGGATGTTTTTTTAACTCTTTCCATAATCCCCTAAAGTTTTTGCGAAATAAAACGATAAGGAATAAAATAGGGAGAGCAAATAAAAAACGGAAGGAAGCTGTCCAAGCCCAGCTCGTTCCAGATACATTCATTGCTCTATTAATAATAAAGGTTGCAGAAAAAAAGGCCGATGATAAAAGACCTAATAAAATTGCGCGCATGAAGTATAGCACTCCTTTCGAAAATAAATAATTATGTATAGTATGATATACTTTAATTTAATAAAAGTAAACTATTTTATACTTTGAGGTGGTTTTATATATGAAAGAAAATGAAGATATGCAAACGAAAGAAGTCATTCAACAAGTTGGACAGTTATTGAGACAAATTCGAAATGAACAGAAATTAAGTTTAGAAGAATTAGCTCATAAAACAGGAGTTAGTAAATTAACATTAGGAAAGATCGAAAGAGGGGAAACAAATCCGACGCTAGCTGTCATTTGGAAAATAACGAAAGGGTTATCAATTCCTTTATCTAGATTAATGGTTTTTGGAGAACCAGTAGCCGTCGCGCGCTGTGGAGAAGGATTTGCAGTAGATGTAGGACAAGCATGGCATTTAGAAACGATGTTCCGTTATACGAAAGAAACAGGGATGGAAATGCACCGTGCTTGTTTACGATCAAATAGTATATATGAACCAGAAGCTCATCATGAAGGTGCGATTGAGCTTGTAACGGTAATGAAAGGGAAAGTGTCTATTCAAGTGGAGAATGATGTATATGAATTAAATGAGTTTGATTCCATTCAATTTGAAGCGAATAAGAAGCATATTTATAAAAATGAAGAAGAAGAAGTGGCGGTATTACATTTAACGATGAAATATTCTTCATGAAAAAATCCCCTATAGAAAAATCTATAGGGGATTTTGTATACACTATGCTCAAATATATGAAAGAATGTTATTAGTAAGAGCGTGGCATAAGTAATAAACAAATAAAATAAACTAAAAACCCCGTCCCAAAACATAAAACTGCAATGACCCAAAGTATGCGAATGAGAGTAGAGCTAATATCAAAATATTCTCCTAAACCACCGCATATACCAAATAGCATTTTATCAGTTTCGGATTTACATAATCTTTTTGACATCTTCCAATACACTCCTTTTTATAGCAAACTCTATACTTCTATTCTATATGGAAATCTATGAGGAGACTATGAGGTTGTATGACATTTTTTTAGGGAACAGTCATATTAATTGTCTTAATTTTCAGTTGATATTAAAATTATAGTAAGAGGTAACTTTTAATAAAGGGTGGGGAAATAGAGATGACGGTATATTGGTTGACTAATGTAACGCTTGAATCGGGGTATACATATGAAGAGGGGAGAATTTCAAAAACAGAAACAGAGTTATGTAGTTTACTTATTGAAGAGGGACGAATTAAAAAAATTATAGTAGGGACTGTTCAAGAGGAAGGGGTACTCATTCTTGATGCTAATCGTTTATTAATTTTGCCCGCTTTCGAAGAGATGCATATTCACATTGATAAGACATATTATAGTGGTCCTTGGAAAGCTTGTATGCCAGCAGAAAGTATTTTTACACGTTTTAATGAAGAAGAAAAAATTTTACCAAAGCAATTAGCGACTGCCCAAAATAGAGCGGAAAATATGCTAGAGTTACTACTGCAAAATGGTGCAACGAATATTAGAACGCATTGTAATGTTGATCCAATTATTGGGCTTGGTAATTTGGAGGCGACGTTAGCGGCATTAGAAACATATAAAAATCGAGTGTCTAGTAGAATTGTTGCGTTTCCGCAACATGGATTATTGCGCAGTAATTCTGTGCAACTCGTGAAAGATGCGATGCGTATGGGTGCTCATCTAGTCGGAGGCGTAGATCCAGCTACAGTGGATAATGACATTGAAAAATCATTACATACAATTATGGATATCGCAGTAGAATTTAATGCGGATGTTGATATTCATTTGCATGATGCGAATAATCTTGGAACCTTTACGATGAAGAGATTGGCAAGTTTAACAGAAGAAGCAGGATGGCAAGGTCGTGTAACAATTAGTCATGCACTTGGACTTGGTGGTGTTACTGATAAAGAGGCTGAAGAAGTGGCAGAAAGACTCGCAAATGTAAATATTGATATTACTTCAACGGTACCAATTGGTAAACAAGTAATCCCAATTCCGTTATTAGATAAAAAAGGTGTTAAGGTTTCATTAGGAAATGATAGTATTACAGATCATTGGTCACCGTTTGGAACAGGTGATATGCTTCAAAAGGCGAATCGATTAGCAGAGCGTTTTGGGTGGAGTGACGAAAGGTCTTTAGGAAAAGCACTTCGCTTTATTACAGGAGGAAAAGAAACGTTAAATAATGAAGGGAAGCGAGTATGGCCGAATGTAGGGGATGAAGCGAGTTTTGTTTTGACAAATGCGACATGCGCTGCTGAAGCAGTAGCGCGTCAAACAGAAAAACGTTTAGTCGTGTATAAAGGAAATATTGTTGTTGGAATTTTAAATGAGGTGGAATTAAATAATCTTGTGTAGAAGAATCGTTTAAATATTTTGAGGGGGGTTCTAATGGTAAGTCTAGAACTCTTCTTTTTTATTCTTACAATATATTTTTTATAGGAAAGCTAGAAGGGATGAAAATTTTGGACAATCAACATAACCAAAATCATATTATGGGAACTTTGCAATGGTTTATATTTTTATTAGCAAATTCAATCGCACTACCAATTGTCGTTGGCGGATTATTTCATCTTACGACGGAAGAAATATTTTATTTAATGCAGCGTACGTTTTTTGTAGTTGGTATATCTTCTTTTTTACAAGGCTGGCTTGGGCATAGACTGCCAATTGCGGATGGGCCGGCTGGATCTTGGGTTGGTGTATTTACCGTACTTGCTTATGCAACGGCCGGACAGGATCAATTACATAGTACACTGCAAATTTTAGAATTAGGAATGATAATCTCCGGTGTTATTTTAATAGGATTAGGAGTAACTGGTTTTATAGGACGTATTTTATTTTTATTTACGCCGCTTGTGACAGGGACGTTTTTACTTTTATTATGTTTACAATTAAGTGGTGTATTTTTAAAAGGAATGTTAGGAATTACAGCTACTATTTCTCAAATCGACGGATTTACAGCAATGATCGCGTTTAGTATATTTTTGTTCGTTATTATACTATCTAATTTCGGAAAAGGCTTTGTCAAAAGTTATGCAGTTTTAATAGGATTAATTAGTGGGTGGATTATTTTTCTCATTGCAGGAAAAGTGACAATCCCATCTCAAGTAACTCATTTTGTGCAACTTCCACATATATTTGCTTGGGGACTTCCAAAATGGAATACAGGTATGGCTGTGTCAAGTTTCGTTATGGTATGTATTTTAGTTTCGAATACGGTGGCAGCTATTATAGCAATTAATCAAGCAACTATTCATAAAGCGACTATTGAACAAAAACAGTTGAAAGATGGAACATGGGTTGGGGGGATTTCACATATCATCTCTGCTGTATTTTCAACTGTAGGTGTCGTTCCGTTACCAGCAACGGCAGGATTTATACGTTTAACAAAACAAAAGTATATACGATCGTTCTTAATGGCATGTGCGTTACTAGTCGTAATGTCTCTTTTTCCAAGTATTATTCGTTACTTAGCATCTTTACCATCTGCTGTCGCATCGGCTGTTTTAATGGCTTCGTTCGTACAGTTAATTGGAATTGGATTTAATAATATAAAACAAGTGCCGATGAGTGAAAGGAATGTAACGATTTTAGGCGTTGCAGTATTATTTGGCAGCGGCGTTATGTTTTTACCGTCTGGAGCACTTCAATCCTTGCCGTCTGTTATGCAATATATATTCGGTAATGGTTTATTTGTAGGTACGGTTGTAAGTATATTGCTAGAACAAATATGGCGCGTTGGAAAGTAAGTGGATAAAAGGAGTGTACGCACTGTATAAAAGTCTAAAATAACATAGGAAATAAAGCCCATTTTCATTCACCACCTGCACATTTCGTTCATACAATATCTTGACTAAATAAACACCCAACTTACACATACACAGCTCTGGCTTAAGCAAGGAGGGTTATACCAGTTGAAGGAAAAAGCGTATCAATCTAAACCTTTACTCACAAAGAGAGAAAGAGAAGTATTTGAATTACTGGTTCAAGATAAAACAACGAAGGAAATTGCAGGTGAACTTTTTATAAGTGAAAAGACAGTTCGCAACCACATCTCAAACGCAATGCAAAAGCTAGGGGTTAAAGGACGTTCACAAGCAGTTGTGGAGCTTCTTCGTATGGGAGAGCTCGAACTATAAGAAAGCAGCCGACTTTTATACAAAGAGTCGGCTATTTTTTTGTTTGCTTCACTTGCTATATGAATGATAAGAACACTCCATACATAAATAGGTAATAAGGAGGGGATAAGTTGAAAAGGATACTGTTAGTTTCAACAAGTGCTCATGATATGAATGGACACCCGACTGGTTTGTGGCTTGAAGAGCTCGCAGCTCCTTATCATTTATTTAAAAAGGCTAAGTTTGATGTTGATATTGTGTCAATAAAAGGCGGGAGAGTACCTATAGATAGAGTGTCTATTCCGAATGGTATACCTCGTGAATTCAAGCATGTAGCTTCTTTATTGCAAAATACGAGGCCGATTTCAAATGTTCATTTCTCGGATTATGATGCGGTTTTATTTGGTGGTGGGCACGGGGCGATTGTAGATTTTCCAGGTAATTCATATGTAGCAAATTTGATTGAGAATATGTATAACGATAACCGGATTGTAGCGGCTGTTTGTCACGGAGTAAGTTCCTTTGTCGGTGTGAAAAATAAGGATAGCTCGTTTTTTGTTGCCGGTAAGCGTATAACAGGTTATACAAACGATGAAGAAAAAGCTGTACATTTAGAAAAGCGCGTTCCGTTTTTGTTAGAAAGTAAGTTGAAAGAAGAAGGAGCTTTGTTTTATGTAGCGCCTAATTTTACGCCGCATGTGGTAGTAAATGGGCATTTAATTACAGGGCAAAATCCACAGTCTAGCGTGGAAATAGGTAAGGCTATAAAAAGGGCTGTAAATAAATTATAGAAAAAGTACCCGCTACTAACAAAGGTAGTGGGTATTTTTATCCTAAAATTCCCCCCTCAAAATTGGTTTGTAACCGTCCAGTTGGTGATAATGGATTCTAGTTCTTTATGTATAGTATATGAAAATGTAATAAACTAAAAAAGCATAATGAGTATAATAACTTCATTTATAATCATTCGTGAATTTGCTATACTATTTTGTATGGACAAAAGGGGAGGCTCTTTTAAATGAGAAAAGTCGCATGTGCAAATACTTATATTAATAAAATAAAGCCCGTTATTAGAAAGACGAGTTTTAGCCAATTGAAAATAGATGAAATTGCGAAATATATGGATATTAGTAAAGCTACTTTATATAAACGTTTTTCTTCGAAAGATGAAATTATTGAGGCGATAGTAGAGGATTTTATGAATTATCTACTCGAAGGTGATGCGGACAATCAAGATGAAAGCATGTCTTTTGCAGAACGTTTCCAAAAGACGTTTATCCACTCTTTAAAATGTGTGACATATATTTCGGATGTTTTTTTGCAAGATTTGAAAGAAGCATATCCGCATTTGTCAGATCAATTAGTCGCTGCACAACAAAATCGTAATCATAATTTGCAAATGTTTTTTGAAGCGGGTATGGAACAAGGTTATTTTAATAAAATGAATGCGCAATTATTTATGGTACAAGATGATGTGATGTTACGACGTATTATAGATCATTCTTTTTGTATTCAGTACGATATTACTTTAAAGAAAGCGATACTTGATTTTTATCAATTAAAGAAGTATCAACTTTTTAAACCAGAGTATATAGAAGCAATTGATGATTCTGAAATTGAAAAAGAAGTTATTGCTATTTTGCAAATGATTTCGTAAAAAAGCAGATCTCCCTTAATAGAGGGGAATCTGCTTTTTTTAGTACATAATTATTTTTGCAACTGTTTTAATACTAATTCGGCTACTGGACCACCTGAAGCTGGGTTTTGACCAGTGATAACACGATTATCTTCTAGAGCAAAAGCTTCCCAAGGCTGTGCAGCTTTTTCGTAAAGTCCTCCATTTTTAATGAGTTCATCTTCTGTTAAAAATGGAACGAATTGATCTAATTCAGCTAATTTTTCTTCTTCATTTGAAAAGCCTGTTACCTTCTTACCGCTAATTAAACGATCCCCATTACTTAATGTAATATGAAATAAACCAGCAGCTCCATGACAAACGGAAGAAACAATACCGCCGTTTTCATAAATATTGCGGCTAATATTTTGAAGTTCTTTATTTTCTGGGAAGTCCCAAATAACCCCGTGACCACCTGCGTAATAAATAACAGCGTAGTCTTCTGGATTCACTTCACTTGGTTTCATTGTAGAACCGAGGCGATTCATAAACTCTTTCTTTTGGTACCATTCCCAATCGATGCTCTCCGCCATTGCTAAACTATGTGGATCAATTGGTGTATAACCGCCTTGTGGACTGACGTAATCAACTTCGTAACCCGCTTCTTCTACTTTTTTTACGAAATGTACAGCTTCACCGAGCCAAAGTCCGGTAGCCCTATTTAAATTTGGGTATTTTTCTACGCTTGTTAATACAACTAACATTTTTTTCTTCATCATAATCCTCCTATAATGTCTCTTCTATATAAAAGTTCTGTATTCGTTTCATTTTATTAAGTTAAAAAATGCAAATTTGAATAATCATGCCAGTCCTCCTTATATCAGCTTCGAAATTAGTTTATAATAACTTTTGAACAAAGTAAACTAAAAATACTAAATTAGTTTACTTTGTATGTTTTTCGTTGACAAACTGTAATGCTGAAACTATGATAGTTCCATGAATATCGAACAACATACGTGTTTCGTTTCGAATCCAATTTATACATTTAATGAAGTTGTTTAGTGGTGATACAACATTTAAATAACTTCATTTTTTTATCTATAGTTTGATAGTTTTAAAATTGCAATCAGGAGAGTGTTACACATGGGGAAAGATATAAGTAACCATTCGAAATGGTTTGTTTTTACATTATGTTTTATTGTTTTGTTAGGACCGATGAACGCTGTGTTATTTAATGTAGCGCTAGAGGATATTGCTAATGATTTATCAATTAGTCAATCGAAAGTAAGTTGGGTTGTAGTAGGGTATTCTTTAGTCGTCGGTATCGGTTCGATGATATATGGAAAACTGGCTGATCGTTACAGTGTAAAAAGGCTATTAATTATTTCTATTATCATATTTGTAGCTGGTTCTATTGTTGGGTTTGTAAATCAATCTTATGAGATTATCATTTTCGCAAGGCTAGTGCAGGCGAGCGGAGGAGCAGCGTTTATTGCGCTTAGTATGATTGCGGTGGCTAAATTAGTTGCTCCAGCTAAAAAACCGGGTGCGTTAGCAATGATTAGTTCTTCTATTGCATTAGCGGTTGGTATTGGACCTTTAGTTGGTGGGGCAATTACAAATACGTTAGGGTGGCCGTATTTATTTTTATTTATGGTTATTTCAATGGTTGGTATTTTCTTGCTCGTAAAATTTATGCCAGAAGAGGTGCAACATACCGATGAAGTGTTCCACTTTGATTTCATTGGAGCATTTTTATTATTTGTATTGATTACGACCGTTTTATTAGGAGTGAATATTAATAGTTGGCTTTTTGTGTTATCTGTTGCTTTCCTATTTTTATTCAAGGCTCATATGAAGAGAGCAGAGTCGCCGTTTATTGATATTGAGTTGTTTACAAATAAACCATTACTGCGTTTAATAGCGGTCGGATTTATCATTAATGTGGCGTTATGTGCTAGTTTATTATTATTACCATTACTGTTAGGAAGAGGGCACGGATTGTCTCCGTTCGTTATTGGAATTGTATTGTTTGTTGCATCTCTCTTTGGTATTGTATCTAGTTTTATTACTGGAAAGATTATTCCTGCGTTTGGGAATGTGAGGATGATGTATGTAGCGTCTGTAGTTATGATCATTGGCTTTTTAATTTTAGGGATTATTCCAGACGGGAACTTACTCTTTATTTTATTTGCGGTTATTTTAACATTTATGAGTTATTCGGCAATTCAAGTATCATTAAACACATTTATTCCGAAAACATTAAATCCAGCTAAAGTTGGAGTCGGCCTTGGTTTATATAATTTAATTAACTTTTTCGGTATGGCATTCGGACCAGCTGTAGCAAGCAAAATTATGGAATCTACAAATAGTTATCGATTGAATTTTATTTTGATCGTCATTTTAATTTCTGTTCATTTCGTCTTATTAATGGGAATGTCTTCTTTTCAAAAAAAGATGGAGCAATGAATATGCATTTTATATAGAAGAAACCGACTTTCTTATAGAAGGTCGGTTATTTTTCTATCTTGCAAATTATGAAAAAAAGGAGCAAAATAAAAAAGGTCCTAGTCTATACATGGGCAAATGAAAATTTTCATACAGAAGCATTTGAAGTGAGCGAACTTAAAGTGTGTAAAATATAATGATAAACATAAAAGATGATGAATGAGAAAACGGGTGATGAAGTTGAATAGAGCAATCGGTGTTATCGATTCAGGAGTTGGCGGTTTAACAGTAGCGAAGGAATTAATTCGTCAGTTGCCGAAAGAGCGTATCATATATTTAGGAGATACAGCACGTTGTCCTTATGGTCCACGTTCTCGAGAAGAAGTACGTCAATTTACGTGGGAAATGACGGAGCATTTACTAGATTTAAATATTAAAATGTTAGTTATTGCGTGTAATACAGCAACTGCAGTTGTATTAGAAGAGATGCAAAAACAATTACCAATTCCAGTAGTAGGAGTTATTCACCCAGGATCACGTACAGCTTTAAAAGTGACAAACACGTATCACGTTGGGATTATTGGAACGATTGGAACGGTGAAAAGTGGTGCATACGAAGAGGCGTTAAAGTCTATTAATAACCGTGTTATGGTAGAAAGTTTAGCTTGTCCACCTTTCGTTGAACTTGTAGAGAGTGGGAATTTCGAAAGTGAAATGGCGTATGAAGTTGTAAGAGAAACGCTGCAACCACTGAAAAGTACCGGTATTGATACACTTATATTAGGGTGTACACACTATCCGATTTTAGGACCTGTTATTAAAAAAGTAATGGGAAATAAAGTACAACTAATTAGTTCTGGTGATGAAACAGCACGTGAAGTAAGTACAATCTTATATCATAGTAAAATGTTGAATGAAGGAGAAGAACAAAGCGATCATCTCTTCTTAACAACAGGAAAAATAGGCTTGTTTAAAGAAATTGCATCAAAATGGTTCGGTCAACCGATTGAAAATGTGAAGCATATTCATTTAGAAAAAGAATAATAGTAGAATTCATATAAGTGAGCTCCTGAGAAATCAGGAGTTTTTTGTTTTATCTTGCTATTTGCTGGGCAGTTAGACCCTCCACTGATTAAAGTTTCACTTTATAAGAGGCACAGCTTGTTCTAAAATGTGAAACGGCTCGTATACATAATAGTACAAACTTAGATTTTAGGGGGGAATGGCATGCCTAAATCCACTTTTAAATGGGTTGTTGGTGCTACTGTGAGCGCTGTTTTACTAACAGGGTGTGGCTTTATAAATCAGGAGAAAGCAACTGAACAAATTGATCCGCCAAAACAAGTTACGTATACAGAGGGTGGGAAGAAAGAAGTAGCTAAAAAAGATAAGCAAGGGCAAATGGTAAATAGAGAACTATACCTTGTTGATAAAAATGGTTATGTTGTACCACAAACGTTAGCTATACCTACTCCGAAAGCAAATGAGACTGTGAAGCAAACGTTAGAATACCTTGTGAAAGATGGACCGGTAACGAATTTATTACCGAATGGGTTTCGTGCAGTCATTCCGGCGAATACAACGATGACTTTAGATTTGAAAAAGGACGGGACGGCAGTTATTGATTTCTCTAAAGAAATGAAAAACTATGCGAAAGAAGAAGAGCGTCAAATCATTGAATCTATAGCGTGGACGTTGACGCAATTTACAGAGATAAAACAAGTGCAGTTCCAAATAAATGGTGAGAAATTGGCGAAGATGCCGGTTGCTGGTACACCGCTTGGTGAAGGAGTGAGCCGTGCAAATGGTATTAACTTCGATGATGAACAAGTAGCAGATGTAACGAATACAAAACCAGTCACACTATATTTCATGGCGCAAAATAATAATAAACAGCAATACTACGTACCAGTCACACGCCGCGTTGCGGAAGGAAAAGAAAATGATTATGCAGCAATTATAGATGAACTTGTAAAAGGTCCGATTCATCAATCGCTCCTGAATGATTTTAATCCAGGCGTTAAGCTTATTACGAATCCGAAATTACAAGACGGAAATCTTACATTAAACTTTAATGAAAATATATTTGTAAACCCAGATAAAAATATGATCTCAAATTACGTATTGAAGTCGTTAGTTTTATCTTTAACAGAAAAGAAAGGTGTGAAAAATATTTCTATTGAAGTGAATGGAAAAGCAAATCTTATAGATGAAAAGGGCGGAAAGTTAATAAAACCTGTAGATCGTCCAGAAAACGTGAATACAGGTAGTTTTTAATCTTGAATAATTTGATATACTTAAGTAAGAAAGGAGAATTGCTTTTTGGGTTCTCCTTCTTTTATTGTATACATATCATACATTTAAATTTGGCTATACTAACGAGTAGTAATTAAGAGGAGGTTATTTTTATGCGAGTAGATGGTAGAGAGAAAACAGAATTACGCCATATACATATTCACACGAATTATTTAAAACATCCAGAGGGATCTGTATTAATTGAAGTTGGGGATACAAAGGTGATTTGCTCAGCAACAATTGAAGAGCGTGTACCACCGTTTATGCGTGGAGAAGGAAAAGGATGGGTAACAGCTGAATACGCGATGATTCCACGTGCAACAGAACAACGTACAATTAGGGAGTCAAGCAAAGGGAAAGTAACAGGACGTACAATGGAAATTCAACGTCTAATTGGACGAGCATTACGTGCGGTAGTTGATTTAGAAGCGCTTGGCGAGAGAACAGTTTGGATTGACTGTGATGTTATCCAAGCAGATGGTGGAACGAGAACAGCTTCTATTACAGGTGCATATGTAGCGATGGTATTAGCTTTCGAGAAATTATTACAAGCAGAAAAAGTATCTAAAATTCCAGTAAAAGATTATTTAGCAGCAACGTCAGTAGGAATTGTTGAAGAGCAAGGTGTTGTTTTAGATTTAAACTATGCAGAAGATTCTAAAGCAGACGTTGATATGAACGTAATTATGACTGGAAAAGGCCAATTTGTTGAAGTGCAAGGAACTGGAGAAGAAGCGACGTTTAGTAGAGCGCAGTTAAATGAACTACTTGATGCTGCGGAAAAAGGCATTTTCCAACTGATTGATATACAAAAAGAAGCTTTAGGTGACATCGTATCTCATATAGAGTAGAGGTGGAAAGTATGAAACAAGTTGTTGTAGCGACAAAAAATATGGGAAAAGTACGTGAGTTTGCTGAGTTATTTGAGCGATTTGATTTAGAAGTGAAATCATTACACGATTTTCCTCATATTGAAGAAGTCGAAGAAACTGGTGAAACATTTGAAGAAAATGCGATCTTAAAAGCGGATAGTTTGAGTAGACAGTTGAATTCTATCGTAATTGCGGATGATTCGGGTCTTATTGTAGATGCTTTAAATGGAAAACCAGGAGTGTATTCAGCGCGTTTTGCTGGTGAACCGAAAAATGACCAAGCAAATATCGATAAAGTGTTACAAGAATTAAATGGCGTTGACTTTGAAAAGCGTAAAGCTCGTTTCTATTGTGCATTAGCAGTTGCTTTCCCTGAAGGTGATAAAAAGCCTGTCATTGTAAATGGGACATGTGAAGGATTTATCTTAGAACAACGCCGCGGAGAAAATGGCTTTGGATACGATCCGATTTTTTATGTGGAAGAATACAAAAAAGCAATGGCGGAATTAAGTTCAGATGAAAAAAATGCTATTAGCCATCGTGGCCGTGCTCTTCGTAAGTTAGAAGAAAAAATCCCGGAATGGTTTTTAGGAGAATAAGGGAGAGAGAATGATGAAAGCTTTAATCGTAAGCGATAGTCATAGCTCTGTGAAGGAATTACAGCAGTTGAAAGAGAAATATGAAGGGAAAGTAGATATCATGATTCATTGCGGTGATTCAGAGCTAACGCCTGCTCATGAAGAACTGCAAGGTTTCCATGTTGTAAAAGGAAACTGTGATTATGCTAACTTTCAAGATGAAATTGTAACTGATGTAGATGGAATTCGCTTCTTAGTAGTGCATGGACATCGCCATAATGTGAAAATGACATTACAAACGCTAGCGTACCATGCTGAAGAAGTGGGAGCGCAAGTTGCATGCTTCGGACATTCTCACGTATTAGGTGCGGAATTAATCGAGGGCGTTTTATTTATTAATCCAGGCAGTATTTTATTACCACGTCAGCGTGTAGAAAAGACATTTGCTTTATTAGAAATGGATGAAAATCAAATGGAAGTTCGTTTTGAAACGTTAGACGGACAACTAGTTGAACAAGCAGTTTTTAAAAGAGGATAAGAAAATTTATCCTCTTTTAAAAAAGGTGTTGACTTTATGTGTGGTTATACATATAATAAATATTGTCGATAGGGCAACGGTGCTAACGAAGAAAAGAAAATAACATATGCGGGTGTAGTTTAGTGGTAAAACAAGAGCCTTCCAAGCTCTGGTCGAGAGTTCGATTCTCTTCACCCGCTCCATGTCCCAGTAGCTCAGCCGGATAGAGCATACGCCTTCTAAGCGTACGGTCGGGAGTTCGAATCTCTCCTGGGACGCTAAAAAAACCTTTTGCGGTGACGTCAAAGTCCGCAATATATAAGCTCTCTAATTCGTAAGTTGAATCGTACAATGTGCGGTCGCTAACGAGTTAGGGGGCTTATTTTTTTATGTCAAAAAAACGCGATTCTTTAACGATTAGTGAGGATTTATCGAATGTTTTTGGCGATAGATTGAAAAGCGATCAGAGAAAGAAAGAGACCGCAGAAAATCGTTATACGTTCAATTTAACAATCGACAAAGCGCTCGAGATAATTGTACGTCAAATGAAAGCGACAGGCTTACGTGAGCGCACGATAAACGATTATTACATACACGTTAGTCATTTTGCGAAAATAACAGACACGCACTATATAGAAGAATTGAACGTTAATCATATTTACGAGTGGTTGTCGTCTATGAATGTTAGTAATCAAACGAAATTAACCCGTTTGAAGTGTCTAAAGGCATTTCTAGGACGTTGTCATGATAACGGGTGGATTGATATTAACTTTTGGCGCAATGTGAAGATAAAGGTGGATACACCTGTTAAAGAAGGTGCGACAGACCGTGAAATTAATATCTTGTTATCGGTACTCGATTTAACACGATTCTTAGATTTACGAGATGCCACCGCTATCTTACTTATGTATCAGACGGGAATACGGGTCGGCACATTAGCGCAACTCGAACATAAACACGTCGATTTAGAAGCGAAAGTATTAAGTGTTGATGGCGGTATTATTAAGAATCATGAATCGATATATCTACCGTTTGATGACGCTCTCGCACGATTGCTAGACGTTCTTATGAAACAAAATGAAATCATTCGCAGAGAGTACCAAGCGAAAAATGGTTATCTCTTTATTACAAAGAGTGGTGGAAGTGTATTAACTAGTCCGACGAATAATATTATTTCAAAACGAATGACTAAACATGCGAAGGAATACGGGCTTAAAAATATAAATCCTCACGCCATACGTAGAGGGTTTGCGAAGAATCTTCTAAAGAAAGGTGCAAATGTTGCACTGATATCTAAAGCGCTAGGACATAGTGATATATCCGTTACAACGCGTTATCTGCATCTAGATAAAAACGAAGTAGCAGAAAGTCTACGAAATTTCTTGTAAATAAAAAGTCCCCGACGGCAATCGGAGACTAAAAACATACACAAATCAAACTAAATACAGGACAAGCCGTATCAGTCCGAATTTCTACCTTCATTCTATCGAAAAAAATCGAGGATTGCAAGGTGTCTTTAGTGATGTCTTTTTTAGGTACTGATGCGGTAGTAAGTCGAAAAGCGGAAGCCGTACCGCTATAAAAACGTAAAAGGGGAGCTAGACCGCTGCAAACACTAGCGCTATACAATTTAACGCATATCATTCCCCGTGCGTCGTATAGGTCTAGCCGATTGCGGGCATTGTACGGCAAGGGTGGAAATACGTTGTTATTACGGTAACAGGGTGTATCGAAAGGTTTACGCACTATGGGACGTTTTGTAGTGTAGAAAGTCGATATGTGTGAAAGCACAAGGACGGGGAATGCGTTACTGAAAACCTCACACAACGAGCCGACGCTAGTTGTTAACGCCTTACCTCTATTTGCATAGAAACTACGAAATTATGACGAAGTTTAAAACGCTCCGTTATTTTTTTATCTATGCGAAATAGGGGTTCAAACTGCGCCCAGCTTCCTACGACTTCCTCACCTCTGCTAGTCGATGCGTCACCGATTGTCAATAGCATAACTTCGATATTGAACGCCACTAGCGGAAGTGAGTTAAATATCGGAGGGTACAGGTGCTATAAGAGGTGGAAGACTTACGTATGGAAAGCAGACTTAATATAAGACAATACGCAAATAAAGGCGAAGACATAAGCGCAACATTAAATAGAATAGCGATACTAGCTAAAGAAGAAGTGGAAGATTATTACACTGGAATATGCGATAATAAGTATGTAGAAAAAATTGAAGTGCATTACATACCGTTGATTGAAAACTTAGCCAAAGCTAACTGGCATAAGATGAATAACGAAGTACACTTTATAGACGATTGTTTCCGTAGAATAAGATATGCGATTAGAACGTTTGATATAAATAAGGGCGATTTCGATAAGAGAGTTAAGAGTTTTATTTATCAAGCATTACGTAAATATTGCGGAGAAAGAGGAAAAAGAAGAACGGTACTAACACTTATAAGTGATATTAACGTACTTGAAACGCTAGAGGATTGTGCAGAAAATGCGGAAGAGGAAGCAATCTGTAATATAATGACTAACCGAGATACTTACGCAAAGCTATATGAAAACATATGCAAGAAGAAAATAGATTTCATTGTACTAGATACTATGATACATACGGCAGAGAATAACGAAAAGGTTACGGAGGTTGCGATTTCTAGAGCATTATCGAAGAAGACGGGGCGATCATTTGATTCCGCTAGAAGTACGGTGAGAGGATTTAAGCAGAGAATCCGAAAAAGAAATATTAGAAAGGAAGATAGGGCGTGAAGGATAGAAAGAAAGAGAAAAATACAAGGGCGAACCTGTTAATAGTTGCATTTGCATTGCTGGTTGTTACAAAGATAATCGGAAACGCCATTATAGGTGGGCTAGCAGTAGTGTTTGCAATGGCTGTAGTCGCATCGGTTATTACTGCTAGGATTGGAGAGTTTATGCGGAAGAGGAAGGAAGATGAGGACGTATAAAGATTCGATTTAAGAAAGAAGGCGGAGAAAGCTAGTTATTTAATGAACGATATATAAATAGATATATTCAAAATAATTGTGCGAGGAAAGTTGACGCAATGGGCATAGCGAGGGAGATATCAAATAATGAATACATACAAATCAATTCAAAAAGTAATGTTACTAGGAATCACGGCAACCACGCTATTGAGTGGGTGCGGTGGTTCCGACGAAGGTGCTACTAGCAAAAATCAGTCTAAAGAAGTTAATGCTGAAAAGTCATCGAAAGAAATTGCGCAGGAAATGTACGAAGCCGAAAAGAAATCGAAGGAAGTCGAAAAAGAATTGAACGCATTACGCGAATCTGATAATAGCGAATTTCTTATCGATTTTAACATCAAAATTGACGGTAAGAAGCCACAGAAACTAACGTTTGATGTTAATAATGGCGGAAATTTATCGCTAGATTCATTTAAATCGTTAAAAGTCGGTATGAGTGCAGAAAAGGTAGCGAAAACACTAGATACAAACGTTGCATCTGCGTCATTCATGCGCATCAAACAGTACGGCAAGTTGTGGGAAGGTACAATGTACACATATGAGTATGAGAATGGCGGAATAGTAACGCAGATTGAAGCTTATTTCACTCACGAAGACGATGAATTGAAGTTATATGGTGCACGTCGTACGGAAGTAAATCGTGCTAATAAGTCGAAACAAACGACTTTAGACAATAAACGTGGATTCATCGGACAAGGAGCGGATACGGAAAAGGATACACCTAAGAATGATCGCGAAGCAGATACGACTAGCGAAGGTGTTACGAAGTCTACTGACAAGCCCGCACCTAGTAAGTCGGATACATCAGCAAAGAGTGCAAAGTCTTCTATTCCTAATGATTATTGCGGACATGGACACGATGAAACGAAACAAGAAGCGCACGGATGCGAAAAGATTATTGATGAAGAAGCGCACCAAAGGCATCTGCGACAACAAGAAAGAGAATATGAAGAACAGCAACGCAAGGAAGCGGAAAAATACCAAGATGAAATGACCGAAGAAGATAAGGCGAGAATCCTACGTCAAGAAAAGCGTTGGAATACGCCTAGCGGTGGTATTGGTGATAAGTGGCAAGATGAATTAAAAGAAATGGAAGAGCAGGAAGGGACGCGTTAAAGTTCGATTTAAGAAAGAAGGGGGCGCGTGAAGATTTTACGCGAAGAAAATAAAATTATGGGATAAGCAGATGATGCTTAATACATATATCCATGTGCTGCCGACGATGCAACGGGAGGTAGCGGGTAAGTTGGATGAGATGTTTGGGTGTATATGTACACATCATCATTTATGTTTTTCGAAATATTGACTCAATTATTATGGGGATATATTCTATTAATGTTTTAACAACCACAACTATAAGGTACGGGGGGATTATATTGAGTTTAAAAACGTTTGAAAAAGAATTAGGTAACATAGTCAAAAAAGTTGTTGAAGAAAAATTAAAAAAGGGAGAAGAAATTGACGAAGATAAATTATTATCCGCTATAAAAGGAATATATTCAAAGGAAAACCTTGATGAGTATGCAAGTCCTATCTACTCTACACTTAAGCAAACAACACCAAAAATGGTAGAGGAAGAGAGGTTAATACATCAAGAATTTGAGTCGCGACTCCAACTTAGATGGTTAGATGCTTTTTACGATTTAGCCTCTATTATAAAGATTTCAGAAGAAACAGCTATGAATATTATTGATGAGTATATGGAAGAGCATGCTGAAGTAGAAAATAATAAATATTCAATTTCTGTTACCTTTGATGTACTAATGAAACTCTATGCTAAAGCAATCGTTATAAGCAAGGAAATATATACTTTGCTTAAATCGGGATTTTCAGATGGAGCAATGTCTAGATGGAGAAGTCTCCATGAATGCAATGTATATTTTCGAAATCTAACTTCAAGGTATAGCGATAAAGGGTTCACAGACGATTTAATATGTAAATTCATAGATTATTCAGTTGTTGAAGACTACCAAGAGTTGACTAAATATAGGAAAAAAGATGACGAGTTTAAACTAAATCAAATAGAAGCAAATAATATAGAAAAGGATTATAAAGAGGTTCTAAAGAAATACGGTAACGATTTTAGCAAACCATATTCATGGGCGAAATCTTTATTTCCTTTTAAAAATAGAATATACTTCAGTGATTTAGAGAATAATGCAGGAA
This sequence comes from Bacillus sp. MYb78, assembly GCF_002975115.1. Classification (NCBI taxonomy): domain Bacteria; kingdom Bacillati; phylum Bacillota; class Bacilli; order Caryophanales; family Bacillaceae; genus Bacillus; species Bacillus sp. MYb78. Next base: position 381,128 of record NZ_PCOB01000002.1, read on the forward strand.
TTGATCGCCTATCTATTTATTATAAACAAGCAAGCTATCACATACACGCAAGCCCTACTGGATTATACAATAGCTTAGGGGATATTCAAGACGAAAGGGTACAGAAACATGGATATGTTTTTGGTCCTAGTAACTACGGTTTATCAATACCAGGCCAATTAACTATTATATCATTAATGCAAATGGCGACTTCTTTATTGTTACTAAACTCAAACATAGATAGATTAATAAGGGCAACAGTTTTTCAAAAGTACGCAGATAATGCAATACTTGAGTTTGATAAGGTCCAAAATGAGATTGAACAGGAAGAGATTGAAGAGAGTATTTTGAATACCACTTTATACTAAAAGAACAAATTACATATAATGCCACTGGCTACGAGAGGGATAAGTGATAAGGGATGACGAGAGTTATTACCACTAACTAAGTGAGGGGAACGCGTAAAGGGTAGGTAATTATAATCAGTAAGAAAATCCAAAAATATAAAATAGCACATGAAAATTTCACATAACCAATTTGTAATGGGAGGGACCTATGAACATACAAGAAGAAATGTTAATAAAGCAGTTAGAGGAAATTACTCCAAAACAACTGCTGAAAGAAATTTCAGGTGGTGCAGAGGTAACGATAGCAGACTTAAAAATAGTCGAAGATATAATGATAAATCAAAAGCTAAGACCAGGTGTAGTGAACGTATTAATTTATTATGTTCTACTTAGAAACGATATGATGTTGCCAAAATCATACGTTGAAAAAGTCGCTGGACATTGGGCACGAAAGAAAGTTAATACGGTCCGTGAAGCACTAGCGCTTGCGAAAAAAGAAAATCGTCAATACCAAGAATGGGCAGACAGGAAGAAAGAAAGTGCTAAACCAACGCCTGTTGAAAGGGCTAGAAGTATAGCAATAGAGCAGGCGATTTCTCAGGGGATTTCCGATGAAGAGTTAGGGAAGTTTGTTCGTACATTATTTGAAGGAAATCAATAAGGTTAATGACATGTCGATATGCCAATCGATAGGGGGGAAGAGGGTAGTGACATGTGGCACCGACTAAGCATGCGTGCCTTATTCGGACACATACAACGGTATACTTAACGTAACTTAACATTTTAGCGTACTCTAACCGTTATACATTACGTTACATATTACCAGCCGAAACCTTGTAACGCACGTCCCCCCTCTGAAACTAACAAGAATGCAATTACGTATGTTTACCGTTGAGGTATCGTACACAAATCGACTGTACACTAGCTGGTAATATTGCGCATGATATAATGTCTTATACATGTTAGTCTGTAGCGTTAATTCTTCGTTAATATACGCAGTTTTAACGTCTGTCTTCGTCTTCTTATCGATATTTAATAGTCTTGTAAGAACTTATTTGCTATCAAGTGATATCATGCGTAATCGTGGTGTTGCTCGTTTTACAAAACTTAATTTAATTAGTTAATTATATTAAAATCCTTGAATGGATAAAACTCACAAAATATGATAAAATATTACTATTGTGATTATTGCCTTTTAATAGAATTGTCAGAAATGCGGGGGGACTAACTTGCTACTAAGTAATAATGATATAAAGAGAGAATTAATTAAAGGTAATATTAGGATTCACCCTTTGAATATGGATAATATTAAAGGGGGTTCAATAAACCTAACTGCAAGCCAATTGGCATGGAGGGTGTCAGATAAAAATTCTGCTGTTAAGGATAATATTATAGAGATTCCTCCTAATGACACTGTTTGTATTTACACAAATGAAGCAATATGGGTGTCTAAGTGGATAGGAGGTACATATCATCCTAGAGTATCACTTGTTTCAAAAGGATTAGGTCATATCTCAACTACCTTAGACCCTGGATGGGCTGGTTTGTCATTAATTGCTGTTAATAATCCTACAAATAAAGCTGTAAGCATCATAGTAGGGGAATCATTAGTTTCTATTATGCTGTACTATTTAAAAACTCCCTCTTCTTTAAACACATTAGAAAACACACCGAGTCGACCAGATATTGCCAAGACCTTTAACTTAAGTAGTGGAGAGGATTTATTTCTGCAAGAACAATGGCATAGGAATGAACAAGGTATATCAGGTAGAATGTTAAAATCAGACAGTTATAAAGAGTTTTATAAAGAAGAAAATGCAGAAATAATCAAAAAAGAACAAGATAAAAAAAAGTTTAAGGAAACTTTTAAGTATCCTTTAAGTATAGCTATAATAGGGGCAGTTTTAGGAGCAATTTTAGGGAGTGCACTGTCTACTTATTTGGCAAGTTTGTTTTTAAAGTAAAATTAGCTAAAGTTAGGATAAGGAAAGGTTTTTAGGGGGACTTTTTCATTTAAGATATTTTTTTAGGTATATTTGAAAGCCCTTCCATCTCTCTTTCCTCCCATAATCTCAAAGAAGTCAGAGCGATCTATTGAAGCTTCTTATGAATTGGTATGCTTTAATAGAATTGTAGTACCGTATAGTTGGTAATTGATAGGAGGGTTACGCTGAGAAGGTGTAGCTCTTTTTATATGTGCAAAGTAACGAAAATTTATGTCGTGTAAACTATCTGACAATTTAACGTAAGACAGCGCAAAGCTATGCCACTGTAGGGTTTATGATGGTTTAGGTGTAAATATAACGATTACAACGATTTACAAAAATAAGCGATGTCACGGGGGAAAATGTCGTCAGATTGGTGTGTAGCGCTGCGAATGACAGCTATACACCTGCTGAGGAGTAGGAAGAGCGTCGACTTCGGAACTCGGGGGGTGAAGAAATCAGCGCATAATAAAAAGACACCGACCTATTCTGCCGATGCTTCTTGCTGGTCACGTTGCTTTCTAGCGAATCGTTGTAGCGTACTCATGCTAATACCCGTTGCTTCCGATAGCTGGCGGAATGAGTAGCCCATTTTCTCTTTCATACGCATAGCTTCGACTAGTTTTTTATCTGAATGCGACTTCGGGCGACCTTCCTTGTAATTTGGATTCTGTCTAGCTACTATTTTACCTTCCTGCGTTCTTTCTAAGATTAGGTTACGCTCCATTTCTGCGACTGCTAATAACGTTTGTAAAAAGAAACGCCCCATTGTCGTATCTTCTAGTAGTCCTACGTTGAGAACGTGAACCCTTATACCTCTCTTGAATAGCGCTTCAATTATCTCGATACCTTCCTTTGTATTACGTGCAAGGCGATCTAGCTTTGTTACTGTCAGTGTATCTCCTTCGCTTAATATTGCGAGTACTTTCGATAGTTCGGGGCGGTCTGTCGTCGTTCCCGTGAACTTTTCCGAATAAATGACCGCGCACCCTTCTGCTTTTAACGTTTGTAATTGTGATTCTAAATCTTGAGTTACCGTTGAGACACGAGCGTATCCATATTTCATAATTAATCCGTCCTTTCTGCGTCACTATTTTTGACATAAAGTTATGACACAACAAGATGATGCTATATTACTACACTTTAAAATCTATGTCAAATCTCGAGAGTTATGACATAAGTATAATGACATATGACATTGCATCTATTGACCAAGCCCTTATTACATACTCGAATACCCCGCTATGTGTTTCGTATTACCAAGCGCTGACACCACATCACCAACAGCCCGCACTATATTACCAACAGGGGTATGCCTATCCTTGCATACCCGACGTACCACACCACAATACCACGGCGCTCACATGATCGCTCGTACACGTTCAATCAATATAAAAATTCGAAGTAGCTAACGGCTCTTATTCGGCTTGACTGACGCCTTTAACGCAATAGGCTACGTACACGTACTATATAGTACAGCGTATCACTCATCATGCCGTGGCTTGCCGTGCTCACGATGAGCATATGAACGTTGTGCGTGATTGATTCGTTGTGATTGATTCGATTGTATTTGCGATTCAATTCAAAATAATAATGAAAAGATTGCGAAGTTATTTTGATTGCTTTCTTCTTCGTTGTCTTCTTCTTCGATTGTGATTGCGATTGTAATTCGAATCGAATTCGTAAATGATTTCGTCTCTCTTTCTTCTTCGAATTAAGTTTCGATTGTGATTGCGATTCGAATTAAGTTTCGAACTTCTTTGCGTTTGCTTTTGTGATTCGAATTCGTTTCTTTTTGAGTCTCAAAACTTTTGCGAAGTCTTTGAAGCACTTCTTTGACTCGCTGATGAACGATAAGGACGACGTGACCAAATCACTCGCCCATCACTCGAAAACTCGCTCCCCTCCAAGCCACCCCCTTGATACCCCTGAAGCAAGCCCCTACAAATAGCGCACACCATTTTTGAACCGAGGGGTTAAACGCAATCATCTAGTGAAGCCCTTGCCATTCCGTCACGATGCCCACTAAATCGCAATGTAGTCCGCCCTTATGGACGTATATGAGTACGTCAATAGATACGTAGGGACAGCGTTTATATAAGTGAATAGAAAAAGATTATATCGAATTAACCTTTTTCGTGGGTGTGATGCCCCTATGTAATTGTAAAACGACGCACCCCACTACGGCGTCAATTACAAACACTGGTCGGGCGATCTTCCCTAGCGCCCAGCCCCCTTTCTATTCTACTAGTAATGCGTGGCAATCTTTTTAATAAAGTACTTACGTTATTACTATTATTGCGTTAGCTTTAGCTACGCTCTTACGAAGTAAGACAGATATATAACTCTCGTTATATATATAATCTCATTCGTATAAATATCGTTAATAGATAAATCTTGTATCCGTGCAAATATGGGTAAATTTACGACTGAATTCAAACGAATTTCACGTAATCCCATACGCAAATAAGTGTAATCCCATACGCAAATATAGGAATACATAAAATACCAATTGTAACGGGAGGAATCAACATGAAGTCAATCATAACTAAGTTAATCAATGGCGACACTATCGAAGATATCAGCGAAGAAATTCAATTCACAAAGGAACAACTAGAAGAGCCAGCGAGTGAAATCACGAAGCGATACAAAAAGCAAGGGCTAGGGCAACACGTCTTTGATAAGTCGAAGGACGCACCGAAAAAGATGACGGAAAACTCCCACGAATTCGACGAGAGGGGAAAGCACCCACGTACATTCGTCAAGATGCCCCACTATTTGCGTTATTACTCGTATATGGTGGATTACGGCGTAAAGGACTCGGCAATACTTATGTATCAATTAATCATAGATTTCTATAATGCGAGCGAAGGTAAGTCGTACCCATCTCAATATGTTCTCGCCTTACAGTCGGGAAAGAGCATACGTAACGTAGTAGGAACGCTAAAAGCGTTAAAAGACGTGGGACTAATCGAAGTAAGGCGCACAAGTATCGGAAGTAGTAACGAATATAGACCGCTCACACCATTACCGCCCGAAGAACTATTTACACGCTACCCGCAAGCGCTAAAGCGGTTAATAAAGAATCACGCAATGATTACAGAAAAGCGTGAACGTGATTTTAAAAGGCGAGAAGAAAAGAAAAAAGAAAGCAAGTGGGAATAATTCAAGGGCGATCCGTGGCGCAAAAAATATAAAACTACTATTAAAGGAGAGTGATGCGCAATGTGCTACGGTTACATCCGCATACCGAAGTCGGAGTATCGTTATCTTGACCTCCCCGAGTCGAAGAAAGCGGAAATGAAAACGAAGAAACGTCGCCGACGGCGTAGGAAGACAAGAAGCACCGCCGAGAACTCGAGTGACGGTGTGACTATCATCGAAGGTAATAACGTGGTACGAGTTAATGCGAAGACAAATGAGCCGAAGAAGGTCGCAAAGGAAATCCCTAGACAACAAGCGGGGCATTCTTTGCATAGGAAGCCGAAAAAAGTTCCGATAATTATCGAGTGGAACGGCGGGAAGTGTTAGAGGAAGATGAGCAAGTGCTTATAAAACGACTAAATTAACTAAGGGAGAGACTAAAGATGGAATTAAAACTAGTAATGAATAAGGATGCAGTACAAGGAAAGGTTAATGAACTAATCGAATCAAAGGCGCAACGTGACGAACTGGCAGGGCGTGTTGGCGTACTAGAAAAGGTCAAAGGGTTGCTATTACTTCCTAACATGGAATTTGCAACGAATAGACAGATTGCGGAATTCTACGAGGTACCTGTTAAGACTATACAAAAGATATATACCCGACACATTGCGGAAATTCGCGAAGATGGATATACGACCATGACAGGAAAAATGTTGGCGGAGAATTTAGCCACCGACATGATGTCTACGGCTAAAGTTACGAGAGAAAAAGGTCACATTCTAATAGAATTTGATGGAATGGCGACACAAATTCCATATTCAACGATTGGGCTATATCCTAAACGCGCAATTCTTCGTATCGGCATGTTGCTACGAGATAGCGAAGTTGCGAGGGAAGTCCGCACCCAGTTACTAAATATCGAGGAGAAGGTGAGCAAAGAGGTCAAAGTAGCCGAAATCAATAACGAACTAGAGTTACAAATGGAACTAGCGAGGGCACTTATGAACGGTGACGTACAAGCCGTTGCCTTAGTTAATGCGAAAATCATCGAATATAAAAACCGCCATATCGCAAAAGTAGAAGCGAAACTAAACGAAGTCACAGAAGAAAGGGATTCACTAGGCGAAAAGGTATCGGCATTCATCGAATCTGATGAAGTATATACGTTTGGTGAGGTCGCAGAAGGAATCGATGGACTGTCCGCACAAGCATTGCGTGAATTCCTACAAGTACATGGCGTACTGGGTCATAAGTCGAGAGGTGAAGTGTATCGACCGATTGGAAAGTATAAGGGACTAGGCTGGTTCAGTATACAAACGAGAGTGGCAAAGTGGTCGGGAGTTATGTTTACTAACACGTACATTACGACGAAGGGACGCATGGAAATCGCTGAATTCTATAAGAAGGTGCAAGCGCAGGAGATGAGTGCGTAAAACTGACCGAGAACAAGTGAGAAGGTGCGCCCATACATACGAAGCGGAGATAATTTCATTTACCGTAAATAAAATAGAAAAATATTACGGTGGGTATGCAAATTATATACCCTCAGTCCCCAATATATAACGTAGGGAACTACGAGCGGATACGATTAGATGATGCATAGGCGGGCTTTTCCTTTATTTATCCGCTAAGTATGGAGAACACAAAACCCCAGTATGTAATTAACAATGCCAGGAGGTATAGGAAAATGGGAGCAAGAGACATCAAAGCACTTCGTCAACTTATAGGATTGTCACAAAATGAATTCGCACGACTTATCGGCGTGTCGGAATTAACGGTGAATCGCTGGGAATGCGGTCACGTACAACCGAAACTAGCAAGCATTAAACGAATCGAGTCGTTAGTAGGTGCGAAAAACTTACAGGTTATACAATCGACACTCATTTATAATATGCCGTTGCTAGAAGTGGCGGAAGATATTCAGAAACGTATACAGGCAAAGAGGTGTGAGCGTTAAAATGCCAACACACGAAATAAAAAAGAGCAAACGGATCGCCAGCAGCCATTTCATAAAATGGTGCAAAAGGCTATTCAAACACATGCAGATATAAACCAAACTAAACTAATTAAGGGGATGTATTAATATGACAAACACTAAATCAATCAATGAGTTAATCGTAGAAGCAAGAGAAATCAAAAGTGCTACACCTAGTTTCGTAGTCGAACTGGTACGAGGTCAAGGCGGACTATACGAAACAACAAGTAAAATCGATACAGACGCAAATCTAACGTTCTAAGGCAAGCAAGCGAAGAAAGGGCGAGTAAAGAAAGTTGCTGAATATGTGCTAATGACTGAAATGAAAGAGCGCCGAGAGAAATACGACGCACTACTAGATGAAGCTGAAAAGCAAGTACGAGCGAAGTTAACACCGCAATTCGAAGACCTAGAGGAAAGCGACCGTATTTTATATGATGCGGAAATCAGCGACCTAAAAACGAAGGTGTTATTATCAGTCGACGAAAAACTATCAATGCAATACCTAGAGAAAATGGTAAATCTAGCGAGCAAGAATGGAAAGACGGCGCACGAGTTACAGGGATATCTAACTGGGCAACTAGCGGAAATGGTCGGCAAAAGTCAGAATCTAGCACATATCCGTCCGCAACTACTAACGATGTCCAAGAAACTAGCACGGGCGTCACAGGTCGACGATTTCGACGGCATCAAGGCGCAACTAAACGATATTAACGAAATGAGAGAGGTTGCATTTGCGGTAGGTCAAACGCAAACAGCTATCACAGAAAATATCGGACACGTTGCAGGGAAATATGTAAATAATCCCGCGAAGTATTTCGAAGAACATTCGGAAACAGTCGAGTTCGTAGAAGGCAAGATTGAGAATCATAAACGATTCGGTCACGACCTATATAGCGAGTAAGACAGGAAGAGGGCGTTATGCCCTCGCCTATCTCGTAAATTATAAATATATTGGAGGGAAACGAAACTATGAAAACTATCATCGAAATCGAAGCAACAAAAGGCGAGCAAATCAATCACGACAACATTAAGCGTCAAATGTACGCACTAAACGAGAAGTACGGTAATGATATTACTGTTAAATTCTCGAAGAATGGTACGGCAAACGATGTCGTAGTTAATGCGAAATAACAAACGTAACGGGGCGGACGATATCGCTCCACCTATTCTACTAATCGGAGGGAAACGGAATGAGCAAAAGAAAAGGCGAAGCAATTCTACATATTCTCGACCAACTAACAAAATCAGATAAAGAAGACGTAAACATAATGCTACGAGTAGGAGCGCATTTGCACGGGCGTGACGGATTTAATTTAATTCGATGCGCAAAGACTAACGAGTGGCAAATAGTAAAGAAAGTCAATAAAGGAAATGCGGGGGTTGACGAATACGAACGACGCCACCGAGGTTATACAAGCAACGAATTAAGTTTCGCAATCTAAAACGGATCGCTGGAAGAAGAAGGGGAGAGATAACATGACGAAAGTAAACAAAACAACGCTAAGATTACATAATACGGACATTGTCGAGGATATCGGCGAAGCATTACGAAGCAAGATAGAGTTAGTACCATCGGCACACACGGAAATAGATAGAATCACAAAAGAGGACGAAGGCGCATCGCTTTCAGACGTTGTACTACTAAAAGCGGTTGGGCGAGTGCTAGAGTTAGAAAAAGAAGTTAAACGGCTAAGCGAAGGGGAGAGATAATATGAAGAAACAAGATGCGCAAAAGGTAACGACCCAAATGACATCGAGAGATATTCAGCCGAAAGGGAACGACGCACCACGAGAGAAAACTATTGTTCGAGGTATGGCGACGTCTAGGCATCTGAATTCGAATTAATAGACTTGCGTGAAACGAATGGCGGTGTTTAATGGCATCGCCTTTCTTTTTATATCTTACATTCAAAAACTACGATGTTGAGAAACGCAATTCTAGGCGATTAGATTTAATGTGATGAACAGTTTATACGCTTATATGCGCTCTATGGCGATTTAAATAGATTAGGAGAATGATGAAATTGAGGGGACAGCAGACTCGTTACATTTTTTATTTTTATGTGTTATATTTAGAAAATGAAATTAATTATTTGAATAATATAATAATTTAGCAACTTGCGAAATTATATACTTAAATATAATCCTAAAAAGAAACGAGGAATAAATATGAATGTGGAATATATAGTGAATGAATTGAAAGCGAATGGGACTGTGGCAGTGGCGGAAAAAATTGATATGAATGACAAAAAGTTGCGTAAAGCATTAAAAGCCGCAGGTTATGAATATAGTCGAAATAGTGGCAGAGGTTGGTATTTTGCGGGTGCAGGCGAACCACCTTTAAAAGCGGATATCCGAGAATTTATAACAGGCACTGACGATACGCAGGCGGAAAATACAGATAATACTCTTAAGAAAAAAAAGGTAAGTGGGCTACGGAAAATGCAACAAAAGGAAAAGGTTTTGGCACAGAAGAATACTAATTCGATTCATTCGTTAAATGAGCGTATTAGGAAAAGTGGGTCGAAAGAAAAGGTTAGTAGGACGGTGTATCTCGGCAAGGAGACATGTTCGAAATTAGGTATAGCCGAAGATGTGCTTCGAATCAATCGTGATGATATTATAGAGATTGCGCTTCGTGAGTTCTTTGAGAAATATAAGGTGTAATAACGGTGAGAGGGACGTGGGATTTATAATCTGCGTCTTTTTTCGGCTGTAATTGCGTAAAGGTTCGCCGAGATTGCGGTTTTAAGGCAATTATCTTTTCTCCAGTGGATATAGTATCATCTAAATGCATCAGAATTTTCGAGAGGGAATCGATAGAATAAGAGTGCTTTTAACATTGACGCAAAACTACTATATAGCGTATAATATTAATTAACAAAAACGGTCAGTTGACCGCACAAATGAACGTTCAGCAAGCGATGAAAGAATCGTTTATATATCATAGGTAATTGACGGGTCGGGAGTTCGAATCTCTCCTGGGACGCTAAAAAAACCTTGTTATCTTTTGATAACAAGGTTTTTTGTTTGTCTACAAATTGATGTATGTGCAAGAAGTGTAAAATATAACGCAATATATGATAATTATTATTTATTATGGATGGAAGTACATTAAGAAAAGAGCGCCATTTATGCGCCCTATTCCTCTTATTTAATTTAAAGAATCAATAGGTTTATGATGGAACTCAAATCCATATCCAGATTCTCCTAATTGTTCACTTACAATATTATAAAACTTTTTCCCGTAAAAACTAGGTTCATTCTGCGAATACACTTGTATAATGAAATGTGTTCTTCCTATTGTACTTGGAACTTTTTCGTAGATTTCATCACTTTCAATGAATCCTAAATATGTATTGATTTTGTCTTGTAAAAGTAAAATGTGTTCATCGTCAAGTTCTTCGCTTTTATTCCACTCTAAAGCATCAAAGATTGTTAAGTATACATTATCTTTATTATCCTCATCTATTAAAACTAAATCGACTTGATCCGTATCATGTAATGCCATATAAAAGCCTCCTTATTCTTCTTTTCTTATTACATTTATTTTCGTTGGTGGGATCTCTTCTAAATGTTCAAATGGTGGTTTGTTCCTACTTTTAACTATTGCACCTGATTCCGCAATTTCAGGGAAGGCTTTTTTCTGATTTTTAGTAAGAGGTGCAGTAGGTGAAGATTTTAACTCTACTAAGTCAATCTTGCCATTTACGTCCTTGCCTCCTATATCTATACGAGTGCGTACGCCCGATTTTGTTTGTACGGTTATTTGTTCATTCAATTCAGATTTAGGTTTTTGTTGTTTTATAACCTCGAACATTTTTGTTTCGTATTCTTTACCTGCTAAGCTATTAGCTTTTAAAGTTTTCCGTTGTTTTTCTAGTGTGGCTGCTGCATCTATTGCATTGGAAACTTTTTTGCGCCTTTGACTACTTTTATTCCCTTACCAACGGGCGTAAGCCCCGCAAAAACCATGACACCAGCACCAGTGCGTTCCCACCATGAAAGTTTTTCGCCAGTATCGGGATCAACACCTTCTATAACACGTCGTACATCGTATTCTCCCGATAACTCGCCCACTAGGTCTCTAGTAACTTTCTCTAAACTTTCACCATCTTTTTTCGAAGAAGATGCACCAGGTGATGTGTTGTTATTTTCTGAAGAAGGAGTATTAGCTATAATCTCACTTTCAACTAGATTGCCGTCGTACTCAGCATCTGCCTTGCGGAATTTTTCCGCAACTCTTTCTAATTCGGTAGCTATTTTATCGAATTCCATTAAAACTGTGAACATTTTTGGTTTAGCTTCGTTAAACATTTGATAGAAATGTTGGCTAGTTGCTCCTGCCCAGTTTGCGGCAATATGTTCTGTTTGATTGTATAAATCATTATGTATTTGTTCTAAGGTGTACCGTACGTTCTTTACCGTCTTGGCTACTTGCTCTAGACGTTCAGGTGTTACTTTTATTTGTACCATACCATCCCTGCTTCTCCTATAATATTTTCACAAGAAGTGATTACTTATAAGTTTCGCGTCTAGTTTGGGTTATAATTGTAGCTCATTCTTAATATCTGTAACCGTTCCTTCGATATTAAGCAGTTGTATATGTAATTCTTTTTCTTAAATAAAAGGAGCGCCGTTTATGCGCCCTGTTCCTCATAGTATTTAATTTAAAGAATCAATAGGCTTATGATGGAACTCAAATCCATATCCGTATTATCCTAATTTTTTACTTAGAATGTTCTAAAACTTTTACCATTCTAGTACGATTGAGCAGCAGTTATCGGAACTTATCCCCGGCAGTGTGTTACAATTAATAGAAGCGGAAAACGAGAATCTCCAATTGACTGGACCTGTGATTGGTTAGAGGGTTTAAGAAGGTCGTATAAAAAAGGGAGATGGCGCAAAGATGGCGAGATCAAATGAGAATGATTTAACGGAGAAATTGGCAGAAGGTCACCGAAAATATGGTGACGGCAACTTTACAGTACAGAACATTGGTGATGAAACTAACCCGAATTGGACTGTTGTAAAAAATGTGAGGAAGGGATCGGCAGGCATTCGCGAGGGCGAAGATATATTAAGACTGCGATCAAAATATATAAAATAGTACGGAAATGGCCGGAGTGGGAGTTCGAATCTCTCCTGGGGTGCTAAGAAAACCTTGTTATCTTTTGATAACAAGGTTTTTTGTGTATTTTAAATTAGTTGTTAATAAACTTGTCAAAGACAAAACCATAATCTTTCACATTATATTGTTTCTTCGTATCAACAAGCCAGTTAAAGGCAATCTCGTTCATTTCTTTAAATTGCTCTGCTAAATTTACTTGTGCGTTTGAAATGCGGCTAAAGGCATTAGATGCCATATCTAAACTTTTATGTGCATATTGTAATGTAATATCGTTGTCGTATGAAATTTCTTCGATTTTAAGTAAAGCCTTATATAAATCTTTTAATTCTTCAATATGTTTTTTATGAACATCAATTGAGTAATGTTCATCGCCCATTTGAAACTTAATTTCTACATCTAAATCAATCGTTCCTGCAGTTTCAAGTGCTACGTTTTTAATTTGATATTTGCTATAGCTATAGCGGCGCAGTGTACGTTTTTTGCTTGTTGCGCTTGTACCGTCTAAGTGAATTAACCCTTTGTTTGTGAAGCAATATTCATCTGATTTGGATTTAATTAGAAAATAAATTTTCTCCCCATCTTCATGCATCACATAATCATCAGCATCGACCTTATCATAGTCTTTAGGTGTAATGACAGAACCTACATCGCTTAGTCCTAATACATCTGCCGCCATTTTTTTAAACATATATAATCCCCCTTGTAAATTAAATTCTTAATTGTACAAAAATATATTAACACGATTTTCACCCGTTGTTTTCTTGTAATACGAAAATATCTGAAGGTAAGTTAAGAAAAGTAACGAATAATTATTTTGATTCTAAATTATTTAGTGAATCTATTAGTTTAAGAGTCTATTCGCTGAAAAATAACCAAGAGAAAAAAGTTAATTTTGCAAGTGATTATAGAGAAATTCCGTGAAAGCACATCAAGCGATATGAGGTGTTTTTCAATCTCTTTTTGGAATCTTACAATTCTGTAAGGTAACTGTAAGGTAGTTCGATGGTAAGAAATTGCTAATCTTTTATAATGAAGATAACAACGATAAAACGAGGAGGCAGAAATGATGAAAGGATTAGTTGTAACGGGCTTAACGGTTGCTTTTGGATTTGTAGCGTATGAGAAATTAACGTATGTAGTTGATGTTGTGAAACATTTGATCGCTTAGAGAAAACAGCCATGAGAGGGAAAGGGAATGAGTGAATGAATGGAATGGTTATTTGGAATTATAGGTACTTGTAGTGTAGTGTTATTGTTCTTTGTCCCAAGTGGTATACTTAGTTCGACAACAAGTTTGTTCTTCTTAAGTTTGTTTGCTTGTACGATGCTTATTATTATGTTTTTAATGAAGCGAAGTAAACCAATCTTCTATTTTAGCATGATTGTTATGGCAATTATTGTTCTCCAAATTATTACCCTTGTAATATACCCCACAATTATAAAAGCTTTCCATTAATGATGAATCCTCTGCGCTTGTTGCTGGGGATTTTTATTTGTACAATTTTAATTTTTAGTAGAAATTTATTCGTATTGGAATGTAAAAATTAAATATTTTCATATTTAAAACAAATAGTTTAGGGATGTTGTGTTCTCATTACTCATTTGATATATTTACTTTGAACATAATTAAAATCAAGAAAAAGAGGCGGACGTATGGATAAAAAAGAAAATACGGTCGTATTGTTTCCACAACTATCAGAGCGCTATATTGATGAAGGTTTTTTAGCGCTGAAAGAGCGGGAATTCGAAGATGCATTGCGTTGCTTTGAAATATTACGTCAGTATAATGCGGAAACGGAACAAACGGAATTAGCTTCAGTTATTTGTTTACTCGAATTAAAACGTATGGAAGAAGCGAAAGACAAATGTGAACAGTTGCTTAAAACAGGAGTTGTCTTATTTGGTGATATTCTTGAAACGTACGTAACTATTTTAGTTCAAACAAATGATTATGAAGGTGTTATTGAAACTGTTGAAAAGGTTTTACAAACGAAAGATATAATGCCTGATCAAAAGGAAAAATTAGCGCAGCTTGCTTTATTTGCAGAAGGTATGCTAAATGAGGGAGACGCATCGCTAGTGGATTCAAATTTTGAATTGGATGAGTTTACTAATGAAATTTTTGGAGAAAACTTTGGACAGAAGCTAAGAGCGATTCAGCGACTTTCGTTAAAAGACTTAGATCTTGCATTACCTGTTTTAAAGAAATTTTTAATAGACGAAGAGCAGCACCCCTATTTGAAAACTTCTATTTTGTATAAAATGATAGAAAGTCAGGTAGAAGAAGAAATAGAGGTAGAAAAGTTTGGAAATACGATTAAGGTGATTCCAGCATTTACAGGTCATAATGAGGAGCAATCCAATAACATTATACATAAATTATCAAGCCGATTAGAGCAAAATTATCCCGATATATTTGAAGCAATGGTTACATATTGGAAAGAGTTGCAAATTAGCGTTTTCCCATTCGCTCTATTAATGGATAAAGAAGAGATTTGGTCAGCTGTTTTAGAGAGAATTGGAAGAAAGCGTTTCGGATTGGCTATAGATGAAGAAGAGCTTATGGCAGCATATAATATCGAATTGGAAGAGTTTCATATTGCCTATCAATGGTTATTACGTGTTGAAAGAGAAGGATATTTGCCCGTATAATTATGAAAAAGAATCGTTCAGTTCTTGAAACGAGCATATTCTATGTTATAATGTAAGGGTTGCAAAAGGCAGAAATCTGCCTGTTTGTAAGAGAAGAGAAGTGTAATTCTCTTACTTAATATGTTTCATATTATTCTCGAACAAAATATACCGTAGTTGTCTTCTGGGCAATTAGTAGATTGGAACATTATATCTGAAAGCTTTTGCTAGAGGATTATTTGTGTATTTGTTATTTCAAAAAAGAGATAATGAAGATCTTAATCTATAGAGGTATGTGCATACATTATTATAGTTGGAGGGAAAGAATAAATGTCTACAAAATGGGAAAAATTAGAAGGTAACGTTGGCGTTTTAACAATCGAAGTTGATGCTAAAGAAGTAAACAACTCTATCGACGCTGCGTTCAAAAAAGTAGTAAAAACAATTAACGTACCAGGTTTCCGTAAAGGAAAAATGCCTCGTCCATTATTCGAACAACGCTTTGGTATTGAATCTTTATACCAAGATGCTTTAGATATTATTTTACCAAAAGCATACGGTGAAGCGATTGAAGAAGCTGGTATCTTCCCAGTTGATCATCCTGAAATCGACATCGAGAAGTTCGAAAAAAATGCTAACCTTATCTTCACTGCAAAAGTTACAGTGAAACCTGAAGTTAAATTAGGTGAGTACAAAGGTTTAGCAGTAGAAAAAGTTGAAACAACTGTAACTGACGAAGATGTAGAGAACGAATTAAAATCTTTACAAGAGCGTCAAGCTGAACTAGTTGTTAAAGAAGAAGGAACTGTTGAAAACGGTGATACAGCTGTAATCGACTTCGAAGGTTTCGTTGATGGCGAAGCATTTGAAGGCGGAAAAGGCGAAAACTACTCTCTAGCAATCGGTTCTGGTACATTCATTCCAGGTTTCGAAGAGCAAGTAATCGGTCTTAAATCTGGTGAGTCTAAAGACGTTGAAGTATCATTCCCAGAAGAGTACCATGCTGCTGAATTAGCTGGCAAACCAGCAACATTCAAAGTAACAATTCACGAAATCAAAACAAAAGAACTTCCTGAGTTAAACGACGAGTTCGCTAAAGAAGCAGACGAAGCGGTTGCAACTCTTGATGAATTAAAAGCAAAACTTCGCACAAACTTAGAAGAAGGCAAAAAGCACGAAGCTGAGCACAAAGTACGTGACGAAGTAGTAGAATTAGCTGCTGCTAACGCTGAAATCGAAATTCCAGAAGCTATGATCAACACTGAGTTAGATCGTATGGTTCGTGAATTCGAGCAACGTTTAAGCCAACAAGGTATGAACCTTGAGCTTTACTACCAATTCACAGGTACTGACGCTGACAAATTAAAAGAGCAAATGAAAGAAGATGCACAAAAACGTGTAAGAATCAATCTTGTTCTTGAAGCTATCATTGAAGCTGAAAACATCGAAGTTACTGAAGAAGAAGTAACTGCAGAAGTTGAAAAAATGGCTGAAATGTACGGTATGCCAGTAGACGCTATCAAGCAAGCTCTTGGAAGCGTAGACGCTTTAGCTGAAGATCTTAAAGTGCGTAAAGCTGTAGACTTCTTAGTAGAAAACGCTGCATAATAAAATAACAAGGCACGATTTTAATCGTGCCTTGTTTTATAAATATAGAAATATATTTATAAAACTTTTCGATGGAGAAGGAAAAGTTCCTTTACAAGTCGAATATACATATTTCAAAAGTTTTAAAATTTTTTTATTTGTACATAACTAGTCATATTATTTGTATTTCTCGCCACGTAGTGACATAATATGTATTTACATACGATACATTTATCGTGTACATACGAAGGCAAGAGGTTAGCACTTTGTAAGGGGTGTGAAAATATGTTTAAATTTAATGATGAAAAAGGGCAATTAAAATGTTCTTTCTGTGGTAAAACACAAACGCAAGTTCGAAAGTTAGTGGCAGGTCCAGGTGTTTACATTTGTGACGAGTGTATCGAACTTTGTACTGAAATTGTACAAGAGGAGCTTGCGAAGGACGAAGAAGTAGAATTCAAAGATGTACCGAAACCGGTAGAAATTCGTGAAATCTTAGATGAGTATGTCATCGGGCAAGATAGCGCGAAAAAAGCACTAGCGGTAGCGGTATATAACCATTACAAACGCATTAATTCTAACAGCAAAATTGATGATGTAGAATTAGCGAAGAGTAATATCGCACTTATCGGGCCAACAGGTAGTGGTAAAACATTACTTGCACAAACGTTAGCGCGTATTCTAAATGTTCCATTTGCAATCGCGGACGCAACATCTTTAACAGAAGCTGGATATGTTGGGGAAGATGTAGAAAATATCTTACTAAAATTAATTCAAGCAGCTGATTATGATGTAGAGAAAGCGGAAAAAGGAATCATTTATATTGATGAGATTGATAAAGTGGCACGTAAGTCCGAAAATCCATCAATTACACGTGATGTATCTGGTGAAGGTGTGCAGCAGGCACTTCTGAAAATTTTAGAAGGTACTGTAGCAAGCGTTCCACCTCAAGGTGGTCGTAAGCATCCGCACCAAGAGTTTATTCAAATTGATACAACGAACATCTTATTCATTTGTGGTGGAGCGTTTGATGGCATTGAGCCGATTATTAAACGTCGCCTTGGTGAGAAAGTAATTGGATTTGGTTCTGAGAAGAAAAATGCTGATGTAAATGAGAAGCATGTTTTATCTCACGTATTACCAGAGGATCTTTTAAGATTTGGTTTAATTCCAGAGTTTATCGGTCGTCTTCCAGTTATTGCGAACCTAGAGCCACTTGATGAAGATGCTCTTGTTGATATTTTAACGAAACCGAAAAATGCACTTGTTAAGCAATTCCAAAAACTATTGGAGCTTGACGATGTTGAGTTAGAGTTTGAAGAAGGTGCACTAATCGAAATTGCGAAAAAAGCAATTGAACGTAAAACGGGTGCTCGTGGACTTCGTTCTATTATTGAAGGCTTAATGCTTGATGTAATGTTCGAACTTCCATCTCGTAAAGATATCGAGAAGTGTATTCTTACAAAAGAAACAGTAGCTGATAATGAACCGCCAAAATTGGTGTTACAAGACGGTACTGTACTTGATACAAAAACATCTGCATAATGCGAAAGGGAAACAGCAATTTTTATAATTGCTGTTTTTCTTTATGTTTAGCTACGTTCCTCCGCGGAAATACTAAGAGATAAAATATTGCGGGAGGAAATAAATAATGAGCTGGACAAATATATTTTTAGTTGTTCAACTTGTTTTTGGTGTAATTGTCGGATTATATTTCTGGCATTTACTTCGAAATCAACGAACACAAAAAGTTTCAATTGATCGAGAATCGAAAAAAGAATTAGAACAGCTTCGTAAAATGCGTGAGATTTCTTTAACAGAGCCGCTAGCAGAAAAGGTGCGTCCTACAACCTTTTTAGATATTGTAGGGCAAGAGGACGGGATTAAGTCCTTAAAAGCGGCTCTTTGTGGTCCGAATCCGCAACATGTAATCATATATGGCCCACCAGGTGTTGGGAAAACAGCGGCAGCACGTCTTGTATTAGAAGAAGCGAAACGAAATCCTAAATCTCCATTTCGTACGAATGCAACATTTATTGAACTTGATGCGACGACAGCTCGGTTTGATGAACGTGGTATCGCAGACCCTTTAATTGGTTCGGTGCATGATCCGATTTATCAAGGTGCTGGGGCGATGGGGCAAGCAGGTATTCCGCAACCGAAAAAAGGTGCTGTAACAGATGCGCATGGTGGTATTTTGTTTATTGATGAGATTGGCGAACTCCATCCGATTCAAATGAACAAAATGTTAAAGGTGTTAGAAGATCGAAAAGTATTTTTAGAAAGTGCGTACTATAGTGAAGAAAATACGATGATCCCAACATATATACATGATATTTTCCAAAAAGGCTTACCGGCAGATTTTCGCTTAGTTGGAGCAACGACACGTTCGCCAGAGGAAATTCCTCCTGCTATTCGGTCACGTTGCTTAGAAGTATTTTTCCGTGAATTAGATACGGAAGAGATTCAAAAAGTAGCGAAAAACGCCGCGGAAAAAGTGGAAATGCAAATAGGTGAAAATGGTATTGAAATGATTGGGATGTATGCAAGAAATGGACGAGAGGCGATTAATCTCGTACAAATTTCTGCTGGTATGGCGATAAATGAAGAACGTTCTTTTATTAAAGATGAAGATATAGAGTGGGTTGTTCACTCAAGTCAGCTTACGCCGAAATACGAAAAGCACATTTATCCGATTCCAAGGATTGGTCTTGTAAATGGTCTTGCTGTATACGGACCAAATACAGGTGCGTTATTAGAAATTGAAGTAACAGCAATTCCGGCGAAAGATAAAGGATCGGTAAATGTTACCGGAATTGTAGAAGAAGAAAGTATTGGTAGTCAAACGAAATCGATTCGCCGTAAAAGTATGGCAAAAGGCTCTGTTGATAATGTATTAACAGTACTTCGTTCTTTAGATGTGTTGCCAGAAGGATACGATATACATATTAATTTTCCAGGTGGTATCCCAATTGATGGACCTTCTGCAGGAATCGCTATGGCAACAGGTGTATATTCTGCGGTGCATCGCACATATGTAAATAATGAAGTAGCGATGACAGGTGAAATAAGTATACACGGAGAAGTAAAGCCTATTGGTGGCGTGTACGCAAAAATAAAAGCTGCGAAAAAAGCGGGAGCTAAGAAAGTCATTATTCCTGCTGAAAATATGCAACCATTTTTGTATACGATAAAGGGAATCGAAATTATTCCTGTCCGTAAATTAAAAGAAGTATTTGAGTTAACGTTTATGCAAGAAAATATGCATAGAGAGCTAGATGTACATACTAACGTAGACGAAACAGATGCACAATCTATGTAAAAATAAACAATAATAAAATTTGCCAGACTTCGTTTAAGTTTGTATGCTTAATCGGAGTCTTTTTTCTTTTCGTGAGGTAGAAAAACAAGCTATTTACAATTGCGAGGAATCTCAGCAATTGCATCTAGGTGTATTGTAATATAAAATAGTTGAACAGGAGTTTAATTTATTATGGAGGTGCTATGTCTAGTATGAATACGAACGAAAGAATCGTGCCCCTCCTACCATTAAGAGGCGTTCTCGTATATCCAACGATGGTTTTGCATCTTGATGTAGGACGTGATAAATCGATACAAGCACTAGAGCAGGCGGCAATGGATGAAAATATCATCTTTTTAGCAATGCAAAAAGAAATGAATATCGATGATCCGAAAGAAGATGACATATATAGTGTAGGTACAGTGGCGAAAGTAAAGCAAATGCTAAAATTGCCGAACGGTACGCTTCGTGTCCTTGTGGAAGGTTTACATAGAGCAGAAGTAATAGAGTTTATCGAAGAAGAAAATGTAGTACAAGTGTCTATTAAAACGGTAACTGAAGAAGTAGAAGATGATTTAGAAGAGAAAGCTCTTATGCGTACGTTACTGGAGCATTTCGAACAATATATTAAAGTTTCGAAAAAAGTTTCAAATGAAACATTTGCAACGGTAGCTGATGTAGAGGAACCAGGGAGATTAGCTGATTTAATTGCTTCTCACTTGCCGATTAAAACGAAGCAGAAACAAGAGATTCTAGAGATTGTATCTGTAAAAGAACGATTACATACACTTATTTCAATTATTCAAGATGAACAAGAGTTACTTAGCCTAGAAAAGAAAATTGGGCAACAAGTGAAACGTTCAATGGAGCGCACGCAAAAAGAATATTTCTTACGTGAGCAAATGAAGGCGATTCAAACTGAACTTGGCGACAAAGAAGGTAAGGGCGGAGAAGTAGAAGAACTTCGTGAAAAAATTGAACAGTCAGGAATGCCTGAAGAAACAATGAAGGCTGCGCTGAAAGAATTAGATCGTTATGAAAAGTTACCAGCAAGTTCTGCGGAGAGTGGTGTTATTCGCAATTATATTGATTGGTTATTAGCGCTTCCGTGGACAGAGGCAACAGAAGATATAATTGATCTTGCTCATTCGGAAGAGATTTTAAATAACGATCATTACGGTCTTGAAAAAGTGAAAGAGCGTGTACTTGAATATTTAGCTGTACAGAAGTTAACGAATTCATTAAAAGGACCTATCCTTTGTTTAGTAGGCCCTCCTGGGGTCGGAAAAACTTCGTTAGCGCGTTCAATTGCAACATCATTGAATCGTAACTTTGTCCGTGTATCTCTTGGTGGTGTGCGTGATGAATCTGAAATTCGTGGTCACCGCCGTACATATGTTGGAGCAATGCCAGGACGCATTATTCAAGGTATGAAAAAGGCGAAAACAGTTAATCCAGTCTTCTTATTAGATGAGATTGATAAAATGTCTAACGATTTCCGTGGAGATCCATCAGCAGCATTACTTGAAGTATTAGATCCAGAACAAAACCATAACTTCAGTGATCATTACATTGAAGAACCATATGATCTATCGAAAGTTATGTTTGTAGCAACTGCTAATACACTTTCAAGTATTCCAGGTCCATTACTTGACCGTATGGAAATCATTTCGATTGCTGGCTATACAGAACTTGAAAAAGTACACATTGCTCGTGAGCATTTATTGCCGAAACAATTAAAAGAGCATGGCTTACGAAAAGGTAATTTACAAGTACGTGATGAAGCGCTTCTTGAAATTATTCGTTATTATACACGTGAGGCTGGTGTTCGTACGCTAGAACGCCAAATTGCAAAAGTTTGCCGTAAAGTAGCGAAAATTATCGTTACAGCAGAACGTAAACGTATCGTTGTGACAGAGAAAAAGATTGTTGATTTACTTGGTAAACACATATTCCGTTATGGGCAAGCTGAAAAAACAGACCAAGTTGGTATGGCAACAGGTCTAGCTTACACAGCAGCAGGCGGCGATACACTTGCAATTGAAGTTTCTGTAGCGCCAGGAAAAGGGAAACTAATTTTAACAGGGAAACTTGGGGATGTTATGAAAGAATCAGCACAAGCTGCGTTTAGTTATATACGTTCTCGTGCAGAAGAGCTTCAGATTGATCCGAATTTCCATGAGAAAAATGATATTCATATTCATGTTCCAGAAGGAGCAGTTCCGAAAGATGGACCGTCAGCAGGTATTACGATGGCAACGGCACTTATTTCTGCACTAACAGGTATTCCTGTAAGTAAAGAAGTAGGTATGACAGGTGAAATTACACTTCGTGGTCGTGTATTACCAATTGGTGGCTTAAAAGAAAAAACATTAAGTGCTCACCGCGCAGGCTTAACAAAAATTATTTTGCCAGCAGAAAACGAGAAAGATTTAGATGATATTCCAGAGAGCGTAAAAGAAAACCTTACGTTTGTGCTTGCATCTCATTTAGATGAAGTATTGGAGCACGCATTAGTAGGAGTGAAACAATGAAAGTAACAAAAGCAGATATTGTAATTAGTGCTGTTAAACCAGAACAATATCCAGACAGTGATTTACCAGAAATTGCATTAGCAGGTCGTTCAAATGTCGGGAAGTCTTCCTTTATTAATAAAATTTTAAATCGTAAAAAGTTAGTGCGTATTTCTTCTAAACCAGGAAAAACACAAACGCTGAACTTTTTCTTGATCAATGAGATGATGCATTTTGTTGACGTTCCAGGTTATGGATATGCGAAAGTGTCTAAATCGGAGCGCGCGGCATGGGGGAAAATGATTGAAACGTACTTTACAACGCGTAAGCAATTAGACGCAGCTGTATTAGTAGTTGATTTACGTCACCAACCGACAAGTGATGACGTGATGATGTATGATTTCTTAAAGCATTATGAAATCCCAACAATTATTATTGCGACGAAAGCTGATAAAATCCCGAAAGGGAAATGGCAAAAGCATTTAAAAGTTGTAAAAGAAACGCTTGCTGTTGAAATTGGCGATGAAATCGTTCTATTCTCTTCTGAAACAGGACTTGGAAAAGAAGAAGCGTGGAAGGCAATTCATAAAATGACAAAAACAAAAAACGCGTGACGAATGTCGCGCGTTTTTTTCTTTATATAAGCTGTTAACGTACGTTTAATGTAACTTCAATATTACCTCGTGTTGCTTTAGAGTAAGGACATACACCGTGAGCCGCTTCTACAAGTTCTTGTGCTTCGCTATGTGAAACGCCAGCGACATGTACATCAAGCACGGCAGATAGGCCAAAACCACCATCTGTATCTTTTCCGATAGAAACGTGAGCGGTTACTTCTGTACTTTCTACTTTCATACGTTTTGTACGAATGACAAGTTGTAATGCACTATCGAAACAAGCTGCATAACCAGCTGCAAATAGTTGTTCTGGATTTGTTGCTTCTCCACCTGCACCACCTAGTGCTTTCGGCATTTTCACATCAAGATTTAATATGCCATCATCTGAAACTACTTTCCCATTTCTTCCACCTGTTGCTGTTACTGAAGCAGTATATAATTTATCCATATTTATTCCCCTTTTCCATCATTAATTGTTTTCATTGTTTCAATTAGTTTATTTAGTTGAATTAATAAAGAGCGATATTCTTGCTCTGTAATTCCTAAGTTTGTAGCCATCGTTGTCGGTAATGAACAAGCCTTTTCCTTTAAATCTTTGCCTTGTTCTGTTAATTCAATACAAACTTTTCGCTCGTCTTCTTTGGAACGAACACGTTTTACAAGTGTTAATGATTCCATTCGTTTTAACATAGGTGTTAACGTACCGGAATCTAAAAATAGACGTTCTCCAATTTCTTTTACTGTTAGTCCATCTTGCTCCCATAGTACGAGTAAAGTAATGTACTGGGGATACGTAATACCCATCTCTTCTAAATAAGGTCGATAAAAACGAGTAACCTCTCTAGAGCAGGCATAAATAGAAAAACAAAGTTGGTTATCTAGATGCAAAGAGTCCTCTGTCATACATAACTCCCTTCTTATTAAGTTGTGCACAATTTAATTTTGTAAAATCAATATAACGAAAAATAAATAAAATGTCAAATACATTGTATTGAGAAAGTGTCTGCTACATTTTGGAACAATCATACATATTTTCCTTCATGATGAAAGAAGATAGGAAAGATGATGTTATAATTTATATGGAATAGTTTCCATCACTTGATTATGAGGACTTTTTTTGGTAACGTACAAATAGAGTTATTAATTTATAATCATTATAAAGTAGAAGTTTTTTTATTAGTTTGCTGAATCTCCTTTATTACATACGGAGAATAATTAAAAAATAATCGGTTGTTCACACGATTGTCAGATTCATAAGAGGAAAGTTGTATTATGATAGTAGATAAAGTGATAAAACGGGTGAAGGGGGACATGCTGCGTGCATATTCTTGTTGTTAGTGTAAATTATCGAACAGCCCCTGTAGAATTTCGTGAGAAACTCACATTTCAGGCAGCAGAGCTAGAGCGAGCGATGACTACATTACAAAATCAAAAGAGCGTGTTAGAGAATGTCATTGTATCAACTTGTAATCGCACTGAGATTTATGCTGTTGTAGATCAATTACACACGGGACGGTATTATATTAAGAAATTTTTAGCTGATTGGTTTCAGCTTGAAATAGAAGAAGTCGCACCATATTTAACTATTTTTGAACAAGATGGTGCAATAGACCATTTATTCCGCGTAACGTGCGGTTTAGATTCTATGGTAGTGGGAGAAACACAGATTTTAGGCCAAATAAAAGATAGCTTTTTAGAAGCACAACAAGTTAAAGCAACAGGCACAATTTTTAATGAATTGTTTAAGCAAGTCATTACATTAGCAAAACGTGCCCACTCAGAAACAACAATTGGTGAAAGTGCGATGTCTGTTAGTTATGCTGCTGTTGAGCTTGGAAAGAAAATATTTGGCGAGTTAACAGATTGTCATGTGCTTATTCTTGGTGCTGGTAAAATGGGCGAACTTGCATTGCAAAACTTATATGGAAGTGGTGCTCGTAAAGTAACAGTTATGAATAGGACGCTTTCGAAAGCAGAAGTAATGGCTGAGAAATATATGGGATATGCAAAATCGTTAAGCGAATTACAATGTGCATTATTAGAAGCAGATATTTTAATTAGTTCAACTGGTGCATCAGAGTATGTCATTACGAAAGAGATGATGACAAAGGTGGAGAAAATGCGCTCTGGTCGTCCTTTGTTTATGGTTGACATTGCAGTGCCACGTGATATTGATCCAGCGATTGATGAGCTAGAAGGTTCTTTCTTGTATGACATTGATGATCTGCAAGGAGTAGTGGAGGCAAACCGTGCTGAGCGTTTGAAAGAAGCAGAGAAAATTCAATTTATGATTGAAGAGGAAATTGTTCTATTTAAAACGTGGTTAAGTACACTTGGTGTTGTTCCATTAATATCAGCTCTTCGTGATAAGGCACTTGCAATCCAAAGTGAAACGATGGTAAGCCTAGAGCGGAAAATACCAAACCTTAGTGATCGTGAGAAAAAAGTTATTAGTAAGCATACGAAAAGTATTATTAATCAATTATTAAAAGACCCAATTTTAGTAGCAAAAGAAATAGCTGCTGAAGAGGGAGCGAGCGAAAAACTAGCGTTATTTGCAAAGATTTTTGATTTAGAAACGGAAGAAGTAGAGAGTCGTGCGGAAGAAGTAGAACATAAAAGAGTGTGGACACCATCCGTTCCATCTTTATAATTTGGAAGGATGATCGGATGAGTTTTTTAAATAACAGTATTATTTATCATATTGCAATTATTTTATATGCTTGTAGCATTAGTTTATATTTTATAGATTATTTCCAAAGTAACCGAAAGGCGAACCGATTTGCTTTTTGGTTACTTTCGATTGTATGGGTATTGCAGTCTATTTTTATGTTGCTTAGGGCGACAGATTCAGAAACGAATCCCATTTTAACTTTATTATCAGGGATTTATTTTTATGTTTGGTTATTGATTACGATGTCGTTAGTCATAAATCGATTTATGCGCGTTGACTTTTTAGTCTTCTTTACAAATGTTGTTGCATTTGGCGTAAGCGCTTTTTCTATTTTTACACCGCTCGGAAAGATGTCGCCAGTACTTGCAGAGCAATTAGTTTCAGAACTTGTATACGTGCATGTTGGAATGGCGATTATTTCTTATGCAACGTTTACGGTATCGTTTATTTTTTCTATTATGTATTTACTGCAATATCGCCTATTAAAAAAGAAAAAGTGGAATGCGAGATTAAGAAGGTTAGGGAATTTACCGAAGCTTGAATCTACGTCTTACGGATTAAATTTATTTTCTGTTCCATTTTTCTTACTAGCAATTTTATTGGGGTGTATATGGGGATATACAAAATTGGACAATTTCCATTGGTATGATACGAAAGTAATCGGATCTTTTGTCGTTCTATTTGTGTATTGCACAGGTTTATATTTACGAGCGGCAGATGTGTTGCAAGGTAAGAAAATTGTACAGTGGAATATCGGATCGTTTCTCGTAATGCTAGTAAACATTTTTCTATTAAGCAGTTTATCCAATTTCCACTTTTGGTATTTATAATGAGGAGAGAGAATTATGCGCAAAATTATTGTAGGGTCACGAAAGAGTAAACTAGCATTAACGCAAACAAACTGGTTTATTGATCAGTTAAAAGCGCTAGGTCTACCATATGAATTTGAAGTGAAAGAAATTGTCACAAAAGGTGATGTTATTTTAGATGTTACTCTTTCAAAAGTAGGCGGAAAAGGCTTGTTCGTTAAAGAAATTGAGCATGCGTTACTTACGAAAGAAATCGATATGGCTGTACATAGTATGAAAGATATGCCGGCCGTACTTCCAGAAGGTTTAATGATTGGCTGTACACCAAAGCGTGTTGACCCTCGGGATGCTTTTATCTCAAAAAATGGAGCATCGTTTAAAGAGTTAGCGGAAGGTGCTATTTTAGGTACGAGTAGTTTAAGACGTAGTGCACAGCTACTCGCTGCGAGACCAGATTTACAAGTGAAGTGGATTCGCGGGAATATCGATACACGTTTACGTAAATTAAAAGAAGAAGATTACGATGCGATTATTTTAGCGACAGCTGGATTACAAAGAATGGGCTGGGATGATGAAGTTATTACAGAACATTTAGATGAAGCGTTATGTGTACCTGCTGTAGGACAAGGTGCATTAGCGATTGAATGTCGTGAGGATGATAAGGATTTATTGCAATTGTTATCGCATATTAATGATGCGATAACAGAAAGAACAGTGGCAGCGGAGCGAGTATTTCTTCATAAACTTGAAGGTGGATGCCAAGTTCCAATCGCTGGATATGCAACCCTTACAGAAAACGATGCAATCGAATTAACAGCTCTTGTCGGCTCTATGGATGGCTCTGTTTTATTAAAAGAGACAGTAGTGGGTACTAATCCTGAAGAAGTAGGATTAGAGGCCGCGGACCGTTTAATTAAACAAGGCGCCAAAGAACTCATTCTTGCTGCAAATAAGGAGCAACAATAAATATGAACGCTCTCGCTGGAAAAACGGTATTGATTACACGTGCCCAGCATCAAGCGAAACAAATGAGTGTAGCAGTGAAAGAAAAGAGCGGAATTCCATTGGAAATTCCGCTTTTGCGTATGGAAGGTATGTCTCATAGGCAAATTCAACATATTGAAGAGCAGCTACATTCATACGACTGGGTTATTTTTACGAGCAGAAATGGTGTAGCTTTTTTTCTAGATAGTTTAAAAAAGAAACTACCACTAACCATTAAAATCGCTGCGGTAGGTGTGAAAACAAAATTAGAGTTAGAAAAAAGGGGCTATCAAGTTCATTTTGTTCCGACTTCATTTGTTGCAGAAGCATTTGCCGAAGAGCTTCTAAAAGAATTAAATGGAAACGAACGTATTTTATTTCCAAAAGGCAATTTAGCAAGAGATGTAATACCAGTTAAACTGCGTGAAATTGGTGTTTTTCTAGATGAGTTGATCGTATACGGTACGAAAGTGAATGTAGAAAAAAAGCAAGAGCTTATAGCAGCGTTGAAGTTAGGAGAAGTAGACATTATTACATTTACGAGTCCTTCAACTGTTACTAGTTTTGTTCGTTTACTTGAGGGTGCAAACTGGAGAGAATGGACAAAAAAATGTACAATTGCTTGTATAGGACCTATTACGGAAAAAGAGGCAAGTCGTTATTTTCCGTCTGTTATTGTGCCGAAAGAGTACACTGTAGAAGCATTACTACAATGTGTTTGTGAATCTATAAAATGAAAGAATGGGGATAGAAATCTATGAACTCTTTACAATTTAATCGTCATCGTCGTTTAAGACAAAGCGGGGGCATGCGTGCGCTTGTGCGTGAAACGTTTTTACATACGGAAGATTTTATTTACCCTATTTTTGTATTAGAAGGTGAAAATGTTCGTAATGAAGTTCCTTCTATGCCAGGCGTATATCAAATGTCTTTAGATTTATTGCAAGCTGAAATGCAAGAAGTTGTTGATTTAGGTATTCGTTCTGTTATTGTATTTGGTTTACCTGCTGAAAAGGATGAAGTTGGATCATCAGCATATTGTGATCATGGAATTGTACAACGTGCTATTCAGCAAATTAAAGGTGATTTCCCTGAGCTAGTAGTAGTTGCAGACACATGTTTATGTCAATTTACAAGCCATGGTCATTGCGGTGTAATTGAAGATGGTATTATTTTAAATGACGAGTCTCTTGCAGTTCTTGCGAAAACAGCTGTAAGTCAAGCGAAAGCAGGAGCGGACATTATTGCGCCATCAAACATGATGGACGGCTTCGTAACAGCAATTCGCCATGCATTAGACGAAAATGGTTTTGGACACGTGCCAGTTATGTCGTACGCTGTGAAATATTCATCAGCATTTTATGGACCATTCCGTGATGCTGCGCACGGTGCACCGCAATTTGGTGACCGTAAAACATATCAAATGGATCCGGCAAACCGTATGGAAGCATTCCGTGAAGCAGAATCAGATGTAATGGAAGGTGCAGATTTCTTAATCGTAAAACCAGCTCTTTCTTACTTAGATATCGTTCGTGATGTGAAAAATAACTTTAATTTACCAGTTGTCGCTTATAATGTAAGTGGTGAATATTCGATGATTAAAGCGGCAGCGCAAAATGGCTGGATTAATGAAAAAGAAGTTGTTCTTGAAAAATTAATTAGTATGAAACGTGCAGGAGCAGACTTAATTATTACGTATCATGCGAAAGATGCAGCAAAATGGTTACAAGAAGGAGGCGCTAAATAATGAAAAAGTTTGATAAATCGATTGCGGCGTTTGAAGAGGCACAAGACTTAATGCCTGGTGGCGTAAATAGCCCGGTTCGTGCTTTTAAATCTGTTGGGATGAATCCGTTGTTTATGGAGCGTGGAAAAGGCTCTAAAGTATATGATATTGATGGGAATGAATACATCGACTACGTATTATCATGGGGGCCTTTAATTCATGGTCATGCAAATGATCGTGTTGTAGAAGCATTAAAATCTGTTGCTGAAAGAGGTACAAGCTTCGGTGCACCAACAGAAATTGAAAATAAATTAGCAAAACTTGTTATTGAGCGCGTGCCATCAATTGAGATTGTGCGTATGGTTAACTCTGGAACGGAAGCAACAATGAGTGCACTACGTTTAGCTCGTGGTTATACAGGTCGTAATAAAATCTTGAAATTTATTGGTTGTTACCACGGTCATGGTGATTCGCTATTAATTAAAGCTGGTTCTGGTGTGGCGACTTTAGGTTTACCAGATAGTCCTGGTGTACCAGAAGGTGTAGCGAAAAATACGATTACAGTAGCTTATAACGATTTAGAAAGCGTAAAATACGCGTTTGAACAATTCGGTGATGATATTGCTTGTGTAATTGTAGAACCAGTAGCAGGAAATATGGGGGTTGTTCCTCCGCAGCCTGGATTTTTAGAAGGTCTTCGTGAAGTAACAGAACAAAACGGTGCATTGCTTATTTTTGATGAAGTAATGACAGGGTTCCGAGTAGCTTATAATTGTGGCCAAGGTTATTATGGCGTAACACCTGATTTAACATGCTTAGGTAAAGTAATCGGTGGTGGTTTACCAGTAGGAGCATACGGTGGTAAAGCAGAAATTATGCGCCAAGTTGCACCAAGCGGACCGATTTACCAAGCTGGTACTTTATCAGGTAATCCACTTGCAATGGCAGCAGGTTATGAAACGTTAGTACAGTTAACGCCAGAATCATATGTAGAATTTGAGCGTAAAGCTGAAATGTTGGAAGCTGGATTACGTAAAGCAGCTGAAAAACATGGCATTCCACATCGTATTAACCGTGCAGGTTCTATGATTGGTATTTTCTTTACAGATGAGCCCGTTATTAATTACGATGCAGCAAAATCTTCAAACTTAGAATTCTTTGCGGCTTACTATCGTGAAATGGTAGAACAAGGTGTATTCTTACCGCCATCTCAATTCGAAGGTTTATTCTTATCGACAGCACATAGTGACGCAGATATTGAGGCGACGATTGCAGCAGCTGAAATTGCAATGTCAAAATTAAAATAATGTATTAGAGAAAAATCGCTCTCCATAAGGGGAGCGATTTTTTTTTATTCATAAAGTAAGCTTTCCCTACATAAATCTGTAATGACATATAGTTTGGGAGGGGGAAAAGAAGTGGCTGCAGATCATTCGTTACGATTTTCATTAAAAGAATCTGTTTGGTTCCAAAAGGGACAGGAAGTCGATGAACTTTTGTCAATTTCGTTAGATCCAGACGTTGAGATAGAAGAGCTTGATCATGAAGTAATCGTGAGAGGGCAATTAGATTTAACGGGAGAGTATGTTGCACGAAAAGATGATTCGGCGTATTCATTAAGAGAACTATCGCCAGCAAAGTCAATTGATTATGTAGAAACAAGGGAAGATGGGGTTAATGAACTTGTTCATTCCTTTCCGCTTGAAATATCAATTCCGAGAAATCGAGTGAAAGTAATTGAAGAGCTATATGTATCAATTGAGGAATTTGATTATGAATTAAAGGAAAATGGTTGCTTACAATTATTAGCGGATATATCTATTACCGGTTTGTGTGATGAAGAGAGAAACGAGGATGAAGCTGAAGAGGAAGAAACGGTGTATGCCGAGTTAGAAGAAGATTCAGCGCAAGAGGATGAAAATAGACCGGCGCCGCATGTAGAAGAACCAGCATATAAGGAATCAGATGAGTGGGAAGATTACGCATTTGAACCGTTCCAATTAGAGGAAAGAAAAGAGCAGGAATTAGAAGAAGAGAAGATAGAGGAACATGAATTTGTGGAGCGTGAAGAGGAGCAAGAAACAACGCCGCAATTTGAATTGTTTGGGCGAAAAGATTTCAAGAAAGAAAAAGCGAAAAAGCAGGAAGAACAAGAAGAAGAGTACTCACAGCGAGATGAAAATGCGCTTTATTTAACAAAACTATTTACGAAAGAACCGGAAGAAGAATTTACAAAGTTAAGAATGTATTTCGTGCAAGAAGGGGATACAATTGAATCTATTGCAGAACGTTATGAAACGTCTGTGCAAAATGTGTGCCGTGTCAATCAAACAGAAGATATATTTTTAAATACGGGGCAAATTATTTATATTCCCGTTTCAAGGGTAAAGGCGAAATAAGGAAGTGAGTGTTTTCACTCGCTTCTTTTCTTAGAGGCTATGTTTTGAATAGAAAGGGTTATTCGTATGGATATTGAATTACGAAATCACTATGAACCTATCGTGAGGCAATATAGATTGGATACGCAGCATATGGAAGAGCACGGAAGCGTAATGAAAATTTATACGAATCAAGGTCCATATGCACTCAAGAAAATAGAAGGCAGAAAGTTAGAGCGGAATAATTTTCTGCATCATATTCAATATTTGAAGGAGAAAGGTTTTTCAAATTATGTACCTATATACCACGCGACGGATGGAAATTATATTTTAAGTGACGGGACGTATAATTATTATTTAATGCCTTGGTTAGAACGTGCAGAAGGAAACGGCGAGGATAATGATCAATACCATAAAATGTTTCAGACACTTGGAACGTTGCATCAAAAAACTGTGAAGGAAGAAACATATACGGAAGAAGATTTAGAAAAACATTATACAACTATATCCGATCGCTGGGAAAATGATGGTGAGATGTTAGAAGAGTTTCTCGTAGAATCTGAATCAAAATGGTATATGTCCCCGTTTGAATTACAATATTGTACGTACTATCATCATGTAATGAGAGCGCGTGAATTTGCAACGAAGCAATTAAATGAGTGGAACGATGCGATGAAAGAAAAAGAGAAAACACGTATTACTTTTGTGCATGGTAACGTTTCACTTAATCATTTTTTATTTGACTATGAGCGAAATGGCTATTTTATTAGTTTGGAAAAATCGAAGTTTGCAACGCCTGTGCAAGATATAGTAGGTTTTTATTCACGGTCTTTAAACACATATCCAATCGCAAGAAGTGATCGGTTTGAATGGTTTCAAATGTATCAAAAAAATTTCCCTTTTACGAAAGAAGAGCAACTACTTATGTTTGCGTATATGACGTATCCATCGCAATTTATTCGGCAAATCCAGTCTTATAAGAAAAGAAGAGATAATCGCAACGAGGAAAATGAACTGCGCGGAGTAAAGAGTTTGCAACAATCGCATTGGCTCGTTAGCAATATAGAATATTTCCTGTCACAATTACAAGCTGCCCAGCAAGGGAACGGGTAAAGTAAAACTTTAATCAGCGGGTGGCTCCAACCTAACTTCTTTGTTTTAGCTGAATTTTGAGGTGGGGTCTTATTGCCCGCAAATAGCGGGATAAAGAAGATAAGTAGAGAATGCTACTTATCTTCTTTATATTCACCCGAAAAGTCATAGTTTTAAATTTATCTTGACGAATAAGGTTTCGTTTTTTACACTATTGTATATAATAATTAACAATCATATAAATGCCTTGAAGGGGAAGAGTATAACATGAAACGTCTTCAGAGAGGAGAATCAGTAGCTGGGAGATTCTCTAGATAGTTATGTTAGAAGGTAGCCCTGGAGCATCTTTTCTGAACAGAATAGTTCTCATTAGGAAAAGACGGATTTGTCCGTTATCAAATTAAGAGTATAAGCAAATTATGAATTTGTTTGTAAATAAAGGTGGTACCGCGATGTCCCTCGTCCTTTTTGGATGAGGGACATTTTTTATTTTAAGGAGGGAAAATAATGTCAAACACGGAAAAGAATTTACCAACTAAATATGATCATATGTCCGTTGAAGAAGGTCTTTATCAATGGTGGCTTGAAGGCAAATATTTTGAAGCAACAGGAGACGAGAAGAAACAACCGTATACAATTGTAATTCCACCTCCGAACGTAACTGGTAAGTTACACTTAGGTCATGCTTGGGATACAACTCTTCAAGATATTTTAACTCGTACGAAGCGTATGCAAGGTTACGATGTGCTATGGCTTCCAGGAATGGACCATGCTGGTATCGCAACACAAGCGAAAGTAGAAGGAAAACTTCGTGAAGAAGGTATTTCACGTTACGATCTTGGCCGTGAGAAATTCCTTGAAAAAGCTTGGGAGTGGAAAGAAGAGTACGCTTCTCACATTCGTCAACAATGGGGGAAAGTCGGTTTAGGACTAGACTATTCTCGCGAACGTTTCACATTAGACGAAGGTTTATCTGATGCGGTTAATAAAGTATTCGTTCAATTATACGAAAAAGGCTTAATTTACCGCGGTGAATATATTATTAACTGGGATCCAGCAACACGCACAGCTCTTTCTGATATTGAAGTAATTCATAAAGAAGTTCAAGGTGCATTCTACCATATGAACTATCCGTTAACAGACGGTTCAGGTCACATTCGCCTTGCTACTACTCGTCCAGAAACGATGCTTGGTGATACAGCGGTAGCAGTTCATCCAGAAGATGATCGTTACAAACATTTAATCGGAAAAACAGTTACACTTCCAATCGTAGGCCGTGAGATTCCGATTATTGCTGATGAGTACGTAGAAAAAGACTTCGGAACAGGTGTTGTAAAAATTACACCAGCTCATGACCCGAACGACTTTGAAGTAGGTAACCGTCATGACTTACCACGCATCTTAGTAATGAACGAAGATGGATCGATGAACGAAAAAGCTGGTAAATATAACGGTATGGATCGTTTCGAATGCCGTAAAGAATTAGTGAAGGACTTACAAGAAGCTGGCGTATTAGTAGAAATCGAGCCACATATGCATTCAGTAGGTCATAGTGAGCGTAGCGGTGCAGTTGTTGAGCCTTACTTATCAACACAATGGTTCGTAAAAATGGCTCCACTTGCTGAAAAAGCAGTAGCGCTTCAACAAAAAGAAGAAGAAAAAGTAACGTTCGTACCAGAGCGTTTTGAAAACACATATTTACGTTGGATGGAAAATATTCATGACTGGTGTATTTCTCGTCAATTATGGTGGGGACACCGTATTCCAGCTTGGTACCATAAAGAAACTGGTGAAGTATACGTAGGTACAGAAGCACCAGCAGATATTGAAAACTGGAATCAAGATAACGACGTACTTGATACATGGTTCAGTTCAGCGCTATGGCCATTCTCAACACTTGGTTGGCCAAATGAAGATTCAGCAGACTTCAAACGTTACTATTCAACAGATGCACTAGTAACGGGTTATGACATCATCTTCTTCTGGGTATCTCGTATGATTTTCCAAGGTTTAGAGTTTACAGGCGAGCGTCCATTTAAAGATGTATTAATTCACGGTTTAGTTCGTGATGAGCAAGGTCGTAAGATGAGTAAATCTCTTGGTAACGGTATTGACCCAATGGATGTTATCGAGAAGTACGGTGCAGATGCAATGCGCTATTTCTTATCAACAGGAAGTGCACCAGGTCAAGATTTACGTTTCAGCATGGAAAAAGTAGAATCTACTTGGAACTTCATTAATAAAATTTGGAACGCATCACGTTTCGTATTAATGAACATGGATGATATGAAGTATGAAGAAATCGATTTAACTGGTGAAAAATCAGTTGCAGATAAGTGGATCTTAACTCGCTTAAACGAAACAATCGAGAGTGTAACACGTAACATGGATAAATATGAGTTCGGTGAAGCTGGTCGTTCATTATACAACTTCATTTGGGATGATTTCTGTGACTGGTACATTGAGATGGCGAAACTTCCACTATACGGTGAAGATGAAGCAGCTAAGAAAACGACTCGTTCTATTTTAGCTTACGTATTAGATCAAACAATGCGTCTATTACACCCATTCATGCCATTCGTAACAGAGAAGATTTGGCAACATTTACCGCATGAAGGCGAGTCTATTACAGTAGCTGCGTGGCCAACAGTTCGCGAAGATTTACAAGATACGGAAGCTGCGGCAGAAATGCACCTTCTAGTTGATATCATTCGCTCTGTTCGTAACATTCGTGCAGAAGTAAATACACCAATGAGCAAAAAAGTTCAAATGCAAATTAAAGCAAAAGATGAGGCTGTACTTGCTCAACTTACGAAAAATAGCTCTTACATTGAGCGTTTCTGTAACCCAAGCGAATTAACAATTCAAACGGACTTACAAGCGCCAGAAAAAGCAATGACTGCAATCGTATCAGGTGCAGAGTTATTCTTACCGTTAGCTGATCTTATCAATCTTGATGAAGAGAGAGCTCGTCTTGAGAAAGAACTTGAGAAGTTCGATAAAGAAGTAGAACGTGTACAGAAGAAACTTTCTAACCAAGGTTTCGTAGCGAAAGCTCCTGCAGCGGTTATTGAAGGAGAGCGTGCGAAAGAGCAAGATTACCTAGAAAAACGCGAAGCAGTTCGTCAACGTCTAGCAGATCTTGAAAAGTAAAAATATTTTTAGAGACTCACTATATTGGTGAGTCTCTTTTCTTTGCGTATAATAGAACTATGAAAGTTGTCTTTTGAAAGGGGAAAAGCATACGTGATACATACATACGAAGAAGCGATAGGATGGATTCATAGCCGATTGAAATTTGGTATTAAACCAGGATTAGAAAGAATGAATTGGATGCTAGAAGAGCTCGGAAATCCAGAGCGTCATATAAAATGTATTCATCTTGCTGGTACAAATGGAAAAGGTTCAACGTTAACATATATGCGTTACATGTTAGAAGGCGCGAAATATAAGGTAGGAACGTTTACCTCTCCTTACATCGAAACATTTAATGAACGCATTAGTGTGAATGGAACACCAATTGCAGATGAAGAGATTACTGAACTCGTAAAGATGGTAAAACCAGTCGTGGAAAAACTAGATGAAACGGATTTAGGGGAAGCGACTGAGTTTGAAATTATTACTGTTATGGCAATTTGCTATTTCGGTAAAGTCAATTTCTGTGATGTTGTTTTATTTGAAACAGGGCTCGGTGGACGTTTTGATTCTACCAATGTTATACACCCTGTTCTCACGATTATTACGAATATCGGTCACGATCATATGCATATTTTAGGGAATACACTAGGAGAAATTGCATATGAAAAGGCGGGGATTATTAAGTCTGGTGTGCCGGTAATTACTGGTGTAAAAGATGAAGAAGCTTTGCAAGTCATTCAAAATGTTGCACAGGAAAACCATGCAAACTTATACGAACTTGGCAAGCATTTTACAGCGTTACATAAACAGTCTAACGAAGATGGGGAACAGTTTGATTTTACTTGTCCTTTTACCGCATTTGAAGATTTGCAAATCTCAATGAAAGGTATTCATCAAGTAGGAAATGCAGCGCTAGCACTTATGGCAGTAATGTATGTAAAAACATATTTATCATTTTTAATTGAGGAAGAGGGAATAAGAACGGGATTACGGGAAGCGTATTGGATTGGGCGCTTTGAAAAGCTACAAAGTAACCCGGATATTATTATAGATGGTGCTCATAATCCAGAAGGTATCGAAAGCCTTGTGAAAACAGTAGCAGCGCATTACAAAGATAAAAATGTAATAGTTTTATTTACTGCCCTTGGTGATAAACAATTGCATAACATGGTAGGCCGATTAGAAACCATTGCAGATGAAATGATTTTTACAACATTCGCCTTTGATCGTGCTATTTCTGCAGACAAGCTTGCATCATATTCACAAAAAGAATCAAAATTAGTTTTTGAAAATTGGAAAGAGGCAATTGATACAAAAGTTGAAATGATAGGGGAAAATGATGTTTTTATCATAACAGGTTCTCTTTATTTCATTTCTGAAGTTCGAAAATATATTCGAGAGAAAAACTAGATAGTCTTTGCTATCTAGTTTTTTGTTCTACAAATGAAGTCAAATGCATACATATAAGATAAATATATAGGGTTATTTGGCGAATTCCTCTGACAAATATCTCGTTTTTTTGTGAAATGAATATGATATGATGCGGACAACGATAAGAGGTGAGGTGTGAGTGTATGGACAAGCAATCACGAACGATCTCAGTGAAAGTGAATGGAACAGAAGCGAAGTATGAGGAAAAGAAGAAAGATGAATTTGAATGGATGGTAGTAGAAAGTGAACGACCTAAAAATGTTGTTCCGTTTCAAAAAGCGAAATCAGTGTCTGTGGAAAAATACCGAAAGAAGTGGAGTAATACATTAATTGCGATCGTTGCAACCGCAATTATTATCGGTACGACGTTTGGAATGGGGATGCTTCATTTACTTACTGGACAAGGAACAACAGGAGGAAGTGAAGTAACTGCTTCAAGGCCGACTGGAAATGGAGAATCAAAGGTGGGTGGAACGGCAGAACAAACACCAGCACCGAAAGAAGAAAAACAAAAGGCGCAGACAGGAACGTCATTGGATCCGATGAAATTATTCTTTGTTCAAGGGGGGCTTTATTCTTCTGAAGAAAAGGGACAGGCAGCTCTTGAAGAATGGAAAGGCAATGGGGGCATTGGTGCTTTGAGACCGAGCGGGGATAAGTATGCAATAGTTGTTGGTATTACTAGCGATGAACAGGCTATAAATCAATTAATGACTAAGTATAAAAATGATGGTGTCTCCGTTTTAAAAAAGAACTGGGATATAACAGATAAAGCATTGCTGAAAGATGATAAAGAAGTAGGAACATTTTTAACAAAAGTGCAGCCATTATATACTCATTTAGCAAAATATGCTTCTAGCGTACAAGTTGGTGGAAAAAGCAGCGCAAAAGATATAGAAGTGATTGAAAAAGAATGGAAAGCGATTGAAAAAGAAGGGAAAAGTATGAAGCGAGAAGAAGCAAAGAAACTGTATATGTATACGTCGGTAGCTGTACAAACAGTAAAAGATGGGAAAATGGATAAGGAATCTTTGGCGAAATTAAATCAAGTTATTATTGATGGCTTACTCTCGTATGAAAAAATTGTTTCGTAGAAAGTGAAATGATAGGATAATAAAATGAGTAAGAAAGAAGTACATGTACTTCTTTCTTTTCTTTTGAATTTAGAGCAAAGTGCTTTCTCTATGACAGGAATATAATCGTATGCAATAAAGAAGTGTTATTTTTAGTTAGAGAAATTAATATTTCTTTCATTTGTGGGCAAACTATTCCTTTGATACGATTGATATAAATTGTTCTGCTTCATGTGAGAAAGGAAGGAGAAAATATGAAAAAAATAATTTTAGCTTCAGGGTCACCTCGGAGGAAGGAATTGCTTGAGTTAGCTAGCGTACCATTTGAAATCGTTGTAAGTGAAGTAGAGGAAACAATTGGTGCATATTCATCGCCTTCTGATATTGTAATGTCGCTTGCCTTGCAAAAAGCATCAGCGGTTGCAGAAAACAATAGTGATTACATTGTGTTAGGTGCAGATACAATTGTTACATATGAGTCGCGTATCCTTGGTAAGCCTTCTAATAAGGATGAGGCGAAAGAGATGTTACAATTACTATCTGGGAAAACACATGAAGTGTATACAGGTGTTGCGATTATATCAAAAGAAAAAACGGTTACTTTTTATGAGCGTACAGAAGTTACGTTTTGGGAATTAACAGAAGAGGAAATTGATACATACGTCGCGTCAAAAGAACCTCTTGATAAAGCAGGTAGTTATGGGATTCAAGGTAAAGGGTCTATTTTCGTTCAACATATTCAAGGGGACTACTATAGTGTAGTTGGCTTACCAATTGCACGTCTCGTTCGAGAATTAAAACAATTTGATATTGATGTAACCCATGCGTAAAATTGCATGGGGTTTTCTTTGAGAGAACAAATAAAGGGGTGGAGAGATGAACGGTATTCGTGATGTTGTAAGAGAAGAACAACCACGGGAGCGTTTATTGTTAGAAGGTGCTGGAAGTTTATCAAATCGAGAGCTCCTCGCAGTGTTACTCAGAACAGGTTCTAAAGAAGAAACAGTTTTAAAGTTGTCAGATAAAATTTTACACCAATTTGATGGCTTACGTATGTTGAAAGATGCAACATTAGAAGAGCTAATTAGTATACATGGTATTGGGATTTCAAAGGCATCGCAACTTATGGCAGCCTTTGAGCTAGGCAGAAGAATGGTACGTTTAGAATATCAAAATAGATATAGTATTCGAAGTCCAGAAGATTGTGCAAAATACATGATGGAAGAAATGCGCTTTTTACAACAAGAGCATTTTGTTTGTTTATATTTAAATACAAAAAATCAAGTTATACATAGGCAAACGATCTTTATTGGAAGTTTAAACACGTCAATTGTACACCCAAGGGAAGTTTTTAAAGAAGCCTTCCGTCGTGCAGCAGCCTCTATCATATGTCTTCATAACCATCCCTCAGGAGATCCCACGCCGAGCCGTGAAGATATTGAAGTAACCAAACGCTTAGTAGAATGCGGCCAGATTATCGGAATTGAAGTGCTTGATCATATTATAATAGGTGACCATAAATTCGTGAGTTTAAAGGAAAAAGGTCATATTTAAGACTATGCTTTTTACTTATTTTGTTTTATAATGTGATTTATGAGTTTTTTGTAGAAATTTATCTACAAAAAGGATAAAGATATAAAAAACGTACTGTTTTTATAATATAAAGTAAGAAAAAATGAGTCCGTGAAAACAAGAAAGGAAGATAAATAATATGTTTGGATTTGGTGGATTTACTCGCGATCTTGGAATAGACTTAGGAACTGCGAACACGCTTGTATATGTAAAAGGAAAAGGTGTAGTTTTACGTGAACCTTCAGTAGTTGCGTTACAAACTGATACGAAACAAATCGTTGCTGTAGGTAGCGATGCAAAACAAATGATTGGTCGTACACCAGGGAACGTTGTGGCACTTCGCCCGATGAAAGACGGTGTAATTGCTGATTATGAAACAACTGCAACAATGATGAAATATTACATTCAACAAGCTCAAAAATCAAACGGTTTCTTCTCACGTAAGCCGTATGTAATGGTATGTGTACCATCTGGTATTACAGCTGTAGAAAGACGTGCAGTAATCGATGCGACTCGTCAAGCGGGTGCTCGTGATGCTTATCCTATCGAAGAGCCATTTGCAGCAGCAATTGGTGCAAACTTACCTGTTTGGGAACCAACTGGTAGTATGGTTGTTGATATCGGTGGTGGTACAACAGAAGTTGCAATTATTTCTTTAGGTGGTATTGTAACAAGCCAGTCAGTTCGTGTTGCTGGTGATGATATGGACGATTCAATCATTCAGTACATTAAGAAAAGCTATAACTTAATGATTGGTGAAAGAACAGCTGAAGCATTAAAATTAGAAATTGGTTCTGCAGGCGAGCCAGAAGGTATCGAGCCTATGGAAATTCGCGGTCGTGATTTAGTAAGTGGTTTACCAAAAACAGTACTAATTCAGCCAGAAGAAATTGCAGATGCATTAAAAGATACAGTAGATGCGATTGTAGAATCAGTTAAAAATACGTTAGAAAAAACGCCACCTGAATTAGCGGCTGATATTATGGACCGCGGTATCGTATTAACAGGCGGCGGGGCATTACTACGTAATTTAGATAAAGTAATTAGTGAAGAAACGAAAATGCCAGTTCTTGTTGCAGAAGATCCATTAGATTGCGTAGCAATTGGAACAGGTAAAGCATTAGACAATATCGATCTTTTCAAAACTGCTGCTCGATAATATTGCAAAATAAAAATCAGTGAAATTAAGAGGGTGTGAACGTGCCACAGTTTTTCTTAAACAAAAGATTAATTGTTTTGTTGGTTAGTATTATTCTTCTCGTGGCATTGATTGGAATCTCATTGAAAGAACGGAACAGTTTAACATGGCCAGAGCAGTTTGTTAAAGACACTGTCGGTGTTGTAGAACGTGTATTCCAAAAGCCAGCGAAATACGTAGCTGGATTCTTCGAAAATGTAGATGATGTAAAGCGCACGTATGAAGAGAATAAAGAATTAAAAGCAAAATTAGATAATTATGCAGGTCTATCAGGGAAAGTAAAACAACTAGAAGATGATAACAAGAAGCTACAAGAGCTAACTGGTAAAAAAGAGTTAAATAGCGGGTATACTGAAATTCCAGCTACTGTTGTTTCTCGTAATCCAGATAAATGGTACGATTTAATTGGAATTGATAAAGGGGCACAGCAAGGAATTAAAAAAGATATGGCTGTAGTAACTTCACAAGGGTTAGTTGGAAGAGTGAAAAGTGTATCTCAGTTTACATCATCAGTAGAATTACTAAGTTCTATGAGCCGAACAAATCGCGTTTCTGCTATTGTACAAGGGCAAGAGAAAATCTTTGGTTTGATTGAAGGTTATGACAAAGAAAAACAATTACTTCTTTTCACAAAGATTGGCTCTGATGCACCGGTAGAAAAAGATCAACTAGTTGTAACATCTGGACTTGGTGATATTTTCCCGAAAGGTCTTGTAATTGGAAAAATCGTTGATGTTCAGCCGGATGCATATGGCTTAACAAAAACAGCTTATGTAAAACCTGCCGCTGATTTAAATGACGTAGAGCATATTACGGTTGCTAAACGTGCAACACCTTCAGCGCCATTAGAATAGGAGGAGAAGAAGAGATGATGAAGATATTAAAAAGAGCAGCTCTTCCTCTTTTGCTCCTTTTTGTGTTTCTATTTGAAAATATGTTTGCTACTGTTGTTCCAACGGATGTGTTTTGGAAAGACAGTATAGCAGCACCGCATTTCTTTATAATCGTCTTATGTTTTATTACAGTGTATTATAGTCCGGTCCAAGGGATTTATTACGGACTATTATTTGGCTTCTTATTTGATACCGTATACACAGAACTTGTCGGGATATATATTTTTGCTTATCCGATTTTAGCTTATTTAGTTTATAGTGTGATGAAAGTATTACAATTGAATTTATTTATTGTTGTTTCTATCATATTAGCTAGCATTGTAGCACTAGAGTATTATGTGTATGGATTCTTAACTTTGTTAGGACGTACTCATATGCCAGCGCATGTCTTTTTCACAGATCGTCTCCTTTC
Source organism: Bacillus sp. MYb78 (assembly GCF_002975115.1). Taxonomy (NCBI): domain Bacteria; kingdom Bacillati; phylum Bacillota; class Bacilli; order Caryophanales; family Bacillaceae; genus Bacillus; species Bacillus sp. MYb78. The sequence continues at coordinate 423,721 of NZ_PCOB01000002.1, forward strand.
TACTTTATTGTTAAATGCTATTTTCTTATTGATAGTTTGTTTCCCACTGAGACGATATATAGTGCGTCTTTCAAAAGCGATGGAAGAAAAAGAAAAAAGGATTTTCTAATTTTATGTCGAATTGAATCGGTGGGGTGAACTTTAGTGGAAGAAAAAAAGCAACAAAATGTAACGATAAAAGGGACAAAAGATGGGATAACGCTTCATTTAGATGATTGTTGTTCATTCTCAGAATTATTGATGGAATTAGACGAAAAACTTTCTACACATTACTACGATGGTGATGGGCGCTCTTTAATTGAAGTGCATGTGAAAGTAGGAAATCGTTATTTAACAGAAGTCCAACAAGAAGAGATTCGTACGTTAATTCGTAATAAAAAGAATCTTGTTGTGGATTCAATTGAAAGTGATGTTATCACTAAAGCAGAAGCAATAGCTTGGAAAGAAGAAACAGAAATTGTCCCTATTTCCAAAATTGTTCGCTCTGGACAAGTTTTACATGTAAAAGGAAATTTGTTGTTAATTGGAGATGTTAATCCAGGCGGAACGGTTATCGCTGGGGGGAATATTTTTGTCGTAGGATCATTAAGAGGAATTGCACATGCTGGGTATTATGGGGATTCAGATGCTGTAATCGCTGCATCTGTTATGAACCCGATGCAACTTCGAATTAGTGATGTGGCAATGCGGGCTCCGGAAGAGAAAGAAGACGGAGCGGAGGCGGCAGAATGTGCGTATATTAATGAGAACAATCACATTGTTGTCGATCGCCTGCAACTTCTCACTCATCTTAGACCTAATTTAACAAAGTTAGAAAGGGGAATTGTATAGCTGTGGGAGAGGCAATAGTAATTACATCTGGAAAAGGCGGAGTAGGTAAAACTACTACATCTGCGAACATTGGTACGGCCCTAGCGTTATCTGGAAAGAAAGTGTGCTTAATTGACACAGATATCGGTCTTCGAAATTTAGACGTAGTAATGGGGCTGGAAAATCGTATTGTATTTGATCTTGTTGATGTCGTTGAAGGGCGTTGCCGTTTACCTCAGGCTCTTATTAAAGATAAACGTTTTGATGATCTTTATTTATTACCTGCAGCACAAACGAGTGATAAATCAGCGGTAACACCTGAACAAATGGATGAATTAATACAAGTATTACGTCAAGATTATGATTACATATTAATCGATTGTCCTGCGGGGATTGAGCAGGGATTTAAAAATGCGGTAGCTGGTGCGGATAAAGCAATCGTTGTTACGACTCCAGAAGTATCCTCAATGCGCGATGCGGATCGTATTATTGGGCTTTTAGAAAAAGAGGATATTGAACCACCGAAACTTGTTATTAACCGTGTACGTAGTCATATGCTTCATGAACAGGATATGTTAGATGTTGATGAAATTGTACGTACATTGTCAATCGAGCTTCTTGGTGTTGTCGAAGATGACGATGAAGTTATTCGAGCTACAAATACAGGTGAACCTGTGGCGTTGCAACCAAGCGGAAAAGCAGCGTTGGCTTATCGTAATATTGCTAGACGCTTGTTAGGTGAGAATGTACCATTACAAGCATTTGAACAAGAAAAGGTATCGGTATTTGCAAAGGTGAAAAACTTCTTTGGAATCCGTTAAGAGCACTTCGCACATATGCGAGGTGCTTTCTTTTTTCTTCACACGAATATCTTTCTTTCTTAGCTCATACATATGTACAAACTGTATACAACTGTTTCTATTGAAATTAGCTTAACGAAAGAAAGGAGACAGTATGAAGAATAGACGCGTAGAAGAAATTAAAAAGCGGATTGCAAAAAGGAAGGCCGAGCAAGAAAGGATGGAGGAAGAACAGTATTTTACCGGAGGGAATTTTGATAGCGAAACAGTAGTTATTGAAGATGGAGAAAAGGAAATGCATCCTTTATTTCGAAAGGAAGTCTTTTTCTTCAAAGTTTTATTATCGGCAATATTAGTTCTTTCGGTTGCTATTTTATATAAGAATGCTCCTTCTTCATTCAATGGAGCTAAAGCTGTTACAGAAAAAGTGATGAAAGAGGAATTTCAGTTTGCTACTGTAGCGAAATGGTACGAAAAGCAATTTGGAAAACCGCTCGTATTCTATTCGCCAAACGAGAAAAAAGAAGGAAGTATTCAGCAAAAAGATTATGCAATTCCCGCTTCTGGAAAGGTAATGCAAGGGTTTCAAAAAAATGGCCAAGGTGTATTTGTCCAAACAGCTACAAATGCAACGGTTGAGTCAGTGAATGAAGGATTAGTTGTTTTTGCGGGTAAGAAAGAGGAACTTGGAAATACAGTTCAAATTCAACATGCAGATGGTACGGAGTCATGGTATGCAAACTTAAACGATATGTCAGTGAAATTATATGATTACGTTTCAAAGAAACAAAAAATTGGAACGGTGAGTAATGATACAAATGATAAAAATGGAAAGTTTTATTTCGCGATAAAAAAGAATGAAAAATTTATTGATCCGATCCAGGTGATATCATTTGATTAAATATAGAGACGTTTTGACGAAAATTTCCGTGCATCCATTATTTTGGGTTATTATTGTCATTGGTATTTTTACTGCACGTTTTAAAGAGTTACTACTGTTATTTTGTATCGTTCTTATTCATGAACTTGGGCATGCTATTGCAGCAGCACACTATAATTGGCGTATAAAAAGAATTCAGCTTTTGCCGTTTGGTGGCGTGGCCGAGCTTGAGGAACATGGTAATAAGTCATTGAAAGAGGAACTTGTTGTCGTAATTGCAGGGCCGATTCAACATGTTTGGATGATGCTGGTAGGTTATATGTTGTTTGAAGCCGGTTGGTTGAATGCAGATTTATATTATTTCTTTATGTGGAATAATATAATTATTTTAGCGTTTAATTTACTCCCTATTTGGCCGTTAGATGGCGGGAAAGTATTGTTTAATATACTATCATATCGTTTTCCTTATTTACAAGCACATGAAAAGATGATGAAATTGTCATGTGTTTTTTTTGGTGTAATATTAGGATGGCAGTTGCTCTGGAATAGTAACAATATTATGATGTGGGTACTACTCATATTTTTGGCAGTGTCGTTATATCAAGAGTGGAAACAAAGACGGTATGCATTTATGCGTTTTTTATTAGAACGTTATTATGGAAATAAAAGAGGGATTGAAAAGATTGCACCTATTGAAGTGCAATCAGAAGATCATTTATATAAGATATTCACAAAATTTCGTAGAGGATATAAGCATTCTATTATCGTCCGTGGAAAATATAAAGAGCATTACACATTGGATGAAAATGAATTGCTCTATGCATATTTTACTGAAAAACGAACAACCTCATCAGTTGAAGAATTAATCGGTTAGTGTTGACGATAGCACTAACCTTTTATTATTGTAAAAGCAAAGAAGATTATAAAGTGAGGAAATAATTTTGAAAACGTTATATGTGAATTACGCTGGTTCGGAAAAGCGCGTTGCAATTGAAGAGAAGAAAAAGATTGTTGAGTTTTTATGGAAACGTAATGAAGAGCAAGAGATTGTTGGGCATATTTATGTTGGACGTATCGTAAGAACAATTGCTGGAATGAACGCAGCTTTTGTAAATATAGGTTTAGAAAAACATGCGTATCTTTCATACGATGATGTACCACCTTCTTATCGTATACATGAAGGGCAAGCGATACTCGTACAAGTTGTGAAAGAGGCAATTGATACGAAAGGGCCTAAATTGACAGCGAATATAGAATTTACCGGGAAATATGTCGTTTATATGCCGTTTGATGAGATGCGAGCTGTTTCTCGGAAAATAAAAAATAATAAAAGAAGACAACAGTTACTTGAAATTGAAGTAGAAGGAACGGGAGGTTACATTTTCCGCTCTGCTTCTGAAAAAGGGGAAATTGAAGAAATACAAGCTGAAATGCAAGGGTTACAACAGTTGTATGAAGAGTTAAAAAGAAAAGAGGATCAAGGAAAGGCGCCGTTATTACTTCATCGACCGGCGACCTTTTTAGATCGTGTATTTCAAGAGAACCCAATTGAAACAATTGAAAAAGTAGTTGTAGATACAAGAAGTATAGTAAAAGAATTAGAAGACAAAGTTGGAAAAGAAAAAGTATCTTTTTATAATGAAAAGTCTTCGATGTTTAACCATTTTGGAATAGAGCGTGAAATTGAGAAAGCACTCCAAAAAATTGTGTGGCTTCCAAATGGTGCTTATTTAATTGTAGAGCAAATGGAGACGATGACTGTAATTGATGTGAATACGGGCAAGTTTACTGGAAAACAAAATTTACAAGATACAGTACTTCGCACAAATGAGATGGCAGCTGAAGAAATTGCACGCCAATTAAGACTTCGTGATATTGGTGGTATGATATTAATTGATTTTATTAATATGAAAAAAAGAGAAGATAAAGAAAAGGTAAGAGAATGTCTCATAGCTGCTATGAAAGATGATCGTACTTATACAAGAGTACTTGGATTTACTGAGTTAGGAATTTTGGAGATGACACGAAAACGTAAAAAACATTCTTTACGTGACGTATTACTAGAAGAGTGTGTATCTTGCAAAGCGACGGGTTATGTAATGTCGTATGAAACAATTGCGTATGAGCTAGAGAGAGAATTAATCACATATGGCAACATAGAGGATGAGGCAGTATTAATCGCTGCGCCTAAAGAACTGCAAAAACAATTTTTGCAAAAAGAATTACAAAAAAATATTCCATTTGAAATTTATTTCAAAGATGATATTATCGAAAAGTACACTATTATCCGTTTTGGAAGTAAAAAAGAAATTGTAGAACGGAAAAAATAGTTAGTAGAAGATTCATTGACAATACTCAATGAATTATGGTAACATCTTTATGTTATAGTTTATAGCACCTAAACGGCTATATGCTACAACCGCACAAGACAGGTTCCCTAAAGGCATTTATGTCTACCTCGTTTTTGGCGAGTCTTAGTAATTAAGAGGAGGTGCAAGTATGTACGCAATTATCGAAACAGGTGGAAAACAAATTAAAGTTGAAGCTGGTCAAGCAATCTACATTGAAAAATTAGATGTTGAAGCTGGTGAAACTGTTACTTTTGACAAAGTTCTTTTCGTTGGTGGCGAAAACGTTAAAGTTGGTAGCCCAGTTGTAGAAGGTGCAACAGTTACTGCGAAAGTTGAAAAACAAGGTCGCGCTAAGAAAATCATCGTTTTCAAATACAAAGCGAAAAAGAACAATCGTAAGAAACAAGGTCATCGTCAACCTTACACTAAGCTAGTTGTTGAAGCTATCAACGCTTAATTCTGGTTAACATGATTAAAATTACGATAAGTCGCACGAAATTAGGGAGTATCCAATCATTTAAAATGACTGGACATGCCGATTATGCGCCACATGGACAAGACCTTGTCTGTGCTGGAACTACAGCGGTTGTGTTTGGTTCTATAAATGCAGTGGAAGAACTTTGTAATGTGCAGGCAACTATTGAACTCGGAAGTGATGGCGGATTCTTAACGTATGAATTGCCTAATGATTTAGACGTTCATGCAGCAGAAAAAGCACAGATACTTTTAGAAGGATTGGTTGTTTCGCTTAAGACGATCGAACTTGATTACGGAAAGTATATCCGTTTAATAGAAAAAGTGCAGGAGGTGTAACGTATGTTAAGATTAGATCTTCAGTTTTTCGCATCTAAGAAAGGTGTAGGTAGTACAAAGAACGGTCGTGACTCTCAGTCAAAACGTCTTGGTGCTAAACGCGCAGATGGTCAAACGGTTTCAGGTGGTTCAATTCTTTACCGTCAACGCGGTACAAAAATTTATCCAGGTGTTAACGTTGGTCGTGGTGGCGATGACACTTTATACGCGAAAGTTGACGGCGTAGTACGCTTTGAGCGTCTTGGCCGTGACCGCAAACAAGTGAGCGTATATCCTGTTGCTCAAGAAGCATAAGAACTCACGGAAAACTCTAACCTGAGTGCAGGTTAGAGTTTTTCTATATTAAGGGGTATCTAAATGAATGAAAAATGGACAATTATAGATGCATTGCGCCATTCAAGACATGATTGGCTCAATCGTATGCAGATGGTGAAAGGAAACCTTTCACTTGGAAAAGTGGAAGAAATTCATAGTCTCATCGATCGTTTTGTCCAAGAAGCGAGACAAGAATCCAATCTGATGGGGCTATCAATGCCTTTATTTTCAGAGTGGATTTTAACATATAATTGGAAACAGCAGCCGTGCTTATTGGAGTACGAAGTATTAGGGAAATTACATAACTTATCTCACTTAGATGAGACTGTATGTACATGGACGAATCAATTTTTCTCAATGCTTCAGCATAGTTTAGACGTATATGTTGAAAATTATGTTTGTATCACAATTGAATGTGACGCGGAGAATGCTCGTTTCTTTTTTGATTTTCGTGGTAAGCTAACGAGTGTAGAAGAACTACAAAATTGGCTTGCGACCCAAAACAATAAATGGTATTCCATTTCTTATACAGTGCGAGACGAAGAAGTCTCAGTTATATTACAACCAATTGAAAAAAGTGTGGTGAAATAATGTTTGTAGATCAGGTCAAGATATATGTAAAAGGCGGCGACGGTGGTAACGGTATGGTTGCGTATCGTCGTGAGAAGTATGTTCCTAAAGGTGGCCCAGCAGGTGGCGACGGCGGTAAAGGTGCAGATGTTGTTTTCGTAGTTGAGGAAGGCTTACGTACATTAATGGACTTCCGCTACCAACGTCATTTCAAAGCTGATCGCGGTCAGCACGGAATGAGTAAAGGTCAGCACGGGCGTAAATCTGAAGATTTACTTGTAAAGGTTCCGCCAGGAACAGTAGTAAAAGATGAAAAAACTGGTCAAATTCTTGCCGATTTAGTAACGCATGGACAAACTGCTGTAATTGCAAAAGGTGGCCGTGGTGGCCGTGGTAACTCACGTTTTGCAACAGCTACGAACCCAGCGCCAGAAATCGCTGAGAACGGGGAACCAGGTCAAGAGCGTGATGTCATTCTAGAACTTAAAGTACTAGCAGACGTTGGACTTGTTGGGTTCCCAAGTGTAGGTAAATCTACATTATTATCTGTTGTATCATCAGCGCGTCCGAAAATTGCAGAGTATCACTTCACAACAATCGTTCCGAATCTTGGTGTTGTTGAAACTGGTGATAACCGCAGCTTCGTTATGGCTGACCTTCCAGGACTAATTGAAGGCGCACATGCTGGCGTCGGACTTGGACACCAATTCTTACGTCATATTGAGCGTACACGTGTAATCGTGCATGTTATTGATATGTCTGGTTTAGAAGGCCGTGAGCCATATGAAGATTACGTAACGATTAATAATGAATTGAAAGAATACAATCTTCGCTTAACTGAGCGTCCACAAGTTGTTGTTGCAAACAAAATGGATATGCCAGATGCAGAAGAAAACTTACAAGCATTTAAAGAGAAAGTGGGAGACGAAGTAAAAATCTTCCCAATCTCAGCTGTAACAAGACAAGGTGTTCGTGACTTACTGTTTGAAGTAGCAAACTTAATAGAAACAACACCAGAATTCCCAATACATGAAGTTGCGGATGAGTCTGATACAAGTGTAATGTACAAATTTGATACTGAAGGTGTTAAATTTGAAATTACACGTGAAAGTGATGGCACGTTTGTTATCTCTGGTTACGATATCGAGAAAACATTCAAGATGACAGACTTCTCACGTGATGAATCTATACGTCGTTTCGCTCGTCAAATGCGCGGAATGGGTATTGATGAAGCGCTTCGTGCACGTGGTGCAAAAGACGGAGATATTGTGAAAATTCTTGAATATGAATTTGAATTTATCGATTAAGACTGCCGAAATACGGCAGTCTTTTTTTATATCGTAAAAATCGGATTTATATAGGAAAAAATCCCCACTAATTAAATTTTCAATTTATAATGGAAAAAGGAGTAAATGTAAAAGAATTCTTTTATGGGGAGAAAAAGAACATGTATAAAATATTAATTGTAGAAGACGATGAGAAAATTGCGGGAATATTAGAGGAGCATTTAGAAAGGTATGGCTATCAATCATTTAGAGCAAGTGATTTACGTCATATAAAAGATGAGTTTGTAAAAATAAATCCTCATCTTGTGTTACTTGATATTAATTTACCGTACTTTGACGGTTTTTATTGGTGTCGTCAAATTCGTACTGTATCGAATGCGCCGATTATTTTTGTTTCTGCAAGAACAGGGGAAATGGATCAAGTAATGGCGATTGAAAATGGCGGCGATGATTATATTACGAAGCCATTCCATTTAGATATCGTAATGGCAAAGGTGAAGAGTGCGCTTCGCCGTGGCTATGGAGAGTATGCCTCTGCTGCTGAGAGTGATTGTTTAGGTGTAAATGGACTGTTGTTATTCCCGTCCCAGCATATCGTTGAGTGGCAGGGACAACAAACTGAACTGACAAAAAATGAGTTTTACTTATTAGAGTGTTTAATGAAACAGGTGAATCAATATGTAACGCGTGAAGAACTGTTAGAAGCTCTATGGGATGAAGTAGCATTTGTGGATGATAATACATTAACCGTAAATGTAAAACGTGTAAGGAAGAAACTAGAAGAGCTAGGCATTAAAAATGCAATTGTAACGAAACGTGGATATGGTTATGCGCTTCTTACAGAGTGGGGCGAAGGACATGAAGGTTAAAAATTACCTCATGGACCGTTTTTCTTTAATTCTTTCTTATATTGTTAGCCTTTGTTTATTTGGGCTTGTTTTGCAGTTGCAAAGTCTTTTAGAAAAGAAATCCATTGATTGGAGTACGTGGTTATATGGACTTTTATTAGGAACAGTTGTGTTTACTGTATACCTCATTTACGATTACCGAAAACGGAGTGTGTTTTTAAAGAGTATCAAAAAGTATGTTACTGGCGGAAATACATTACATGACTCTTTACTTATTGATGAATCTTATACATTAGAGCAAGAAATGGTCGTTGAATCTTTTACGTTATTAAGACAGCAATATATGAATGAAGTTCATAAACAGCATGCGAAAGAGCAACAGCAAATGATATTTATGAACCAATGGATTCACCAAATGAAAACACCAGTATCTGTTATTGAATTATTGTTGCAGAAGTTTGGCAAAGAGCATCGCGAGGCAAGAGCAACAGTTGAAAGTATTCGTGAAGAAAATAACCGTATACTAAATGGTTTAGATTTAGCGTTACATATGGCAAGGCTAGAGCAGTTTGCGAAGGATTATAAAGTAGAAGTAGTAAATGTTATAGATGTCGTGCGAGGTATTATTAATGAAAATCGAAAATCCTTCATTCAATCGTCTGTATTTCCGAAAGTGATGTTTGAAGAAGATACTTGTATGGTTGCATCTGATAGAAAATGGCTGAGTATTGCTATAGGTCAAATTGTTGTAAACGCAATCAAGTATACAAAAATTTCAGCGGCAGAGAAAAAAGAAATTCAATTTCAAATTGAAGAGAAAAATCAAAAGGTGTTATTACATATTAAGGACAATGGAATTGGTATTCCAGAGCAAGACGTAAAGCGCATATTTGATCCATTCTTTACGGGAATAAATGGACGTAAAACGAGAGAAGCGACTGGGATGGGCTTATATATTACGAAGGAAATTTGCGATAATTTACATCATGGAATATATGTTCAATCGGCTGAAGGAGAAGGAACAACATTCACGTTCCAATTTGCAAAAGATGAAGAGTATCATACATTAATGAGAAAAATGACAAAACTGTAAGATAACAAAACGTTTTGTAAGGGAAATCACTCGTTTCTTTTTCTTATTTTTCTTATAGTAAATGTAAGAAGAAAACACATAGGGGGATTAGAAATGAGTGTTCTTGAAGTAAAAGGATTAACGAAGGTGTACCAATCAAAAGGTTCAGTAGCGACGACTGCTTTAAACGATATAAATTTTAAAATAGAAGAAGGCGAATTTGTAGGGATTATGGGTCCTTCAGGAAGCGGAAAAACGACGCTTTTAAATTTATTAGCAACAATTGATAAGCAAACTTCAGGTCATGTGCTTGTAAATGGTGAAGAAATTAATCAAATGCGTGCTGCAAAATTAGCGGAGTTTCGCCGTACACATTTAGGGTTCATTTTCCAAGATTTTAACTTACTTGATACGTTATCGATTAAAGAAAATATTATTTTACCGCTTGTAATGGCGAAGAAATCTGTAAATGAAATCGATGCGAAAGTGCTTGAGATTGCAAAGTTTTTAAATATTGAAGAAATATTAAATAAAAAAGTATACGAAGTATCAGGCGGACAACAACAACGTGCAGCAGCAGCGAGAGCAATCATTCATGAACCGACGTTAATTTTAGCAGATGAGCCAACTGGAAACTTAGATTCGAAGTCAGCGAAATCGCTAATGGGCGCTCTGCAAGATTTACACGAGCAAAAGAAAGTAACGATTGCAATGGTTACGCACGATCCAGTAGCGGCTAGTTATTGTGAACGTATCCTTTTCATACGCGATGGAGAAATTTTCTCGGAAATACATAAAGGAAGAACGAAACAAGCCTTTTTCCAAGAAATTCTGGACGTACTTGCGATGCTAGGAGGAGAGTATCATGAACTTTCGCCAGCTCGCGCTTAATAACGTAAAAGGAAATTGGCGTAACTATAAAGCGTTTCTTATAAGTAGTTGTTTATCGATTGTCGTATTTTTTATGTATGCTTCTTTTATTTATCATCCAGATGTCGTAAGCGGTAATATTAGTATGAGGAAGATGATCACAAAAGGATTAGAATCGATGAATTATATTGTGGTCATCTTCTCGGCACTCTTTATTTTATATGCAAATTCAACGTTTTTACGAGCAAGAAAAAAAGAGTTTGGTCTACTAACATTAATTGGCGGAACGAAATCGCAGCTCGGCCGAATGATTATATTAGAGCAACTGATGTTAGGTAGTATTGCAATTGTAGTTGGTATTGGGGCTGGAATGCTTTGTTCAAAATTATTTTTCCAAGCGTTAAGCGTATTATTGAAAATAGATAAGACACTTCCACTCGTTTGGAATAGTAAAGCAATTCTTATTACAGCTGGTGTGTACTTTATTCTATTTTTAATCCTATCATTGTTTAGTGTTTGGACAGTCGGGCGCTTGCAAATTATTGATTTATTAAGAGAAGCAAGAAAGCAAAAAGTAGAGCCGTTTGCATTTACATGGTTATGTGTAGTTGGTATAGGATGTATTATTGCTGCGTATGTACTTAGCTTCCAAGTAACGTTTCTGAATTTCCTCATCCTCTTTTTACCGGTTGTAGGACTGACAATTGGCGGAACGTATTTACTATTTACACAAGGTAGTACAGTCGTATTAAAAGCATTGCAAAAACGAAAACAATCTTTTTATACGTACCCAAATATGTTCGTCCTTAGTAACCTTATTTATAAAATGAAAGATAATGCTCGTTTTCTATTTGTAATTTCTATTATTACGGCGGTTGTATCCTCGGCAGTTGGCACGCTTTACGTATATTTTGAAAATTTGAGTGCGAAAACGGTAGAACTTACACCACACGCTATTTCATATGAGGAAAAGGGGTTAAATACGCATAGCCTTATTAATGAAGAAAAGGTACAGGAGCTTGTGAAGAGGCATGGGTTTGAAGATGCGCGAAAAGTAACCTACGTTAAACTACCGGCAACACAGAAAATAACGTTGTTTAATAGTGAACATGAAGTACCGATGACGATTATTTCAGAAAAAGAATATAATACGGAAGTGCGTAAACAAAAGAGAGAGCAACCTACAGAAGTTCATAATGCACCAGGCAGTGCAACGATGGTTATGGTCGATATGTCAAATGAACTGATGAAGATAGACCGCACGAAACCGTATGAATTTACAATTAACGGACAAAAGCAGTCTGTTCAATTAAATAATCCAACGCAGTATTCTGTTTTTAATGATAGTGAATATCTCGTTGTAAATGATCAAGATTTTGAGAAATATGCAAAACTAGTACCAGATGAAGAAAAGACGAAATATTACGGTTATTATATTGAGAATTGGAAAAGTACAGAAGATCTTGTATTAGATTTGAAAAATGAAATTGCACCAGAAAAGCAAGGAGAATTGAGAAATTCAGTGTTTGCGTATAAGGATATAAGAGAAGGTGGAGCAATTACAATGTTCATCGGTTTCTTCGTAGCGGTACTGTTCTTCTTCTTCGCTTGTAGTATGACATATTTTAAATGGTTTAACGATAAAGAACAAGATCGCATTCAATTTAAATCGTTAAAGAGAATCGGTATGACAGATAAAGAAATTCGCAAAATTGCGATTCGACAAATGGGAGTTATCTTCTTTATACCAATTTTAATCGGTTCAATTCATAGTGGATTTGCTCTTCATACGTTAGGGAAAATGCTTTATATTAATTTGTGGAAATCAGGTGCGCTTGTAATTGGAGCATACATTTTAGCTTCTGCCATTTACTTTATGATCGCGCAAAGAGGATATTTAAAACACGTAAAAAGCTAGGGGAACCTCTAGCTTTTTGCCTATGTAGTAAGTTACAGGAGGAAGATAGATGAACATTCGGCAACTAGCGCTGCAAAATATAAAAGGAAATTGGCGTAATTATAAAGTGTTTTTCTTAAGTAGTTGTTTTGCGATATTTGCATCTTTTGCATATATGTCTGTCATTATACATCCGTATATGCAAGAGACGATGTGGTATCAAAACGTACGCTGGGGACTTATCATATGTAATGTTATAATTATTTCTTTTTTCGTCATATTTATTTTGTACTCTACTTCTATTTTCATAGAAGCACGTAAGAAAGAATTAGGGTTATATATGTTAATGGGAGCAACGAAGTCTAACGTAATAGGAGTAATTATGACCGAGCAAATATTAATTGGAATTTTTGCTAATATTTTCGGTATAGGGCTGGGCTTGATCTTTTTAAAGCTCTTCTTCATGGTGTTTAGTATGTTACTGGGGCTTCCGAAAGAACTCCCTGTTATATTTGACGTAAGTGCGATGGGTGTAACATTTATTACATATATGGTCGTTTTTATTCTGTTATCTTTTATAAGTGCTTTACGTATATGGAATATAAAAATCATTCGGTTATTGAAAGAATTTCGAACAGATAAAAAAGAGAAGAAAACATCAAAGTGGCTTTGTATATTCGGCTTTATTTGTTTAGGGATAGGATATGCGTTAGCGCTACAAGTGACGATGGCTACGATAGCAATATACTTTTTCCCTGTGTCTATACTTGTCTTTTTGGGAACGTATTTTTCTTTCGCGCATGGTGCTACCCAAGTGTTAGAAATGATAAAGCGAAATAAAAAGATTATGTATACATATCCATATTTATTTATAGTGAATCAATTGTCACATCGAATGAAGGAAAATGGTCGCTTTTTCTTTCTGATGTCTATGGCAACGACGTTTGTAGTTACGGCAACAGGTACGGTGTTCTTGTATTTTTCTAGCATGCAAGATATGTGGCGAACGGGAGGGGTACACTCGTTTTCGTACATAGAAAAAGGTATTTCTACTTATGAAGTCTTTGAAGAAGGTGCGGTTGAAAAATTACTGAATCAATATGGGTATGATGATTTTGAATATATGAGTTTTGTTGGAGTGTATGCATCCTTTCAGTCTAATAAAGGAGAAACAACAATAGCACCGCTTATAAAAGAAAGTGATTATAACCAAGAAGCGAGGAAACAAAAACAGAAAACATATCATCCTAAAAAAGATACAGTGACACTCGTTTATTATAATAAATACAATAATTCGAATGTATATAATCAAAAAGAGATTCAATTGCAAGTAATGAATCAACCATATCAATTCGTATTTAACGGTCAGAAAGAAGGGGTTCAATTTAACTATCACCCTTCGTACATTAATGGTCTGTTCTTCGTTATGAATGATGAAGACTTTGACAATATAGCAAATAAGGTTCCTGATTCTGAAAAGATGATATATAGAGGCTACACATTATCAAATATCGAAAAGACGAAGAAATTGAACGAAGATTTACGGAAACATATGAAACAAGATAATAATAATGCATTTCGAAGTAATATGGAGTTATATGTAAGTATGAAAGAAGGCGGCGATATTACTCTATTTGTGGGCTCGTTTATTAGTATATTATTCTTTCTTACTTCATGTAGTATCGTGTATTTTAAATGGTTCCATAATATTGCATCGGACCGAAAGCAGTATGGTGCACTCTCTAAACTTGGAATGACGAAGGAAGAAGTATGGAAAATTTCTCGTTGGCAATTATGTATGCTATTTTTTGCGCCAATTATAGTAGGGAGTATGCATAGTGCAGTTGCGTTATATACGTTTCATAATACTTTTTTTATGGATGGATCATTAAAAAAAGTAGGTTTGTTCATTCTGTTTTATATCGTAGCATGTATCATTTATTTCTTCTTCGCTCAAAGAGAATATAAGAAACATTTAGACTAGCAAATGCTAGTCTTTTTTTAATATTCGAAATTTACATAGAAGAATATAAAAAAGTATGGTATAACAGTAAGAAAACGAAAAAGAGGGGAAAAGACGATGATTCGAGTAGGATATTTAGGACCAGAAGCAACATTTACAAATATGGCGGTGAGTCGTTTTTTTCCGGAAGCAGATCATGTACCGTATCGAACGATTCCAGATTGTATAGATGCAGCTGCAAATGAAAATGTAGACTTCGCAGTCGTACCGTTAGAAAATGCAATAGAAGGTTCAGTGAATATAACGGTTGATTATCTTGTACATGAGCAGCCGCTTTCTATTGTAGGAGAAATTACAGTACCAATTCAGCAGCATTTACTTGTACATCCGCAGTATGCAGAAGTGTGGGATGAAGTATATGCGGTGCATTCTCATCCGCATGCCATTGCACAGTGCCATAAGTTTTTAAATGAAGAATTAAAAGGAGTAACTGTTCGAGATATGACATCCACAAGTGCCGCTGCGCAATATGTGAAAGAACATCCTGAAGAAAAAATTGCCGCTATTGCAAATGAAGCAGCTGCAGAAAAATACGGATTAACAATTGTAAGACGTAGTATTCATACGCATAAAAATAACCATACACGCTTCCTAGTACTCCATAAGAAAAAGAAAGCAATACTCCCGAATAACGGAGAAAACCGCGGAGAGAAAACGACGCTTATGATAACGTTACCTGCAGATTATGCAGGTGCCCTATATCAAGTGCTATCAGCTTTCGCATGGAGAAAATTAAACTTATCAAAAATCGAATCGCGTCCGATGAAAACAGGTCTTGGAAATTACTTTTTCTTAATCGATGTCGATAAAGCATACGATGACGTATTATTGCCAGGCGTAACGATGGAACTTGAAGCACTCGGTTTTTCTGTTACTGTGCTGGGGAGTTATTCTTCTTATTGGTTGTAAGATGTAGATGAAATATTTGTATTTGCCTAATCGTCCATATCATTTCATTGCCTAGTATATTTTTTGATAGATTAATAAAATCCCACCTGCAAAAGGTGGGATTCTTTATCCCGCTATTTGCCGGGCAGCCCGATTGGTGAGGGCTGATTAAAGTTTCACTTTATTTTAACTTCGCAAGACGATCTTCTAACTGACCACGCCAAATATCAGCTAGTTCTGGAACAGCAAGAATTTTTTCAATGCCATCTTTATCTTTTCTATTATGAAAATAAATTTCGTTAGAGAACAAAACAGAAACATTGCCGGGTTGACGTTCTAGTAATGTAATTTTAGAATCTTTACGTACAGTACCTTCTTGAAGAACACGGCATAGGTAGCCAGTAAATCCAGTTGCTACAATGCGCGGCAAAATGCCAGGGATGCCAAGACGTTTTGAAATTGTGCTACAAGGTACGCGAGCTTGCGTTACTTGAATGATTGCTTCGCCTATTTGATATGTATCTCCGATGCATACGTCATGCTCTAACATATTTGTTACGGTAATGTTTTCACCAAATGTGGAAGCGGGAAGTGTAGTTTGAAATTCCTCTTCCCATAGTGCGTAATGCTCGTGTGGGTACACACAAACAGCACGATCAGGTCCCCCGTGATGTTTTAAATCCGCTACGTCATCACCACGAAATCCGTCTTTTGAGAGAAAGGCCTCTTCTGTAGGAGCTTTACATATACCTGTTATCATTTCTTTATCTTCGCCATATTTCATTTGTTTCGGTTTGCCAATGCTAAAGTGAACGAGTTCAATTCCCATATTTGATCTCCTTTACGATTGATTACAATATTATAGCATTAAAAAAGCACAGAGAATGATAAAAACTCTGTGCTTTACATTAATAAACGAGAAATCCTGCTTTATCCAGTGCCTCACAAGCAGCATCTAATTTTTCTTTAGAATCTGCCTCGATTGTATGTAAGTGAATACCATCTGTTAGTTGTGAAAGATAGGAAGCATTTGTGTTTTCGATTTTTTGTAAATATTGCTCTACATCAAAGCGATTGCTTACCATAATGGATGCTGTTAAGTCACCGTATACAGGATGCTCAACTTTTACGTCTTTAATCGTAACGCCATGGTCAACAAGCATTGTAAGTTCCTGACGTACTTCTGCTGGTTTATGTTGGCATACAATTACGCGTTCGAAAGTTTGTTGCTTCTCTTGTGGCTTTAAATATAAATAACCTTGAGCAGTCGCAATAATTGGTTTGTTTCGTGCTTTAAGCAAGGAAATATCTTGCACGATAACTTGTCTACTTACGTTCGTCTTTTTCGATAGTTCATTCCCAGATAACGGTTCATTTGCAGCAAGAAGCCACTGGAGGATAAGCTGTCGTCTTTCTTCACCTAAAATCTTTTTTTGTTCATTTTGTTTCATTATGATTTAACACCTCTATAAAATTGATTTCCAATTGTGTGTAGTGCATGAATAGTAGTATCAATTTGATCTTTCGTTGTTTGTTGTCCGAAAGAGAAGCGGACATATTGTTTGGCCTCTTCATACGTTTTTCCAATTGCAAGCATAGTTTTCGAAGGTTCTTGTTTACCGACTTGGCAAGCACTTCCGGTGGAAATGGCAATACCATGACGATTACATTCTAGCATAGTATATTGACCTTCTATTCCTTTTATTGTAACCCCAACAATATGTGGTAAACAAGAAGTAGAATGGCCTTCTACTTCAATTTCTAGCGGAAGTGTTTGTATTTGCTCTAAAAAGTAGGATCGTAACTCTTTAAAACGTAAACTTTCTTCCCATTGAGTTTTTAATATATTTTCAGCAGCTGTTAAAAAAGATGCGATGCCGGGAACATTTACTGTACCTGGGCGAAATCCTTTTTCGTGAGAAGTTCCTGGAAATACTTGTTCCCAGCGAGATTGCGGATTTATGTAGCAAGCGCCGACACCTTTTGGTCCGTATATTTTATGTGCTGAAACAGAAAGACTATCAATCCCCATCTCAAAAACATGGATAGGCAGTTTACCAAACGTTTGCACACAATCCGTATGAAATAAAACATTATATTTTTTTAAAAGTGCCCCGATTTTTGTAATGTTTTGAACGGTTCCGATTTCAGAGTTTCCATGCTGTATACTTGCTAGCACAGTATCTTCTGTAATAGCTGCCTCTAAATCTACTAAACAAATGAGTCCGCTTTTATCAACAGGAATTTCAGTGATCGTATAGCCTTTTGATTTTAGAGATTGAAAATAACTTCGAATGGATGCATGTTCCATAGGTGTCGTAATAATATGCTTCTTATTTCGGGCATTTAGAAGTGATTGAATTGCAAGATAGTTCGATTCCGATCCACCGCTTGTGAAAAATACTCCTTGTTCTTTGCCTCCAATCATTTCCGCAAATGTTTTTCGGCAAACTTGTAATAAAGAAGAAGCCGTTCCTCCAATATCATGTAAACTTTGTTCATTTCCGAAGTATTGCGAAGCTGCTTTCATATATGTTTGTAACGCTTCCTCGCTCATAGGTGTAGTAGCTGCATAGTCAAGATATATCATCATGTAAGTTCCTCTCTCTAGTAAGAGTTACATTTCTTTTACTTTTTAAATGGTAGTGAAAATAAGAATTATAAAAAAACTCTTGTCATTATTTTAAAACTATGTAAATATAGGTGTCAAGACAGTTGAAAAGTGTAAAGTAGGAGGCAACAATTATGCCAAGTGCAGATGTCTTAATTATTGGAAGTGGCGTTGCGGCACTTCGTGTTGCAAAAGAGATTTGTCACGAAAAGAATGTGATTATTATCACAAAGGAGACGAAACGTAGTAATAATACACATTTAGCTCAAGGTGGAATTGCCGCAGCGGTAGCTACATATGACAATCCTAATGATCATTTTGAAGATACGTTAGTAGCAGGGTGTCATTATAACAATGAAGAAGTGGTCCGTTATTTAGTCGAGGAAGGACCGAAAGAAATTAATAACCTTATTGAAAGAGGAATGAAATTTGATGGAGATGAAACAGGTCCTCATCTTGGAAAAGAAGGAGCGCATCGAAAACGTCGTATTTTACATGCAGGTGGCGATGCAACAGGAAAGAATTTATTAGAGCATCTTATTCAAGAAGTAGCTCCATACGTTACGGTAGTGGAACAGGAAATGGTGCTCGATTTTATTATAGAAAAAGATAAATGTGTTGGGGTTTTAACTCGCAACAATAAAGGAGAACTGAAACGTTACAATGCAGATTATACGGTGTTAGCTTCAGGCGGTATTGGCGGTTTATACGCCTTTACTTCTAATGATGAGACAATTACAGGTGATGGACTTGCAATGGTGTACCGTGCAGGCGGAGAGCTTGTAGATTTAGAGTTTATACAATTTCATCCGACGATGTTATACGCGGGTGGGCGTTGTTCCGGCCTCGTGTCCGAAGCTGTTCGCGGAGAAGGAGCTGTCCTTATAAATGGCAAAGGGCAGCGTTTTATGATGGATATACATTACGAACAGGATTTAGCGCCTCGTGATGTAGTCGCAAGGGCTATTCATGAACAGCTACTTGCGGGTGAAAAAGTGTACTTAAACATCGAAATGATTCAAAACTTTGAACAACGCTTTCCGACCGTGTCATCGATATGTAAAACGAATGGAGTCGATATAAATAAAAACCTTATTCCAGTCGTGCCCGGTACTCATTTTCACATGGGTGGCGTGAAAACGAACTGTGATGGAGAGACGTCTATTCCGAACCTATACGCAGTCGGGGAAGTAGCTTGTAATGGGGTTCATGGTGCAAATAGATTAGCGAGTAATTCATTATTAGAAGGTCTTGTGTTTGGAGGAAGAATCGGAAGACACATTTTATCTAGAGAGACAAAAGAAAAGGTGAACATGCTAGCTGAAAAAGAAGCAAAGTTTATCGTTCTGAATCATTTACCGACGAAAGAAGAAATACAAAAATGCATGATGAAATATGTTGGGATTGTGCGAACAGAGCAAAGTTTATCTTATGCGAAGAGATGGCTTAGTAAGTATGGTGTTCGAAATATGATATTACAACATGATGTTCTTACGAATGAAGAGATAACGCTTATTAATATGTTAACAGTTTGTGAGCTTATAGTTGTTTCAGCCCTGCAAAGAGAAGAAAGTATTGGCGGGCATTACCGAAGTGATTATCCAGATAAAAATATAGGAAAGAAAGAAATTGTTCGAGTAAAGGGAAAACTACAACTTGTGTGATGAGGGGAAGAGGGGCTTTATGAACACGATAAAAGTTAAAGAAGCATTAAATCGATTTTTTTTAGAAGATATAGGAGAAAGAGATGTAACATCTCAGCTTATTTTTCCAGATAACTTACTTTCGAAAGGAACGTTTCTTGCGAAGGATACAGGGGTCTTTGCAGGACGTTTAGTAATTGAATCAGGATTTAAATTAATTGATGAGAGAATTGAAGTAGAGCTTCATAAAAAAGATGGGGATCTTGTAGAAAAAGGCGAAATCATTGCAACTGTGCAAGGGCCAATTGCATCGTTATTAACAGCAGAGCGCGTTATATTAAACGTTATTCAGCGTATGAGCGGAATAGCGACGATGACGCGTAAAGCGGTTCTTGCTTTAGATAGTAGCCATACTCGTATTTGTGATACGCGAAAAACGATGCCAGGACTACGTATGTTTGATAAGTATGCAGTCGTGTGTGGTGGTGGATTTAATCATCGCTTCGGTTTATATGATGGTGTCATGATTAAAGACAATCATATTGCGTTTGCTGGTTCTATTACAAAAGCTGTTACATCAGTGAAAGAAAAGTTAGGACATATGGTGAAAGTAGAAGTAGAAACAGAAACTGAGGAACAGGTGAGAGAGGCTGTTGCTGCTGGTGCGGATATTATTATGTTCGATAATCGTACGCCAGATGAAATCCGGGAGTTTTCAAAAATTGTACCAAGCGCTATTTTTACAGAAGCTTCAGGGGGCATCACAATTGAAGATTTATCGAAATACGGAAAAACAGGGGTAGATTATATTTCACTTGGAGCGTTAACACATTCAGTGAAAGCACTTGATATTAGTTTCAATATTGAAGGGTAAGGAAAGTGGCTTAGAGGGGGAGAAACGTATATGAGTATTTTAGAACAAGTACAGCCAATTGAAACGATGTTACCAGAGCGTTATTACACGATGTCAACGGAAGATATGGAAAAGCGTGTTCGTGAAATTAAAGAGAAGATGGGGAAAATGTTATTCATTCCAGGGCATCATTATCAAAAAGATGAAGTGGTACAATTTTCAGATGCAGCAGGGGATTCACTTCAGCTTGCGCAAGTTGCAGCGAGCAATAAAGACGCAAAATATATTGTGTTTTGCGGGGTGCACTTTATGGCGGAAACAGCAGATATGTTAACGACAGATGATCAAGTTGTCATCTTACCAGATATACGTGCAGGTTGTTCGATGGCGGATATGGCAGATATTGAACAAACAGAAAGAGCGTGGAAAGAGTTAAAGAAATTATTTGGAGATACGATGATTCCGTTAACATATGTGAACTCTACAGCTGCAATTAAAGCGTTTTGTGGTCGTAACGGAGGAGCAACAGTAACTTCTTCTAATGCAAAGCAAATGGTATCTTGGGCGTTTACTCAAAAAGAGCGTCTCGTCTTTTTACCAGACCAACATTTAGGGAGAAATACAGCGTACGATTTAGGTATCCCGTTAGATAAAATGGCAGTATGGGACCCACACACAGATTCATTAGAGTACGATGGGGATATAGAAGAAATTCAAGTGATTTTATGGAAAGGGCATTGTTCTGTTCATCAAAATTTTACAGTGAAGAACATTGAGAGCGTACGAAAAAATCATCCTGATATGAATATTATTGTACATCCAGAATGTTGCTATGAAGTTGTAGCTGCTTCAGATTATGCAGGCTCAACGAAATATATTATTGATATGATTGAATCGGCGCCATCTGGTAGCAAATGGGCGATTGGTACAGAAATGAATTTAGTGAACCGAATTATTCAGCAACATCCAGATAAAGAAATTGTTTCACTTAATCCATTTATGTGTCCATGCTTAACGATGAACCGAATTGATTTGCCTCACTTATTATGGGTACTTGAAACGATAGAAAGAGGAGAAGAAATTAACGTTATTAGCGTAGATAAACAAGTAACGGCAGAAGCGGTTCTTGCATTAAATCGTATGTTAGAGCGTGTGTAAAGCAACGGTATTCCCGTTGCTTTTTTTCATACATATAATCATAACAAGAACAAAATGGGCATACATTGTTTTGAAGAAATCATTGTGGTTCTTTATGCTTATTCCACTTCGAATGATATTGAAAATCGAAGAAGTGATAAAAGTGAAAAGAAGTTAATGTTATTTAGAAAGAGTTACTTCATGAGATTTGTTACTTATAGATAAGTTATACAGGAGGGGGAAAATTTGAAAATTCATATCGTGCAAAAAGGGGATACCCTTTGGAAAATTGCGAAAAAGTACGGAGTGGATTTTGATACGTTGAAAAAAACAAATACACAACTTAGTAATCCAGATTTAATCATGCCAGGTATGAAAATTAAAGTGCCATCCAAGAGTGTTCACATGAAACAACAGGCTGGAGCAGGTTCAGCGCCTCCAAAGCAATACGTAAAAGAAGTGCAACAAAAAGAATTTGCAGCAACACCAACTCCACTTGGAATAGAAGATGAAGAAGAAGTTACGTATCAATCAGCACCAATTACACAGCAGCCAGCTATGCAACAAACACAAAAAGAAGTGCAAGTAAAACCGCAGAAGGAAATGCAGGTAAAGCCGCAAAAAGAAGTACAGGTGAAACCGCAAAAAGAGGTGCAAAAAGAACAGCCAATTCAAAAAGAGAAACCAGTTGAAAAACCGTCTGTTATTCAAAAACCACCTGTGATAGAAAAACAAAAACCGGCGGAAAAAGAAAACACGAAGTTTTCGGTAAATGTATTACCGCAACCGCCACAACCACCAATAAAACCGAAAAAAGAATATAAAATTTCGGATGTAATAAAAAAAGGCAGCGAGTTAATTGCTCCTCAAATTAGTAAAATGAAACCTAACAATATCATTTCTCCGCAAACGAAAAAAAATAATATAGTATCGCCGCAAGTGAAGAAAGAGAATGTAGGGAATATAATATCGCCACAAGTGAAGAAAGAAAATGTAGGAAATATAGTATCGCCGCAAGTGAAGAAAGAAAATGTAGGAAATATAGTATCGCCGCAAGTGAAGAAAGAAAATGTAGGAAATATAGTATCGCCGCAAGTGAAGAAAGAAAATGTAGGAAATATAGTATCGCCGCAAGTGAAGAAAGAAAATGTAGGAAATATAGTATCGCCGCAAGTGAAGAAAGAAAATGTAGGGAATATAGTGTCACCGCAAGTGAAAAAAGAAAATGTAGGGAATATAGTGTCACCGCAAGTGAAGAAAGAAAATGTAGGGAATATAATATCGCCGCAAGTGAAGAAAGAAAACGTAGGGAATATAGTATCGCCAAATGTATCGAAAGAAAATGTAGTTATTCCACAAGTCATACCGCCAAATATTCAAATGCCAAACATTCAAATGCCAATTATGGATAACAACCAGCCGCCGAATATAATGCCAATTATGGATAACAACCAGCCACCGAATATAATGCCAATTATGGATAACAATCAAATGCCGAATATAATGCCGATAATGGATAACAATCAAATGCCGAATATGATGCCGATAATGGATAACAATCAAATGCCGAATATGATGCCGATAATGGATAACAATCAAATGCCGAATATGATGCCGATAATGGATAACAATCAAATGCCGAATATGATGTCGATAATGGATAACAATCAAATGCCGAATATGATGCCGATAATGGATAACAACCAACCACCGAATATGATGCCAATTATGGATAACAATCAAATGCCGAATATGATGCCAATTATGGATAACAATCAACCACCGAATATGATGCCATATCAAATGCCGTATCAACAGCCCATGATGCCGCCGAATCCGTATTATCAACAACCAAATCCATATCAAATGCCATATCAGCAAGGAGCGCCGTTTGGACCACAATATACGTCTATGCCAAATCCGAATATGATGCCAATGGATAATAATATGCCGCCGCTTGTGCAGGGTGAGGAAGATTGTGGATGCGGAGGAGAAAGTAGACTATATAGTCCACAACCAGGTGGTCCGCAATATGCGAATCCTTTATATTATCAACCAACTCAGTCTGCATATGCACCACAGCCAGGAACGATGTATTATCAACCAGATCCACCAAATGTATTTGGAGAGCCCGTTTCAGAAGAAGAGGACGAAGAAGTTTAAAAAGGCGGGAGTATTCCCGCCTTTTTTGCATTCGTGTTAATTAAGAAAATGCAGTTTTTTTATGAAGTGCTAGAAAATTCCCAGTGAAATATTAACAGTGTAAAAACCTTCTCTGTTACTCATCATAAGAGGGAGCTTTTCAGTAGAGAAGCTCATTCTAACAGAGGGGGTTTTTGTATTGAATACGAAAGTAAAAGTGATTGCTGCTTCTTTGTTAGTTACCAGTGCATTAGCTGCATGTGGTACACCGAAAGATAACAATGCAATGGATGGACGTAACTACAATTACGAACGTACATCTTATAATGATACACACCAGTATCGTGATAATGTGACAC
This sequence comes from Bacillus sp. MYb78, assembly GCF_002975115.1. NCBI lineage: Bacteria > Bacillati > Bacillota > Bacilli > Caryophanales > Bacillaceae > Bacillus > Bacillus sp. MYb78. Next base: position 447,889 of record NZ_PCOB01000002.1, read on the forward strand.
GTAATGATCGTTATACAGATTATGTAACATATAGAAATGGTCGTAACGATACAGGATACAATTATTATCGAGATGTAAATTACAATGGACAAATTGCTAATCCGCATCCAACTCGTAATATTACAATGAACAATTCATACATTAACAATGATGGTAAAACAGCTGAAAGAATAACAAATCGTGTGAAACGTATGAATAACGTAGACCGTGTGTCTACAGTTGTATATGGAAACGATGTAGCGATTGCGGTAAAACCACGTAACACAGTGACAAATGAAACGGCGATGGCGAACGAAATTCGTCAAGCGGTTTCAAATGAAGTTGGAAACAGAAACGTATATGTTTCTGTAAGAAATGATATGTTTACTCGTGTCGATGCAATGAGTACTCGTCTACGTAACGGTACAGTTACAAACGATTTTAATCGTGACATAGTGAATATGTTCCGAGACATTCGTTACGGTTTAACTGGTACAGTACGATAGCAAAACAAAAGAGGAAGGGGTAGCCCTTCCTCTTTATTCATCGTTGTCTTGTAAACGACGTTTTTTAATAAAATAACCAACGGAGTAAGAAACTAAAAAGCATATGAAAAGAATACTACCTGTTAAAATAGCTTCAAACAGTGGTCTTTCTGGACTGAAAATAATATAAATAATAGCCATAACGATTCCTACAATAAGGGAGCGGAAGACAAGTTTATAATAAGGAGTTAATTTTATTTCCTTTTCACTTTCTTCTACATCGATTGAAACACTTAACTGTAAATAACTAAGGACGATACTTGTAAGAATAAATAATAGCCATAATGGAGATTTCGTAATTTGATCCATTCCTTCAGTGAATCCGATATAGCCTAAAATGCCAATTATACCAAGCGATTGAAAAAGAAAGGCAATACGTATGTTTTTTAATGTTTTCAGAATGAGACGTTCATCCTTTTTTTTTTCACAATATCCATCTCCTGTTTATTATGATTTCGCTGTTACTTTTATCAATTTATAATTTACATATCGTTCGTTTGGATAACAGAGGGAATAAAATATTTTTATAAACATGTTGCACTTATAATTTATTAATGTTATATTAACAAAGCGATGAGCTAATTTACGTAAGACGAGAGATATGCTTAAGTGCTAAACACGCGAATGTGGTCGCCTGGTCTCTCGCCGTAAACGCATCAAGACGCCTGCTTTGCAGGCGTCTTTCATTTTATATAAAAGTAAATGATACATGCAGATGAGGTAAACCCTTATCTGCATTTTTTATTTTTCGAAAGAAATGTAATATGGATAAAACCACCATTTCCGGAAAAACTACTAATGAAAGTATGATCTTGCCTAAAAGAGGTGAACGGAAATGAAATGGATACTGATTGCGATGCAAGCTTTCGTTATGATGTTTTGTTTCGTTTATGAAACGAATGTGAAGGCGGAAGGGCCAGTACCAGAAGTAACGGAAAAAGAACCTGAGGTTACAATTTTATTAGAGCGTATGTATGTTGATGGAGAAGTAAGTGAGGAAATACTTACAGAAAAAGTAGCGGATTTAGAAAAGTTTTTACAGCAATATAAAGAATGGCAACTTGTTGATCGTGATGATGTACAAATCGTATTACAAAAGAAAGTTGATGATATTTCTCCGTTATTGAAAACGAGCGGATATTTTGGTGTTTCAGAGGAAGGGATATTACAAATTTTCAAAGGTGTGCCAAAAAGTGATAATGCGATCCATTCTTTCTTTCAAATTGATATGAAAAAGCTTGAGAGTTATGAGCGTGCGAAATTGAAGCGTGGTATTCGGATTAAATCAAAAGAAGGTTTTGTAAAGACGATTGAAAAAATGAAACAATACGCAGTGCAAAATAAGAAAAAAAGCAGCTCATGGTGAGCTGCTTTTTCTTACTTATTTTTAGCTAAAATTTCTTTTGCGATTTCATCAATTAGCATATCTTTTCCAATTGGATTGAATGCTTTCGTATTGAAGACTTCATTTGATACTTCATATACGTGATTATTTTTAACTGCTTTATTGTCTTTCCAAACGGCACTGTTTTTGTAGTCTTCGTACACTTTATCAGCTTCGCCGCCGAAGTTTACAATAAACATTTGATCAGGCTGGAATGCAACTAGACCTTCTAGTGATACTTGCGCCATCGTTTGTTTTAAATCTGTACCTTTTGTTGCAGGAAGTTTTAAGTCGTTAAAGATGATGTCACCGTATCCGAAGCTGCCGTATACACGGAAGTTTTGAGGTGTAACTGCAACGAACATAAAGTTCTCATCTTTTGTTTTCTCTTTAATTTTTTTAGATAAAGAGTCTGCTTTCTTATCGTAGTCTGCAATCCATTTGTCTGCTTTCTTCTCTTCGTCAAATAGCTTACCTACTTCTTTAAACTTACCACGCCAGTCTTCTAAGTTTGTTTCTAGAACAACTGTAGGTGCAACCTTTTCTAGTTGATCATAAATTTTTAATTGACGGTTGTTTAAAATTATTAAGTCTGGTTTTAAAGCAGTAACAGCTTCTAAATCAACTTTAGGTGCCCAGTACCAACCAACTGCTTTTACTCCATCTAATTTGTCTGTTAAGTGATTTTGGATTTTATCTTTATATGTATTTGCTGTACCAACAGGTTTGTGTCCAAGAAGTAATAGTTCTTCTGTTGATCCAGATAAGTCAACAATTCTCTTTGGATTTACTGGAATTGTAGCTTCACCTTTAGCATGTTTTACAACTTTTGTTTTCGGTTGTTCTTTTGCTTTTGATTCTTCTTTTTGAGAAGAACAGCCAACGATAGAAAGAACAACAAGCATAATAGTAAATAAAATAAATAGCTTACGTTTCATCCTGATGTAACCCCTTTAATTAGTATTGATAATCATTATCGACATCTGTATATTAAGGTGCTTTAACCTTTCTGTCAATGGAAAATAACAGAAGTTTCAAGTGGAGAACATTTGTTGGGGCAGTCTCGCTTTTCTATCATTAAATATGTTAAAATGGAATACATGATTTAAGAGGGAGAGATCGTATTTTGTTTGAATATGTTACAGGTTACGTGGAGTATGTAGGGCCGGAATATGTCGTAATTGACCATAATGGAATTGGTTATCAAATTTTCACACCGAATCCGTATGTATTTCAAAGAAGTAAGCAAGAAATCCGTGTCTATACATATCATTATGTGAGAGAAGATATTATGGCACTTTACGGGTTTAAAACACGTGAAGAGCGTTTATTATTTACAAAGTTGTTAGGCGTGTCTGGCATTGGGCCAAAAGGCGCTCTTGCAATTTTAGCTTCTGGTCAAACAGGACAGGTCGTTCAAGCGATTGAGCATGAAGATGAGAAGTTTTTAGTGAAATTCCCAGGCGTCGGAAAGAAAACAGCACGCCAAATGATTTTAGATTTAAAAGGAAAACTAGCAGATGTCGTACCAGATGCATTTGTGGATTTATTCTCAGACACAGAACGTTTTGATGAGAAGAAAGGTTCATCAGCTGAGCTTGATGAGGCACTGGAAGCTCTGCGCGCACTTGGATACGCAGAACGCGAAGTTTCTCGCGTTGTACCAGAGTTATTAAAAGAATCATTAACGACGGATCAGTATATTAAAAAGGCACTTAGTCTTTTACTAAATGGTAAGAGGTGAGTATAATGGACGAACGTCTCCTTTCAGGGGAATCTGCATATGAAGATGCGGATTTAGAATATTCATTACGGCCACAGACGCTCCGTCAGTATATTGGCCAAGATAAAGCGAAACATAATTTAGAAGTATTTATTGAAGCAGCGAAAATGCGTGAAGAAACGTTAGATCACGTGCTTTTATATGGACCGCCAGGTCTTGGTAAAACGACGCTTGCGAATATTATTGCAAATGAGATGGGCGTTAATGTTAGAACAACTTCAGGTCCCGCGATTGAAAGACCAGGAGATTTAGCTGCTGTATTAACAGCGCTTCAGCCAGGGGATGTATTATTTATTGATGAAATTCATCGTTTGCATAGATCAATTGAAGAAGTATTGTATCCTGCGATGGAAGACTTTTGCCTTGATATCGTAATTGGAAAAGGGCCTTCAGCACGTTCTGTACGCCTAGATTTACCGCCATTTACATTAGTTGGAGCAACGACACGCGCCGGAGCATTATCGGCACCGCTTCGTGACCGCTTCGGTGTACTTTCAAGGTTAGAGTACTACACAGTAGATCAGCTTTCTGCGATTGTTGAACGTACAGCAGAAGTGTTTGAAGTTGAAATCAATTCGTTAGCTGCATTAGAAATTGCAAGACGTGCTCGTGGTACACCTCGTATTGCGAATCGTCTTTTAAGACGTGTACGTGATTTCGCGCAAGTTCGTGGTAACGGAACGGTTACGATGGAAATTACGCAAATGGCATTAGAGCTACTGCAAGTAGATAAATTAGGTCTAGATCATATTGATCATAAATTACTGCTTGGTATTATTGAGAAATTCCGTGGTGGTCCAGTTGGATTAGAAACGGTTTCAGCAACAATTGGAGAAGAATCTCATACGATTGAAGATGTGTATGAGCCGTATTTATTACAAATTGGCTTTTTACAACGAACGCCAAGGGGCCGAATTGTAACGCCGCTTGCGTATGAACATTTCGGAATGGAGATGCCAAAAGTATGATGGAGATGCCCAAAATGCTTATTACAGCGGGAATCTTACTCATCGTTGTTGGATTAGCTTGGAAGTTCATTGGCAGGCTTCCAGGCGATATTTTTGTGAAAAAAGGAAACGTTACCTTTTATTTTCCTATCATTACATGTATTGTGTTAAGTATTGTACTATCTTTTATTATGTATATAATAAATCGATTTAAATAAGAAATAGGTGGATATAGCTATGGATATAAATCTGTTTGATTTTCATTTACCAGAAGAACTTATTGCACAAGTCCCGTTAGAAGATCGTGAAACATCAAGATTAATGGTGTTAGACCGTGAAACAGGTGATATTGAGCATAAACATTTTACGGACATTCTTTCTTACTTACATGAGGGGGATTGCTTAGTTTTAAATGAAACGAAAGTTATGCCTGCTCGTTTGCACGGTGTGAAAGAAGATACAGGCGCGCACATTGAAGTACTTCTTTTAAAACAAGAAGAAGGCGATAAGTGGGAAACGCTTGTAAAGCCAGCGAAACGTGTAAAAGAAGGAACTGTTATCTCTTTTGGCGAAGGGAAATTAAAAGCAACTTGCACAGGAACTGCAGATCAAGGTGGACGTCAGCTTGAATTTTCATATGACGGCATCTTCTATGAAATTTTAGATGAACTTGGGGAAATGCCACTTCCTCCATATATTAAAGAGACGCTAGAAGATCGCGATCGCTATCAAACAGTATATGCGAAAGAAATCGGTTCAGCAGCAGCGCCGACTGCGGGACTTCACTTTACAGAAGAGTTACTTGAGAAGTTAAAGCAAAAAGGCGTTCAGTTGGCATTCATTACACTTCACGTAGGGCTTGGAACATTTAGACCAGTTTCTGCAGACACGATTGAAGAACACCATATGCACGCAGAATATTACCATATGTCTGAAGAGACAGCGACATTATTAAATCGTGTAAAAGAGAATGGTGGACGTATTATTACTGTAGGTACGACATCAACTCGTACGTTAGAAACAATTGCAACAGATCATGACGGTAAGCTTTGCGCCGCTTCTGGATGGACAGATATTTTCATGTATCCGGGATATGAATTTAAAGCAATTGATGGTTTAATTACAAACTTCCACTTGCCGAAATCAACATTAATCATGCTTGTAAGTGCATTTGCAAATAGAGATAATGTACTTCATGCTTATAATGAAGCAGTAAAAGAAAAATATCGTTTCTTTAGCTTCGGTGATGCAATGTTCGTTGCATCTCACGCTAAAATGAGAAACAAATAAAAGGAGTAAGTTATGACAGCAATTCGTTATGAATTTATTAAGACATGTAAACAAACGGGTGCCCGTTTAGGTCGTGTGCATACACCGCACGGTTCATTTGATACACCAACATTTATGCCAGTTGGTACACTTGCGACAGTTAAGACAATGTCACCAGAAGAATTAAAAGCAATGGATTCTGGCATTATTTTAAGTAATACGTATCATTTATGGCTACGTCCAGGTCATGAAATTATTCGTGAAGCAGGCGGCTTGCATAAATTTATGAACTGGGATCGTGCAATCTTAACAGACTCTGGTGGTTTCCAAGTATTCAGTTTAAGTGACTTCCGTCGTATTGAAGAAGAAGGCGTTCACTTCCGTAATCACTTAAATGGAGATAAATTATTCTTATCACCAGAAAAAGCGATGGAAATCCAAAATGCATTAGGTTCAGATATTATGATGGCATTTGATGAGTGTCCACCATTCCCGGCTACTTTTGAATATATGAAGAAATCTGTAGAGCGTACAAGCCGCTGGGCAGAACGTTGCTTAAAAGCGCATGAACGTCCGCAAGATCAAGGTTTATTCGGTATTGTACAGGGCGGGGAGTACGAAGAGCTTCGTCGTCAAAGTGCGAAAGACCTTGTTTCAATGGACTTCCCTGGTTACGCTGTAGGTGGTTTATCTGTTGGTGAACCGAAAGATATTATGAACCGTGTACTTGAGTTTACAACACCACTTCTTCCAGATAATAAGCCTCGTTACTTAATGGGTGTAGGTTCTCCTGACTCATTAATCGATGGTGCAATTCGTGGTATTGATATGTTTGACTGCGTACTTCCAACTCGTATCGCTCGAAATGGTACATGTATGACAAGTGAAGGTCGACTCGTTGTAAAAAATGCGAAATTCGCAAGAGACTTCGGTCCGCTTGATCCAAACTGTGATTGCTACACATGTAAAAACTACTCACGTGCGTATATTCGTCACTTAATGAAATGTGATGAAACGTTCGGAATTCGTTTAACGTCTTATCACAACCTTCATTTTCTGTTAAACTTAATGGAGCAGGTGAGACAAGCTATTCGTGAAGACCGTCTTGGCGATTTCCGCGAAGAGTTCTTTGAACAGTATGGCTTTAATAAACCGAATGCTAAAAACTTCTAATACATAATTTAAAAGGAGGAACAAAAGATGAATGCAGGTATGATGAATATCGTTATGATCGTTGCGATGTTTGCGATTTTCTATTTCTTATTAATTCGCCCGCAACAAAAACGTCAAAAAGCAGTTGCTCAAATGCAAAGTGAGTTAGCAAAAGGTGATGCTATCGTAACAATCGGTGGTTTACACGGTACAATCGAATCAGTAGATGAGACGAAAATCGTTATTAAATCTGGTGGTTCACACTTAACTTTCGATCGCAATGCGATTCGTGAAGTTGTGAAAAACTAATGTGGAAGGCCCTGCATGAAATGTGCAGGGCCTTTTTTAGTTACTTTGCTTTGACATATTTACACCGAAAATACCACCGAGTGTACTCGCCCCCATTAATGCTAATTGATAAAGTAATTGTGAGTTCGATAAGGTTTGAGAAAAGCCTAAATAGTTAACTAGAAAGACGAGTATAGTGAATGTGAGCCCTGTTGTGAAACCAACTAGCCAACCTTTTCCTTGAGCCTTTTTGCCGGCAGTAAATCCAGACATAAGCATAGATAAAAGAGCGAGTATAAAAATAGTAACGGTTAATGTCCCTTCATTTATATTTGTAAACTTTAATAAAAGAGCCATAATCATACTAGTAATAGATGCGAGAATTAGTAGTGTAACAATACCAAAGCCAATTGCAGTTGATAATTTTTTCGTTCCATCCATTTATGCATTCCCCCTTTTTAATACAAGCATATTTTCCTTTTGCCCAAGTTAGACTAGTTTCTTTTTTATAGGGGAGTCTATACGTAAAAAGGAGATGTAGAAATGGAATGGATATCAATAATTGGACGGACAATGCTTTTGTATATCATCATCTTAATTATTTTTCGTCTTATGGGTAAACGTGAGATAGGAGAGCTAAGTGTATTAGATTTAGTCGTATTTATTATGCTTGGAGAAATGGCCGTAGTGGCAATTGAAAATACCGATAAATCACTTTGGCATCAATTAGTTCCGATGACTTTTCTTATGTGCATCCAAATTATTTTGTCAGTCATTTCCCTAAAGTATCAACGCTTTCGGCATTTAATAGAAGGTGAGCCAGCTATTCTTGTAAACGCGGGGAAGATTGATGAAAAGAAGATGAGAAAGCAACGGTATAATATAGATGATTTAATGATGCAATTAAGGGAACAAGGAGTTGGAGATATTCGGGATGTAGAATATGCTATTTTGGAACCGTCTGGGAAGTTATCTGTCTTTCAAAAACAAAAAAATAAACAAGATACATTACAGTTTACGCTTCCTCTTATTATTGATGGAGAAATTCAATCTAGTCATTTACAAATGATTGAGCATACAGATGAATGGCTTATTGAGAAATTAAAAAACTTAGGTTATAACGATGTAACACAAATTTTATACTGTAGTTTTCAAAACGGACAATTTTTTGTTGATGTAAAAGAAAATTAGAGATTTATCCTTTGAAAGAGTAAGAATGATTGGTTTAACTAATAATCAGTGGAGATTACCCCACTGATTAAAGTTTCATCTTATTTCAAAAATGAAAGTTTACGAATGATAGGGAGACGACTTAACTCTTCTTTTCGAATGAGTTTGAAAGTGAAGAGAAGTACGATATAAACAATTGTTGTTAAAGTGATTTCCCATAATGTTTGTATGCCAAGGGAATGAGAGAAAATAATATATTTATGGAGATAAAAACCGAAGGCGCCTGCGATACCGATGGCAAGTCCGCCGAAAATATAGTCTTTTGCGTAAATGGTAAATGTAATTTTTTTTAAAACAGTAGCGTAGTGAAGAAATGTTACTGTTACAATATTTGCAGCGATAGCAAGTGCAACCCCCATCATTTGAAATTCTGGCCTTGATGCTAGTACAAAAATAACGATTAATTTCACGATGGCACCAATAAATGTATTCATCATTGCAGCCCTTGCTAAGTTTAAAGCTTGCAAAACAGAGGTAAGTGGACTTTGGAAATAATGAAATAAAAAGCAAGGCGCAAGAAGTTGAATGAATGCTGTTGCGCTGTCTGATCCATACATAAGAGTTAAAACAGGAGAAGCGAATACGTATAATATAACGACAGACCATCCGCCGGTAATTAATGAAATTCGAAGTGCTTGTTGTAAACGGTGTTCCACTAATTTATGTTGTCTTTTTGCCATTGCTTCACTAATAGAAGGGACGAGCGCTGTAGAAAGAGCGTATGTAATAAAGGCGGGTAGTGATAGAAGCGGGAATGCATAACCGTTTAATATACCGTATTGCTGGGTTGCAACAGAAGCAGCGACACCAGCGATTGCTAAGCTTTGCATAACGACAATAGGTTCAAAAAAATATGAAACGGAGCCGATTAAACGACTTCCTGTAGTTGGAAGGGCAATATCCATCAGAGAATAAAATGTCCCTTTGCTTTCCTTTACAGTAGTGAAAAATCCAGAGCGTATTGATAAATGTTTTTCTCGCTGAAATAACGTGAGTAAAAATAATAAGGATGCAACTTCACCGAGAACAGCTGATAACATAGCGCCGGCTGCAGCGTATTCTATGCCGTAAGGTAAAAATAACTGGATGCATATAGCGATAATGGTAATGCGGACGACTTGTTCTAGAACTTGCGCATAAGCGCTAGGTTTCATGTTTTGTTTCCCTTGAAAGTAACCACGCAAAACAGAAGAAACAGCAATAACCGGGACAACGGGCAAAATGGCCATTAATGGATAGTACGTTCTTTCGTCGGTTAATAATGTTTTTGCTAAAATAGGCGTGAGGAACATAATTCCGATTGTTAAAATGATACTAATAACGGATGTAACAGCTAGTGATACGGTTAATATTTTTTTAACTCTTTGTTTATCGTTTACAGCTTCCGCTTCTGCTACAAATTTTGCGATTGCGACAGGAAGACCAATTTGTGTCAATGTAATTGCTAAAATGAATGTAGGAACGGCCATCATATAAAGACCAACGCCTTCTTCTCCTAAAATACGTGCCATTACTATGCGGTTGATAAAGCCAAGTATTTTTGTAATAAAGCCGGCTATCATTAAAATAAATGCGCCTTTTAAAAAGCTTTGTCTCGTCATGTTCTTCTCCTACCTTCTCAAAATCAATGGAATGATTTACAATAATTTATATGCACGTACGAGACAAGAATGACAAGCATTTAAGAGAGTGAAGTATGATAGTGCTCTTGAAAGTAGTTATTGCTGTCCATTAGAGCGGGATTAAAGCGACTTTTTCGTGCTGAAATAAGAAGGAGATGTTATAAATGTTAGATAGAGAGGCTTTGGTAGAATCATACCGCGGACAGTTACAAGTCGTTTTAGAAAGTAAAGTAGAAGAGTTTCAAATGTTCGGTTACGACCGAGTAACAGATGATGACATTTGGAAGTTTCTCAAAGTGAAAAAGTGGAAGAAGATAGACAGCGATGTTAGATTGTATGAATTAGTTAATGACGTATTAACAGTAAGTACTAATGAATATATGACATATTTAACTGTTGAAGCTTACCAAGCACCGCTTTGGTCATTTGATGAGTACGAAAATAAATAACCGACTGCAATTGGTTTGTTCTTCCTTTTGCAGTATAATGATATGTATTGATAAAGAGGAAATAATTGTGTCTAAGATTATATATAAAGGAGGTAGTGAAGAGGAAAATAAATGATGAAAGTGTAGGGAGTGTAAAAGCTTACCTATACAGCTAGTGATGAACTAGCGAAAATTATAGAAAGGAAGTCTACTAACTAGGCGTATGCACACGTATAGCAGTGAATCGTAAAAGATTTATTGAAAGTGTTAGTAGCAGAAAGAGGGTACATATGGCAAAGCGTGGTACGAGAATTGCCGCCTTTTTCCTCATCGTCTTATTAATCGGTGGAGTAATTGGTGCGGCAGGAAAAGACATAGCAAAAGGAATTAGTCTAGGACTAGACCTTCGCGGTGGTTTTGAAATTCTTTATGAAGTAAAACCAGCCAAAAAAGGTGATAAAATCGATCGAGACGTACTTGTAAGTACAGTAGGTGCTCTTGAAAATCGTGTCAATGTTCTCGGTGTAAGTGAGCCGAACATTCAAATCGAAGGGCAAGATCGAATTCGTGTACAGCTTGCTGGTGTACAAGATCAGCAAAAAGCACGTGAAATGTTATCAACACAAGCGAAATTAACATTCCGTGATGTGGATGATAACCTTCTTATGGATGGAACGGATTTAAAAGGCGGCGGAGCGAAGCAAACGTTTGATGAGCAGGGCCGTGCGAGCGTAGGTCTTACACTAAAAAGCGCTGAAAAATTCCGTGAAGTAACTGAAAAAATTTCTAAAATGCCACCACCAACGAATTTAATGGTAATTTGGCTTGACTTTGAAGAAGGAAAAGATTCGTATAAAGCAGAATCTGCAAAACCGAATCCGAAGTTCTTATCAGCAGCAACAGTAAACCAAGTATTTAACCAAGCTGAAGTATCTATCGTAGGTGGAAACTTTACAGTTGAAAGTGCGAAACAACTTTCATCTTTATTAAATGCAGGTGCACTTCCTGTTGATTTAAAAGAAATGTATTCAACATCTGTTGGAGCGAAATTTGGTCAACAAGCGTTAGAGCAAACGATTTTCGCTAGTGCGATTGGTATCGCTCTTATTTTCTTATTTATGCTTGTATTCTACCGTTTACCAGGACTTGTAGCGGTTATTATGTTAGGTTTATACATTTTCGTTACATTACTTGTCTTTAACTGGATGCATGCAGTTCTTACGTTGCCAGGTATTGCGGCGTTAGTGCTCGGAGTAGGTATCGCAGTTGATGCGAATATTATTACGTACGAGAGACTGAAAGAAGAGCTGAAAATTGGTAAGTCAATGATGTCGGCATTCCGAGCTGGTAACCATCGTTCATTAGCAACAATTTTAGATGCAAACGTTACGACTCTTGCAGCAGCTGGTGTGTTATTCGTTTATGGTAATAGCTCTGTAAAAGGATTCGCAACAAGTTTAATCGTAAGTATTTTAGTTGGTTTTATTACGAACGTATTCGGTACTCGTTTCTTACTAGGTTTACTTGTAAAGAGCCGTTACTTCGATAAAAAACCAGGATATTTTGGTGTGAAACAAAAGGATATTATTCCATTAACAAAAGGTGTAGTGCATCCGCCAACGAGATTTGATCGTATTAACTTCGTGAATATCGGTCATAAATTCCTTATCTTCTCAATTGTAGTTGTAATTGCGGGTGCAATTATCTTACCAATTTTCAAATTGAATCTTGGGATTGACTTTGCAAGTGGTACACGTATTGACTTGCAATCAAAACAAGCCGTTACGGTATCTGATGTTCATAAAGATTTTAAAGAATTGAACATTGATGTGAAGGAAGAAAATATTGTACCGACTGGAGATGACAATAAAGGTTTCGCAGTTCGTACATTAGGTGTTTTATCAAAAGATGAAATTGCCAAAACAAAAACATTCTTCCACGATAAATATGGTACAGATCCAAACATAAGTACAGTTTCACCGACAATCGGTAAAGAAATTGCACGAAATGCATTTATCGCTGTACTGATTGCTTCCGCAGTTATCATTTTATACGTAAGTATTCGATTCCGATTTACGTATGCGTTATCTGCAGTGCTTGCGTTACTACATGACGCATTCGTTATGGTTGTTATGTTTAGTATTTTCCAATTAGAGGTAGACTTAACGTTTATCGCTGCAGTACTAACAATCATCGGTTATTCTATTAATGACTCAATTGTTACATTTGATAGAAACCGTGAATTATACAAGCAGAAAAAACGAGTGCGCGATATAAAAGACCTAGAAGAGATTGTAAATGCAAGTATCCGCCAAACGCTTGGTCGTTCGATTAACACCGTATTAACAGTGTTATTCCCAGTAATTGCACTGCTTATCTTCGGTAGTGAGTCACTACGTAACTTCTCGTTTGCGTTACTTGTTGGATTAATAGTAGGTACGTACTCTTCTGTTTTCGTTGCCTCTCAAATTTGGTTAATGCTTGAAAACCGTCGTTTGAAAAAGGGGAAAAACAAGAAGAAGGTTGAGAAAGTAGAATCTGAACCGCAAGTATAGAAAAGATGATGCCTTATTATGAGGCATCTCTTTTTTCGTTTGTGGATACAATAAGATAGCAACTTTTTGATGGGAAGAAGATGGAAGAAAGTGGTGGTGTTATCGCTGTTTTTGTTAAAATAAAAAGATAGGTTAAGAAAAGAAGGGATTTTAATTATGGAAAAAGATGAACGTTTTAAACAGGCCGAGTTTGGTGCTATTGTCGGGATCGTTGGTAATATTATATTAGCAATTGTAAAGGCGGTAATTGGTTATATTGGGAACAGTAAAGCACTGCTAGCAGATGCGGTGCATTCTGCATCAGATGTAATTGGTTCGCTAGCTGTACTTTTTGGATTGCGAGCGGCAAAGCAGCCACCTGATGAAGATCATCCGTATGGTCATGGTAAAGCGGAATCGATTTCAGCGATTATTGTTGCGGTATTATTATTTATTGTGGGACTTGAAATCGCGATTTCATCTATAAAAGCTTTTTCGCAAGAACTAGAACCGCCGAAAGGAATTACGATTTTTGCTGTTGTTCTTTCAATCGTCGTGAAAGAAGGAATGTTTCAATATAAATTCCGATTAGGGAAAAGGGTAAATAGTGATGCAATTATTGCAAATGCATATGAGCACCGTTCGGATGTATTTTCTTCAATTGCAGCTTTAATCGGTATTTGTGCAGCTATACTCGGTGGTAAGCTTGGTATAGACTGGCTTGTATATGCTGATCCGATTGCAGGATTAGTTGTTTCGCTTCTTGTTGTAAAAATGGCATGGAGCATTGGAGCGGAAGCAATTCATGCAACGCTTGACCATGTTCTTCATGAGGAGGATGTTATTCCGCTTAGAGAAGCAGTCCTTCAAGTAGATGGTGTGAAAAAAATTGGTTCTTTATATGCACGGGAGCATGGTCATTATGTTATTGTCGATATTAAAGTGTCTGTAGATCCATACATTACTGTAGAAGAAGGACACCGTATTGGAAAACATGTGAAAGAAATACTTATGAAACAAGATAATGTACAAAATGTATTCGTACATATAAATCCGTATTCTCCAAATTAAACATCATTAACATTTTGGTATATAGATATTGCATCGTAGTTTGCATTATATTGTCACCCCTTAATCTGTCTTGTATAATGAACAGGTTAAGGGGTGATTTCGTGTTACAACCGAAGACGCGTTGGAAAGAAAAAGAATATAATGACGAACGAGTGAGTGAATTAGCAAGTAAATTACAGTTATCGCCACTTGTCGTTTCATTATTCCTCGGTAGAGGACTAGATACAGAAGATAAGATTTTAGATTTTTTAAATACAGAAAATCAAGAATTTCATGATCCATTTTTATTAGAAGGAATGGATAGAACGGTAGAACGTGTAAATAAGGCGATTCAAAATGGAGAACAAATATTAATATTTGGTGATTACGATGCAGACGGAGTAAGTAGTACAACTGTGTTATATCTTGCTCTTCAAGAATTAGGTGCAGAAGTAGAATTTTATATTCCAAATCGTTTTACAGAAGGGTATGGGCCGAACGAAGAAGCGTTTCGTTGGGCGCATAGCGCAGGGTTCTCACTGATTATTACTGTCGACACTGGCATCGCAGCAGTACATGAAGCGAATGTAGCGAAAGAGCTTGGAATAGATCTAATTATTACAGATCACCATGAGCCACCGCCAGAATTGCCAGAAGCACTTGCGATTATACATCCGAAATTAGATGGCGGTGTATATCCGTTTCACTATTTAGCTGGTGTAGGTGTTGCGTTTAAAGTTGCGCATGCACTATTAGGCCGTGTACCAGAACATTTATTAGAGATTGCAGTAATCGGTACAGTAGCTGATTTAGTGTCACTTCATGGTGAAAATAGGTTGCTAGTGAAACGCGGTTTAAAACATATGCGTATGACGAAAAATATTGGTTTAAAGGCATTGTTTAAAGTTGCTAACGTTTCGCAAAGTGAAATTACAGAAGAGAGTATTGGCTTCTCAATTGCACCGCGTATTAATGCGGTCGGGCGTTTAGAAGATGCAACGCCGGCTGTACACCTTTTATTATCAGATGATCCTGAGGAAGCGAAAGAGTTGGCCGAAGAAATTGATGAGCTGAACAAACTGCGAAAAGATATTGTAAAGCAAATTACAGAAGAGGCTATCGCTGAAGTTGAAAATAACTTTCCGCCAGAAGAAAACAAAGTGTTAGTACTTGCAAAAGAAGGTTGGAATCCGGGTGTAATTGGGATTGTCGCTTCTAAATTAGTTGAACGTTTTTATCGTCCGACTATTGTATTATGCATTGATCCTATAAAAGAAACAGCAAAAGGCTCAGCGCGTAGTATTGCAGGATTTGATTTGTTTGCAAATTTATCAGATTGTAGAGAGTTATTGCCACACTTTGGAGGGCATCCGATGGCAGCGGGAATGACGCTACATATGAATGATGTAGATGAATTACGTCGCCGCTTAAATGAACAAGCAGATGCAATTTTAACAGAAGAAGATTTTATTCCAATTACAGCAGTTGATGTTTTTTGTAAAGTAGAGGATGTAACACTAGCGGCAATTGAAGATATGCAAAAACTAGCCCCGTTTGGTGTTGGAAATCCGAAACCACGTATTGCAGTGAAAGATGCAGAGTTAGAAAGTATTCGCGCGATCGGATCAGATGGCTCTCATTTAAAAATGGCTCTTCGTGATGGACAAGCAACACTGGATACAATTGGATTTGGTTTTGGTGCATATGCGAAAGAAATCTCTCCAGTTGCAAAAGTATCTGTAATAGGAGAAGCATCCATCAATGAATGGAATAATTTTAAGAAGCCACAATTAATGGTACAAGATATTGCTGTAGAGGCGTGGCAATTATTTGATTGGCGTAGTATGCGTAATGCAGAAGCAAATTTAGCAGAACTTCCGAAAGAAAAAATAACAATGGTGTATTTTTCTGAAGAGGTATTGAATAAATTTTCTTTAGAGAGCTATAAAGAAAAGCTCATGCATGCTTCAGAAGTAACGCATTTAGATGATCAATATATCGTGTTACTTGATTTACCAAAAGGAACAGATGAATTAAGTGAGCTATTTAAAGTAGGATTCCCAGCGCGAATTTATACGCTATTTTATCAAGAGAATAACCACTTATTTAGTACAGTTCCGACGAGAGAACACTTTAAATGGTACTATTCTTTCTTAAGCCAAAAAACACCATTTTCTTTAAGACAATATGGAGAACAACTATGTCGTCATAAAGGTTGGTCAAAAGATACAGTAAATTTCATGACACAGGTGTTTTTTGAGTTAGAATTTGTTACAATAAAAGATGGCGTCATTTTTATGGCAGACAAAAAACAAAAGCGTGATTTAATTGAATCGAACACATATCGTGAGAAAATGAACCACTTACAATTAGAAAAAGAATTGGTTTATAGCACATATCAGCAACTATATACATGGTTTGAAACGATTCGTAATCATAAAGAAGTAGAACAGTTAGGGTAAAGGATTTGTATTTACAAACCTTTTAGATCTGAGGAGGATTCAGAAATATGGATTTCAAGCAACATATCGCAATTGTACCGGATTATCCGAAAGAAGGTATTGTGTTTAAAGACATTACACCTTTAATGAATGACGGTAAAGCATACAAAGCAGCAACAGATGCAATCGTTGAATACGCAAAAGAAAGAGATATCGATGTTGTAGTAGGACCAGAAGCTCGTGGTTTCATTATCGGTTGCCCAGTTTCTTATGCGTTAGAAGTAGGATTTGCACCAGTTCGTAAATTAGGAAAATTACCACGTGAAGTAATTACTGTTGACTACGGTAAAGAATATGGTAAAGATGTTTTAACAATCCATAAAGATGCAATTAAGCCAGGTCAACGCGTATTAATTACAGATGATCTATTAGCTACAGGTGGAACAATCGAAGCGACAATTAAGTTAGTTGAAGAGCTAGGCGGAGTTGTAGCAGGGATTGCATTCTTAGTAGAGCTTACTTACTTAGATGGTCGTAAAATGTTAGATGGTTACGATGTATTAGTATTAGAAAAATACTAATCACTATATAGGTAAAACTACGGTGATAAAAAGTACCCGTGAATCTCTTGGAGAGGAGCGGGTACTTTTGTATAATTGAACAAAAAATCATGGTGAAATGTCAGTAAAATCTTTTCCTTTTCACAATTCACAATCATTGGGTTATAATGATAGAATATAATTTATTCTATTAAATAAAGATAAAGTCAATTTTCAATAAAAGGTGATTCGATGGCAAATGAGCAGGTACTAACAGCTGAACAGGTACTCGAGAAAGCAAGTCAATATTTAGCGGATGAAGATATTGAGCTAGTGGCACGTGCTTATGAATATGCACGTGATGCGCATAGCGAACAATATAGAAAATCGGGTGAACCGTATATTATTCATCCGATTCAAGTTGCAGGTATTTTAGTTGATTTACACATGGATCCAGCTACGGTATCAGCAGGTTTCTTACATGATGTAGTGGAAGATACAGAGATTACGTTAGAAGATATTGAACGGGAATTTAACAAAGAAATTGCTATGCTTGTTGATGGTGTTACAAAGCTTGGGAAGATTAAATATAAATCTCACGAACAACAACAAGCCGAAAACCATCGCAAAATGTTTATTGCAATGGCTCAAGACATTCGAGTTATTTTAATTAAATTAGCTGATCGTCTTCATAACATGCGTACATTGAAACATTTGCCTCAAGAGAAGCAGCGTCGCATTGCGAATGAAACGTTAGAAATCTTTGCACCTTTAGCACATAGACTCGGAATTAGTACTATTAAATGGGAGCTAGAGGATACGTCACTTCGCTATTTAAATCCCCAACAATATTATCGTATTGTAAATTTAATGAAGCGTAAACGTGCAGAACGTGAAGAATACTTAGACGAAGTAATGACTGGTATTCGTGAGAAATTAAAAGAAGTTGCAATTCAACCTGAGATTTCTGGAAGACCGAAACATATTTACAGTATTTATCGTAAAATGGCACTGCAAAATAAGCAGTTCAATGAAATTTACGATTTATTAGCTGTACGTGTCGTTGTAAATAGTATTAAAGATTGTTATGCGGTGCTTGGAATTATTCATACGTGCTGGAAGCCGATGCCAGGTCGTTTTAAAGATTATATTGCAATGCCAAAAGCAAATCTATATCAATCTCTTCATACGACTGTAATTGGACCAAAAGGTGATCCACTTGAAGTGCAAATTCGTACGAAAGAAATGCACGAAATTGCAGAATTCGGGATCGCGGCACACTGGGCGTACAAAGAAGGAAAAACAGCAGAAACAACAGGTACATTAGAGAAGAAACTCACATGGTTCCGTCAAATACTAGAATGGCAAAATGAAGCTTCTAATGCAGAAGAATTTATGGAGTCATTAAAAATTGATTTATTTTCTGACATGGTATTCGTCTTTACACCGAAAGGCGATGTAATGGAATTACCACTTGGATCGGTTCCGATTGATTTCGCGTATCGTGTCCATTCGGAAATTGGGAATAAAACAATTGGTGCAAAAGTAAACGGTAAAATGGTGACGTTGGATTATAAATTAAAAACAGGCGACATCATTGAAATTTTAACGTCGAAACATTCGTATGGCCCAAGTCAAGATTGGGTAAAACTTGCTCAAACATCTCATGCAAAAAATAAAATTCGTCAATTCTTTAAGAAACAACGTAGAGACGAAAATATTGAAAAAGGCCGTGAACTTGTTGAAAAGGAAGTACGTGGTCTAGAGTATGAGATGAAAGAAGTATTAGCGCCTGATAACTTAAAACGCGTCGCTGAGAAATTTAACTTTGCAAATGAAGAAGATATGTTTGCAGCAGTTGGATATAGCGGAATTACAGCTTCGCAAATTGTTACGCGACTAACGGACAAGTTCCGCAAACAACGCGAAGAAGAAGAAATTGTTGAAGTTAAAGAAGTTCGTAAACCGATGAAAATTCGAAAATGGGATTCTGGTGTAAAGGTAAGCGGTGCTGATAATTTATTAATCCGTTTATCGAAATGCTGTAACCCAGTTCCAGGCGATGATATCGTTGGATATATTACGAAAGGCCGAGGTGTATCGATTCACCGCCGTGATTGTGTAAACGTTCATACAGAAGAAGCTGTAGAACGTTTATTAGAAGTAGAGTGGGAAGGTAGCCCTGAAAAAGAAATTGAGTATAACGTTGATATTGAAATTTCGGGTTACGATCGCCGTGGTTTATTAAATGAAGTACTGCAAGCTGTTACAGAGACGAAAACGTACATTTCAGCTGTTTCTGGTAGAAGTGACCGTAATAAAATGGCAACAATTAATATGTCAATCTCGATTCGTAACTTACAACACTTGAAAAAAGTAGTAGAACGCATTAAACGCGTTCCAGAAATTTATGCAGTACGACGCATGATGCATTAATAGGGAGTGTAGAAAGATGAGAGTTGTTTTACAACGATCAAAGAAAGCGTCTGTCACAGTAGACGGTGAGATCGTAGGACAAATTCCGTTCGGTTTAACATTACTAGTTGGCATTACGCACGAAGATACAGAAAAAGATGCAACTTACATTGCGGAAAAAATTGCAAACTTACGTATTTTTGAAGATGAGAGCGGAAAGATGAATCATTCTGTACTTGATGTAGAAGGACAAGTTCTATCTATTTCGCAATTCACATTATACGGAGATTGCCGCAAGGGCAGACGTCCAAACTTTATGGATGCTGCGAAACCTGACTATGCAGAGCGTTTATACGATTTCTTTAATGAAGAAGTTCGTAAACAAGGATTACATGTGGAAACAGGAAAGTTTGGAGCAATGATGGACGTTTCTTTGATCAATGATGGTCCGGTGACCTTAATTGTAGAAAGTAAATAGTGTTGATAAAAAAGAGAGGGTTATATAATCCTCTCTTTTTTATACATTGTTGTATGTTTTGTTCATTTATTTGGAATCAATAGCAGTTTCGGTTATGTATAACTCTCTCATCAATATGGAACAATAAAAAGTAAAACATCCATATTGAATGTGAGGGATATACGTATGCGTATGAATGAAAAAGGGCATTCTGTTACAAATGGTGCAAATCAACTGTTTAACGTGAATTTTCATGATTTTATTTCAAAAGAGCAAAATAATACTTCAATGGAGCTTGCTTCCGAGTTTGGGATTTCTCTTCAAGATGTAAAGCGTTTAAAGAAGCAGATTGAACGTTCTTAGAGCACTTGACAATCCTACTTAACAAACGTATAGTAATTTTATATTTACATATGAATATAACCGTTGATAGAGAAGAGTAAATGAGATACACATGGAAAGAGAAGGAATGTCTTAGGCTGAAAACATTTCTGCATGATGACTGATTGAATGACACTCTAGAGGTTTCAACTTGAACGGCATATATGCTTAGTAGGGATGAACGCATATTTAAGCGTTATTAAAAAAGTGGAAGCATACGTGCTTCAATTAGGGTGGCACCACGGGTATAATACTCTCGTCCCTACTGTTTAAACAGTAGAGGCGGGAGTTTTTTTATTTTTATTAAGATTAAAACAATTTGAGGAGGAACTGAATATGTCTATTCAAATCCCACGCGGAACGCAAGATATTCTTCCAGGCACTGTTGAGTTATGGCAGTATATCGAAGGGCAAGCACGCGAAATTTGCCGTCGTTACAATTATAAAGAAATTCGTACACCAATTTTTGAGCACACTGAGCTATTTTTACGCGGTGTTGGTGATACGACAGATATCGTACAAAAAGAAATGTACTCATTCCAAGATCGTGGAGAGCGTAGCTTAACACTACGTCCAGAAGGTACTGCACCTGTTGTACGTTCTTACGTTGAAAATAAAATGTTTGGTGATGCAACACAACCAACGAAATTATACTATATCGGTCAAATGTTCCGTTATGAAAGACCACAAGCAGGTCGCTATCGTCAATTCGTACAATTCGGTATCGAAGCAATCGGCAGTAATGACCCTGCAATTGATGCAGAAGTAATTGCACTTGCTGTTGAATTTTACCGCGGCATGGGCTTAAAAAATATTAAAGTTGTATTAAACAGTTTAGGTGACGCAGCGAGTCGTCAAGCACACCGTGATGCATTAATCGCACACTTTGAGCCACGTATCGGCGAATTCTGCTCTGACTGTCAATCTCGCTTAGAAAAGAACCCACTTCGAATTTTAGACTGTAAGAAGGACCGTAACCATGAATTAATGGCAACAGCTCCATCTATTACAGAATACTTAAACGAAGATTCAGCAGTATACTACGACAAAGTACAAGAACTATTAACGATGATGGATGTTCCATTTGAAAAAGATCCGAACTTAGTGCGTGGTTTAGACTACTATCAACATACTGTTTTTGAAATTATGAGTGAGGCAGAAGGTTTCGGTGCGATCACTACATTAAGCGGTGGTGGCCGTTATAACGGACTTGTACAAGAAATCGGTGGACCAGAAATGCCAGGTATCGGTTTTGCAATGAGTATTGAACGTTTAATTATGGCGCTAAAAGCTGAAAACATTGAATTACCACTTGAACATAGCATTGATTGTTACGTTGTAGCGCTTGGTGAAAAAGCGAAAGACCATGCTGCAAAAGTGGCATTCGATCTTCGTAAAGCTGGATTGTCGGTTGAAAAAGATTATTTAGATCGCAAAATGAAAGCACAATTTAAATCAGCAGATCGTCTAAAGGCGAAATTTGTAGCTGTATTAGGAGAAGATGAGCTAGATAAAGGCATCATTAACTTGAAAGATATGGCAACAGGTGAACAAGAAGAAGTAGCTTTAGATGTATTTGCTTCATACGTAGCAGAGAAATTAATATAGGGGGAACTTACAGTGGCTGAAAGAACACATGCATGTGGAAAAGTAACAGTAGAAGCTGTTGGACAAACAGTTCAATTAAAAGGTTGGGTACAAAAACGCCGTGACTTAGGTGGATTAATCTTTATCGATTTACGTGACCGTACAGGTATCGTACAAGTTGTATTTAACCCAGAAACATCAAAAGAAGCGTTAGAAGTAGCAGAAACAATTCGTAGCGAATACGTATTACACATAGAAGGTACAGTTGTTGAACGTGGTGAAGGCGCAATTAATGACAATATGGCAACTGGTCGTATTGAAGTACAAGCAACAAAAGTAAATGTACTAAATGCAGCGAAAACAACACCAATTATCATTGCTGATGATACAGATGCATCAGAAGATGTGCGTTTAAAATATCGTTATTTAGACTTACGTCGTCCTGTAATGTTCAACACATTCAAAATGCGTCACGACGTAACAAAAACAATTCGTAACTTCTTAGATACAGAAGAGTTCTTAGAAGTAGAAACACCAATTTTAACGAAGAGTACGCCAGAAGGAGCTCGTGACTATTTAGTACCAAGTCGTGTACATGACGGTGAATTCTATGCATTACCACAGTCACCACAGTTATTTAAACAGCTTCTTATGGTCGGCGGATTTGAGCGTTACTATCAAGTAGCACGTTGTTTCCGTGATGAAGATTTACGTGCAGATCGTCAACCGGAATTCACGCAAATCGATATCGAAGCTTCATTCTTAACACAAGATGAAATTTTAGAAATGATGGAGCGTATGATGACGAAAGTTATGAAGGATGCAAAAGGTGTAGAAGTTAGTGCACCATTCCCTCGTATGAAATATGCTGATGCAATGGCTCGCTACGGTTCTGATAAGCCAGATACACGCTTTGAAATGGAACTAACAGACTTATCTGAGTTTGCAGCAGGTTGTGGCTTTAAAGTGTTTACAAGTGCTGTAGAAAGCGGCGGACAAGTAAAAGCAATCAATGCAAAAGGTGCTGCAAGTAAATATT
Source organism: Bacillus sp. MYb78 (assembly GCF_002975115.1). Lineage (NCBI taxonomy): Bacteria > Bacillati > Bacillota > Bacilli > Caryophanales > Bacillaceae > Bacillus > Bacillus sp. MYb78. Next base: position 470,959 of record NZ_PCOB01000002.1, read on the forward strand.
CTCGTAAAGACATCGATGCATTAACTGAATTCGTGAAAGTATACGGTGCAAAAGGTCTAGCTTGGCTTAAAGTTGAAGAAGACGGCCTAAAAGGACCGATTGCGAAATTCTTCGGTGAAGAAGATGCAAATGTGTTAATGAGCACATTAGAAGCTACTGCTGGCGACTTATTACTATTCGTAGCAGATAAGAAGAGCGTTGTTGCAGATAGCTTAGGCGCACTTCGTTTACGTCTAGGTAAAGAGCTTGAGTTAATTGACGAAAGTAAATTTAACTTCCTATGGGTAACGGATTGGCCACTTCTTGAGTACGATGAAGATGCAGATCGTTATTTCGCAGCTCACCATCCATTCACAATGCCATTCCGTGAAGACGTTGAGCTACTAGAAACAGCACCAGAAAAAGCACGTGCACAAGCATATGACCTTGTATTAAACGGTTATGAGCTTGGTGGTGGATCACTTCGTATTTATGAGCGTGACGTACAAGAAAAAATGTTCAAAGCACTTGGATTCTCACAAGAAGAAGCGCAAGAGCAATTCGGATTCTTATTAGAAGCATTCGAATACGGTACACCACCACACGGCGGAATCGCATTAGGTTTAGATCGTCTTGTTATGTTACTTGCAGGCCGTACGAACCTTCGTGATACAATTGCATTCCCAAAAACAGCAAGCGCAAGCTGCTTATTAACAGAAGCTCCAAGCCCAGTTGCAGAAGCACAGCTTGAAGAGTTAAACTTAAAATTAAGCTTAAAAGAAGAGAAGTAAGAATAGGGTCTAGATGGTTATACTATAACCATCTAGACTTTTTTAATGGATAATTAAAAGAAGAAACAAAATCCCGGTTTACACTATGTTTTCATTATCGAAATATGTATTTTTAGGAATTCTATAACTTTTTCTATACAAATAGTCGGAAAAACGCTAGAATACATGGTAGACCATTTTTGTAATAGGAGTGTAGAGCTGAATGTTACATCAATTTTCACGTAATGAATTAGCCTTCGGTAAAGAAGGACTTGAAATATTAAAAAATAGTACAGTCGGTATTTTAGGAATTGGCGGCGTAGGTTCATTTTCAGCTGAAGCGTTAGCGCGTTCTGGAGTAGGACGTCTCGTATTAGTTGATAAAGACGTTGTAGATATTACAAACGTAAACCGTCAAATTCACGCTTTAGTATCTACTGTAGGACGTTCAAAAGTAGAATTAATGAAAGAGCGTATTGCAGACATTAATCCGGAATGTGAAGTAATTGGATTAGAAATGTTTTATACAGATGAAACATATGAAGAGTTCTTTAAACACGGTTTAGATTTCGTAGTGGATGCATCTGATACGATTACGTTCAAAATCCATTTAATTAAACAATGTTTACGTCGTAAAATTAAAATTATCTCATGTATGGGTGCAGCAAATAAAATGGACCCAACTCGTTTCCGTATTGCGGACATTTCTAAAACACATACAGATCCAATTGCGAAAGTAATTCGTACGAAGCTTCGTAAAGAGGGTATTAAAAAAGGTGTAAAAGTTGTCTTCTCTGACGAAAACCCAATCGTAATTCGTGAAGAAGTACGTAAAGAAATCGTACCAGACGAGAATGCAAAAATTCGTAAAGCGAAATTACCGCCTTCATCAAATGCATTCGTACCATCTGTGGCAGGCTTAATTATGGCAAGTCACGTTGTACGTGAACGTATTAAAAATGTAGAAGTGAAACGTGTAGGGCAAGAATAAAAGAAAAGCATATATCCATTTTGGATATATGCTTTTTTATATATATTAAAGAAATATGGATATTTGCATCACTACTAGTTCAAATGTAAGTAAGGTTAGTAAGTAATAATCATATTTATCTGATTTATAGGCGGATGTCTTTTTTAGACTGTTAATGGTGAAAAGAGCTAAAGTCAGGACGAGAAGGCCAAGAGTTATTTTGAAGATTATTAATGAAATAGCAACCATCTCCCTTTAAAGGTATATGGTTATAATAATATTTTAGTAAAAATTATCCAATATGTTTTAGGAGTTTTCTTGTATGACAGGGAGTAATGTTATTGTAAATATTTGTCATTAAATCGATCTCCTTTGTCGAATCGTTGATATATTGCAAGTTACGATAGATATATTTGAAAAATCGTTGATATATTGCAAGTTACGATAGATATATTTGAAAAATCGTTGATATATTGCAAGTTACGATAGATATATTTGAAAAATCGTTGATATATTGCAAGTTACGATAGATATATTCGAAAAATCGTTAATATAATTTCATTTACCGACATGTATATATGGTTTTCCGAAAACAAACAAGGATGTCACTTAGTCAAAAAAGTGACATCCTTGTTTTTAATTCTCTGCAGAATATATAATATCTAAATTTCCATTTTGATCTGTTTTGAAAATGGGAGCAATATGTTCTTCTTGTTCTTCAACCGAAACAAGTTTTCGAGCGCGATCCATAATTCGAACAAGCATCGCGTAATCTTCTTCGATTGCTTGTTGTTTTTTTGTGAGTACCGCTAATTTCGTTTCAAGTTCATGATTCGTTTTTTGCAGAGAAGTGAGCTGAGCTTGTAATACATCATTTTCAGTTTGCAACTTTGCAAGTGAAGGATTGTTATGTTCTAAATTTTGTAAAAATGAGATGACATTTTGCATTGTAAGATCTTGTTTACTTGGCGTAATATCTTCTGAAAAATCGGCGTCAATTACGAGTTGTTTCGTTTTCGTGAACCGATCTTTTTCTATATTAGCTTCAGAACGTTTTAATTCTTTACGTTGTTTTTTTGCAAGCTGCACCGCATCTTCGTAATTCGGTCTTACTTCAGCATTCCATCTAAAACCACAAGCTGCGGAAGTGCGGTTTAAAGCGTCGCCAACTTCATCAAACGCTTTTATTTGTGTACTTCCGCTGCGAATATGTCGCAAAACAGTTTCTGCTAAAAGGAGATCATCTTCTTTTGTCCATGCATCTTGACGTGTTTTCATAAGCGAAGCCTCCATAATGGTGACGTTTTCGTTTATGTTACCCTTTATTTTTCGTTTTATTCGAAGTTTGTAATCTTTCATAAACAGTAGAAAGTGCTTGCTCAAATTTCCCTGTCGTTTTCGGTTTATAATATTGCTTGTTTTTTATTTTATCAGGTAAGTATTGTTGCCTTACCCAGCCATTTGGATGGTCGTGTGGATATAAATATCCAATGCCTCTTCCGAGTGATTCTGCGCCTTTGTAATGACTATCTTTTAAATGGCTTGGAATGTCACCTGTTTGACCGTTGCGTAAATCGTGTAATGCAGCATCAAGTGCTTTATAAGCTGAATTTGATTTTGGTGATAAGCATAGCTCTATAACGGCATTTGCAAGTGGGATGCGTGCTTCTGGGAATCCAACTCGTTCAGCTGATTCAATTGCAGCTAGTGTACGCGGTCCAGCTTGTGGGCTAGCAAGTCCAATATCTTCATAAGCCATAATAAGAAGGCGTCTGCCAATACTTTGTAAATCACCTGCTTCAATAAGGCGTGCTAAATAATGGAGCGCTGCATTTACATCACTTCCGCGTACTGATTTTTGAAATGCTGATAATACGTCATAATGAGCATCGCCGCCTTTGTCGTGAACGAAGCTCTTCTTTTGTAAGCATTCTTCTGCAATCTCGAGTGTGATTTCAGCCGCTTGATCGTCTGTAGTAAAGCTAGATAATACAGCAAGTTCAAGTGCGTTATAAGCGGAACGCATATCACCACCAGAGGCATTTGCAAAATGATGTAGTGCTTCATCTGTTACCGTTACAGCATATTCTCCAAGGCCTTTTTCTTTATCTTCTAAAGCTCTTTTTAACCCAATTAAAATATCATCTTCTGTTAGTGCGTGTAATTCGAAAATTTGACACCTGCTTCGAATAGCGGAGTTTATTGCATGGAATGGATTACTTGTCGTTGCACCAATTAAAGTAAGAAGTCCGCTTTCTAAGTGAGGTAATAGAAAGTCTTGCTTTGCTTTATCTAGACGGTGAACTTCATCTAAAATTAAAACGAGGTGTCGATGCATCTTTGCTTCTTGTACGACAACTTCCATATCTTTTTTATTGTGAGTAACAGCGTTTAATAGACGAAACGGGGTACCGGTACTTCCTGCAATTGCACTGGCAATGGATGTTTTTCCTGTACCTGGAGGACCGTATAAAATCATAGATTGAAAATGATTTGCTTGGACCATTCGCCATAAAATCTTTCCTTCACCAACTAAATGTTGTTGCCCAATAATTTCTTGAATATTTGTAGGGCGCATTCGATGTGCGAGTGGTTGTTTCATTTAGACCGTCTCCCTTAATATATAATCTCGTTCTATCGTATCATTTTTTTCTACGAAATTTGAAATAGGATGCTGTTTTATGGGAAAAATGAAGATGAATATTTTCATTTTTCTTTCAATTGTAATAATTTCCGAGTTTTTCAATGTGATTTTATGTTATCATTTTGATACACAAGTTGAAATTTCTTATAATACTATATTATGCTATAATTTCATAGGATTTTAAATTGTGTTCTTTTTATAAATAAGATATAACCAATAGAAGTGAAAATTTGAAAAGAGGTGCAAAATAGATGAAGATTTCAACAAAAGGCCGCTATGGCTTAACAATTATGATTGATCTTGCAAAAAAGTTTGGTGAAGGTCCAATTTCATTAAAATCAATTGCGCAGGCGCATGACTTATCCGAGCATTACTTAGAGCAATTAATTTCACCACTTCGTAACGCTCGTCTTGTAAAGAGTACGCGCGGGGCATATGGCGGATATGTATTATCTGATCAACCGGCTAACATTACAGCTGGGGATGTAATCCGTGTATTAGAGGGACCGATTAGTGTTGTAGAAATGATAGAAGAAGAAGAGCCAGCACAGCGCCAGTTATGGATGCGTGTTCGTGATGCCGTGCAAGAAGTGTTAGATAGTACAACGTTAGAAGATTTAGTACGTTATGAGGAAGAAAATCACGGGGGCTATATGTTTTACATTTAATTCCTTGTGAAACGATTTGGAAAGAAGGAGATTTAATGGAACGCATTTACTTAGATCATGCTGCGACATCTCCGACTCACCCAGAAGTGGTCGAAAAGATGATTCCATATATGACAGAAATATTCGGGAACCCGTCTAGTATTCACTTTTATGGACGTCAAACTCGTCACACAGTAGATGAGGCAAGACGAGTGTGTGCACGCAGCATTCATGCGAATCCGAATGAAATTATATTTACGAGCGGTGGTACAGAAGCTGATAATTTAGCGCTTATAGGTGTAGCACGTGCGAACCGTCATAAAGGTAACCACATAATAACGACGCAAATTGAACATCATGCGATTTTGCATACGTGCGAATTGTTAGAGCGTGAAGGGTTTGAAGTGACATATTTACCTGTCGATGAAACAGGACGCATTCAAGTTTCTGACATACAAAAGGCATTAACAGAAGAGACGATTCTTGTATCTGTTATGTTTGGGAATAATGAAGTAGGGACAATGCAACCAATTGTGGAAATAGGAAAGTTGCTAAAAGAGCATCAAGCTTATTTCCATACAGATGCGGTACAAGCTTACGGTTTAGTAGAAATTGACGTGAAAGAGTTTGGTATTGATTTATTATCAATTTCAGCTCATAAAATTAATGGGCCAAAAGGTGTAGGGTTCTTATTCGCTGGTGCAAATGTGAAATTTGAGCCGTTATTAATAGGTGGAGAGCAAGAAAGAAAACGCCGTGCTGGTACGGAAAATGTGCCTAGTATTGCTGGGCTTCAGCATGCAATTCTTATAGCTGAAAAAACTCGTGAGCAAAAAAATGCCCAATATGAAGAGTTTAAAGATATAATGGTATCTGTCTTCAAAAATGAAGGCATTACTTTCGAGGTAAACGGAAACTTAGAACATCGCTTACCGCATGTACTTAATGTAAGTTTTACAGGAATGAACATTGAACCGTTTCTTGTGAACTTAGACCTAGCTGGCATTGCAGTATCAAGTGGTTCTGCTTGTACAGCTGGTTCGATTGATCCATCACATGTATTAGTAGCGATGTTTGGAAAAGATTCCGATCAAATACGTTCATCCGTACGCTTTAGTTTTGGACTTGGAAATACGAAAGAGCAAATTGAAAAAGCGGCGTACGAAACAGTGAAAATCGTGAAGCGATTAACACAAAATTAGCATGGGAGGTGACATGATGAACAAACTACCTCACGAAACACGCGTTGTCATCGGAATGTCCGGTGGCGTCGATTCATCTGTAGCAGCACTTTTATTAAAAGAGCAAGGTTATGATGTAATCGGAATTTTTATGAAAAACTGGGATGATACAGATGAGAATGGTGTCTGCACAGCAACAGAAGATTACAATGATGTAATTGAAGTGTGTAACCAAATTGGTATTCCGTATTATGCAGTAAACTTTGAAAAACAATACTGGGATAAAGTATTTACGTACTTCTTAGATGAGTACCGAGCTGGTCGTACACCAAACCCAGATGTAATGTGTAATAAAGAAATTAAATTTAAAGCATTTTTAGAGCATGCAATTGCGCTTGGTGCCGATTATGTAGCAACAGGTCATTATGCACGCGTTGCTTATATGGACGGCGAATATAAAATGCTTCGCGGCGTTGATGACAATAAAGATCAAACATACTTCTTAAATCAATTAAGCCAAGAGCAATTATCAAAAACAATGTTCCCGTTAGGTGAACTGAAGAAACCACAAATTCGTGAAATGGCGAAAGAAGCTGGCTTAGCGACAGCGGCGAAAAAAGATAGTACAGGTATTTGCTTCATTGGTGAGCGTAACTTTAAAGATTTCTTAAGTAACTACTTACCAGCACAACCAGGTGTAATGCAAACATTATCTGGTGAAGTGAAAGGGAAGCATGACGGTTTAATGTATTATACAATTGGACAACGTCATGGTCTTGGAATTGGTGGTAATGGTGATCCATGGTTTGCTGTTGGAAAAAATCTAAAAGAAAACATTTTATATGTTGATCAAGGATTCCATAACGAACTTCTATATGGTGATGAAGTTATTGCTACGAATGTAGGATGGGTAAGTAACAAAGAAAAAGAAACAGAATTTAAGTGCACGGCGAAATTCCGTTATCGTCAAGAAGACAATAAAGTAACGGTTCAAATCGTTGATGAAAATACGGTTCGTATTCTTTGTGATGAGCCAATTCGTGCAATTACACCAGGACAAGCAGTCGTTTTCTATGATGGAGATGAGTGCTTAGGCGGTGCTACAATTGATGAAGTATACCGTAGTGGTAAGAAATTGGATTATTTAGGATAAATGAGAAGCCTCTGCCGATTAGCGGTTAGAGGTTTCTTTTACATAAAGCGAATTTTCGTTCGCTTGGAAAATACATTCTTTGTTATAATTTGTTGTAGAGGTGAAGGACATGTCAAACAAACTTGAAACAGGTATTCAATATATGCAAGAAGGAAATTGGGAAGAAGCGGCTAAAAATTTTACAGAAGCAATTGAAGAAAATCCGAAAGATGCGCTTGGATACATTAATTTTGCAAATTTATTAGACGTATTAGGTGATAGTGAGCGAGCGATTTTATTTTATAAACGTGCATTAGAGTTAGATGATAAATCTGCAGCTGCTTATTATGGCTTAGGAAACGTATATTATGGCCAAGAGCAATTTACTGAGGCGAAAGTTGTATTCGAACAAGCAATGCAAGCTGGATTACAATCAGCTGATGTAACATTTATGTTAGGTATTACACATGTACAGCTTGGAAATGATCGTCTTGCACTACCATTCTTACAAAGAGCAACAGAATTAGATGAAAACGATGTAGAAGCTGTATTCCAGTGCGGACTTTGCTTTGCGCGACTAGAACATATTCAAGAGGCGAAACCTTATTTTGAAAAGGTATTAGAAATGGATGAAGAGCATGCAGATGCGTATTACAATTTAGGTGTTGCTTACGTATTTGAAGAAAATAACGAGAAAGCTCTCGCTTTATTTAAGAAAGCAACTGAAATTCAGCCAGATCACTTTTTAGCTGGTAATGGCGTTCGTTTATTAGAGCAAGAAGCTGAATAAGATAAAAATATAGTTTAATGGGTAGTTATCCCTCATCTAAAAAGGTGGGGGATGTACTGCTCATTAAAGTGAAAATATCGGAAAGGAGAGGAAAGATGGGAAATCAACATGCAATGGATTTGTTTGAGGAAGAGAAAAAATTTATAAAAGCGCAAGTTCTTCATACCATTTTCCACAACGAAGAAAACCTCTATTCCGTTGTCAGTATGAAAGTCATTGAAACGAATGAAACGTATGACGAAAAGAAAGTAATGATAAACGGTCATTTTCCCCGCATGCATGAAGATGAAGTGTTTACATTGACAGGTCACTTTAAGGACCATCCAAAGTATGGAAAACAATATATGGTTGAAACATTTAAAAAAGAATTGCCGCAAACAAAAGCAGGTATGGTGCAATATTTAGCGAGTGATTTATTTAAAGGGATAGGAAAGCGTACAGCGGAAAAAATTGTGGATCATCTCGGGGAACATGCTATTTCTAAAATTATGGATGACCCTGAGGCGTTAAATGGTGTTGTTAACAAACAAAAGGCTCAGGAAATATATGAGACAATTGTTGAACATCAAGGATTAGAAAAAGTAATGAGCTTTTTAAATGGTTACGGTTTTGGAACGAAACTTTCTATTAAGATTTACCAGCAATATAAAGAGATGACATTAGAAGTGATTCGTAATAATCCGTATCAACTTATTGAAGAAGTGGACGGGATTGGTTTTGGACGAGCGGATGATATAGGGCGTGCGTTAGGGATATCGGGTAATCACGACGACCGTGTACGAGCGGGATGTTTTTACACATTAGAGAATGTCTCATTGCAACTTGGTCACGTTTATATGAGGAAAGATCAACTTGTAAGAGAAACGATGTCACTTTTAAACAATCAAGAAGGAAGAGTGACTGAAGAAGATATTATAGGTTGTATTGAAACGATGCAAAGTGAAGGGAAAGTTATCATAGAAGAAGAACGAGTGTATTTAGCAACTTTATTCTACTCTGAAAAAGGTGTTGTAAAGTCTATTCGTCGATTGATGAATCAAGAGGAAACACCTTCATTTCCTGAAGCAGAAGTGTTAAAAACATTAGGTGAAATTGAAGAACAGTTGAATGTACAATATGCACCGTTTCAGCAAGAAGCGATTCAAACGGCACTTCATAAACCGATGATGTTATTAACAGGTGGACCAGGAACAGGAAAAACAACCGTTATTAAAGGGATTGTTGAAATGTATGCGTCACTTCACGGATTATCGTTAAATCCGAATGAATACAGTGATGATAATCCATTTCCAATACTATTAACAGCTCCAACAGGAAGAGCAGCGAAGCGGATGAGTGAATCGACAGGACTTCCAGCTTGCACAATTCACCGTTTGCTTGGCTGGACGCCAGAAGGATCTTTCCAGCGTAATGAAACGGATCCTGTCCAAGGTAAGCTCCTTATTATCGATGAATTTTCAATGGTTGATATTTGGCTCGCAAATCAGCTATTTAAGTCGCTACCAACGAATATTCAAGTTATCGTTGTAGGTGATGAAGATCAGTTGCCATCTGTAGGACCTGGACAAGTATTAAAAGATTTATTAAATGCAGGTGCAGTTCCGACAGTGAAGCTTACTGAAATTTATCGTCAAGCAGAAGGCTCATCTGTTATTCAACTTGCCCATGCGATCAAAGACGGCACACTCCCGCCAGATTTAGCGCAAAATAAAAAAGATCGTTCGTTTATCAGCTGTACAGGGGCTCAAATTGTTGAGGTTGTGAAAAAAGTTTGCGAAAACGCTAAAACAAAAGGCTTTAGTGCAAGGGATGTTCAAGTATTAGCACCGATGTACCGCGGGCCTGCTGGTATTAATGTATTAAACGAAGCGCTGCAACAAGTATTTAACCCGAAAAGGGAAAAGAGTAAAGAAATCCAGTACGGTGATGTTGTATACCGAAGAGGCGATAAAGTACTGCAACTCGTTAATCAGCCGGAGAGCCAAGTGTTTAATGGGGATATCGGAGAAATTGTTTCGGTGTTTTATGCGAAAGAAAACGTTGAGCAACAAGATATGATTATCGTTTCATTTGATGGAATTGAGGTAACGTATACAAAGCCGGATTTAAATCAAATTACACATGCATATTGTTGTTCGATTCATAAATCACAAGGTAGTGAATTTCCGATTGTTATTATGCCGATTGTGAAAAGTTACAACCGTATGTTACGCCGTAATTTAATTTACACGGGCATTACAAGAAGTAAGAAGTTCCTTATTATTTGCGGGGAGGAAGTAGCTTTCCAATCTGGTGTAAATCGCCTTGATGATGCAATGCGTCAAACAACTTTAGCTAGTCGCTTGCAGGAATCACAAGGAGAAGTACAGATGGTCACAGTTAATGGCGAGGAAATGGACGTGGAAAACATTTCACCGTATGATTTCATGTAACAAGGTGAAATTATATAGTGAAACTTTCAAACGCATAGCGTTGAAAGGCTCCAGCAATGTATAAATGAATGCGGTTTGGACATAATGGCGAATAGAATCTGGGAGACTGTAAGGAGATGAAAGCCATATGTTCATTTGTCCAAATTGCAAAGGGAAAGACATTGGAAAAATAGGTGTCAACCAATTTTATTGCTGGAATTGTTATATCGAATTATCGGTTTCAAAGGGGAAAATCCATACGCATCAAGTTGAGGAAGATGGTTCATTAAGCTCTCTTGATGATTTATTTGATGAGAATGAAAGAACGATCGGATAACGAAAAGGGGGATTTACTTTGAATCTACGCAATTCATTAATCGCATTAGGTGTTGGAGCTGCAGCATATCAATATGCTCGTAAGCAAGATGTATTTTCAAAACGCAATATGAAAAAAGCACGTAAGATGATTAAGTCTTACTTATAATCATTTCGATAAAGTGAAAAACTCCCTTATAGACAAGGGAGTTTTTTTATGCACTCATATGCAAATAAAAAAGTCCAATTTCTGAGAAAAAATAAGATAGACCGTAACAGCCAACGCCAAGTATTCCATACTGCCATAATTGCTTCGCTTTTTCTTTACGTGAGGAACGAATAAAGAACCCCTTCCAAATACCAAAGCCGATACAAATCCATTCAAGAATCATAAAAAGTGCTGATAATCCAAGCATAAACAAAACCATAATTAGCCCTCCTGATTACATTATTTCATGCTGTATTCTCAGGGGTGGTTGTCCTTGTTATGTTATTTATATGTACGTCTTTAAAAAACAGTATGGTCCGTATGAAAAGATTTTAAAAGTTTCACACATAACCTAACCCATTTATTTTCAAAATAAAGGTGGAGGAGGTTTTTCATGTGAAGAATCTTAAAATCATTTGGATATATCGTTTAGGATTATTGTTACTTGTTTTTCTTTGTTTGCTCGTCTTTTTAAAAATTAAGCCACTATGGGCACCGATTATTTTTGTATTTAAAGTAGCAATTACGCCGTTTCTTATCGCCTGTTTTATTGCGTATTTATTGCACCCTTTAATTGAAAAAATTCATAAGGAAGGGATGCCCCGTACACTTGCCATTTTGCTCATTTATATCCTTTTCTTCGGCGGAATTGGTTATGGGATTTATAAAGGAACACCAGTCGTTATTAAACAGTTACAAGAGATTAATGAACAATTTCCGCAGTTTACAAGGATGTACGATTCGTGGATGGATGGCGTTACAGAACAAACAGCGAATTTCCCTTCGTTCATTCATGAAAAGGTGAAACAACTTTTTGTGGGTGTGGAAACGAAGATTCAAGCGCTTTTAAATAAAGTGATGAGTACAGCTCGTGGTGTACTCGATTCATTGCTCATTATTTTCTTAATACCGTTCATTGTATTTTACATATTAAAAGATTATGGTGAGTTTTATCATATCTTTTGGAAACTAGTCCCAAGTAAATGGCGAGGTACGGGGCAAATGCTTGCGAAAGAAATTGATAAGTCACTTGGAAGTTATATTCGAGGACAGTTATTTGTTTGTTTAGTATTAGGGGGAGTATCAGCTCTTTCTTTTTGGTTTATCGGTATGAAATATCCATTATTGCTTGGCATTATTATTGGGGTAACGGATATAATCCCGTACTTTGGTCCTATTTTAGGAGCGATCCCGACGTTAATGATTGCAGCAACAGTATCAACGAGTTTACTTATTAAGGCGGGGATTACGATTGCTATTTTGCAATTTGTGGAAAGTAACATTTTATCGCCTTACATTGTTGGTAAGTCACTTCGTATGCATCCTGTTATTATTATGCTTGCATTACTAGTTGGGGGGGAAGTAGCTGGTATTGTAGGGTTACTAATATCGGTTCCGATTTTAGCAGTTATTCGTACTGTCATTGTTCATGTGAGACCTCTCTTGAAAAAAGAAAATGTGTAAGTATAGAAGCCCTCTATGTAAGAAATAGAGGGCTAATCATATATTTATTTAGAAAGCTGCTCGTGTATCTTTTGAACGAGAGAGTTCACATCATTTGTTTGAATATGTTTTATTTTTTTCCATTCGTTATCATACATAAATACAATTTGATTGTTGAAAAGACGCTTTTGTTCTTTTAGATTAGAAATTTTTGCGAAAGAGTACTCTTCAAATATTGGATTCTTACTTACATCTGGCCCGTAAAAGAATAGCCTTTTGTTCGTTAAAATTAGCAATCCTGGCCTTGCGACGGAACGATAAATAAATATGTCTAATGAACATGCTGCGTAAAATAATATCGTTTCGTCAGTCGCTAATATGTTTTTAGCTTTGTTAAGTAAGGTTGTCATTGTGATCGCTCCTTTATTTTATTAACAATAATTTAATTATAGCAAAAAAGTAATATTTAGAAATTTTTATTAATTATTATTGTAAGGAGATTCCAATTTATTAATAAACGCATAATATATGAAAAGGCTGTTAAGAATGAATAGTAGAATACCTATGATTAATAAGCGATTAATACAATATAAATGATTATCTACATTGACAAACTTAAGAGAATTCTATTATATTTAGTCATATAATACATTAAATCAATGACGGAACAAGTACGTTACAGTCCATTTATAGAGAGAAGCTTCCATATGGCTGAAAGAAGCTTTAAATGAAGGGTAACAGAAAGCTAATCCTGAGAGCAGCTAATCACTGCCGTCTTGCCACGTTACGGCACCATGAGGTGATGAATTGATTGTTATTGTAATCAATTCATAATTAGGGTGGTATCGCGAGTTAACTCTCGTCCCTTTTATAGGGACGGGAGTTTTTTATATTTAAGGAGGAAAATACAATGAAACAACTAACAGGCGCACAAATTCGTCAAATGTTTTTAGACTTTTTCCAAGAAAAAGGACATGCAGTAGAACCTAGTGCATCACTAGTTCCACATGAAGATCCATCTCTTCTATGGATTAATAGTGGTGTAGCTACATTGAAAAAATATTTTGATGGACGTGTAATCCCACAAAATCCACGTATTACAAATGCTCAAAAATCAATTCGTACAAACGATATTGAAAACGTAGGGAAAACAGCTCGTCACCATACATTCTTTGAAATGTTAGGAAACTTCTCAATCGGTGATTACTTCAAAGAAGAAGCAATTACATGGGCTTGGGAATTCTTAACGAGCGACAAATGGATTGGATTCAATAAAGAATTACTATCAGTTACAATCCATCCAGAAGATGAAGAAGCATTCACAATTTGGAATGAGAAAATGGGTGTTCCAAAAGAGCGTATTATCCGCTTAGAAGAAAACTTCTGGGATATCGGTGAAGGGCCAAGTGGACCGAATACAGAGATTTTCTATGACCGCGGAGAAGCTTACGGTAATGACTTTAGTGACCCAGAATTATATCCAGGCGGAGAAAACGAGCGTTACTTAGAAGTATGGAACCTTGTATTCTCTCAATTTAACCATAATCCAGATGGTTCATATACACCACTTCCTAAGAAAAACATTGATACAGGGATGGGTCTAGAACGTATGACATCTATCGTTCAAGATGTGCCTACGAACTTTGATACAGATCTATTCATGCCGATGATTGGTGCAACAGAATCAATTTCTGGTGAGAAATATCGTAATGGCGATTTAGAAAAAGATATGGCATTTAAAGTAATTGCTGACCATATCCGTACAGTAACATTTGCTGTTGGTGACGGTGCTCTTCCTTCTAACGAAGGCCGTGGTTATGTATTACGTCGTTTATTACGCCGCGCTGTTCGTTATTCGAAGAAATTAAACATTAACCGTCCATTCATGTTTGAATTAGTACCGGTTGTTGGAGAAGTAATGAAAGACTTCTATCCAGAAGTACTTGAAAAGAAAGATTTCATTGCGAAAGTTGTGAAAAACGAAGAAGAGCGTTTCCATGAAACACTTCATGATGGTGAAGCAATTTTAGCTGAAGTTATTACAAAAGCAAAAGAAGAAAAAACAACTGTTATTTCTGGAGTAGATGCGTTCCGTCTATATGACACATACGGTTTCCCAATCGAATTAACAGAAGAATATGCAGAAGAAGCTGGTATGACAGTTGACCAAGAAGGCTTCGAAAATGAAATGGAAAAACAACGTGAGCGTGCACGTGCTGCTCGTCAAGACGTTGACTCAATGCAAGTTCAAGGCGGTGTACTTGGAGAAGTTAAAGTAGCGAGTGAGTTCGTTGGTTACGGTACAGTTGCAACAGAAAGTAACGTTGTTGCACTTGTGAAAAACGGCGAATACACAGACAGCTTACAAGCTGGTGAAGAAGGACAATTAATGCTTGATGTAACACCATTCTATGCTGAGAGCGGTGGACAAATTGCAGACCGTGGTTACCTTCTTGCTGATGGCGTGAAAGTTCTTGTAAAAGACGTGCAAAAAGCACCAAATGGTCAAAACTTACACAAAGTTGTTGTTGAAGAAGGTACATTAACGAAAGATGCGGCTGTGAAAGCTATTATCGATACGAAAAACCGTAGTAGCGTTGTGAAAAATCATACAGCAACTCACTTACTACACCAAGCATTAAAAGATGTACTTGGAACACACGTTAACCAAGCAGGTTCTCTTGTAACTTCTGAACGTTTACGCTTTGACTTCTCTCACTTCGGTCAAGTACAAGCTGACGAATTAGAAAAAATTGAACGTATGGTAAACGAGAAAATTTGGGAAAGTATTGATGTTGAGATTTCTCAAAAAGCAATCGAAGAAGCGAAAGAAATGGGCGCAATGGCATTATTCGGTGAAAAATACGGTGATGTTGTACGCGTTGTACAAGTTGGCGATTACAGCTTAGAGCTTTGTGGTGGTTGTCACGTTGATAATACAGCTTCTATCGGTATTTTCAAAATCGTTGCTGAGTCTGGTATCGGTGCAGGAACTCGTCGTATTGAAGCAGTAACTGGTAAGTCTGCATACGAATTAATGAACGATCAAGTAGGTTTATTAAAAGAAGCAGCAGGAAAAATGAAAACAAATCCGAAAGATATCTTAACAAGAGTTGATGGTCTATTTGCTGAAGTAAAACAACTTCAAAAAGAAAACGAATCTCTTGCTGCGAAATTAAGCAATATCGAAGCTGGAAACTTAACTGATTCTGTAATGACAGTTGATGGCGTAAATGTATTAGCAGCGAAAGTAAATGTTGCAGATATGAATAACTTACGTACGATGATGGATGATCTAAAAAATAAATTAGAGTCAGCAGTTGTTGTATTAGCGTCTGTTAATGACGATAAAGTAAACATCCTAGCAGGTGTAACGAAAGACTTAATTGGCCAAGGTTACCATGCTGGTAAACTTGTGAAAGAAGTAGCTTCTCGTTGCGGCGGTGGCGGTGGTGGCCGTCCTGATATGGCACAAGCAGGCGGTAAAAACCCAGCTCAAGTCGAAGAAGCTTTAGCATTTGTACAAGAGTACGTTAAATCTGTTTCAAAATAAAGAGATAGTAGTGTACAATGGTAGGGAGAGGAGAAGTTCTTCTCCCTATACTTACTATATAAGTGAGGTGCTTGAAATGGACGGTTTTGATAAAACAATGAAGTTTAGCATTCAAGATGAAAAACAGAGTGTCCATGTAAATGATGTACTTTTAACTGTGTATGATGCACTTCAAGAAAAAGGCTATAATCCGATTAACCAAATCGTCGGTTATTTATTAAGTGGAGACCCAGCATACATACCTCGCCATAAAGATGCACGTAGCATCGTTCGCAAGCTTGAACGTGATGAGATTATTGAAGAGCTTGTGAAGTCTTACTTGAAACATCATCGTGAGGAGTAGTTTATGCGGATATTAGGTTTAGATGTAGGTACAAAAACAGTCGGAGTTGCAATTAGCGACGAAATGGGCTGGACAGCACAAGGATTAGAAACAATTAAGATTAACGAAGAACGAGGTCACTTTGGTTTTGATCGTATTTCTGAGTTAGTAAAGCAGTACAATGTGGATAAAATAGTAGTAGGTTTACCTAAAAATATGAATGGTACAATTGGCCCACGTGGTGAAGCGTGCCAACAATTTGCAGAAAACCTACGAGAGCTGTTACAATTAGACGTTGTAATGTGGGACGAGCGTTTGTCAACGATGGCAGCGGAACGTCTACTCATTTCAGCTGATGTAAGTCGTAAGAAGCGAAAACAAGTAATCGATAAGATGGCTGCAGTCGTAATCTTACAAGGATTTTTAGATAGTAAATAAGAGGTGACCAAAATGGAAGAAAATCAAATTACAATTGTAGACGAAAAAGGTAACGAACATTTATGTGAAATTATTTTCACTTTTGATGCTGAAAAATTTGGTAAAAAATCATATGTAGTCTTCTCTCCAATCGGTGAAGTAGACGAAGATGGAGACCCAATTTATGATGCAATGGCTTATGAGCAAAATGAAGAAGAGGGCGGAAGCTTACTTCCAATCGAATCTGAAGAAGAGTGGGAAATGGTACAAGAAATGTTCAACACTCTTGCTGATGAGCAAGAAGCTGAATAATAGGTACTGAAAAGATGGACGACATACAGTCCATCTTTTTTTGTATTTATATGTAAAATGAAAGATTTTTTGTCGAAACTGTGTAAGTCTTTGTAGTATAATGAGACGGATTGTAGAAAAATAAAGTGTCTATTAAAAAAGATAAGTGAATTTGTTGCGTTTTTACATTGTGCTGTATAGAAAGGTGTACATACGGTCTACAATTAAGTAAGGAGGAAATGTTTTGATAGAGAATCAAGTGAAAAAGAAGCGTAGACGCATCTTTTTATTTTCGATTATTGCACTGCTTTTAGTTTGTGGTTCAGTCTATGCGTATATTTCATCCGCATTAGGACCAGTTGATAGCGGGAATAAAAAAGAGATTGAAGTAGAAATTCCGAAAGGATCATCTACAAGTAAAATTGGAGAAATTTTAGAAGAAAAAGGCGCTGTAAAAAACGGTACAGTTTTTAGTTTTTATACAAAGGCTAAATCGAAAAGTTTACAAGCAGGTACATATTTATTAAACCCTTCAATGAATGCTGAAGATGTGATCGAACAAATGTCATCTGGCAACGTGCATCGTCCAGCTCTTTATAAAGTGACGATTAAAGAAGGGGCGCAAGTAACTGAAATTGCAGAAACGATTGCGACAGAACTAAAGTGGAATAAAGATGATGTTACGCGTCAATTAAACGATAAAGCATTTATTCAAAAAATGCAGCAAAAGTATCCGAAGTTATTAACGGATAAAATCTTTGATAGTAATATTAAATACCCATTAGAAGGTTATTTATATCCTGCAACGTATTCGTTTTATAAGAAAGATACAACGTTAGAAGAAATTGTAATTCCGATGCTTGAGAAAACAAATGCAATCATTGTTCAAAATGAGGCGAAAATGAAAGCGAAGAACTGGGATGTTCATCAGCTTTTAACATTATCTTCACTTATTGAAGAAGAGGCAACTGGTTTTACAGATCGTCAAAAGATCGCTAGTGTCTTTTATAATCGTTTAGCAAAAGGTATGCCGCTTCAAACGGATCCAACGGTATTATATGCACTTGGAAAGCATAAACAACGTGTATTATACGAAGACTTAAAGGTCAACTCACCGTACAATACGTATGTTGTAAAAGGATTGCCGGTAGGGCCGATCGCAAACTCTGGTAAACATTCAGTGGAAGCTGCGTTAGAACCTGCGCAAACAGATTATTATTATTTCTTAGCTGCACCAAGTGGTGAAGTGTACTATGCGAAAACATTAGAAGAGCATAATGCATTAAAGCAAAAATACATTACGAAAAAACAGTGAAATGGGGAGGGATAGCGAAAAAAGTCGCACATCCCTCTTTTTTGTGGTAAAATATATCGGGTTAAAAACTGGCAGAAGAATCGTTTTTAATATCAAAACGGGACGTACAAGCTAAGGGTAAAGCTGGCTTGTATTTTTATTGCATTCTATGTGGGAAAAGACGTCATAGAGGCACTTCTCCATGTAAATAAGGAGGACCATTTATGGAGGATGCAGTTAACGAGTACCTATTATCATTTATTGATCCGAAAGATAAATTAATTCTTGAAATGGAAGAATATGCAACAGAAAATCATGTGCCGATTATGGATCGACTTGGAATGGAATTTATGCTGCAATTTTTACGTTTAATTGGACCGAAAAGCATTTTAGAACTTGGAACAGCAATCGGTTATTCTAGTATTCGTATGATGCAAGCTATTCCAAATTCACGTATTGTGACAGTTGAGCGCAATCGTGAGCGATATGAAAAAGCACTTGAATATATAGAACGTTCCCCAGTAACAGATCGTATTTCAGTTATTTACGGTGATGCGTTAGAGACAGGTGAACAAGTAAAAGAACACGGGACATTTGACGTTATTTTTATTGATGCAGCAAAAGGACAGTATCGTCGCTTTTTTGACTTATATGAACCGTTATTAAATCCTGGTGGCGTAATTATTTCAGATAATGTTATGTACCATGGTCTTGTAACGACAAAAGAGAAGATTGAAAACAGACGTACACGTGGTTTAATCCGTCGTATTAAGACGTACAATGAGTGGCTTATGAACCATGAAGGATATGATACAACGATTTTCCCAATTGGTGATGGAGTAGCTGTTAGTAAAAAGAGAGGGTGACCAAGGTATGAAGAAACCTGAATTGTTAGTAACGCCAAGAGCGGTGGCGGATATCGAACTTCTTGCGAAAGCAGGAGCAGATGCGGTAATGATCGGTGAGCAAAAGTTTGGTTTACGTTTAGCAGGGGAGTTTTCACGTGAAGATGTAAAACAAACTGTGAAGATTGCGCATGAAAATGGTGTGAAAGTATACGTAGCAATGAACGCTATGTTCCACAACGATAAAGTAGAAGAATTAACAGATTACGTTTCATTTTTAAATGAAGTAAATGTAGATGCAATTGTTTTCGGAGATCCAGCAGTATTAATGGCTGTTCGCGAAGTAGCGCCAAATATGCAGTTGCACTGGAATACAGAAACGACAGCAACGAATTGGTTCACTTGTAATTACTGGGGACAAAGAGGAGCGAAGCGTGCTGTATTAGCTCGTGAGCTGAGCTTAGATGAAATTGTTGATTTAAAAGAAAATGCTGAAGTGGAACTAGAAGTACAAATTCACGGTATGACTTGTATGTTCCAATCGAAGCGTTCATTAGTAGGAAACTACTTTGAGTATCAAGGACGTAATCTTGACATTGAAAAGAAAAAATATGAAGAGAATATGTTCTTATATGACCCAGAGCGTAATAATAAATATCCAATCTATGAAGATGAAAATGGTACTCATATTATGAGTCCGAACGATATTTGTTTCATCGATGAATTAGAGGAACTAATCGAAGCTGAAGTTGACAGCTTAAAAATCGATGGTGTACTAAAAAGTTCTGAATACATTATTGAAGTAACGAAGAAATATCGTCAAGCGATTGATTTATGCGTAGAAGATCGTGATGCGTATTATGACGTGAAAGATGCTCTATATAAAGAAATAGAAGAAATGCAACCAGTAAATCGTCCGTTAGACACAGGATTCTTCTTTAAAGAAACGGTTTACTAAACGAGGAGGGTGTAGGAAATGACTGTACAAGAAATTTCACGAGTGATCGATGGCAAGCGCGTTATTGTGAAGAAACCTGAACTGTTAATCCCTGCGGGTAACTTAGAAAAATTAAAAGTAGCTATCCATTATGGGGCAGATGCTGTATATTTAGGTGGACAAGAATTTGGTCTTCGTTCGAATGCAGGTAACTTTACGCTGGAAGATATGGCAGAAGGCGTTGAATTTGCAAAGAAATATGGAGCGAAAATATATGTAACAACAAATATTTTCGCACATAATGAAAATATGGACGGGCTAGAGGAATATTTAAAAGGGATTGAAAAAGCTGGCGTAACGGGAATTATCGTTGCTGATCCGCTTATCATTGAGACGTGTAAACGTGTAGCGCCTTCTGTTGAGGTGCATTTAAGCACACAGCAATCACTATCCAACTGGAAAGCAGCACAGTATTGGAAAGAAGAAGGTTTACATCGTCTTGTATTAGCTCGTGAAGCAAGCTATGAAGAAATGAAAGAAATTAAAGACAAAGTGGATATTGAAATTGAAGCATTCGTCCATGGTGCAATGTGTATCGCATATTCAGGAAGATGTACACTAAGTAACCATATGACAGCGCGTGACTCTAATCGTGGCGGTTGTTGCCAATCTTGCCGCTGGGATTATGATTTAGTTCAAACAGTATCACAACATAAAGATGCAAAAGAGCTTCCTCTATTCCAAGAAGAAGATGCTCACTTTGCGATGAGTCCAAAAGATTTAAATTTAATTTTATCAATTCCGAAAATGATTGAAATTGGAATCGATAGTTTAAAGGTAGAAGGACGTATGAAATCAATCCATTACGTAGCGACTGTAGCAACTGTATATCGTAAAGTAATTGATGCTTATTGTGCGGATCCGGATAACTTTGAGTTTAAACAAGAATGGTTAGATGAGCTTGATAAATGTGCAAATCGTGATACAGCTCCTGCATTCTTTGAAGGGGTTCCAGGACATCAAGAGCAAATGTTTGGAAATCATAGTAAGAAAACAACGTATGATTTTGCTGGTTTAGTGTTAGATTATAATGAAGAAACGGGCATCGTAACGCTTGAGCAACGTAATCATTTCAAACCAGGACATGAAGTGGAGTTCTTTGGACCAGAAATAGAAAACTTTACGCAGACGGTGGAGAAAATTTGGGATGAGGATGGAAACGAATTAGATGCAGCGAGACATCCGTTGCAAATCGTGAAATTCAAAGTGGATCAACCAGTGTATGTGAATAATATGATGCGCAAAAGCATACTTCAATAAGAAAGAGTGGTAGTCGAATGGGGACGAATAAGCCTGTTGTAATTGGAATCGCTGGTGGTTCAGGATCAGGAAAAACAAGTGTAACGAAAGCGATTTTTGACCATTTTAAAGGTCATTCCATTTTAATCTTGGAGCAAGATTATTATTACAAAGATCAAAGCCATTTACCAATGGAAGAGCGTTTAAAAACAAATTATGATCATCCGCTTGCGTTTGATAATGATCTGTTAATTGAACATTTGCAGCAGTTGCTTGCATATGAGCAAATTGATAAGCCTGTATATGACTATACATTGCATACGCGTTCAGAAGAAATTATTCCAGTTGAGCCGAAAGATGTAATTATTTTAGAAGGAATTCTTATTTTAGAAGACCCACGTCTTTGTGAGTTGATGGACATTAAGTTATTCGTTGATACAGATGCTGACCTTCGTATTCTGCGCCGCATGCAGCGTGATATTAAAGAGCGCGGTCGTACGATGGATTCAGTTATTGATCAGTACGTAACTGTTGTACGTCCAATGCACAATCAATTTATTGAGCCTTCTAAGAAGTTTGCGGATATTATTATCCCTGAAGGTGGACAAAACCATGTTGCAATTGATATTATGGTGACAAAAATTGCAACAATTCTTGAACAAAAAGTAAATTTGTAATAGCATAGTAAAAGATATACGGTAGGAAGGGATTTTTTCCCTTCCCATCGAATACAATGAAACATGCAACCTCATCTATATATAGGTGAGGGCATATTTATATCAACTTTCCATACATATCTTCTTTATATAAAGAAGAATTGGAAATACGGGGTTGTATGTGACAACTCCGCTAGTGCGAGGGTACTAGAAACCTCCGCTAACAATGGAAGCGGAGGAGTTTTCATATGGAACTCCTCTTTTTTTCGGGGGATTGGTATATAAAAGGAGTGGAAAATATGTCAACAGAAAAAACATACCCTATGACGCAAGAGGGTAAGCAAAAACTAGAGAACGAACTTGAGCAATTAAAAACAGTAAGACGTAAAGAAGTAGTAGAACGTATTAAAATCGCACGTAGCTTCGGGGACCTTTCTGAGAACTCTGAGTACGATGCAGCAAAAGATGAGCAAGCGTTCGTAGAAGGACGTATTACACAATTAGAAAATATGATTCGTAATGCAGTTATCATTAAAGATACTGGCGAAGTATCAACTGTTGTTACATTAGGTAAAACAGTAACATTTAAAGAATTACCAAACGGAGATGAAGAAGCGTACACAATCGTAGGTAGCGCGGAAGCTGATCCATTTGAAGGAAGAATTTCTAACGATTCTCCAATCGCAAAAAGCTTATTAGGTAAGCAAATTGGTGAGAAAGTAACAATCCAAACACCAGGCGGGGAAATGCAAGTAGAGATTGTCTCTGTAAAATAATAAAAAAATCACTCGTGTAAAAACGAGTGATTTTTTTATTTGTATAAAAGATGAAACACTCCGTCCAAACTATAATAGACGAGGTGTTTTTTTATGAAAATAAAACGGAGAATTACAATTGTTTTAATTTGTTTTATGGGCATTATGTTTTTATTGCTTTGTCGTTTAATTCAAATCCAAATTATAGATACAGAATCATTTACTGATCGCAAAATAAATTTAATTGAAAAAAGTGTTACGCAACGTACGCAATACATTGCAGTAGACGATGGACGTGGGCAGTTTATAGATCGTAGTGGTAAAGAAATAGGTGAGGAAAAGTATCCTGTTTTAATTGTTTTTCCATTTTTACAAATAAAAAATGACATGTTAGAGAAAATCGCGCATATCATTGGTGTGTCGAGACAAGAGATCAGAAGACAAATGAAAAATAAAAAAAATGCATTTATACTGCAAGGGGAAACTGCTCCATTTCGAGTGACACGAGAGCAGATGGAGAAGGTGAATCAATTACATGTATTAGGTATTGTAGCAGCTGAAGTGCGATTAAAACAAACTGGGGAGATAAATCATTTAATTGGTGATGTAGGGGAGAACGAAAGAGAATTTCAAAAGCGATATGGAGAAGTGAAAAAAATTTCAAAACAAACGCCGATAGGTATTTCAGGATTACAGCAATCATTTGATGAATTTTTATTGACTGATGGAGAGGCAAAAGTATTGTATCAAGTAGATCGGCAAGGAGAACCAATTTTCGGAAAGCAAGCGAAGTATACTTCACCAGGAAATCCATTTTACCCAGTTAGGATTCAAACTACTTTACATAAAGGGTTGCAGCAAAAAGCAGAAGAAGTGATTGAAGCAAATGAAATAAAGAAGGGGGGATTAGTATTACTTGATGTAAAGACAAATGAAATATTAGCGATGGTCAGTAAGCCGTCTTTACAAGTAAGAGATAAGAATTTATATAAGACTACACTTGAAAATCAAATGTTAACGCCGCATTTTCCAGGCTCTGTTTTTAAAACAGTAGTTGCAGCTGCAGTCATTGATCAAAAAGTAAATTTGTTTAATCGGACATTTAATTGTAATAAAGATTTATATGGTGAAAACGACCCACAAGTTATGATGGGTACACTTAACTTCAAAGAGAGCTTTGCTAGGAGCTGTAACAGGACATTTTCCGAGTTAGGTAACGAGCTATTACAAAAGGATAGGACGGTGCTAGAAACATACGTAGCAGCTTTAGGAGCAAATGAAAAGGTTGGATGGAAAGGTTCTGTATTTCATACACCTCATTTCGAGCAAATGCCAGAAGAAAAAGGCACTACTATTTGGGGGAATGAAGAAAACAAAAATAGTAAAAAAGCGGTAGAGCAAACAGCGATTGGACAGAAAGATGTACGTATATCACCTCTAGCAATTGCAAATATGATGGCGACGATTGCGAGGAATGGAGAAAAAATGGAAGTGAAAGCTGTTGAAAAAATAGTATATAAAAATGGAGCGGATTTTTTTACATTTGAGAACCATACGTTACATGGAAAACAGCTTTCGTATGAAACAGTGAAAACATTACAAGAGTTATTAAGAGGCGTTGTAACAAGGGAGAAAGGAACAGGAACGGCATTCCGTTCGTTGCCGCTCAGTGTCGCTGGAAAATCAGGGACAGCGCAAACAGGGAAAGGGACGAGGGTGAATCGCTGGTTTGCAGGTTATTTTCCGTATGAGAATCCAAGATATGCTTTAGTTGTTGTTGATCTAGAGACTGATAACAAAGTGAATAAAGTCACACCTATTTTTAAAGATATGGTAGGAGCAATCTATCAATTGGAGAATGAAAAGTAATCTTGCAATTTATAGTGAATTGTTTTCATTTCATGAAAATATCATTGTAAATGTTCAACCTTTCTAGATTTAATGTTACAATAGCAATTAGGAAAAACTGCATGGAGGTTTGGAGAATGGCAGGAGGATCAAGATTCCAACAGAAACAACAAAAACGTCGTCAAAACGGTGTTTTAAATATTGCAATCGCTATTGTATTACTATTAGTAGCTATTGTAGCATATCAATTGTTCGTTCCTAGTACGAAAGAGCAAGCATCTTCTACTGATAAGAAAGTCTCTCAACAAACAACAAAGAATGAGAAAGCTGGAAAATCAGAAGATAAAGAATCTGCTAAGAAAAAAGAAAAAGAAAAAGAGCAAGCAGAAGCTAAGCAAAAAGCTGAAGAAGAGAAGTTAAAGGCTGAGGAAGAAAAGAAAAAAGCTGAAGAAGAAGCGAAAGCTAACGAGAAAGTATCAGCTGAAAAAACTGTATCCAAGGCAAAAGAGGCTTATACAAAACCTTCTTGGAAAGCTGTAGGAACAGAACAAGGTTCATCACCAGCGATGACGTTTAAACAGGGGTCATCAGATTGGAATGAGATGCAAAGTGCAATTGCTGCAGGTATTGAAGTACCGAAGGAGCAATTAGTATTCCATTTTGTTGGAAGAGACAAAACTGGAAAGAGTAAAGCTTATGGTGACGTTCAAGATAAGCAAAGTGGAAAAAGATATTACGTAAATATTGATTGGGTAGACAATGAGGGCTGGAAACCAGTACTTGTTCAAACTCTAAACTAAAAAAGAGAAGCTCCTTAGGAGCTTCTCTTTTTTAGTTAACGCAATTTCTTTAATTTAAAATGAACAACCGCGCTATAATACGGTCTTTTGCTTTCAGGATCCATAACCATTTGATGTGAGATGTGATGAACTTCAAGCATAAGTGCTTTATTATTATCGATTTGTTCACTAATTTTTCGTTCTAAAGAAGCTAAGTCTCCCGCTTCAAAAAATTCTACTTTATCTTCTAACATTTCAAAGGTAAATGACATGAAGACGGCCCCTCTCCTATGTAATCAACTATAGTGTAACAAAGAAAAGAAGGAAATACCATGTACATTTCAATTGACATTTTTAGAAAGAGGGAATATCATACTGATAAAACCGATAAGAAAAAGGGGAATTTTTATGGGCACAGAATTTAATGGTTTATTTGATGAGTGGGCTCATACGTACGACTCATTCGTACAAGGCGAAGATATACAATATAAAGAAGTTTTCGCCCATTATGAGGATATTCTAGAGGATGTAGTTAACAAGTCATTTGGTAATGTATTAGAATTTGGTGTCGGTACAGGTAATTTAACAAATAAATTATTACTTGCTGGCCGCACAGTTTACGGTATAGAACCGTCGCGTGAAATGCGTATGATTGCAAAAGAGAAATTGCCAAAAGAATTTTCGATTACAGAAGGTGATTTTCTTTCGTTTGAAGTCCCAAATTCAATTGATACCATTGTAAGCACCTATGCATTTCATCATTTAACAGATGATGAAAAAAATGTAGCGGTTGCGAAGTATAGTCAATTGCTAAACAAAGGTGGTAAAATAGTGTTTGCTGATACGATATTTGCAGATCAAGATGCATATGATAAAACTGTTGAAACAGCAAAACAAAGAGGTTTTCACCAGTTAGCAAACGATTTGCAAACGGAATACTATACACGTATTCCAGTTATGCAGACTATTTTTGAAAACAATGGCTTCCATGTAACGTTTACGAGATTAAATCATTTCGTTTGGGTAATGGAGGCAACTAAGCAATAGAAAGAGGGATTAGATTGAGAATTGCTGTAATTGGAGCAATGGAAGAAGAAGTACGTATTTTACGTGACAAATTAGAACAAGCAGAGACAGAAACGGTTGCAGGTTGTGAATTTACGAAAGGACTATTAGCAGGACATGAAGTAATCTTGTTAAAGTCTGGTATTGGTAAAGTAAACGCAGCGATGTCAACGACAATTTTATTAGAAAAATATAAGCCTGAAAAAGTAATTAATACTGGTTCAGCTGGTGGATTCCATCATTCTCTAAACGTTGGTGATGTAGTTATTTCCACTGAAGTTCGTCACCATGACGTAGATGTAACAGCATTTAACTATGAATATGGTCAAGTACCAGGAATGCCGCCTGGATTTAAAGCTGATGAGGCGTTAGTTGCATTAGCTGAGAAATGTATGCAAACTGAAGAAAATATTCAAGTTGTAAAAGGCATGATTGCAACAGGCGATTCATTTATGAGTGATCCGAACCGCGTTGCAGCCATCCGTGATAAATTTGAAAATCTTTATGCGGTAGAAATGGAAGCAGCAGCTGTCGCACAAGTATGCCACCAATATGAAGTTCCGTTTGTTATCATTCGCGCACTTTCTGATATTGCTGGTAAAGAATCAAATGTTTCATTTGATCAGTTTTTAGATCAAGCAGCTCTTCATTCTACAAACTTTATCGTAAAAGTGTTAGAAGAGTTAAAGTAATGTAACAAAAAGGCAACTGTCTCATATAAAGAAAATACATACAGTTGCCTTTTCTTTATTGGCAAACAAGGGGGAGAACACGATGAATGTATATCGTGGAGTTCATGAGTTAATTGGTCATACACCAATTGTAGAAATTACTCGTTTTTCACTTCCGAAAGGGGTCCGCTTATTTGCAAAGCTTGAATTTTATAACCCAGGCGGAAGCGTTAAGGATCGTTTAGGAAGAGAATTAATCGAAGATGCGCTAGAAAAAGGGCTTGTTACCCAAGGTGGAACAATTATTGAACCGACTGCTGGGAATACTGGTATTGGACTGGCACTTGCAGCATTAGAACATGATTTACGTGTTATCGTTTGTGTACCAGAGAAATTTAGTATTGAAAAACAAGAATTAATGAAAGCACTAGGTGCAACGGTCGTCCATACACCGACTGAGCAAGGAATGACCGGTGCAATTGCAAAAGCAAAAGAATTAGTAAATGAAATACCGAATTCATACTCTCCAAGTCAGTTTGCGAATGAAGCAAACCCGCGTGCTTATTTCAAAACACTAGGTCCTGAACTTTGGGATGCACTGAATGGAGAGATTAACATATTTGTTGCTGGAGCAGGAACTGGCGGTACGTTTATGGGGACTGCATCTTATTTGAAAGAAAAAAATATAGATATTAAAACAGTTATCGTAGAGCCAGAAGGATCTATTTTAAATGGTGGTAAGGCTGGTTCACATGAGACCGAAGGAATTGGACTGGAATTTATCCCGCCATTTTTGAAGACATCTTATTTTGATGAAATTCATACGATTTCTGATCGAAATGCATTTTTACGAGTGAAAGAATTAGCGCAAAAAGAAGGACTTCTCGTTGGGAGCTCTTCAGGAGCAGCATTTCATGCGAGTTTACTTGAGGCAGAGAAGGCAGCACCAGGTACAAATATTGTAACCATTTTTCCTGATAGTAGTGAGCGCTATTTAAGTAAAGACATATACAAAGGATGGGAATAAAAAATGAGAGCAAAGACAAAGTTAATTCATGGTATTCGCATAGGAGAACCTTCAACTGGATCTGTAAACGTACCGATCTATCAAACAAGTACGTACAAACAAGAAGCGGTTGGTAAGCATCAAGGATATGAATATTCACGTACAGGTAACCCAACACGTGCAGCTTTAGAAGAAATGATTGCTGTATTAGAAAATGGTCATGCTGGATTTGCATTCGGTTCTGGAATGGCTGCTATTACAGCGACAATTATGTTGTTCTCAAAAGGTGACCACGTTATTTTAACAGATGATGTTTATGGTGGAACGTATCGTGTTATTACGAAAGTATTAAACCGCTTCGGTATTGAACATACATTTGTAGACACAACAAACTTAGAGGAAGTTGTAGAAGCAATTCGTCCAAATACGAAAGCGATCTATGTGGAAACACCAACGAACCCATTACTAAAAATTACTGATATTAAGAAAATATCTACTCTTGCTAAAGAGAAAGATTTATTAACAATTATTGATAATACATTCATGACGCCATATTGGCAGTCGCCGATTTCTTTAGGAGCAGACATTGTACTTCATAGTGCAACGAAATATTTAGGAGGTCATAGTGACGTAGTTGCAGGTCTAGTAGTGGTAAATAGCCCACAACTAGCAGAAGACCTTCACTTTGTACAAAACTCAACAGGAGGTATTCTTGGACCACAAGATAGCTTCTTACTACTTCGCGGTTTAAAAACATTAGGAATTCGTATGGAAGAACATGAAACGAATTCACGCGCTATTGCTGAATTCTTAAATAATCATCCAAAAGTAAATAAAGTATATTACCCAGGTCTTGAATCACATCAAAACCATGAATTAGCAACAGAACAAGCAAATGGATTTGGTGCTATTATTTCGTTTGATGTAGATAGTGAGGAAACATTAAATAAAGTACTTGAGAAACTGCAATACTTTACACTTGCTGAAAGCTTAGGAGCAGTAGAAAGTTTAATTTCTATCCCATCTCAAATGACACATGCATCAATCCCAGCGGATCGCCGTAAAGAATTAGGAATTACAGATACATTAATTCGTATTTCTGTCGGTATTGAAGATGGTGAAGATTTAATTGAAGATTTAGCACAAGCGCTAGCGTAATAAAAAATGCACTGCTAATGTGGAGCAGTGCATTTTTATTATGTTAATTTGTGAAATGTTTCACAAATTAGACATACACAAATGAAATGATTTCATGTATATTGAATTCATGAAATGTTATTCACGAGTAAACTTGTGAAATGTTTCACAAACAATGGGATTCATGTAGGACGGTAACTCTATTTTTTTTCGCTAATCGGGACTTATTATGACCTGTAGGGACTTATAAAGACCGTGATAACAGAATAGGAGGAAATTTACATGGTAGTCAAAGAGAAAGTTGTCAATGAAATGCAAGAGGTAAAAGAGATGATTGATACGTTAGTAAATAACGGTCAACAAGCTTTACAAGCATTAGAAAGTTTTACACAAGAGCAGATTGACAACATTGTTCATGAAATGGCATTAGCAGGTGTTGATCAACATATGCCACTTGCAAAATTGGCTGTTGAAGAAACAGGCCGTGGTGTCTATGAAGACAAATGCATTAAAAATATTTTTGCCACTGAATATATTTGGCATAGTATAAAGCAAGATAAAACGGTAGGAATTATTCACGAAGATCCTCATGAAGAAATAATAGAAATTGCAGAACCTGTCGGTGTAGTAGCTGGGGTAACACCAGTAACGAATCCAACGTCGACAACAATGTTTAAAGCGTTGATTGCGATAAAAACGAGAAATCCAATTATTTTCGCATTTCATCCTTCTGCACAAAATTGTTCGGTGGCAGCAGCGAAAACCGTATATGATGCAGCAATGAAAGCTGGTGCACCAAAACATTGTATTCAATGGATTGAAAGACCGTCTGTCGAAGCGACGAAACAATTAATGAACCATGAGGGTGTGGCACTCGTTCTAGCAACTGGAGGCGCTGGTATGGTGAAATCAGCTTACTCTACTGGAAAACCAGCGCTAGGTGTAGGTCCTGGTAATGTACCGTGTTATATAGAAAAATCAGCACATGTAAAACGAGCTGTTAATGATTTAATTTTATCGAAAACATTTGATAACGGTATGATTTGTGCATCGGAACAAGCAATCATTGTCGATAAAGAAATCTATGATGATGTTAAAACAGAAATGATCGAAAACAATTGTTACTTTGTAACAGAAGAAGAAAGAAAAAAATTAGAAAAGCTCGTTATAAATGAAAATACATGTGCAGTAAATAGTGATATTGTAGGAAAATCAGCACAGTATATTGCCGAATTAGTTGGGATTACTGTTCCTGAACATACAAAAATGCTTGTAGCTGAAATTCAAGGTATTGGAGCAGCATACCCGTTATCTCGTGAGAAACTGAGCCCAGTATTAGCCTGTGTGAAGGCGAATTCATTAGAAAAAGGATTTACATATTGCGAAGAAATGTTGAACCTCGGTGGTTTAGGACATTCAGCAGTTATTCATTCTACAAATAAAGAAGTGCAAAAGCAATTTGGATTACGTATGAAAGCTTGCCGTCTCATTGTAAATGCACCTTCATCACAAGGTGGAATAGGGGATATATATAACGGATTTATTCCATCACTTACACTTGGTTGTGGTTCTTACGGAAAAAATTCAGTTTCCCAAAATGTAACAGCGACTCATTTATTAAATATAAAAAGGCTGGCAAATAGAAAAAAGAATATGCAGTGGTTCAAATTGCCGCCAAAAATTTATTTTGAAAAACATGCTACAGCGTATTTAGCAAATATGCCTAACATTTCACGTGCATTTATTGTAACGGATCCTGGAATGGTTGAACATGGCTATGTGGATACAGTCACGCACTATTTAAACAAGCATGCAAATGATGTGAAAATTGAAGTTTTCTTTGAGGTCGAACCAGATCCATCAGATGAAACTGTCTTTAAAGGTGCGGAAATGATGAGAAGCTTTAAGCCAGATGTAATTATCGCACTTGGTGGTGGTTCAGCTATGGATGCAGCAAAAGGAATGTGGTTATTCTATGAGCATCCAGAAACGACATTCTATGGCATTAAACAGAAGTTTTTAGATATAAGAAAACGTACATGTAAATATTCGGAATTAGGAAATAAGGCGCAGTTTGTTGCGATTCCAACAACATCAGGAACAGGATCAGAAGTGACACCATTTGCGGTTATTACAGATAAGAAAAATAATATAAAGTATCCGCTCGCAGATTATGAATTAACACCAGATGTAGCAATTGTTG
The DNA here is from genome assembly GCF_002975115.1 of Bacillus sp. MYb78. NCBI lineage: Bacteria > Bacillati > Bacillota > Bacilli > Caryophanales > Bacillaceae > Bacillus > Bacillus sp. MYb78. The sequence goes on from NZ_PCOB01000002.1 coordinate 502,527, forward strand.
ATCCACAATTTGTAATGACAGTACCACCACATGTAACAGCAGATACTGGTATGGATGTTTTAACACATGCAATTGAGGCGTATGTGTCTGTTATGGCAAATGACTATACAGATGGATTAGCATTAAAAGCTATTGATCTCGTATTCAAATATTTACCGAGAGCATATAAAGATGGAAATGATGAAGAAGCACGGGAAAAAATGCATAACGCTTCTGCAATTGCAGGGATGGCATTTGCAAATGCTTTTCTAGGTATTAATCACAGCTTAGCACATAAAATTGGTCCAGAATTCCATATTCCGCACGGACGTGCAAATGCAATTCTTATGCCGCATGTAGTCCGCTATAATGCTATTAAGCCAAGAAAACACGCATTGTTCCCAAAATATGAGCACTTTGTAGCAGATGAACGCTATGCACATATTGCGAGAATGCTCGGGCTTCCAGCAAGCTCAGTAGCAGAAGGTGTGGAATCACTCGTCAAAGCAATTATTGAGCTTGGAAAAAGCTTAAATATTAATATGAGTATTGCAGGACAAGGGGTAGATAAAGAGCAATTTGAAGAGGTTGTTGGAGTATTAGCAGAAAGAGCTTTTGAAGATCAATGTACAACTGCTAATCCAAAGTTACCGCTTATTTCAGAGCTGAAAGAAATTTATATGGAAGCATATAAAGGTGAATAATGATTAAAAAAGAGCCGCAGAAAGCGGCTCTTTTTTTGTTGGAAAACATCTCCCAGAATGGCTGTATTTACTGGTCTTTCAGTTTCATAGAATATGATAAAGTGAAATGGAGGAGTGAGAATATAATGAAAGAATTACAAGGAAAAATAGAAGATTATACTCGGTTCGGACAAATTCTTCTCGCTGTAAGTACATTGTTAATGGTTGGCTTGTTGATTCCGGATGGAGCAAAAGAGACAATCCAATTTTTTGTTATGATGGGGAGCATCGTTATATTTTTAAGTTTATCGTTCTTTTTCTTTCAGCGTGTGAAAGTGATGCGTGACCAGTTAGAGGAAAACGAATGTGAATAATATTGTTAACTAGAGCGCGGCGAAAAGAAAGAATCTTTTTGTCGCGCTTTTTGTTTTTTGTAGAAAAATGTATGCGTTTCATGTTGACAATGATAATCCTTATCAATTAAAGTAGAATAGTAGTTAATGATTATCATTATCAATTAGAGGTGAAGGAATGAAAAAATCTATTACGCTATTTACAGCGATTTTATCTATTTTTTTCTTGTTAATAGGTTGCAGTGCCAAAGGGGACGAGAAAGCGTCTGCAACCAAAACAGAAAAAGGAAAAGAAAAAATCGAAATTACCGAACTGTCAGGGAGAAAGGTAACATTCGATAAAGTACCAGAAAGTTTTGCAACATTAAGTATGGGAGACATGGATATTATTCATGCTTTAGGTGGAAAAGTAGTAGGTCGTCCGGATACGAAATTAACTCTTCCAGAGGAGTTAAAGAAAGCAAAAGTAATCGGGAATGCACATCAACCGAACTTTGAGCAAATTGCTAGTTTAAAGCCCGATGTACTTGTTGCTAACAATGGATTCCAAAAGAATGTGCCAACGGTTGAAGGACAGGGAACGAAAGTAATCATTTCTTCTGCGAATTCTGTACAAGATATTCAAAAGAATATTGAATTATATGGAACGGTAATGAAGAAAGAAGATAAAGCAAAAGAACTTAATCAAAAAATCAATGATCAAATGAAGAAATATGAGAAAAAGAGCGATGTGAAAGCATTGCTAGTGTATGGCGCACCAGGTACTTATTTAGCGGCATTACCAACATCTTTATCAGGTGATGTTTTAGAAAAAACAGGCGGGAAAAATATTGCTTCTGATTTTCCAGAAACGAAAGAATATCCGCAATATGCACAGCTAAGTGTAGAACGTATTATTGAGGCGAATCCAGATGTCATTTATTTAATTACACACGGAGATCCAAAAAGTGTGAAAAAAGCATTCGAAGGCGAAATGATGAAAAATGAAGCGTGGAAAAATTTAGATGCAGTAAAACAAAACCGCGTAGTTATTTTGCCACCTGATTTATTTGGATCTAATCCTGGGACAAAAGTTACAGAAGCAATGGACTTTATGTATAAAAGTATACAAGATGTAAGGAAATGATACGTATGGAAAGTAGTGAAGTAGTAAGAGAAAAGGAACATCCTTTTGCGAAAAAAAGATGGATAATAGCAGTTACTTTAGTTGTATTAACAATTCTAGGCCTCTTTTACGGACTTTTCGCAGGAAGTTTATCTTTTTCTGTACGAGACATTCTAACAGGTATACAAGATGAAGGTTCGACAGTTCATCGAATTGTATGGGATCTTCGCATACCGAGAGTTCTCGTTGGGTTTATAGTAGGAACATGTTTAGCTGCATCTGGTACACTGCTGCAAGGGGTTATGAGAAACCCTCTTGCAGATCCTGGTATTATCGGGGTTTCATCTGGGGCAGGCCTTGTAGCAATTGTCATCATGATTTTATTCCCACAGCATCTAGCTTTTTTACCACTAGGGGCGTTTTTAGGAGCTTTCATAACAGCGATGGTTATTTATGCTTTATCATGGCAAAAAGGGGCACCACCTTCAAGAATCGTCTTAGTAGGAGTGTCAATCAATGCATTAATTGGTGCAGCAACGTCAGCTTTAATGTTATTACATAGTGACAAAGTACAATCCGTGTTACCGTGGCTAGCGGGCGGCATTGGTGGTGTAAGTTGGGCACATTTAAACATGATTATTTATTATGCAATATTCGCCATTATATTAGCTTTCTTTGGTATTAAGCATATTCGAGTGTTAATGCTTGGAGATGAAATGGCAAAACTATTAGGACATAATGTGGAAAAAAGTCGGTTTTATTTAATCGTAGTAAGTACATTATTAGCTGGAATTGCGGTAAGTGTGTCTGGTCTTATTGGATTTGTCGGTCTTGTCGTACCACATATGCTACGTTTATTAGTTGGAAATGATTATAGATATTTGCTACCTTTATCATGCCTTGGCGGCGGGGTATTACTTGTTTTTGCGGATGCAATAGCTCGAAGTTGGTTTGACCCAATTGAATTGCCTGTTGGTATTTTACTGTCCTTCTTAGGTGGTCCTTTCTTCTTATATTTAATTCATAGAGGAGGAAAACAACGTGATTTCCGTTAACAAAGTGTTTTATGCACACTCTGAAAGATTTCAAATGCAAAATATGAATGTACATATTAAGGCTGGAGAAATCGTTAGTTTAATTGGTCCGAATGGATCGGGAAAATCTACTTTGCTTCGTTTAATAGCAAGGCTACTGAAACAAAGCGAAGGGGACATCATTTTAGATGGGAAAAATATTCATATGATGAAGAGTGCTGATGTAGCGAAGCAATTAGCGATGTTACCACAAATGCATGATCATCAATTAGATTTGACAGTGAAAGAACTAATTGAGTTCGGAAGAGGTCCACATAAATCATGGAGTAGCCGCTTAAATAAAGAAGATGAAGAAATTGTTGATTGGGCATTGTCTGTTACAAATCTTGAAGGGTATGAATATCGTCTTTTACATTCTTTATCAGGAGGGGAACGGCAACGTGCTTGGATTGCGATGACGCTAGCGCAACGTACAAATGTCTTATTATTGGATGAACCAACAACCTTTTTAGATATCGTTCACCAGTTGGAAGTAATGGAACTTGTGAAACGATTAAATGAGGAGTTTGGAATGACAATTATAATGGTTTTACATGACATTAACCAAGCTGCTCAATATAGCGATCGTTTACTTGTATTAAAGCGAGGAAAGATTCAGTATGATGGTATACCAGAAGAAGTACTATGCCATGAAATGTTTCAACATGTATTTGGCATAGATGTAGATATTTTTCAAGGAAATGACAAACCGTTTTTTACACCGAAACGAATTTCTAGAAGGGGAGAAGAGCGATGCAAACAGAAGAGCGTATTACCACTGAATTAGTAAGAGAATTTGTTATGGCAGCTCACGGGGATTTAGAGAAAGTACAAGAGCTATTGGTTGAATCACCAAGCTTACTTCACGCCTCTTATAATTGGGGTGGATCAGATTGGGAAAGTGCGTTAGGCGCATCGGCACATGTAGGTCGTAAAGATATTGCTCTTTATTTACTAGAAAAGGGTGCTCGGATGGATATTTTTGCAGCAGCTATGCTTGGTGAATTAGAAGTTGTACAAGCTATTTTAGTAGCTCAACCAGAAGCATTGCGTGCATCTGGCCCTCATGGTATTTCTCTTCTTCAACATGCACGAATGGGTGGAGAGAAATCTAAGCGTGTATATGATTATTTAGCAATACTATCTTAATGAACGAAGGAAGTTCTTATGTGCGGTAAACTTTTCACTTGAAACAATTGGAAAGTTTACCGCCCGTTAGAACGGGATCAGTATCTAGTATATTTGAAAATCCTACACCCCCCTCAATTGTAGTTTTCTTTATGCTAGTTATGATATGGATGCAGTGGACAATATTTGTCTACTGCTTTTTTTAGTTATTAAGAATGAATATTCTGTATTTTATTGTTGGTTCATTTATCCAGCTATTTTCCAGGCAGTAAGACTCCCGCCTAAAAATTCGGCTAAAGCAAAGAAGTTAGACGGGAGATACACTGCCCGTAAACGCCTAGTTGGTGAAGGCTAATAATCAGTGGGGATGAACAAAATTTCCCACTGATTAAAGTTTCACTTTATAATAAATAGTAACATTTCGTATACACACAAAACGTGATCGTGAAATGAAGAAAAAATTAGTGGAAAGGAGTGCCAGCATGTTTCATACAGAACGTTTACAAATTCGCAAATATACAATGGATGATTTACAGTTCTACGCTTCACTATGGGGGAACGAGAAGGTAATGCGTTATATTGGAAATGGGACGTTAAAAACATATATGCAGTGTAAAAAAAGTCTGGAGGAATGGGTGATTCCTAGCTATAAAAACGGTCTCGGTTTATTTGTATTGATTGAAAAGGAAATGGGAACAAGAATTGGTCATGCAGGGCTGGTAAAGCAGAAGATAGATGGAAAAGAGGAAATTGAAATTGGTTATTGGTTACTTCCTCAGTATTGGGGAAAAGGGTATGCAAAAGAAGCAGCGGCAGCATTTCGTGACTACGGTTTCCAAGCATTACGAATGAATAAATTAATTTCTCTTATTAATCCGAATCATCCCGCCTCAATATTTGTTGCTAGAAAAACCGGGCTCAGCTATGAGAAAACAACGTCATTTCATGGAATCGATGTTCTAGTTTATTCTATTAAGCGTGTTGGATGAAAAAATTACTTTTTTAAAGGTAAATTGCATTTTTTGAAGAATGGTATATGAAAATAAAGGGAGGGATTACATGTACATTTATCATAATGGACTTATTATTCGTGAGGGAACGAGTAGCGTACCAGCATATGCAATTAAAGCTTTGTTTGAAGATGCCGGTTGGAGTAATGATAATATCCCTTCTTGGCAAATTGAAAAATTTACGATAGCATTCGAAAATTCAACATGGGCTTTCACAATTTGGGATGAGGAAGAGATGGTTGCGATGGTTAGAGTCATTTCTGATGGAATTATGATTGCGAACATAGTAAATTTAGTTGTGAAGTGTGAATATAGAGGGAAGGGATTAGGTAAGAAGCTTGTAGCTCTTTGCCTGCAAAAACTTCCCCACGGTGATTGGTTTGCGCATACATCAGCGAACAATTTTGATTTTTATAGAAGTTGTGGATTTGAAGTTAGAGAGCTATCAAGAAATGGAACATGTGCGTATTATGGATACCAAGTCGCGAAAAGAGATGGTCACCGATAAATGAATGGAAAGTAAAAAAGTATAGCGAGGTAATTTTGAGACTTTTGATAATAGAGAATGGATTGAGGCTCGTTTTATGCTAAAATAAAAGAAAATTCTGTTTATTATTAGGGGGATAAAAATGAGTGTAAAAGCTGGGGATGTATTTAAATATGAAAGAAGATTTACTGAGGAAGAAGTTTTTGAATTTGCAAATATTACCGGTGATAAAGGTAGACACCATGTGGAATACGATGAAAATGGAAGATTAATGGTTCATGGTTTATTGACTGCTAGCATTGGAACGAAAGTGGGAGAAGAGTTACATTACATAGCAAGAGAATTAGTAAGTGAGTTTATTAGACCAGTTTTCACAGGAGATACGATCACTTGTGAACTAACTTTAACAAATGTTGAGCAAATGGAAGGCTATAAAAAAGTTTCAATCGAGTCAGTTTATCGCAATCAGCATGAAAAGACTGTACTAGTTGGGACAAGTTATGGAATTATAAGGGGATAAAAAAGAAGCCTGTTTAACAGGCTTCTTTTTTTTTGTTATTTAATAAACACGTTTTCGATTTTCCGCATAACTAGAGATGAGTAATAATGCAGTTTCTTCTCCTATATTACGAACAATATGAGGAACGCATGCATTCCATGAGAAAGAATCACCTTCTTCTACAATTGCAATATCTTCACCGTGCTGAACTTCTAGTTTTCCGCGTAATACAAGGTGACATTCTTCCCCTTCATGGGCATTTGGTGAGTTTTCTTTCGGGAATCCAGTAGGGATTTCTACTAAAGATAGGCGAAGGCCCCCTTGCTCCGCAACATGTTCAATTCTTTGCTCATCTTTGCCGTATACACTGTATTTCCGTTCTTCTTTTTTGACAATTTTTAATCGATCTTTTTGCTCTAACAATAAATAGGGAAGGGGAACGTTTAAAAAATTGGAGATCGTTTCTAAAGTTGAGATAGATGGTGATGTTTTATTATTTTCAACCTGACTCATAAATCCTTTAGAAAGACCTGTTCCCTCGCAAATTTGTGCAATTGTTATGCCTCTACGTTGACGAATTTCACGTATTGCAGAACCAATATTCATAAAATCAAGCTCCTTTTTGTAAACAACTATTTGTATCATAGCAAAAAAAATATATTTTTTCCCAGTGAAAATGAATTGACGAATAAAAAAAATTAGTGTATGTTTTGTAATGTAAATAAAAGTTTTGTATAAGAAAACTATAAAGGAGAGAATGAAATGAATCAACATATTGGTAACTTAATTATTCGTATCGTGTTAGGGGTAACATTCTTCATGCACGGTTTAACAAAATTCCAATCAGGAATTGACAATATTGCAGGATGGTTTACAAGTATTGGTTTACCAGGAGGACTTGCATACGGTGTAGCAACGTTTGAATTAGTTGGAGGTCTATTATTAATTCTAGGTTTAGGTGTAAGATATATTGGATTATTATTTGCACTTGTTATGGTTGGAGCAATCGTAAAAGTGAAATGGTCAGCTGGTTTATTGGGAGATGGAAAAAATCCTGGTTTCGAATTAGAACTTGCATTATTAGCAATGGGTGCATACTTATTTGTTGCAAAAGCTGATGGCTTTGTAGATAATTTCTTAAAAGAAAAAATGTCAAAGAAGAACTAATTTAAATGGGGGGGCTAACAAGATGAGTTTTCAACTTCATCCCGATACAACACTTGATGTTGTTCATTTATACGTATCTAATGTAAAGAAATCACTAGAGTTTTATACGGAAGTACTAAGTATGAAGGTGCTAAGAGAAGAAGAAGCAGTCGTTACATTTGGGAATGAAAATGATGAACCACTTCTTATCATTGAAGAAAAGAAAGAAGCTTTTCCGAAGCAAAGAGGAAGAACAGGGTTATATCATTACGCAATTTTATTACCAAGTAGACAGGATTTAGCGAATGTTCTTCGTCATCTTGTAGAGATGGTATATCCACTACATGGCGGAGCCGATCATTACTTTAGTGAAGCTCTTTATTTAGCTGATCCAGATGGAAACGGGATTGAAATTTATCATGATCGACAAAAAGAAGTTTGGCGTGATGAGAATGGAGAACTCCCATTTGTTAGTAACCCGTTAGCTGGTGAAGAATTATTACAGCAAGGAAGTACATGGAATGGCTTTCCAGCTGGTACTGTGATGGGGCATATTCATTTTCATGTAGCTGATTTAGAGGAAGCGAAACGTTTCTATGTTGATGGTCTTGGTTTTGAAGTAACGATTCCATCTCGTAATGGAGCATTGTTCGTATCTGCAGGTGGTTATCATCACCATATCGGTTTAAATACATGGCAAGGTGAAGGGGTACCACCGCAAATGCCAGGTTCTGTTGGTTTGAAATATTTCACAGTTGTACTAGCGAATGAAAAACAAAAAGAGCAAGTATGTGAAAGCTTAAAAAATATTGGCAAGATTGCTACGTACAAAGATGGAATATTACAAGTCGAGGATCCATTTGGACATTGTATCCATTTCAAAATAAAAGGAGAAGCCTAAAAAGGCTTCTCCTTTTATTTTCTTATAATTGCTTTTTCGTTTTGTAAAAATAGTTCATCAAATTGTTTTGCAAGCTCAAAATCTAGTTTCGTTAAACCTTTTGCATTCCAAGATGACAAAGTAATAATAACTGCTTTATACTGGATAAGGATAAATGGATGGTGATTATGTTCTTCTGATAGTTTGGCGGCTTCAGAGACAAATTCGACTCCTTTTAAGTAGTCGGAAAACATATATTTTCGTTCAATCCATTTCTCATCTTTTACCATCCATTTATCTACCTTCAATAATTCTTCGTGAACTTCTTCTTCAGTTAATCTTAGCATCATTTTTCACATCCTTTACTGGAAGTAACGCAAGACCATTGTTAATAAGGCGTGTTACAGCTTCGTCAGTTGTGAAAGTAGAAAGTTGATGTAGTAATGCTGCCGATGTTTCATGCCCTTTGTTATGCTCTAAAAGTAACTCTAATACTTCAAGGCGCAGCAACCATTCTTTCGCATAAAATTTATTTAATACTTCTTGAATTGCTACTAATTGATCGATATGCGCGTCGTGTAAAATCCCCTCACTTCGAATATCTCGAACTGTTTGATACATACGTTCAAGTTCATTCAGTACAAGTGGAGCAGGAATTTCGTGAACTTCTTCATCCATTGGGAAAAATGCTGCGGCATCTGCGGCACCTGGGAATACTGAAGTGATTTGTGAGCCAACAGCCATATCAAATGCGCCCCATGAAGCATCAAATAAAACGCGGGCGTTATAAGTAACTGTGCAATCGATAAAGGAAATAAGAGCAATTTTCTTATCGTTTTTTACAATATCTGTTACTGTTCCTTTTACATGAATACCACTTGCAAAAGTAAACTCAGCGATAGTTCCAATTGTAATTCCTAATGATTGTAGTTGTTCGTCTGTACAATTTTCTAATGCAATATTTTCAGTGAGTAATCCAATCGGTGTTCCAAATCCGTCACTGTGTACAGAATTAGAATGATTTGCTAACTGTTTATTATGAAGCGCTAATGCCGTTGGCGAATTTGTTCGCATGTAAATTAATTCACCTGCATCGTTTTCAATTGTCTCGCTAAATGTACCTGTAATTTGTAATCCACTATTTAGCTCAGCTGTTGCATAGTTCTCAGAGCGAATTGCTTTTTCTAAACCTTCTTTTCCACCTGTTTTAAAGGCCATTGTTTTAGAAAATGTTTCAAGCGCATCTGTTAATTCTTCAAAGGATTCACAAACAAATAGTTGTGGTTGCATTTTTGTTACGTCATAAGTTGTCCCTATACATGCTTCGATAGAAAATGGAACCTTTTCTACAGCGTCTGTTAAGCAATGTTTGCTTTCGCCAACAGAAGAAAGGAGACCAGCACCATATATCTTTGGATCATCTATATTTCCGATCAATCCATATTCTACTGTCCACCAGAAAAGACGTGAAATTTGTTCAGCTTCTGATAAACCAGAAACTAAGTTTTGTTTTTCAATTACAGCATTTTCAGCAGCCTTAACTTCATCAGGAGTAGAAGTAGGGCTTTCTTTCACTATCGTTAATGTACGAACAGCTTCAAATGCATCATGTTCTTCTTTTGTAGAGAAAGCTTTTGCACCAATTTGCCCAAAACGTTTCACATATTTTGCATATGTAGGATCAAGTAAAATCGGTGCGTGTCCTGCGGCTTCGTGTACGATATCTGGAGCTGGTGTGTACTCGATATTTTCTACTTTCCGAATATCTGTTGCGATCGGTAGTAATCCGTGTCCTTGAAAATCGAAGAATGCTACGCCGGGAATAAGTCCGTCAATCGTTACAGCGCCCCAGCCACTTGGTGCCAAACACTCATTCATTTCTTCTACTTTTGGAATTGCATCTATATTAATACCAGATGATTGTAGTCCGTTCACATAGGCTGGATGAGCAACGTCTTTTAAGAAGCTATGATTCTGTCTCATAATGTAACGCCACACAGCGTGATTCACCGGTGTGTATTGATCATAATGTTGTGTGGATACGAATGGTTTTAAATGCGATGGAATTTCTGTTTTCTTTGTCATTTAGACATCCTCCTTTTTTTCTATAAAATTGAATATCGATTTCGTATAGCTTGTATCACCTCCCTTCATTATTTGTAAGCGCTTATAAAATTTTATCATAAGATTCGGAATTATTTAACATCTGTTTCTGTGAGAAATAGAAAAAGCCCCTATCGGAAAATCCGATAGGGGCGAAAGAATCGCGGTACCACCCTATTTGTAAGTGAAAATATACTTACATCTCAATTAATGATAACGGAAAAATTCCGTCTTTTCCTTCATGCATAAAAGCACTACGAAAAAGAAGCTCCAGAATTGTAATTCATACTTATATATGTGCTAATTTCCACCGACCATTAGCTCTCTGTAACAGGGATATAAGATACTACTGCGATTCTTTCAACGCGTATATATGAAATTGTGTAAGAGGATGGACGCAAAAAAGTCCCTATCGGAAAATCCGATAGGGACGATAAAAATCGCGGTACCACCCTATTTGTAAACAACTAATTGTTTACCACTCACTTTACGATAACGGAAAGATCCGTCTTTCTCTTCATGCATAAAAAGCATTACGGGAAAGAAGCTCCAGAATTGTAATTCACGCTTGTATATGTACTGATTCGCACCAACCATCAGTTCTCTGAGACAGTGATATAAGTCGCTACTAGTATTCCTTCAAAGCCGATATATAATTCGTTCAACTAAACTATGTTTTGTATTATAAAACTATATTAAAAAAATTGTCAACAAAAATTTTTTATCCCGTGTTAATGAGCAGTAAAATTCCTACCTCAAAATTCGGTTGGAGCAAAGAAGTGAGATGGGAGATTAACTGCCCGTAACTCCCGATTGGTGAAGGGTAATAATCAGTGGGGATGAACGAAATCTCTACTGATTAAAGTTTCACTTTATTTCACTTCTAAATTAACAGTTAAATTAGAGGTATTGCCAGCTGCATCAGTTGCTACAATGTGAATAGTATTTTTTCCTTCTTGTAATTGAGTACGATCGAAATAAATGTCATAGCTTTTATCCCAAGGGTTCAGGAATGCCTGGTCCCATACACCATTTCCGTTAATTTCATATTGCATTCTCACTGGAATACCAGGTGCTATCCAACCAGATTCTGACATCCAATCTAGTAGAATATCATCAACTTTTCCTCTAATTACGAGATTTTCTTGGTCAACTTCGTATGTTAACTTAGGTGCAGTTCGATCAAGAAATACAGCAGCTGTTTGTTTTGTTTCTCCGCCAGAATTAGAAGCAACTGCTTCGATTTGATATAGCCCGTCAGCTAAAGGAGTTCCATCGGTTTTTGTACCATTCCATTTGAAAGGTTTGTATCCAGGAGTTGCATTTTTAGCTTGATGGATAATCCCTTGATACGTTACACGTTCTTTCGTAACTAAATTTGCATGCAATGTTACATCATCCACAGGCGCAACTAAATAGTAGTTGATGAGATTATCATCTAGTACGTGGTCGCCATTTGGGCTAAAAGTAGAATTAATAATTTCAAGTCCATCGATACGTTTATAATCTTTAGGATCGATACTAAATGTGAATGGAATTCGAATTTCTTCTTTTGCCCCTTGTTCTTTTACATATACATTTCCAGTATACACACCTTGTGGTAGTGAGCTATCTACAGTGATAGTAAATGGTTTTTCGGTACTACTATTCGGTTGAATGCTAATCGATGAAGGGACAGAAGCTTTTACTTTTGTGTTTGTGTTTGCATCTAGTAACTCCACACGAGTTGAAAAACTTTTCTTTTTACTAGAAAGGTTTTGTAATGTAACATTTTGCGTCAGTTTTACTTTTCCGCTATTTGGCTTAATAAGACCAAAGCTGACATTGTTAGGTTTTACTAATACATTTGTTTGAGCTGCTTTCGGAATGTTAATTAAACCTGATCCTTGTGCCATAACAGGGTATGTATTTTCATTGACATCATGTAATGTTTTTGCATTGTTAGCAAGAGCCGCTTTCAATTGTTCTGTCGTCCAATCAGGATGCATTTGACGCAAGAGGGCAACCGCTCCAGCTACTTGCGGAGCAGCCATACTTGTTCCGTTATGCGATTCATAGCCGCCTCGCGGTACTGTACTAGTAATTTGTACTCCAGGTGCAACAACATCAGGCTTTATTAGCCAACTTCCTTGTGATGGTCCTCTTGAACTAAAGTTACCGATAAGTTCTGTTTGCTTTGGTTGTCCAATTTTTATATTTTTCTTTCGTTTTGTAATTAAAGTTTTTAATTCTTCCCCATTTGTATTTGATAATTGCATTACTGGGACAGCTAGATGTTCACGTGAAAAATATTCCGGCATCATATTCATTTCTTTTTCGCTAGAGATTAATAACACACCAAGCGCCCCAGCTTGCTTCGCTTGTTCTGCTTTTACTAATGTACTAGAAGTACCTTGTAAAATAAGTGCGAATTTCCCTTTCACATCTTGTTTTGCATAATCACTTGGATTGCCATAACCAACGTATACAAGAGGGGAATCATTTCCTATTGGAAAATCGGATTTTGATAACGGTAACCCTTGATATGTTTTGCTGGAACCAGCTACTTGGAATGTTGGAAACGGGATAGAAACCGTAGATGCTCCAACAGAAATGACACTACTTGCGTTACCGGGAGCATCAACAGACCAAGGTTTTGGTCCGTCATTTCCATTTGAAACGACAGTAGTAACACCAAGTTTCGCTGCTCGTTCTAACGTTAATGTTACAGGCTGATCAGGTACATTTAAATCCTGCCCAAGGGAGAGGTTTAACACATCTGCACCATCTTGAATCGCTCGCTCAATCCCTTGGATAATATCATCTGTTGTACCAGTTCCACCGTCATTCATTACACGGTAGGCTAGAATAGAAGCGTTTGGAGCAACGCCTTTAATTTGTCCATTACCCGCAATAATTCCAGCTACATGAGTACCATGTACGTTACCATCCATTGGATCGCTATCTTCATCAACCGTGTCATATCCACCGATATAATTTGCCTTTAAGTCAGGGTGTGTATAGTCTACGCCAGAGTCGATAATGGCTACTTTCATGCCTTTTCCATCAAGCGGTTTGCCAGATGGATCTTTTAAATTCCACGCTTCAGGTGCACCAATTGTCGGTCCACCGATATTTGGTGCTTCTTCGTTAGTAGTACTTTTTGATGTTTCATGCAATTTATATGTTAAGTTCGGATAGACTGCTTTTACTTCAGGTAAAGAGGCAAGAGAGGTAATTTGATCTCCAGGAACTGAAATAGAGAATCCGGAAAATAACGTATTATACACTTCTTTAATTTTTGCACCAGGTGCTTTTTCTTTTATTTTCTTAGTCGTATCTTCTTGTGCTTTTTTTAGCTCAGCATGATAAGACTGCGCATTACTATTTTGTAAATCTGGAGCATGCTGAATATTACTTTGAGCAGCGAGAGGTGCATGTTGCAATTCTACAATTACTGATATTTCTTTTGTTGTTTTCGTTTCAACATTTTGAGCAATTTTATGTTCTCCCCACTGTTCAATCGTTGTTTTTAATTGTGGACTAAATTGCTTCTCCTTTTGTAGTGATTCAGCATGAGTGCTTAAAGCTCCAAAACTAGAAAAGACAAGCGCCATGCTTAATAGTGTAGATGTAGTTTTTTTCATTGATACTCCCCCTAATAAAAAGTGCCAATATTCAGAAATGGAATCTTACATTTTAGTTAGAACTTATAAATATAAATGTTGGCTAAACTATACTTTCGACATAATTCATACCAATCCTCTATGAATTGAAAATTTCTTGGGGAATTTTTTCTGATTATGTCGAATCGATATTTTTCACATATTGTAGGAAGAAAGTGAGGAATGCTATGAGGGAAATGGAGTGATGGTATGAAAAGGCTAATAGTAAGTGGTAGTGTAGTGTTGTTTATGTTTTTATGTTCTATCGCTATTACTAGCGCAGAAAATAATAGTGTGAAAGTTGCTTTTATTCGTCATCATAACCTTTGGATTAAAGTTGATGGGAAAGAAAAACAACTTACAAAAGGAGAGAACATAACAGGGCCAAAGTGGTCACATGATGGAGAATGGCTGGCATATGTAAAAGGGGAGAAACAAAATATTCTTGAGTTATATCGGCTGAAAGATGGAAAGAAAGTTACGCCGTTTCACTCAGAAGCATCGAATTATCAATGGTCACCAACAGAAAATATAATTGCATTTATATTTACAGGTACATTGAATACATTTGATGTAGAAAAAAAGAATGCAGATTTTGAAAATGTATCGGCTGGTGTGGGTGATTATGCATGGTATCCTGATGGAAAGAACTTTCTTGTATCCTCTGAAGCGCACTTACTTCCAACAGGATGGACAGGGGCTCAGCTATATGAAGTGCAAAAAGATGCACATATGAATCCTCACAAAATGAAGCATTTGTATGCATTGCCAAATGAACATGATGATTTTCTAGCGCTAGTAGCAAGTGGCTTTAAGTGGTCACCAGATCAAAAGTGGATTTCATTTTTAGCGATACCGACAGCTTCATGGTCAGCTGATAGTAATACGCTTTGCTTAGTTCGAGCAGATGGTAGTCGGTTTGAAATAGTAGATCAAATGCTATTAAATACAGAATGGTTCAAATGGGCGCCATCAAAAAACATATTGGCTTATATTGAGGGAAGCGGGAGAGTTGCATTAGAGAATAAACATTTAAAAATAAAAGAACTGCCAGCACTCCAGCAGCAAACATTTACGCCGAAAGGATATGTGGATTGGGATTTTACATGGAAGAACGATAATGTAATTATCGTTTCACGAGCAAAAGAGGGAGGGTTTGAAACTCTGCCAGAAAAAAGGCCATTCCCATCTTTATATGAGATAAATAGCACAAGCGATAAACAATATCAAATTACAAAGTCATCTAATAAGCAAGGCGATTATCATCCAATTTTCATGAAGAAGAGCAATCAATTAATATGGATACGTTCAGATCGTAAGAAAGCTAATATATGGATAGCTCATAGTGATGGAAAACATGAAAAAAAGTGGATTGAAAATGTAGATATACCAGAGTGGTATTATGAGAAATGGAATTGGGAAAATGTTATCTCGGTGAAAGAAGAATAAAAAACTGCCTAAAAGATCGTTTTAGGCAGTTTTTTACTGTTATTTATGTGTTTTATTTGGCTTTTTTTTCGCTGGGTTTCCGTTCCCTTGGCGCTTTCTATTTTGTTCATCTTTTGCTTGTTTTTCATGTAGTGTATCTAAAAATTCATTCGAGTTACTCATGTTTATATCTCTCCTTTCATTTTGTCATGATTACTATAACCATTTAGGAGGATAATCATGAGTTAGAAGTTAGGCACTTAATTTTCTTCGATAATGTAAGTAAAATATTCCATACATAACAAATAGCATGAGTAAAACTTGTAACTCTACATTTGCCTTTAAAATAGCTGCGATAGGGTCTGGTAAGTACGGTGAGTTATCATTTGTGCTTAAACCTAACCATTTATTTAAGAGGCTAATGGTACAAAACATAAAAACACCGGACCAGCTTGCCGTAATTGCTTTTTGTTTAATTTTTGTTTCACGTTCATCATCTGTAATCCAAGGATTAGCAGTTTTATCACTACTAAAGAAGCCGTTTATATATCCCCATACAATCATTCCAATAAAGACAATTATCCATTTCATATATGTAATTCTCCTTCCGGTGTAAAAAGTATTTTACATGTAATATTGTAATATTTTACAAACCTTTTTTACATATCGGTTTTTATACAGCAGGAATAAAGAATGCAATAGGGAAGAAATATGTGTGAGGATTTTATAGTAAGAGGAGACTGAATATGAAAATCGTTTTTGTTCGGCATGGTGAAGGTAAACATACAACGGATTTACCAGAAAGTTTACAAGTGTTTGACACACCATTGACGAGAGTAGGAAAGGCTCAAGCTAAATTACTTCAACGTGATGTATCATTACAAGAAGCGGATATATTAATTGTTAGTCCTACACTTAGAACTTTACAAACGGCGACAATATGGAGTGCGAAAGTAGCTTGTCAAAAAATAGTCCATCCATATGTATCTCCACGTATTTTTCCTTATCGAGAAGGAGCGAAAACATTACCGTGCGATTATATAGTAGATCAGGGAATGATAACAAAGTTATTTCCGCATTTTTCGATAGAGAAAAGCTCAAATAATCAGTTATGGAAGGAAGGTATAAACACTATTTCAGAGAATAGTTTTCAGCAAATAGTAGATGAATTTCTTCTTTGGTGTTATGAACTGAGTGTTGAAAGAATTTGCATTGTATCTCACGATGGAACAATTACAGCATATAGGCAATATTTACAGAAAGTCGTTTTAAATAGATCAGACTTTTTGAAAGAAACGGGCATATATGAAATGGATATATCCCATAAAAGTCTGATTAATAAGGGCTGATTATAGGATGGGGTTGTATGTTGAATATTGCATTAGTAGTTGGTTTTAATTCGGATTTAGAGGCGCAATCAATCCGAGCATCTCTTGAGTATTTTGGTGCAAGAGTTGTGATATATTGGATTGGTAGACCGAAAGATTTTGTGGAAGTTCTTTCTGGAAAGAACTTATTTAACGATATTAATTATATTATTTTTTGCTTTCATGGTGAAGAAGGAAAGTTTGTCATGGAAGAATTAGACGAAGAAGTATATGAACAAGATGAACCGAGAGGATATTTTGGTACAGCAGAAATTTATAAATATGCAAAATTGCATAATACACATATTGTAAATAGCGGGTGCACGTTAGGGGAGAAAAATATTGCAAAATCTTTTTACATAGTGGTGCAAAATCATATATTGGATCGATTGATTATGTAGATGGAAATGCAGCACTTATGTTTACTATACGCTTATTTTATGGGGTTATTAACCATGGGAAAACGTTAGAAGAAGCGTTTCAAGAAGCGAGTTTAATTGATGAGGAGACACATACATTTCGATTCTATAATTAGTGTGAAACACGTTTATTCTATATTCGAATAAACGTGTTTCACATTTAACTCACAATTATTTTACATTTTTTTCAATGAAAATGATTATCACCTGTGGTATGATATGTTCAAGTTTTTACAGGTAATAAAAGTTACTATATAAACGTTAGTTTTTAATGTTTCATACACATTTCATGAATTATTCATAATTAACATTTGAAAAATAAGTAACTAATGTTATTATATTAACTGTAACTAACTTAATTACAACTTTAGGAGGAAGATATGGTTATTCAATTTTTAAGAGAAAACAAAGCAGTTTCTTTTGTATTAGCAGTAATTCGAGTATATCTTGGTTACACATGGTTAATGGCTGGAATCGGTAAACTACAAGGAAAAGGATTCGATGCAACAGGTTATTTGCAAGGCGCAATTGAAAAATCTAAAGGTGCACAACCGGCTGTTCAATCTTGGTGGGCATCATTCTTACAAGAATTTGCAATTCCAAATGTAGATTTGTTTAATACGCTTGTAACATGGGGAGAAATTTTAGTCGGAATTGGTTTAATTGTAGGCTGTTTAACAAAAACAGCAGTCTTTTTTGGTCTTGTAATGAACTTTTCCTATATGTTTAGTGGGTCAATTGGTGTGAACCCTGAGATGGTTATCTTATCTATGTTTGTTCTTGTTGCCGGTATGAACGCTGGGAAATTTGGAATGGATGGCTTTGTTATCCCGAAAGTATTAGGATCAAAAACTCAAAAACGCCAAAAGCAAGCTGCTTAATATATGAAAACGGGTATCTCAAAATGAGATACCCGTTTATGTTATTTTTCAACTTTGATCGGATTGTTCTTAAAGAAGTCTTGTACATACCCGACAAATTCTTGTGGTTCTTGGCGAAATGGTGCATGATAACCTTTTTCAATAATATGTAAAGTGCTATTTTTTAAGAATTGATGATACGTTTCTCCTTCTTTCCAAGAAACGCTACTATCATTTCTGCCCCATATAATTAAAGTAGGCTGTTTCATTTCATTCGCATTAATTTTAAGACGTCTAGGCCATAGTTTCATTTTGTTATAATGCTCTTCATCGTTACGTTTGAATTTCACTTTGCTCTCATCATAATCAGTAATAGAAGAAACGGCATTTAAATCAGTCGACAATTGTGGTTTTGGTGAGCCTTGTTTAGTAACGAATGTATGAGGACCACCTGTAGCATCAGTTAAAATAAGGTGAGTAACTGCTTCAGGATATAAATATGTTAAATTTAGAGAAATTTCTCCCCCCATGGAATGCCCCAGTATTGCGAATGAATCATACCCTAGTTTTTTCATTAATTTATAATACAAATTTGCATGAGTTGGAAAAGAATAATAAAAATCCATTGGCTTAGATGAGCGCCCGAATCCTAAAGCATCTACAGAAATAATTGTATGATCTTTTGCTAAATCGGAGTAAATCTTTTGAAAACCATCTGATGACCCTCCAAAGCCATGAATCATAAGTAAAGGTGGTTTTTCATTACCAATCTTTTTAAAGTAAATGGTTTGACCATCTATTTCTACCATTTTTTCCTCGGTAGCTAGTTTAGCTGTAATTGTATTTTTCACTTGCTTTACTTGTTCTACTGGCTTTTCTGCTGCACTACATCCTACTAATAGTGTAAGAGTAAGACAACCTACCATAAAATAGCTAAATCGCTTCAATTAGGTGTCTCCTTTCTAACATAACGCTGTATCTATCATAGCAAATAGCATATTACGATTTCCAGGAAGTTGGCTACCATTTTTTATCATAAGAGGTGAAAGGAGCGTTTCTTGGAAATTTTCTGTTTGAAGAAATTTACGAAATGTAAATTGTGAGTGTGGGACATCAATTCGTACTATACCATTCCAACATTCACATATCTTTTTTAATATTTGAATAGCATCTTCTTCTTGCTTGGCGATAAGTGGATTGATACATAATATATTGCCCTTTCGTATGCATAATGAAAAAGCTTCTATACGGTTATTTCTTTCAATTTTAAAAGCGTGTATGGCCCTTGGTAATAGCAAAGAGTAAAGTAGAGAACGATTCACACCAGTTGCAATTTGATCAAGAGAAGTAAGAGATATAAGGTCTTCTTCTCGTACTTGTTGTAAGTGAGAAGGATACGTCTTAGTAGTTTGCTTTTCAAAACGATGAATTGTTGTTGCTGTTTGAAATCCACATGATGTGTATAGAGGTTCGCCAGCTTTTGTCGCAATAAGTGCAATTGGTTGTTTTGGATGAATTTGTTCCAAGCAATGATTTAGCAACATGCGCCCTATTCCTCGTCCTTGAAAATTAGGGTGAACGATTAACATACCAATGGAAGTGAAGTTACTTGTAAAGGGAAATACTCCTCCAGTCGCAATGAGTTTGTTTTCATGAATATAACCTACAAGTGTGCCGATAGAAAGATACATTTCGAATTGCTTTTTCATAAAAATTTCATCGTGTAACCATCCAACAGATTTGCAAAGATTAAGTAATTCAAAAATAAAAGACTCATTTAGCTTTACTATTTTCATAAAGGCTCACCGCATTTCTATTTAATTTCATAAAAATAGAGTCAAAATGTAAAAAAAAGAGATTTACGTTAAATGAAATCCAACCTGTTTATATTTAAATTGTAAAGGGCAGGATGGCTGATACGAAGAGACAAAGTTATACAAATTATAACTGATATTTACATAAGTTAACAAAAAATTTACATACAGCTAATTTTCTCTTAATAGTCTTCCGTTAAATTTGATAGTGGGAAATGAATAACCTAATTAGGGGGACAAGACAGTGAAAAAGTTTGTGAAAAAAGCATGGCCATTTGCAGTTGTGGCATCATTAGCAGTTACTTCGGTAGCAACATGGAATTTTACTCGTTCTAGTGAGGTTAATGCAGATGAGAACGGAAGCAATGCAAAGATTAAAAATGTTATCGTATTAATTGGGGATGGTATGGGCCCTTCATATATGACGGCTCACCGTTATATGAAAGATAATCCAAAAACCTTTGAAATGGAATCTACAGAATTTGATAAGCATCTTGTAGGAACACAAAAAACATACCCAGAAGATGAGCATGAAAATATTACAGACTCTGCATCAGCAGCAACAGCTATGTCAGCAGGGATTAAAACATATAATGCTGCAATTGCAGTTGATAATGATAAAGCGGAAGTGAAAACGGTTCTTGAGCAAGCGAAAGAAAAAGGGAAATCAACGGGACTTGTTGCAACTTCTGAAATTACACATGCAACACCAGCTGCTTTCGGTGCGCATGACATTAGCCGTAAAAATATGGACGCAATTGCAAATGATTATTTTGATGAGAAAATTAAAGGGAAGCATAAAGTAGATGTTATGCTTGGCGGCGGTGTAAAGAACTTTGTTAGAAAAGATCGTAATCTTACAGAAGAGTTTAAGAAATCTGGTTATAGCTATGTAACGGATCGAGATCAATTGTTAAATGATAAAAATGATCAAATTCTTGGTTTATTTGCACCAGGTGGATTAGATAAAATGATTGATCGTAATGATAAAACACCTTCATTAGAAGAAATGACTAATGCAGCAATTGAGCGTTTGAACAAAAATAAAAATGGTTTCTTCTTAATGGTGGAAGGAAGTCAAATCGACTGGGCTGGACATGATAATGATATCGTTGGTGCAATGAGTGAAATGGAAGACTTCGAAAAAGCTTTCAAAGCAGCGATTGAGTTTGCGAAAAAAGATAAAAATACGTTAGTTGTTGCAACGGCAGACCACGCTACAGGTGGATTATCTTTAGGTGCCAATGGCGAGTATAACTTTAAAGTAGATCCAATTAAAGCTGCAAAACGCACACCAGACTTTATGGCAAATGAGATTGCAAAAGGTGCAAATGTAGAAGAAACATTGAAAAAGTATATTGATTTACAATTAACTCCAGAAGAAATTCAAGCTGTAAATGATATAGCTCCGTCAAAAGATGTAACAAAGATTGATAATGCAATTGAAGATATTTTCAATAAGCGCTCGGTTACAGGCTGGACAACTGGTGGGCATACAGGGGAAGATGTGAACGTGTATGCATTTGGTCCAGGTAAATACTTATTCTCAGGCGTTCAAGAGAATACAAATATAGCGAAACGTGTCTTTGATATCGTTGGCGGTGGCGATCCGAATAAAGGAAGACGTTAATTAAGAGCGAAAGTGAGGCGAAATGCCTCACTTTTCTTTTTAGGAGTTGGGAATATGGAAAAAATATTTAGGAAATTAAGATTCCTTCTAGTATTTGTAGTATTACTAGTTGGATGTCAACAAGAAGAGAATAACGTAGAACAAAAATCTACTACTAAAAAAACTGAGGAAAAGGTACAAATAACAAAAGAAGAAGAGAAATCTATTCAAGATGTTATTACTACATTTGTGCGAACGACGAATGAAAAAAATTTTGCAGAACATATGGAGTTATTTTCAAAGAAGATGCCTAGTGCTGAAGACTTAAAAACACAAAAAGAAGCCGCATTTCAAAAGGGAAATAAGAAGATTGAATTGGAACATATAGATATGAAAGCTAGTAAAGTAGGGTATGTTATTGTTGAAACGAAAGAAAAGGAAGTAGACGATAGTGTCACTCTTCAAAAGAAAGTACAGTACGCTCTTGGAAAAGAAGATGAGAAATGGAAGATTGAAGAGGTTCGCACGATAGAGAAAAAATAACGTGAAACTTTAATAAGTGTGGGAGTCGCACTTCTAAAAAATGGTACAAAAAAGGTTCTCATTGGCGAGAACCTTTTTTTATAGTGGTAGCATAATTTGATTTGAGCATGCCTCAATATCATCAATATCTTGACGAATTGTGGCCATTTTATTATCAAGATCTTCAGCTTTCATTGCTGCATCATGTAGTTCATCTTTTAAATACTCCGGTATTTTCCCTTCATATTTATAATAAAGTTTGTGTTCTAAACTTGCCCAAAAGTCCATTGCCAGTGTACGTAACTGAATTTCTGCAAATACATCTTTTGTACCAGAATTCAGTGATAAAGGATATTTAATAATCATGTGTAAACTTTTATAACCGTTTCCCTTTGGATTAGCGATATAATCTTTTACCTCTATGATTTCCATATCTTCACGCTTTTGAATGACTTCTTTTAAATGATAAATATCTTCTACGAAGCAACATGTAATACGAATACCAATAATATCTTGTAAATGCCTTTGGGCATTTTCAACTGTCGGTAATAAATTTTTACGTTCAAGCTTTTTAATAATACTTTCAGGTTGTTTTAGTCTTGTTTTTATATGTTCAAACGGGTTGTAATCCTCTAAAAATTGAGCTTCCCGGTTCATAATTTCAAATTTAGTTTTTAACTCTTCTAAAGCAAATGTATATGGTAATACAAAAGCTTTCCAGTAGTTAACTGTTGATTGATTATATTCCATTTTATATACACACCTTTTCCTATTTACAAGTGAGGTTGTTATTATACTAAATACCAAATCATATAAGCACAAGCGGCAAATGATGAGATCATAAAGCGATATTTAGTTTTCATACTTTCAACTCCTTTCGAGTAAGATTCTATATAAATAAACGTGATTGTTAATAAGTTCACTATGTACAATTTCTATAGTAATAGATTCGTGTGAATTTCGTATGAACTAATTGTTTCAGCTTTTTGTCTTTTTTGCTGTTAATCATAATTATTATTCGGATTTAAAGTGTTTTTATTTAATTTATCCATTTGTATAAATTAATGTATATTTAAATTTATAGTTATTAAGGAGGATATACGGTGAACTTTGAAGAATTAGCAATTGCTAGACGTTCTGCAATGAAATTTATACAAGGTATAGAAATCCCTGATGAGGATTTTAAAAAAATATTTGAGTTAACTAAGCTTTCTCCATCTTGCTATAATTTGCAGCACACACATTATGTTGTAATTCGTGATCAAGAGCGAAAAGAAAGATTAAAAGAATTAGCGTTCGGTCAATATAAAGTATCGAGTGCATCAGCGGTAGTGCTCGTTTGTGGTGATA
Organism: Bacillus sp. MYb78; assembly: GCF_002975115.1. NCBI lineage: Bacteria > Bacillati > Bacillota > Bacilli > Caryophanales > Bacillaceae > Bacillus > Bacillus sp. MYb78. Next base: position 525,986 of record NZ_PCOB01000002.1, read on the forward strand.
AAAGAGCATACCAAAATGTTGAAAATATTTACTTCGGTATGAAAGTTTTAAAAATGATTGATGAATGCGAATATGAAGATACCATTAGGCAAACGAAAGGTTTATATGAAGGAAAAGGAGAGCGTTTCATGGAGGATGAAGCGATTAGAAATGCTTCGTTAAGTGCGATGACTTTTATGTACGCAGCTAAATATTATGGCTATGATACATGTCCAATGATTGGTTTCGATGAAAAAGCAGTACAAAGTGAATTAAATATGCCAGAGCATGTAATACCTGTTTTAATGATTACGATAGGGAAAAGTGATACGACTAAAGTTCGTCCAAGAGGATATCGAAAGCCAATTAGTGAGTTTGTTACATACGAATCGTTTTAATAAAATTTATTTAACTATAAAAACAAGGGGATTCTAAATAGAATCTTCTTGTTTTTGCAATTGACAAATAGAATGAAGTTTTATAATATATAAATCGTAATCATTACGTTTTAGTTTGCGATCTTTGAAAGAAAGGAGAATTACCTATGCGTGTAAATATTACATTAGCTTGTACGGAGTGCGGTGATCGTAATTATATTTCTAAAAAAAATAAACGAAACAATCCAGAACGCATCGAACTAAAAAAATATTGTCCACGATTAAAGCGAGTAACGTTACATCGTGAGACGAAGTAGAAGACTAGAGATATCTCTAGTCTTTTTTTGTTAATAAGTTTTGGTTTTCTTTGTTATAATTACCTTAAATTGTAACGAAGGAGAGGGTATGGTGAATCAAAAAGATAAAGAAAGAAAAGAGCACGTAGCTCATATTATTGAAATTCCAGATGAATATAGGCTTGTTGTAGATGATCAAGAAGGGGTTGATGACCCGTATCATCTATTATGGTGGGGACATAAAGATGATGAGGAGAAACAGATACAAATTACATTAAATAGACATACTGGTAATTTAATTGAATTTAGGATAGATGATGGAAATTCTTTTTCGAGTGATAAGGGAGCGATAGAGGAGAATAAAGCAAGAGAGGTTGCAAATACATTCTTAAAAAAATATACAAAAGAAGGATATGAATTCTATACATATGTAACGGTTAAGGACGACAGGCGCGGTTGGAAAGAAGTAAATTATATGCAAGAAGTGAATAGCTATCCATTGCCGAATACTGGGTGTGTTGTGCAAGTGCACCCTTCAGGTAATGTTGTGCATTTTCATTACAATGGACAAAAAGCCATAGAGAAAAAACCGTTATGGCCAAGTGAAATTGTTGGGGAGAATATCGTTTTAGAAAATTTGAAAGCTAGACAAGATATGAGACTTGTATTTGTAGATTTAACATACTCTTCATGTGAGTATGAAAACGGGGAAGAAGTAAAAGGGTACCATCTTGTATATGAACCAGAGCCTAGTCATGCGTTTATTGATGCAAGTACAGGTAAAGATTTATATGGGCCAGAACACTATAAATTACCTTCTACAGTACTTGTTGATAAACCGCTAAAGAGTAGTCAAAAAAAAGATGTGTTTGATTTATTTGATTGGGACAAGGGGAAGTTTGTCAAAATAGATGAAAAAGTAGATGAGGATGAAGTCCGGATAAAATTTGTATTAAAAGAAGAATTACAAAAAGAAATAGAAGAGAAGGATTCATATTCAATGGATGAGTTTTATAAAAAACATTTTCCAATGTTGAAACATGATGAATTCGTTGTAATTACTCTAGATAAAGAAACAAATCAATTGCTTTCTTTTTTTATGTGGAAGGATGAGAAAAAAAGGAAAACAATCTTATCAAGAGAGCAATGTTTAAGCAAGGCACTTCAATTTTTAGAGCATATTATCCCAGATGCGACAAAGTATGTTCAACTTTGGGATAATTATGAGGAGGAAGAGGGGATAGAGAGGTTTTCCTTTTCAATCTATGTAAATGACATTCATGTAGAGCGGAAATATATTATGATCAACATCAATGCAGAAAATGGTGCTGTGATGCACTACTCTGGAGAGTCTGGCAACTTTATAAAAGAATTACTTACATATGAAACAACACCAAAAGTAACAAAAGAAAAAGCGTTAGAAATATACAGAGAGGCTATCCGAGTTAAATTAGAATGGTTTGTAGATCATGATGCAGAGGAAACGAAATACAAACTACTGTACAAACAAACGACAGATGAAAAACATAAAGAACCTTTTGATTGTAGTCGGGAAATTCGTTATATTGATGCCCAAACTGGGAGAAAGATTTGGAGTAAGTAAAGTAAAAAGAGTTATTTTTCAAAGAAAATAACTCTTTTTATTTTTATAATTTGTCTGTTCGTTTTTCAAAATTAAATGTGATAGGAAGATTGGAAGAAGAATTATCACTTTTAAATGTTACTTTCCATTCTTTAGTATGGGCTTTAATTTCAAAATTAAGAAGATTCATCGCTCTACGTTTATCTATTTCTAAAAACATATTATGAATTTCTGGTTCTTGCTGTAAATTAAGAGCCTTTAGTGTGACTGTTAATGTGAAAAAATTTTGCCCTTCATATACTATTTTTGATATTTTTGTTTTTTGTGTATTTAACAGTATATAAAAACGGTCTGATGGAGTTAATTGTACAGAGTCATCAGTAATTTCATTCTCGCTATTATAAAGTTCAACTAAGAAAGATGTACTATGGGAAGAATGTTTTTTGCTTGTAATCTGTAATTCAGTAGGAATCATCGGTATTTCATAAAAATCATTCCTTATTATGTTATTGTAATCCTCTGAAAATTTACGGACTTCTTTTGGAAAAGAGTCTTCTTGTGTACTTAAAAAAGTTTTATGTTGCTTTGGAGTTTTTTTACTAAAATTTAATGTTTCTTTAAAGTAATAATTGGATCCAGTTAAAAATAAAAAACTACAAATTAATAAAAAAATTCGATACGGATTTTGAAAGTTAAAGAACAGTAGTATACATGTAATAAATCCAATTACATAGAAAATAAAGATAAGTAGTTCTAGTTTTGAGTGAAAGGAGAAACCATAATTATGAAAAAATTTCATTCCAATTATAATTTGAGCTCCAAAAAACAAAGAAATTCCAAATTGAAAAAATAATAAATCAGGCCCTCTCTTAATAACAAAAGTAATGAACGAAATGAAAAGTAAAAATACCCCTAAATAAATTGTTACATTTAATAATCGATCTAATGTAAGCATGAATAGTTTCCCCTTTAATAGCATATTCATATATAAATAACAATTTTATATAATTATAATATAACAATAAAATATTTTAAATGTTGGAAGTGTTGAGTTTTATAAATAAACTGTACAGACACAAACAACCTCAAGCCCACATACACATAATAAAGACCACTATTTTGGCGGAGGTGAAAGGTTTGAGTCTATTCGCCGCAATTGGATATATGGTTCGAGAAGTGTTTGTCTTTGTTTCTTATGTGAAAAATAATGCGTTTCCGCAGCCGTTATCATCAGATGATGAGAGAAAGTACTTAGAGTTAATGGAGCAAGGTGATGCTCAAGCGAGAAATCTTTTAATTGAACATAATTTACGGCTTGTAGCTCATATCGTTAAAAAATTTGAGAACACAGGAGAAGATGCAGAAGATTTAATTTCAATTGGTACGATCGGGCTCATTAAAGCGATCGAGAGCTATTCTGCAGGAAAGGGAACGAAGCTTGCGACGTATGCAGCACGCTGTATTGAAAATGAAATTTTGATGCATTTACGTGTACTAAAGAAAACGAAAAAAGATGTTTCACTTCATGATCCGATCGGGCAAGATAAAGAGGGCAATGAAATATCGCTTATTGATATATTAAAATCAGAGTCTGAAGATGTAATTGATATGATTCAGCTTAGTATGGAGTTAGAAAAAATTAAAGAGTATATCGATATTTTAGACGAAAGAGAAAAAGAAGTGATTGTGAAACGTTTTGGACTTGGGCTAGATAAGGAGAAAACACAGCGGGAAATAGCTAAGGCGCTTGGCATTTCTAGAAGTTACGTATCACGGATCGAAAAGCGTGCTTTAATGAAAATGTTCCACGAGTTTGTAAGGGCAGAGAAAGAGAAAAAAGCGAAAGAGTAAAGTGTATTAGAAGCAGCCATATTTTAAAATAGGCTGCTTTTCTTATTGTAAATAAGAAAAGAAAACGCGTTATGCTAAGAAGAAATACATGTTCACTGTTGAAAATGACGGATTCTATCTGTAATATTAGAAGGTGCTAAATAATTTAAGAATAATACCATACTTAGTTTTCTGTATGTATAATAAGGCTGCTTTATATGATATGTGGGAATAAGAACCAATTTTACGTATGATATAGAAAGAAAATAAGGGAAAACTAAAGTTATAGACTGATTAGGGGGTTTCGCAATTTGCGACGTACATTATATCGACTTATGATAGAACTTACAAATGGTCGCTTTACTTCTTATATATTACGTAAATTTGCACAATCTCGTTTGAGCTCTATCATTATTCCATCGTATGCGAAAGTTTTTCAAATTAATCAAGATGAGATGGAAAAGGGTTTGAAGGAATATAGAACATTGCATGAATTATTTACGCGTAAGCTAAAAGAAGGAAAGCGTAGTATTGATACAGATGCATCGAGTATCGTTAGTCCTGTTGATGGTGTTTTTGCAGATCATGGTCCTATTGAGGATACAAAAACATTTGATATTAAAGGAAAGCGCTATTCAATTGTGGATATGCTAGGTAATGAAGAACGTGCAACGCGATATGCAGGCGGTACATATATGGTAATTTATTTGAGTCCAAGTCACTATCATCGCATTCATAGTCCGCTTTCTGGTTCTGTGACTGAAAGATTTGTACTCGGTAGAAAATCGTATCCGGTAAATGCAGCTGGTATGGAATACGGGAAAGAACCGCTGTCAAAAAATTATCGTTCTGTTACAGAAGTAAGCAGTGATGGCGAACATATGGCTCTTGTAAAAGTAGGGGCCATGTTTGTTAATAGTATTGAGCTTTTGCATGAGAGAGACACTGTTCAAAAAGGTGAAGAAATGGCATACTTTACATTTGGTTCAACAGTTGTGTTATTGTTTGAAAAAGATATGATAGAAGTAGTGCAGGAATTAAAGAGTGGACAAGAGCTGCGTCTTGGTGAAAAAATAGCTACTCGATTAGCTCATAAATAAAGAAAAGCTTTTATAACCGTAAGTAAGAGTTATGGGCAAAGATACTTAATGATGAAATCCCCTAGATGGGAGTACTTGTTTATTCGAGAGCCATCGTAGGATGGCTCTTTTTACAGGGCATTCAATAATGTATCCTGTAACTGTTTGATTGGTACGGGCTGATTAAACTTTCACTTTATATGTAATCAAGAAGATTTGACAAGCTTGTCCTCTAATGAGCGTCTAATGATTTCTTGTTTTATAAGTAAAATGAAGTCGGGATTTAATTTTAGTTCTTTTGCTTTATAATAAGACTCAGTGAGTAACTCAGTGGATAACTGTTCCATATGTTTTGTTTTCAAGGTGAGTCACCTCCTAATAATATAAGGATTGATTCGTTGATGCATTTAATGTACCAAAAAAGTATGACAGTCACAAACGAGTGGTTATCCACATACCTAGGTGGATAAAGTGTGTATAGTTTGTTAGTAAATTCCAAATTAGCTGAAAGATTAATGTGGAAAATGTGTACAATTTTATCCACAGGTTATATATCGAAAAATGTTGTCGAAAAATTTTATGAAAAATCCTCAAAGAGGTGAAAGAAATTGAAGCTATTTTTACCAAATGAATACGTGAAAAATGTATATCATGTTCAACCAGAAGATTTAAAAAAACGTGGGATTAAAGGTGTTATTACTGATTTAGATAACACTTTAATTGAATGGGATCGTCCAAATGCAACCCCGCAACTTGAAGAATGGTTCTTAAAAATGAAAGAGCAAGGCATCCAAGTAACGGTTGTTTCAAATAATAATGAGCAACGTGTAAAAGATTTTGCTGACCCATTAGGTATTCCATTTATTCATAGTGCACGTAAACCATTTGTTCGAGCGTTTAAGCGTGCGATACAAGAGATGCATCTGCAGGCAGAGGAAGTTGTAGTAATTGGAGATCAGTTACTGACTGATGTGCTTGGTGGAAACCGAGTAGGGCTTCATACAATTTTAGTTGTACCGGTAGCACAAACGGACGGATTAGTGACGCGCTTTAATCGAAAAATTGAACGAAGAATCATGAAAAATATGAAGAAAAAAGGTTTAATTAACTGGGAGGAATAAAGTTTGACTGAAACAATTAAATGTATTGGTTGCGGTGTAGAAATTCAAACAGAAAATAAAAACGAAGTGGGGTATGCTCCTACCTCATCTTTAGAGAAAGAACAAGTCATTTGTCAACGTTGTTTTCGCTTGAAGCATTACAATGAAATTCAAGATGTATCGTTAACAGATGATGACTTCCTACGCATTTTAAATGGAATTGGAAAATCAGATGCATTAGTAGTCAAAATTGTAGATATTTTTGATTTTAATGGTAGCTGGTTACCTGGCTTACATCGTTTCGTAGGAAATAATAAAGTATTACTTGTTGGAAATAAAGCTGATTTAATTCCAAAGTCAGTAAAACATGATAAAGTAAAGCATTGGATGCGCTATAGTGCAAAGCAGCTAGGATTAAAACCAGAAGATGTCTTTTTAATTAGTGCAGCGAAGGGACAAGGAATTGCTGAACTAGCAGATGCTATTGAGTATTATCGCGGCGGCAAAGATGTTTACGTTGTTGGATGTACGAATGTAGGGAAATCGACATTTATTAATCGTATGATTAAAGAATTTAGTGATGAGACTGAAAATGTAATTACAACATCTCATTTCCCAGGAACAACACTGGATTTAATTGATATTCCATTAGACGAAGAATCTTCTTTATATGATACGCCAGGTATTATTAACCACCACCAAATGGCTCATTATGTTGGGAAGCAAAGCTTAAAGCTTATTACACCAACAAAAGAAATTAAGCCGATGGTATTCCAATTAAATGAAGAACAAACGTTATTCTTTAGTGGATTGGCACGTTTTGATTATGTAAGTGGTGGTCGTCGTGCGTTTACTTGTCACTTCTCGAATCGTTTAACAATCCATCGTACAAAGCTTGAGAAAGCAGATGAATTATATAAAAATCATGCTGGAGATTTACTAAGCCCGCCAACACCAGAAGAATTAGCAAATATGCCTGAGTTAGTGAAATACGAATTTAATATTCGTGAACCAAAGACGGATGTTGTATTCTCTGGATTAGGATGGGTTACTGTGAACGAACCAGGCGCAAAAATTGTTGCACACGTACCAAAAGGAGTAAGTGTTTCACTACGTAAATCTTTAATTTAATATGGAGAGGGATTTATGAAACAATTATATGGTGTAATCGGAAATCCAATTGGACATTCATTATCACCCGTTATGCATAACGATGCATTTGAACACTTGAATATGGATGCCCATTATCATGCATTCCTTGTTGAAGAGGAAGCGCTAGGGGAAGCAGTAAGAGGTTTAAAAGCATTAGGTATTTCAGGATTTAATGTAACAACTCCGCACAAGGTTGCTATCATGGAGTATTTGGATGAGATTGATCCATTGGCAAGGAAAATCGGTGCAGTAAATACAGTGGTTCATAAGAATGGAAGGTTAATTGGCTACAACACAGATGGAATTGGTTTTGTTCGAGCGCTGCAGTCAATTAGTAATGAACCACTTCAAGGGAAACGTATTTTGTTACTTGGTGCAGGTGGTGCTAGCCGAGCTATTTATTTTTCTCTTGCTGATGTAGGTGTAAAAGAGATTGATGTAGCCAATCGTACAGTAGATAAGGCGAAAGAACTTATTGCTGCACGTACGGCCGATGTTAATTCTGTTGCTTTGTCGTTAGAAAAAGCGACAGAAGAACAAGGAAATTATGATATTATCATTCAGACGACAACGATAGGTATGCATCCACACGTCGAACATACGCCATTACAAATGTGTTCGTTAAAAAAAGGAACGATTGTATCAGATATAATTTATAATCCATTTGAAACGAAAATTTTATGTGAGGCAAAAGAGCAAGGTGCAATCATTCAAAATGGTATTGATATGTTTGTTTATCAAGGAGCACTTGCATTTGAAATGTGGACAGGACGTGTACCAAATATTGATCGAATGAAACAATTAGTTATAGAAAAGCTTGGAGGCTAACATATATGTTAACAGGAAAACAAAAAAGATTTTTACGTGCACAAGCACATCATTTAACACCAATTTTTCAAGTAGGAAAAGGCGGAGTAAATGAAAATATGGTAAAACAAATTGGAGAAGCGTTAGAAGTTCGTGAACTATTTAAAGTGAGTGTATTACAAAACTGTGAATTTGATCGCCGTGAGGTTGCGGAAGAACTTGCAAAAGGTGCACGTGCTGAAATCGTTCAAGTAATTGGAAGTACAATCGTTTTATACAAAGAATCAAGAGAAAATAAACAAATTAAGCTTCCTCGATAAAAAGATTAGCATGCGCTATTTTTTATCGCTGATGCGTAATGATGTAGAGAGCGAAACCAATTGAACTTTTATTAATAGCAACTCTCTTCGTTCCTAACCAAGGAGAGTTGCTGTATGTAAAAGGAAGGGGCGTTTCTTTTGAGGAAAATTGGCATCATTGGCGGTACATTTGATCCGCCTCACTATGGACATTTGCTAATTGCAAATGAAGTATATCACGCTTTGGAATTGGAAGAAGTATGGTTCTTGCCAAACCAGATTCCGCCACATAAACAAGGACGTAATATTACAAGTATAGAAAGTCGTTTACATATGTTAGAGCTTGCGACTGAGGCAGAAGAACACTTTTCTATTTGTTTAGAAGAGCTAAGCAGGAAGGGCCCATCTTATACGTATGACACTATGTTACAATTGACGAAGAAGTATCCGGATGTGCAGTTTCACTTTATTATCGGTGGGGATATGGTTGAGTATTTACCGAAGTGGTATAACATTGAAGCTTTACTTAATCTTGTAACATTTGTTGGAGTTGCAAGACCTGGGTATACATTGCATACACCATATAAGATTACTACAGTGGAAATTCCGGAATTTGCAGTTTCTTCATCCTTATTACGTGAGAGATATAAGGAGAAGAAAACGTGTAAATATTTACTTCCTGAAAAAGTACAGGTATATATCGAGAGGAATGGGTTGTATGAATCGTGAGAATGCACTTCATATTGTCAAACAACAAATGCATGAAAAACGTTATATACACACAATTGGTGTAATGGAGACAGCGATTGAGCTTGCTAAGTTATACGGTGTGGACGAGAAAAAAGCAGAGATGGCAGCTATATTCCATGATTATGCGAAATGTAGAGCAATTTCAGAGATGGAAGAGATTATTAAACGTGAAGATTTGCCGAAAGATTTACTTTGCTATAATAAAGAGTTGTGGCATGCGCCTGTTGGGGCATACTTAGTAGAAAAAGAGGTAGGCATTACGGATTCTGAAATATTGCAAGCTATTACATATCATACAAGTGGTCATGAGAACATGACGATGTTAGATAAAGTGATTTATGTAGCTGATTACATTGAGCCAGGGCGAAAGTTTCCAGGTGTGGAAGAGGCTCGTAAACTCGCATATACGGATATAAATCAAGCTTTATTATTTGCCTTAAAGAGAACAATTCAATTTTTAATGGAAAAAAATCAGACGATTTATCCATTAACATTCCAAACATACAATGCAGTTATCAAGGAGGAAATGAGTAAATGAACGATAAAGATTTATTAGTGTTAGCGGCAAAAGCAGCTGATGATAAAAGAGCAGAAGATATGGTTGTCCTAAATATGCAAGGTATTTCACCAATTGCAGATTATTTCATTATTTGTCACGGTAATTCAGATAAACAAGTGCAAGCAATTGCACGTGAAATTAAATCAAAAGCACATGAGTTCCAAATCGACGTACAACGTATGGAAGGTTTTGACGAAGCGCGTTGGGTATTAGTTGATCTTGGAGATGTAGTTGCCCATGTATTCCATAAAGATGAGCGTAATCACTATAATTTAGAGCGTCTATGGGGCGATGTGCCACGTGAAGATATAACAGAAGAGCTAGGCCAATGAAATACGAACAATTTGCATTGTTGTACGACGAACTGATGAATGATGTCCCTTATGATAAATGGGTAGAATTCACAGAGGAAAGCCTGCAGCAGGCAGATATGAAAGAGGCAAAAATTCTTGATGTAGCATGCGGTACGGGTAATGTAACCCTTCCGCTTGTGCAAAAGGGTTACGATTTAATAGGTGTCGATCTTTCAGAAGAAATGTTAACAGTCGCTCAGCAAAAACTAGGAGGAGAGGGATACTTTATTCCTTTTTACCAACAAGACATGCGAGAGCTTGATGTTCCAGGTGAGTTTGACTGCGTCACTATCTTTTGTGATTCATTAAATTATGTATTGCAAGAAGATGGAGTACAAGAAACATTTAGAAGAGTGTTTCACCATTTGCGTCAAGATGGTTTGTTTTTATTTGATGTACATTCTTTATATAAAATACATCATGTATTTCAAAATGAAACGTATACAGTGAATGGAGAAGAAATATCTCTTATTTGGAATTGCTTCCCTGGTGAAGAATCAAATAGTGTAGAGCATGATTTGACATTCTTTGTTCAAGATCCGGAAGAAGATGTGTACCATCGGTTTGACGAATGTCACGTGCAACGTGCATATCAAGTGGAAGAGTTAACGAAATGGCTTGAAGAAGCAGGTTTTACAGTTCTTCGTGTAACAGGTGATTTTGAGCGACTTGAAGTTACAGAACAAACAGAACGTATTTTCTTCATGGCGAAGAAAAACGGATAAAACAAATAAAACAAAAGCAACCGAGAAGGTTGCTTTTGTTTTATAAAGAAGATGTATTTTTAGTTCTAGCATAATCTGAAGATCGTATGCGTAAAGTGTGGGAATAGTAGTTGAAGTGAAAATGTATTGTAAAAAAGTAAGTATTTATAAAAAGGATTTGGAATGAAAATGACGTATTTATTATGTGTGTTTATTGAATTGCTGATCAACGCATTCTAAATCTTCATCAAATTTTTCATGTGTTCGCTCGATTAACTTATGGAACATATCTCCAACGTGTTCTTCTAAAACCCGAATGCCTTCCCCGGTAACGCCGCCTTTCACGCAAACCTTTTCTTGTAAGGTAGGTAATGTGAAGATTTCTTTTTCAAGTAATTTCCCCATCCCCACGACCATTTCACTTACTAAAGTAGTAGCCTCTTCGTGTGTAATATTTGTTTTATCTACAGCAGCGTTAATGAAGCATTGTAGCAAATAACTAAAGAAAGCAGGACCGCAACTTGCTATATCAGATGAAACACGTGTTATATCTTCTTCTATTACAAGAGGTGTAGAAATATTTTTGAATAGACGAAGTAGTTTTTGTTGCCATTCTTCAGAGCAATTATCTCCAAATGTAAATAGTGAGGCGCCAGAGAGGGCGCGATTTGTGATACTTGGAATGATACGTGCGACGTGGCACGGTACGAGAGTCTCTAATTGTGATGGAGATATTGGACTTGTAATAGAAACTAAGCACGTTTCATCAGAAAAATGTTCAGCGTATTTTTTTAGGATAGGGTATATATCTATCGGCTTAACGCAAATAAAAATAAGTTGTGATTGTTCGATTACTTCCGGGATTGTTTTTGCTATATGAACAGAAGGGTATTTTTCTTTTATATGATATGCTTTGGCAGGCGTCCGATTAATGATTGTAAGGCACGAAGGTTTGACAGCACGGGTTTCTAAAAATGCATCGATTAGTATATTCCCCATGTTTCCTGTCCCTATAATTCCTATGTTCAAAGTTTCATCCCTCCTTCGTAACAGCTTTCTCCTAAACAATATGAATGATGTTATAAATTTATGATTAGAGGTGTAAAATGATGTGGGATTTTCCGAAAAAGTGGTTAGGTTTAGTAGCTATTATTGGAACTTTACTTTTTCTTGTTTTTTGGAAAACGAATCAGAGTGTAGAACGAACGCCTATTACAATGAATGTGCAAGAGAAGGAGATAGAAAAAAAGGGTAAACCGAAAATATCGGATACAAAGGAACAGAAAAGAACAATTATAATTGATGTGAAAGGAGCGGTTAATAAAGAAGGGGTATATGAAATGAAGGAAGGAGATCGCGTAAAGGATGCGGTTCAAAAGGCTGGTGGTTTTTTATCAGAAGTAGATATGAAAAAAGTGAATTTAGCACAAATTGTACAAGATCAAATGCTTCTTTATATACCGAGTAAAAATGAGTCAGAACAAGGGATGTTTACTTCTTCTAAGGAAGATGGCAAGATTCGAATAAATACAGCAGCGAAAGAGCAATTGGAAAAAATTACAGGGATTGGCTCTCGAAAGGCAGAAAGTATTTTGAAATATCGAGAAGAGCATGGTCCGTTTCAGAAAATAGAAGATTTATTAGAGATTGATGGGATTGGTGCGAAGTCTCTTGAAAAGATAAAAGATCAAATTATTATTCCGTAAAAGATTGACGAAGTTTTTCTTCTTTCGCTACACTACAAGTAGACAAAAAAGTAGGTGAAAAATATGGAACGAATTTCATGGGATCAATATTTTATGACGCAAAGCCATCTACTATCGTTACGTAGTACATGTACAAGGCTTGCGGTAGGAGCGACAATCGTTCGCGATAAACGAATTATTGCTGGTGGATATAATGGTTCGATTAAAGGTGGCGTACATTGTATAGATGATGGTTGTTACGTAATCGATAATCATTGTGTTCGGACAATTCATGCCGAAATGAATGCTTTATTACAATGTGCCAAGTTTGGTGCGAAAACAGAGGAAGCAGAAATTTACGTTACGCATTTCCCTTGTTTACAATGTTGTAAGGCAATTATTCAAAGTGGTATTACAGCGGTTTATTATGCGCAGGATTATAAAAATCATCCATACGCCATAGAGTTATTTGAACAAGCGAATGTAACAGTGAAGCACGTTCCGCTAGAATATGATATCGCTGCATTAGAGGAGCAAAAACGTTATACGGAGTTAAAAGAATTATTTGCGTCTTTAGAAAAAGATAATTTATCAATGGAAGAATTACAGCATGTATTCACGAAAACAAAAATGATGCTATAAGGAGTGAGTATAAGTTGCAGGAACAATGGGGGTATGTTGCAATCTCGTTTATAATAGGGATTGCAATTGCCTTTTCCTCGTCACTTTTATTGATAGTTTTTTGCCTCTTTTTAAATGTTTTCTTCTGTTTATATCGCACTTCGCGTAAAACCTTCTTTTTTTGCATTGTAGCGTGCTTTAGTGGCGCTATATACACTTCCTATGTTCAAGGGTGGAATAAGTCTCTAGGAGAGTCCTATGGAGTTACAAGAGGGGTTATACAAAATACACCGCTTGTTAATGGAGATCGCCTATCTTTTCAGTTTGAAGATCACAATAAAAATATAGTGCAGTTAAGTTATAGAATAAAATCAGCCTTGGAAAAGGAAAAAATGCAACAATTATACGCAGGGATATCATGTGTATTCGAGGGTGAGAGGAAAGAACCGCAAACAGCTCGGAATTTTCATGGTTTTAATTACCGTGATTATTTATACAAGCAACATATTCATTTCACATTTGAGGCTACATATATTTCTGAATGCTATAAAACATCACTGTCGCTCATACAACGGATTCTCCTTTTGAGGCAACAAGTAATCTCGAAAGTTACAGAGATGTTTCCAGAGCAATCAGGTGCTTTTATGAATGCGTTACTATTTGGTGATAGACAACAAATGACGTTTGAAGTGGAAGAGCAATATCAACAGTTTGGTCTTGTACATTTGTTAGCAATTTCAGGTTCGCACATTGTATTGTTAATGGTGATAGTATATTTTATTTTGCTAAGAAGTGGTGCGACGAGGGAGGTAGCAATAATTTGCCTTATCATTTGTATTCCTTTGTATATGGTTTTAGCAGGAGCGTCACCCTCTGTTATAAGGGCTTCTATAACAGGAGTTTTGACGTTGATTGCTTTTATGTGCTCGATTCGTTTATCTAGTTTAGATGCTTTAAGTGTAACAGCTATATGTATGCTTATATATGACCCTTATCTTGTTTTTAATATTGGATTTCAGTTTTCTTTTGTAGGTAGCTTCGCTTTACTTTTGTCTGCTCCGTTATTGTTAGTGAGTAGCAACGGAGTAATCCGAAATTCTATTTATATTTCTATCATTTCACAGCTCGTTAGTACTCCGATTTTGTTATATCACTTTGGTTATTTTTCTCCATATAGCATTTTCCTCAATCTTTTATACGTTCCGTTTTTATCTACCATTGTATTACCATGTAGCATTATTATTTTACTGTGTATGCCAATTGTCCCGTTTCTCGCAAAAGGATTTGCGGATGTGTTATCAATAGGCTTGAGTATGTCTAATGTTTTTCTAAGTTATTGTGAAAGTTTACCATTTAACCAGCTTATTTTCGGGAAAACGTCCTTCAATCTTGTAGCTGTATATTGCGCGAGTATTGTCAGTATATTGATGGTTTGGGAAAGGAGAGCGCCGAAAAAAATGGTTTGTATAGTTGTGAGTATATTTCTTTTTATTAGCACGTGTCATTATGTATATCCATATTTTAGAGGAAGTGGAAGTGTAACATTTATTGATGTTGGACAAGGTGATGCAATATTAATTCGCCTTCCGTATGATAAAGGGGTTTATCTTATTGATACAGGTGGAACGCTTCGTGTCAATAAGGAAGAGTGGCAACAAAAAAAGCATGAATTTTCTGTTGGAAATGATGTTTTAATACCCTATTTACAAAAAGAAGGTATTAAAACAATTGATAAATTAATCGTAACGCATGGAGATGCAGATCATATAGGTGCTGCGCAAGAATTATTATCATATATACCTGTAAAAGAAGTTGTGTTTGGCCGGAAGGGAAAAGATGCAGTATTAGAAAAAGTAGTAAAGAAACAGGCATTAGAAAAGGAAATGAAAATAACTGAAGTGGGGGAAGGGGAAAATTGGAGTGTAAATGAAGCTGAATTTTTCGTTTTAGCTCCAAAAGGAAAAGAAAAAAGTGAAAATAATGCTTCAATTGTAATATGGGCAAAATTTGGAGGATTGACGTGGCTATTTACAGGCGATTTAGAAGAAGAAGGAGAGCAGTTTTTAGTATCTGCGTATCCAGATTTGCGAGTAGATGTTTTAAAAGTTGCTCATCATGGAAGTAACACGTCATCTATAGAGTCTTTTTTGAACGTTATACAGCCCCGTGTAGCGATTATATCTGTTGGTAAGCAGAATAGATATGGACACCCGCATAAAGAAGTGATAGAGCGTTTGGAGAAGATGGGGAGTGCGATATGGCGCACGGACAAGCAAGGTGCTATTTCCTATGTTTTTAAAGGGGAAAATGGAACCTTTCAAAGTAAAATCACATACGATAAGACATATAATAGGTGAAAAAGAGAAGACTGCCATGAAGTGGCAGCCTTTAAGAACCGATAAATTTAATAACAGTTGCAATGATGAAAAGTGTTGCGAAAAAACCAAATGAGACGATAAATCCTACCCCTGAATCAATAGCGTCATTGCGTTTACTTTGAACGTTTTGTTCAAAATCATTCATTTAGAATCCCTCCCCAACATTCCACTTTAGTATAGAATATTGTCAGAAAAAAATCTACAATTTCCATATGAAGAGAAAATGAGCTTTTTTGCTACTTTTAGATCATGAAGTAACGTGAGTTTTTTGTTTCCAAGCATGTTAACAGTTGGCACTTATACTCGAATTTTTATTGTGAATAATAAAGGGAAGGTGATTACCGCACACCAATAAGAAACCCGGGGCTTATTGCGTGGCGTTTAATATAAATAAAGGGACGGGTTATAAAGCCTGTTCCTTTGTACTTGTAAAACAAAAGCTAGGGCATTAGTATAAATATATATTGCCAAGTTAGGGAGTAGGAAAAAGTATGAGTGATATACATAAAAAAATTAAAAAGAAACAGTTTGCTTCGTTATATTTACTATATGGAACGGAAGCTTTTTTTATAAATGAAACGATAAAGCTTATTACGACAGAAGCACTTGAAGAAGAAGATCGAGAGTTTAATGTTGTGACATACGATTTGGAAGAAGCATATTTAGAAGATGTGGTTGAGGATGCGCGTACGCTTCCTTTCTTTGGAGAACGGAAAGTACTGTTAATAAAATCACCGCTATTTCTGACTTCGCAAAAAGAAAAGTTAGAGCAAAATATAAAAATTTTAGAAGAATACATTGGTGAACCTTCTCCATTTTCTATTCTTGTTTTTGTTGCGCCTTACGAAAAACTTGATGAGCGAAAAAAAATTACAAAACTATTAAAGAAAACAGCAGATGTAGTAGAAGCGAATGCGATGCAAGTGCAGGATGTTCAGAAGTGGATTATTGCTCGTGCAGATGAAGTGCATGTGCACATTGATAACGCGGCTGTTAGTTTGTTGCTAGAGCTTGTGGGAAGTAATGTAACGATGTTGGCGAAGGAAATGGACAAGTTAACGTTATACGTTGGTATGGGCGGAGAGATTACGACGAAACTTGTTGCAGAGCTTGTGCCAAAATCAGTTGAGCAAAATGTATTTGCTTTGACAGAAAAAGTGGTGAAAAAAGATATTGCAGGTGCAATGCGAATTTTGGATGGATTATTTACGCAGCAGGAAGAGCCGATTAAATTGCTTGCGTTATTAGTGAGTCAATTCCGTTTGTTGTATCAAGTGAAAGAGTTACAGCAACGTGGTTATGGGCAAAATCAAATTGCATCTCATATTGGTGTACATCCGTATCGTGTAAAATTGGCGATGAATCAAACGAAATTTTTCTCTTTTGAAGAATTAAAAAAAGTGATTATAGAATTAGCAGAAGCTGATTATAGTATGAAGACGGGAAAGATGGATAAGAAACTTGTGCTCGAGTTTTTCTTAATGCGATTAAATCATATGTGATGACACAAAAAAGTTCATGTACCTAGTGCATGAACTTTTTTTGTATATAAAAAAACGATCCAAATGGATCGTTTTTTAAACGCCTTACGCGTTTACTTGTTTCGCTAAGCGAGATTTTTGACGAGATGCAGCGTTTTGGTGGATAAGACCTTTACGAGCTGCTTTGTCAAGTTTTTTAGAAGCAGTTTTGAAAGCTTCTTTAGCATTTTCAAGATCGTTATTAGTAACTAAAGCTTCTACAGTTTTAACAGCAGAACGCATGTCAGACTTGATAGAAGCGTTATGTGCACGACGCTCTTCGCTAAGTTTAGCGCGTTTGATAGCAGATTTGATGTTTGCCATACTTTTCACCTCCCTGGTGCAATCGAATGACTCGATTCTTACATAGAACAAGTGATATTCTATCAAACGGTGAAGAGAATTGCAATAGTATATCCATGAAATTTCACGTAAAGGAAAGAATGACCTTATATAACTTTGGGAAATCTAACGATATTTACTATGAATTACGGAGGAGATACGATGAAAGAACCATTGGATTTAAGTAAATATAGCGTTAGAACTGACCTTGCTGTAGAAGCTCATCAAATGTTGCAAGAAAGCCAAGAAGAACAAAAAGGGATACAGGGGGTAATTGTAAAAGAGAGGGAAGAAGAAGGTACTATAATTACAAAAGTAACAATTGATGAAGCTGCCTCTGAAGCGATGGGTAAAAAACCTGGAAATTATTTAACGCTTGAAGTACAAGGTATACGTCAGCAAGATACAGAACTTCAACAAAAAGTGGAGCGTATTTTTGCAAAAGAATTTTCTTATTTCTTAGAAGAGGTTGGTGTTACAAAAGAAGCGAGCTGTTTAATTGTAGGCCTTGGGAATTGGAATGTAACACCGGATGCTCTTGGGCCAATAGTTGTAGAAAATGTATTAGTAACGAGACATTTGTTTCAATTGCAGCCTGAAAGTGTAGAAGAAGGATTCAGGCCTGTTAGTGCAATTCGGCCGGGGGTAATGGGGATTACAGGCATCGAAACGAGCGATGTTATTTATGGGATTATTGAGAAGACAAATCCAGACTTTGTAATTGCGATTGACGCATTAGCTGCTCGTTCTATTGAACGAGTAAATAGCACGATACAAATTTCTGATACTGGAATCCATCCTGGATCAGGGGTTGGGAATAAACGTAAGGAACTAAGTAACGAGACATTAGGTATCCCTGTTATCGCAATTGGTGTTCCGACTGTGGTCGATGCCGTTTCGATTACAAGTGATACAATTGATTTTATTTTGAAACATTTTGGTCGAGAGATGAAAGAAGGAAACAAACCTTCAAGATCTTTGTTACCAGCGGGATTTTCATTTGGAGAAAAGAAAAAATTAACAGAAGAAGATATGCCAGATGAAAAGAGCCGAAATATGTTTTTAGGTGCTGTTGGTACGTTAGAAGAAGAAGAAAAAAGAAGGTTGATTTATGAAGTGCTATCGCCCCTTGGTCATAACTTAATGGTGACCCCAAAAGAAGTAGATACTTTTATTGAGGATATGGCGAATGTAATAGCGAGTGGTTTAAATGCAGCGCTGCATCATCAAATTGATCAAGATAATACGGGAGCGTATACACATTGAGGGAGAAAGATGATAATAGTTTGAGTCGTTTTGCGCTTTTGTGTATATGTAGTGTAGCTTTATGTTTACTTATGATGATAGCAGGAGTGTCACTTGCTAATCATGGTTTGAAAAGTATGAAAGGTTATCGGCAATTGTCGTATGAACAAATAGCTCATATGACAGGGACAGAGAGTACAGGTGTTGAATCAGAAATTTTGGGTAGTTCGTTTTCAGCTTCAGAAAAACAACAACAATTAGAACGTTTAAGAAGTTTTAATGTTGTAGAAGGAATTGGGATGGCGGTAGCAAGTGTAGCTTATGAAATGACGAAGTTCGGAACGGATATAGTTGTTGGGAAAATAAAGGGGATTTTTAGCTAAGAGTAGCATGGGAGATGGTTGTTTTACTGATTTGTAAGACAACCGTTTTAAAATTTGAAAAGGGTTTGTCTCTTATGGTTTATTCGCATAAGATATAGATAGAATGATTTGTATCGTAAGCAGCACGAGTTTTCATTGAATCTTTGTTGCTCTATTGATATAATCAGTGCTAGTGTATATTGGCGAGACTATTAGGAGTTGAGAACATAGATGAACAAAGAAGAAAGAGCAAAAAGACAGTCCAAAATTCGTAATTTCTCTATTATTGCTCATATTGACCACGGAAAATCAACGTTAGCAGACCGTATTTTAGAGAAAACAAATGCGTTAACACAACGCGAAATGAAAGCTCAGTTGCTTGACTCTATGGATTTAGAGCGTGAGCGTGGTATTACAATCAAATTAAACGCAGTTCAATTAAACTATAAAGCAAAAGATGGTGAAGAATATATTCTTCATTTAATTGATACACCAGGACACGTCGACTTTACGTACGAAGTATCTCGTAGTTTAGCGGCTTGTGAAGGCGCGATTCTTGTAGTAGATGCAGCGCAAGGTATTGAAGCTCAAACGTTAGCGAACGTATACTTAGCGCTCGATAACAACTTAGAAATTTTACCAGTTATCAATAAAATCGACTTACCAAGTGCGGATCCAGAACGTGTACGTCAAGAGGTAGAAGATGTAATTGGTTTAGATGCATCAGAAGCGGTACTTGCTTCTGCGAAAGCTGGAATTGGTATTGAAGAAATTTTAGAACAAATTGTTGAAAAAGTACCAGCTCCGGCAGGTGATTCAGAAGAGCCGTTACAATGTATGATTTTCGACTCTTTATATGATCCGTACCGTGGTGTAATTGCTTATATCCGTGTTGTAAATGGAACGGTAAAAGTTGGCGATAAAGTACGTATGATGGCAACGGGTAAAGAATTTGAAGTAACAGAAGTAGGTGTATTTACACCGAAAACTACGCAACGTGACGAGTTAACAGTAGGTGATGTAGGTTTCTTAGCAGCATCTATTAAAAACGTAGGTGATACACGTGTTGGTGATACGATTACACATGCGAAACGTCCAGCTGCAGAGGCGTTACCAGGTTACCGTAAATTAAACCCGATGGTATTCTGTGGGCTGTATCCAATTGATTCTGCTCGTTATAACGATTTACGTGATGCGTTAGAAAAATTAGAGTTAAACGATTCTGCTCTTGAGTTTGAACCAGAAACATCTCAAGCGTTAGGATTTGGTTTCCGTTGTGGATTCTTAGGACTTCTTCACATGGAAATCATTCAAGAACGTATTGAACGTGAATTTAAGATTGACTTAATTACAACAGCGCCAAGCGTTATTTATAAAGTTTATTTAACAAACGGTGAAGATGTTATTGTTGATAATCCATCTAATATGCCAGATCCACAGTCTATCGATCGTGTAGAAGAGCCGTTTGTGAAGGCTTCAATTATGGTTCCGAATGACTATGTTGGAGCTGTAATGGAAATTTGCCAAGGTAAACGTGGAACGTTTATTGATATGCAATATTTAGATGAAACGCGTGTTACATTAACATATGAAATCCCGTTATCAGAAATCGTATATGACTTCTTCGATCAATTGAAATCAAATACGAAAGGGTATGCATCATTTGACTACGAGTTAATTGGTTATAAACCATCTAAACTTGTGAAAATGGATATTCTTTTAAATAATGAACAAGTGGATGCTTTATCATTTATCGTACACCGTGATTCAGCGTATGACCGTGGTAAAGTAATTGTAGAGAAATTAAAAGAATTAATTCCGAGACAACAGTTCGAAGTACCAATTCAGGCGACTATCGGAAATAAAGTTGTAGCACGTTCTACAATTAAGGCGATGCGTAAAAACGTACTTGCAAAATGTTACGGCGGTGACATTTCTCGTAAGCGTAAACTTCTTGATAAGCAAAAAGAAGGTAAAAAACGTATGAAGTCTGTTGGTTCTGTAGAAGTGCCACAAGAGGCATTCATGGCTGTACTGAAAATGGATGACAACTAATATTTGAAATAAAAAAGAAGTCGTTTATGCGGCTTCTTTTTTCTGTATAATTACTTTTTAGACATCTGAGCAGCTCTCATTTACAATAATGAGAGAGCTTTTTAGTTCATATAGAGTTAGGAGATTGTTAATGTCCGAAAATATTCGAAAAGATATTCAAGATAAAATACAAAATGGCAATTTTAATTGTGAAAAGGAATTGACGCTTTCTATTATTAGTGGAAAGTGGAAAGTTGTGATACTGTGGCATCTTGGTGTGGAAGGGCCTCATCGTTTTAGTGAATTACAACGGTTATTCCCAAGCATTTCTCATAAAGTTTTGTCGAACCAATTAAAAGAGTTAATGGAAGATGGGATTGTTGATCGAACAGTATATCCCGAAATTCCTCCTCGTGTT
Source organism: Bacillus sp. MYb78 (assembly GCF_002975115.1). Taxonomy (NCBI): domain Bacteria; kingdom Bacillati; phylum Bacillota; class Bacilli; order Caryophanales; family Bacillaceae; genus Bacillus; species Bacillus sp. MYb78. The sequence goes on from NZ_PCOB01000002.1 coordinate 547,458, forward strand.
GAGTATTATATGACGGAACTAGGCATGTCACTTTTACCGATCGTTGAAATGATGTATGATTGGGGAAAAATGCGAATGGAACAAATTCGTAATACGTTAGAGAAGTAGAGAATCCTCCGGAGTGCGGAGGTTTTCTTTTTAGAAAGGTAGGAGTTATATTTGGTACAAGCTGCATATATTCATATTCCGTTTTGTCAGCACATTTGTCACTATTGTGATTTTAATAAAGTGTTTATTGAACGCCAACCGGTTGATCAATATTTAGATTATTTAGAGAAGGAAATAATAAATACGGTTCAAAAAGTTCCGTTTGATAGTATGAAAACGATTTTTGTGGGCGGTGGAACTCCGACAGCGTTAAATATGGAACAGACAAAAAAATTACTCGAGATTATTAATCGTCATTTGCGTCCGTTTGCTCCGAATTGTGAATTGACATTTGAAGCGAATCCAGGAGATCTACCGAAAGAGAAGTTGAATGTACTACTAGAAGGTGGAGTGAATCGAATTAGTTTTGGTGTGCAAACATTCCGTGATGAACTGCTTGAGAAAATCGGGCGCAAGCATACGAGGGAAGATGCATTCCTAGCAATTCGAGAAGCTCAGGAAGTAGGCTTTAAAAATATTAATGTAGATATTATTTATGCTTTGCCAGGACAAACGATAGAAGATGTGAAGGAAACATTAGACATTGCTTTTACGCTTGGTGTACAACATTTCTCGGCATATTCATTAATTGTGGAACCTAAAACAGTGTTTTATAACTTAATGAATAAAGGGAAATTGCGTCTTCCGGGTGAAGACCATGAAGCTAAAATGTATGAAATGGTAATGGATGAAATGGAGAAACACGGTTATAACCAGTATGAAATTAGTAATTTCTCAAAAGGTGACAATAAAAGTAGACATAATCTCACATACTGGAATAATGAAGAGTATTATGGCTTTGGAGCTGGAGCTCATAGTTATGTGAATGGGGAACGTATTCAAAATGTAGGTCCGCTGAAGCAATATTTTAATAAAATTGATGAAACAGGATTTCCGTATTTAGATGTTCATAAGGTGACGGAGAAAGAAAGAATGGAAGAAGAACTGTTCTTAGGACTTCGAAAAACAAAAGGTGTTTCTAAAACGGCATTCCGCAATAAATTTAATGTGGAGATGGATCAAGTTTTCGCGAAGCAGTTACAAAGCAATCAAGAACAAGGATTACTTGAAGAGGAAAATGGACATGTGCGTTTAACGCGAAAAGGAAAATTATTAGGGAATGAAGTATTCCAATCATTTTTGATTGACTAATTAAATGTTCCATAGGCGTGAAAAAGTTTCATTATTTCGTGACGTTTCCGTTGACAATTGAATGTCAATTTTGGTAAGTTATTAATAGATTTAGCACTCAAAGACAAAGAGTGCTAACAGAGGTGATGATGAGATGCTTACGGAACGTCAGCTCTTAATTTTACAAACAATTATTGATGACTTTATTGGATCAGCGCAGCCTGTTGGGTCTAGAACGTTGGCTAAAAAAGATGAAATCACATTTAGTTCAGCTACTATTCGAAATGAAATGGCGGACTTAGAAGAATTAGGTTTTATTGAAAAAACGCACAGTTCTTCTGGACGTGTTCCTTCTGAGAAAGGCTACCGATTTTATGTAGACCATCTTTTAGCGCCGCAAAACTTACCGAACGCTGAAATTGTACAAATTAAAGATTTATTTGCTGAAAGAATTTTTGAAGCGGAAAAAATTGCACAGCAATCTGCTCAAATTTTATCAGAACTTACGAATTATACGGCCATTGTTCTTGGACCGAAGTTAAGTACAAATAAACTTAAAAATGTACAAATTGTGCCGCTTGATCGTCAAACTGCAGTCGCTATTATTGTAACTGATACAGGGCATGTACAAAGTAAAACGATTACCGTTCCGGAATCTGTTGATTTATCAGATTTAGAAAAAATGGTTAATGTTTTAAATGAAAAGCTATCTGGCGTACCGATGGAAGAACTTCATAATAAAATCTTTAAGGAAATTGTTACAGTTTTACGTGGGTATGTTCATAATTACGATAGTGCAATAAAAATGTTAGATGGTACATTTCAAGTTCCGTTATCGGAAAAGATATACTTTGGAGGAAAAGCAAATATGCTTTCGCAGCCAGAGTTCCATGACATTCAAAAGGTTAGATCTTTGCTTACCATGATTGATAATGAAGCCGAATTTTATGACATTTTGCGTCATAAACAAGTCGGGATTCAAGTGAAAATTGGTAGGGAAAACACTTCGACGGCTATGGAGGATTGCAGTTTAATTTCTGCAACATATTCGATCGGCGAAGAGCAACTTGGAACAATTGCTATTTTAGGTCCTACGAGAATGCAATATTCTCGTGTAATTAGTTTGTTACAGTTATTTACGAGACAATTTACTGATGGACTTAAAAAGTAAATGAGAGTAATACATTCGCTCAAGTGATGAAATTTTCATTGCTGTGTGTAATATATAATGCTTAGGTAATCATGCTATGCATGATACCTAATACCTTTTAAGGAGGTGAATATTGTGGAAGAGCGTAACGAACAAGTGGTAGAAGAAGTAAAAGAAGCGCAAGTTGAAGAAGCTGTCACGCCAGAAAACAGTGAAGAAACTGTAGAAGAAAAAAGTGAGGCTGCTCTTTTACAAGAAAAAGTAGATGAGTTACAAGCGAAACTAACGGAAACGGAAGGTCGCACATTACGTCTACAAGCTGATTTTGAAAATTATAAGCGCCGTGTCCAAATGGATAAACAGGCTGCTGAAAAATATAGAGCACAAAGTCTAGTTTCAGACATCTTGCCAGCTCTTGATAATTTTGAAAGAGCAATGCAAGTGGAAGCGACTGATGAGCAAACGAAATCCTTGTTACAAGGTATGGAAATGGTGCATCGTCAATTGTTAGAAGCGCTGACTAAAGAAGGTGTGGAAGTGATTGAAGCTGTTGGTAAACAGTTTGATCCTAATGAACACCAAGCTATTATGCAAGTGGAAGATAGTGAATTTGAATCAAACGCGGTTGTGGAAGAATTCCAAAAAGGTTATAAATTAAAAGACCGTGTGATTCGCCCATCAATGGTAAAAGTAAATCAATAATTTACATAAAACTAGGAGGATTCGCCATGAGTAAAATTATCGGTATTGACTTAGGTACAACAAACTCTTGTGTAGCTGTTATGGAAGGTGGAGAACCAAAGGTTATCCCAAATCCAGAAGGAAACCGTACAACACCTTCTGTTGTAGCTTTCAAAAATGAAGAACGTCAAGTTGGGGAAGTTGCAAAGCGCCAAGCAATTACAAACCCAAATACAATCATGTCTGTTAAACGTCATATGGGTACAGACTACAAAGTAGAAGTTGAAGGTAAAGATTATACACCTCAAGAAATTTCTGCAATCATTTTACAAAACTTAAAAGCTTCTGCTGAAGCATACTTAGGTGAAACAGTAACGAAAGCTGTTATTACAGTACCTGCATACTTCAACGATGCAGAGCGTCAAGCAACGAAAGATGCTGGTCGTATCGCTGGTTTAGAAGTTGAGCGTATCATTAACGAGCCAACAGCAGCAGCACTTGCTTACGGTTTAGAAAAACAAGACGAAGAACAAAAAATCTTAGTATATGACTTAGGTGGCGGTACATTTGACGTATCTATCCTTGAGTTAGCAGACGGCACATTCGAAGTTATTTCAACTGCTGGTGACAACCGTCTTGGTGGCGATGACTTTGACCAAGTTATCATCGATCACTTAGTAGCTGAGTTCAAAAAAGAAAATAACATTGATTTAAGCCAAGATAAAATGGCGCTTCAACGCTTGAAAGATGCAGCTGAAAAAGCGAAAAAAGATCTTTCTGGTGTAACACAAACTCAAATTTCATTACCATTCATTAGTGCTGGAGCTGCTGGTCCATTACACTTAGAATTAACGTTAACAAGAGCGAAATTCGAAGAGCTTTCAGCAGGTCTTGTTGAAAGAACATTAGAGCCAACTCGTCGTGCATTAAAAGACGCTGGTTTTGCTCCAAGCGAATTAGATAAAGTTATTCTTGTTGGTGGATCTACTCGTATCCCAGCTGTACAAGAAGCTATTAAACGTGAAACTGGTAAAGAGCCATATAAAGGTGTAAACCCTGATGAAGTTGTAGCATTAGGTGCTGCAGTTCAAGGTGGCGTACTTACTGGTGATGTAGAAGGCGTTCTATTATTAGACGTAACTCCACTTTCTTTAGGTATTGAAACTATGGGTGGCGTGTTCACGAAATTAATCGAGCGTAACACTACAATTCCAACAAGTAAGTCACAAGTATTCTCGACAGCTGCTGATAATCAACCAGCAGTAGACATTCACGTATTACAAGGTGAGCGTCCAATGTCAGCTGACAACAAAACGTTAGGTCGTTTCCAATTAACTGACCTTCCACCAGCACCACGTGGTATTCCACAAATCGAAGTAACATTCGATATTGATGCGAACGGTATCGTTAACGTACGTGCGAAAGACTTAGGAACAAGCAAAGAGCAAGCTATTACAATCCAATCTTCTTCAGGTCTTTCTGATGAAGAAGTAGAACGTATGGTACAAGAAGCGGAAGCAAATGCTGACGCTGATCAAAAACGTAAGGAAGAAGTTGAACTTCGTAACGAAGCTGACCAACTTGTATTCCAAACAGACAAAGTTGTAAAAGATTTAGAAGGTAAAGTAGATGCAGCTGAAGTTGCAAAAGCAACAGAAGCGAAAGAAGCATTACAAGCTGCAATTGAGAAAAACGAGCTTGAAGAAATTCGTGCGAAAAAAGATGCTTTACAAGAAATCGTACAACAATTAACTGTTAAATTATACGAGCAAGCTCAAGCAGCTGCTGGTCAAGCAGAAGGTGCGCAAGGTGCACAAGACGCTGGCACGAAGAAAGACAATGTAGTTGACGCTGAGTTTGAAGAAGTAAAAGAAGACAAGTAATTCAACTGTAAACATAATAAGTAAGATGACAAAAAGTCAAAGTCAAGCGTGCCTTGACTTTGGCTTTTTTCACGAATGAGAAGCGATGTGTGAGGATCTTAAGTTTTTCGCTTTGCATACTGTAAGTGAGGAAACTTTGTTGCAAAGCACTTTCTTTCGGTGTTAAAATTACGTTTATGTGAAAGATTCGGGGGTTGTAAATTTATGAGTAAACGAGACTATTATGAGGTCCTTGGACTTAGCAAGGGCGCTTCAACAGATGAAATAAAAAAAGCGTATCGTCGTTTGGCTAAAAAATACCATCCAGACGTAAGCAAAGAAGAAAATGCAATTGAAAAGTTTAAAGAAGTACAAGAAGCATACGAAGTGTTAAGTGATGATCAAAAGCGTGCGCAGTACGATCAATTTGGTCATGCTGGTGCAAATCAAGGATTCGGTGGATTTGGCGGCGGAGGAGACTTCGGCGGTGGCTTCGGTTTTGAAGATATATTTAGTTCTTTCTTTGGCGGTGGCGGCGGCAGACGTCGTGATCCAAATGCTCCGCGCCAAGGTGCTGACTTACAATATCAAGTCACTTTAGATTTTGAAGAAGCTATTTTTGGTAAGGAATTAAATGTGGAAATTCCAGTAGAAGATCCATGTGATACTTGTAAAGGTAGTGGAGCGAAACCAGGAACTTCAAAAGAAACATGTAAACATTGTTCAGGCTCTGGTCAAGTGAGTGTAGAACAAAACACACCGTTTGGTCGTATCGTAAACCGTCAAGCTTGTGGTCATTGTTCAGGAACTGGACAAATTATTAAAGAAAAATGTACGACATGTCACGGTTCAGGTAAAGTTCGTAAGCGTAAAAAAATCAATGTTAAAATTCCAGCGGGTATCGATAATGGTCAACAAATTCGTGTGTCTGGAAAAGGTGAAGCCGGCGTAAATGGCGGACCAGCAGGAGACTTATATGTTGTCGTTCATGTAAGAAATCATGAATTCTTCGAGCGTGAAGGAGATCACATTATTTGCGAAATGCCATTAACATTTGCGCAAATGGCGCTTGGTGATGAAGTGGAAGTTCCTACTGTTCATGGTAAAGTGAAGCTGAAAATTCCAGCAGGAACACAAACTGGAACAGAATTCCGCTTAAAAGGAAAAGGTGCTCCGAACGTACGTGGATACGGCCAAGGAGATCAATATGTAGTCGTTCGTGTTGTTGTACCGACGAAATTGACTTCGCAGCAAAAAGATTTATTACGTGAATTTGCAGGACAAGAAGAGCAGGATGATAGTTTATTCGGAAAGCTTAAACGTGCTTTCAAAGGGGAATAATGGAAATAAAAAATGGAGTTGGTAAATTGTGAAATGGTCAGAAATTAGTATTCATACAACAGAAGAAGCAGTAGAAGCTGTCTCTCATATTTTACATGAAGCTGGTGCTAGCGGAGTTGCGATTGAGGATCCAGCGGAGTTAACGAAAGAGCGCGAGCAACAATATGGTGAAATTTATGCATTGAATCCAGATGAATATCCGGCGGAAGGTGTATTAATAAAAGCATATTTCCCGCAAACGGATTCTTTACATGAAACGATTGCAGGTGTAAAATCATCTATTGATGTGCTTCCATCTTACGACATTGAAATTGGTACTGGAAATATTACCGTTAACGAAGTCAATGAAGAAGATTGGGCTACTGCTTGGAAAAAATATTACCATCCAGTACAAATTTCTGATACATTCACAATCGTACCGACGTGGGAAGAATATACACCATCTTCTCCTGATGAAAAAATCATTGAATTAGACCCAGGTATGGCGTTTGGTACAGGAACTCATCCAACAACAACGATGTGTATTCGTGCTTTAGAAAAAACAGTACAGCCAGGTGACACTATCATTGATGTAGGAACAGGTTCTGGTGTGCTTAGTATTGCAGCGGCAAAATTAGGTGCGTCTTCTGTTCAAGCATATGATTTAGATCCGGTTGCAGTTGAAAGTGCAGAAATGAATGTGCGTTTAAATAAAACAGATGATATCGTGTCTGTTGGGCAAAATAGTCTTTTAGAAGGTATTGAAGGTCCTGTTGATTTAATCGTAGCTAACTTATTAGCAGAAATTATTCTTTTATTCCCTGAAGATGCAGCGAGAGTTGTGAAGTCAGGTGGATTATTTATTACATCGGGCATTATTGCTGCGAAGGAAAAAGTAATTTCTGAGGCGTTAGAACAAGCTGGATTTACAATTGAAGAAGTGTTACGAATGGAAGATTGGGTAGCAATTATTGCACGAAATGCGTAATATAGATTTTAGTCTATAATGAAAAGGGGAGTCTCTCACTATAAGGTGAGGGACTTGCCGTTTGTTATATGAAAAATGATAATGTTTCGTTCTTTTCGTAAGTGTTGACTTACGAAAGGAACGAAACTCTACTAAGGTGATTATATGCAACGTTATTTTGTAGAAGAAAAACATGTAAGTGAAGCAAAAATTCGCATTGTAGGTGATGATGTACATCACATTGCGAGAGTAATGCGTATGACAGCTGGCGATCAAATTTATTGCTGTGTAAACGGAAAAACAGCAGTATGTTCAATTGATGAAATTACCAGTGAATTTATTAATACGGCTATTGTAGAATGGGTAGAGGCGTCAAGTGAACTTCCTGTTTTCGTGACGATTGCAAGTGGACTGCCAAAAGGAGACAAGCTAGAGTTGATTTTTCAAAAAGGAACTGAGCTTGGGGCAGCTGCATTCTTACCATTTCAAGCATCTCGCTCTATCGTAAAATGGGATGCGAAAAAAGCTGATAAAAAGGTTGAGCGTTTAAGAAAAATTGTGAAAGAAGCTGCGGAACAATCACATAGAAGTGAAATTCCGGAAGTACATGCTCCGGCATCATTTAAGCAACTGCTTACAATGAGTGGTGAGTATGATGTTTGTCTTGTTGCTTACGAAGAGGAAGCGAAACAAGGCGAGAAATCTAATTTTGCGAAAGCTTTAACGACAATGAAACCAGGTCAAAAGCTATTGATTGTATTTGGCCCAGAAGGCGGTTTAGCTGAGGAAGAGATTACAGCGCTTCGTGAACATAAATTTGTACCATGTAGTTTAGGACCAAGAATTTTAAGAACAGAAACGGCGCCGTTATACGCGTTAAGTGCTGCTTCGTATCATTTTGAATTGATGGGGTGATGATCAATGTCAACTGTTGCGTTCCATACGTTAGGTTGTAAAGTAAACCACTATGAAACAGAAGCCATTTGGCAATTGTTTAAACAAGGTGGTTATGAAAGAACAGAATATGAAAAGAAAGCTGATGTATATGTTATTAACACATGTACAGTAACGAATACTGGGGACAAAAAAAGCCGTCAAGTAATCAGACGTGCTGTGCGTCAAAATCCAGATGCAGTTATTTGCGTAACGGGATGTTATGCACAAACATCTCCAGCTGAAATTATGGCGATTCCAGGTGTAGATATTGTAGTTGGTACACAGGATCGTGAAAAGATGTTAGGTTACATCGAAGAATTCCGTAAAGAGCGTCAACCAATTAATGCTGTCCGCAATATTATGAAAACACGTGTGTACGAAGAACTTGATGTACCTTATTTCACGGATCGTACACGTGCGTCTTTAAAAATACAAGAGGGTTGCAATAACTTCTGTACATTCTGTATCATTCCTTGGGCGCGTGGTTTAATGCGTTCTCGTGATGGAAAAGAGGTTATTAAACAAGCACAACAATTAGTGGATGCAGGCTATAAAGAAATCGTATTAACGGGTATTCATACAGGTGGATACGGCGAAGATATAAAAGATTATAACTTAGCTGGATTACTTCGTGATATGGAAGCGGAAGTAGGCGGATTAAAACGTCTTCGTATTTCTTCTATTGAAGCGAGTCAAATTTCAGATGAAGTAATTGAAGTGTTAGATAAATCTGAAGTAGTTGTACGTCACTTGCATATTCCGTTGCAATCTGGTTCTAATACTGTATTAAAACGTATGCGTCGTAAATATACGATGGAATTCTTCCAAGAGCGTTTAGATCGTTTGAAAGAAGCGTTACCAGGCCTTGCGATTACATCTGACGTAATCGTTGGTTTCCCAGGTGAAACAGAAGAAGAATTCATGGAAACATACAATTTCATTAAAGAGAACCGCTTCTCTGAGTTACACGTGTTCCCTTATTCAAAACGTACAGGAACACCTGCAGCACGCATGGAAGATCAAGTTCCTGAAGATGTGAAGAACGATCGTGTTCATCGTTTAATTGAGCTATCTAATCAATTAGCGAAAGAATATGCATCAGCGTTTGAAGGTGAAGTGCTTGAAATCATTCCAGAAGAGCAATTTAAAGACGGCGACCGTGAAGGGTTATATGTAGGGTATACAGATAACTACTTGAAAATTGTATTTGAAGGATCAGAAGAATTAATTGGTAAGCTAGTGAAAGTGAAAATTACGAAAGCTGGCTATCCATATAACGAAGCGCAATTTGTTCGTGTTATTGAAGATGATGTGAAAAAAGAATCAGCAAGCGCATAAAAAAGAGCGTGCAACCGGAAACGGTTTGCATGCTTTCTTTATTTGAAGCGGTTAAGTACTAGAAGGTGGAGAGGCGTTTCGTGCATCCCTGTATGAAAAAAGTTGAAATGATAAAAATATAGTTGTCTTCATGAAAGAAGGATACTAGCTATTTGTATAACTTTTGAAAAGGAAATGCTTCTATTCTTCTTTTATTCTGCCAAATAGTTGACCTGAAGTGATAAAATGTATTATAATCGTAAAAGACATGCTGAAGAAGTGTTTCTTTTTGCATGCTGAAGTTAGTATGTAAGTGTGATGTTTCGGAGGGAGGGAAAGAGAATGTCAAAAACAGTCGTTCGTAAAAACGAGTCTTTGGAGGATGCACTTCGCCGTTTTAAAAGATCGGTTTCTAAAACTGGTACACTTGCTGAAGCAAGAAAGCGCGAGTTTTATGAAAAACCAAGTGTAAAACGTAAGAAGAAATCTGAAGCGGCAAGAAAGCGTAAATTCTAAGAGAGGGTGTAAGTTATGAGTCTTCTCGGTCGTTTAAACGATGATATGAAACAAGCGATGAAGAATAAACAAAAAGAAAAATTAACCGTTATTCGTATGGTTAAGGCTGCTTTACAAAATGAAGGTATTAAACTGCAACATACTCTTACTGAAGAAGAGGAAGTAACAGTTTTAGCTCGTGAAGTAAAACAGTATAAGGACTCCCTCCTTGAATTTAAAAAAGCTGGTCGTGAAGACCTTGTTAATAAACTGCAAAGTGAAATTCAGATTTTAAGCGCATATTTGCCAGAGCAATTAACTGAAGAAGAACTAGTTGATGTAATCAAGCAAGTTATTTCTGAAGTTGGTGCGACTTCTAAAGCAGATATGGGTAAGGTGATGACTGCTGTTATGCCGAAAGTAAAAGGTAAAACAGACGGATCACTTGTGAATAAGTTGGTTATCCAGCTATTAGCATAAAAAAACGTCTCATTTCGTATGAGACGTTTTTTTATTGTTCTTATTAAGGAAAAACGCTATATTGCTTAAAAAGCGTTTCTGTAAGTGATAGAAACGCCTCTGGTATGTAAAAAAAGTAACGGCCTTAGTTATGATTAATCCCACCATAAAAAAAGCTTTTTCGTTTTCTTAATTTCTTCGACTAACTCCTCAATGCTTTCTGTTCCTTGTTCCACTATATCTGGACAAAATTCATACATTTCTTGCGCGAAAGATTGCATTTCTTCGTCTGTAGGTAACGCGCTAAAAATGGCATCAACCCAGTCATGATCTGCACCGATTATGATAAAAGGATAGCGATCATTCCATTTTCTTAGTTTAAAAATAACATCTATATTGCTAACTTCGTAATTAACGCCATTTGTTTGTTGGATTGTAAGGATATCAAATTGGCCATTTCCTTGTGTAATTGCAATTCTACACTCACTCTTACTTCCTTGACTAAAACTTCTTTCGCAAATAAAAGCTAAGTATCCAAGCTTCTGAACCTCAGATTGAAGTTTTATAACTTGCTGTTCAGCATAATCCTCAAAGGTAACGAAAGAGACTCCGGCTATTTTAGATTTTGAATCAGTTGCATAAAAGGGCTGGATGCTGCTGTTAGTAGCTTGTTTTATAACATTCAAAATTTCTTGACTAAATCCAATTTCCTTTCGTATTTCTTCGCTTATTAATTCATTTTTTTGTTTTTTAATGAATCCTAATATTTTTTTGAAATTCATATAACAACCACCTATAAAATATTCTTACTTACACCGCAAAATTCAGAGTGGAGCAATTTCCTTTTTCGGATTTTATCTCATTTGTCTAATGAATGACAACTACTTATTTTATGGTCAGTATGTCACGTCCAGAACGAATTGTAACAGGTTTTTTCAAGTTTCCAACTTCTTGCTAGGCTCAATTTCTTAATTTAACTTGTACTGATATCCCCTGAGGGTGCATATTCTTGTATTAATACTTCTATTATTATGGGTAACATTCTCTGATCCATCATTGTCCTGATAAATATGATTTCATATAGCGACTGTTTTAATTAACATGAGATGAACTCTTACAGAATATAGTTATGTTAGTGAAGTCGTTATAACACGATAGGCACTTGTGAAGAAATACATATATATGGGATGAGGAGGGGGTCTTTCGAGATGAAGAAATTAGAACAAATGAAAAATTGGTTAACAAAACAAGTAGACCTACCAGTGGATGTATTAATGGATCTGCCTCGGATTACTCTTGTTGGGCAAATACATATTTATATAGAAAATCATCGGGGGCTATTAGTGTTTTCAGATAAAGAAGTGCGATTGCTTTTAAAACATGGTCAATTACTAATTAAAGGACAATCCTTTGTTATTAAAACGATTCTTCCAGAAGAGCTTTTACTCGAAGGGATAATTGAGCAAGTAACATTTTTAGAAAATGAAAAAAAAGGTGATTGAAGTGAAACTTCCATTTGTGAAGTTTTTCTTCTTTATCCTGTAAAAGTTTTGTTGATAGAGACCGATTACAGTTTTAATTTGTTTCATTTTAGTACGAGCTATTTTAATGCTTCAAATAAAAAGTAGTATATCTACTTTTAGAAAGGCAGTGAAGGTGGTAAATGAAAAATAAATGGTTTATAAAGTGGCTTGGATATGTAAAAGTGCGGATTGAAGGTAGAGGAGCGGAACGGTTTGTTAATGAATGTGTACGGAGGAATTTGTTAGTTTGGGATGTTAAGAAAATAGCTGATGAAACGTTAGTTTTTTGTATGTTGTTACGCGATGTGAAAAAAATAAAACCAATTTATAGAAAAAATGAATGTAAATTATATTTTATTGGACGTTATGGTTTTCCTTTTTGGAATAAGCGTTTAATTAAAAATAGTGGATTTTTAATTGGGTTTTTAATTTTCTTTTTTGGCGTGATTGCAATGTCAAATATGGTTTGGAAAATTGAAATTACAGGAGCAAAACCCGAAACAGAATATATATTGATGAAAGAATTGGATAAAATGGGTATTAAAAAAGGGAAACTACAATTTCAAATGCCGAATGTAGAAGATGTACAACGCCATTTGACAGATAATATTAATGCCATTACTTGGGCGGGACTAGAAGTAAGAGGAACGACGTATCATTTTAAAATTGTTGAAAAAAACGAACCAAAAAAAGAAAAGGAACAAAGGCCGCAAAATTTAGTAGCAAAAAAAGAAGCGATTATTACAAAAACGTTTGTAGAAGTTGGAAAGCCGGTTGTACTGAAGAATGATCATGTAGAAAAAGGGCAGATTCTCGTATCGGGAATATATGGTAATGAGGAAAGTCCGACGATTGTTTCAGCGAAAGGTATTGTGTATGGCGAAACGTGGTATACATCTAAGGTAGATGTTCCGCTAAAGACGCAATTCCAAGTGTATACTGGTAATGTATACAATGAACATTTTCTTAAATTCGGGGATACGAAAATAAAAATATGGGGATTTCAGCATGATAAGTATAAACGCTCTCGTACTGAAAGTGTAAAGCATGATGTGAAATTATTTGGTTTTACACTGCCGATTGCATATGAAAAAGATGTTGTGAGAGAAGAGGAAGAAGCGAATCGAGAATATACAGAAAAGCAAGCGCTGAAAGTAGCGAAGGAGATGGCCGAAAAAGAACTAAAGAAAAAATTGGATGAACATGCTATGATTGTAAGTGATAAGATTTTGAGTAAAGAGGTTGAGGCGGATCAACTAAAAGTCACATTGCATTATACTGTGGTTGAAAATATTGCAGAGCCACAACCAATATCCGAATCCGATATTCAAGGAGACTGAGTAATGGCAGAACAATTAGTAGAAATGAACCAACAATTGGAAAATACTAACGAAGCAATCGCTCTTTTTGGAGTCAATGATGCACATTTAAAAGTAATTGAACGAGAACTGAATGTATCGATCGTAACTAGAGGAGAAACTGTTCATGTATCTGGAGCAGTTGAAACGGTGACACTCGTAGAAAAAATCTTACAGCAATTACTTGTTGTAATTCGTAAAAGTATATCAATTTCAGAGAGAGATGTTGCGTATGCAATTCAGCTCGCGCAACAAGGGAAAATTGCTCAATTTGAAGAGTTATATGAAGAAGAAATTTTCAAGACTGCAAAAGGTAAATCCATTCGTGTAAAAACAATGGGGCAAAGAAGATATATTCATGCGATGAAGAAGAATGATATTGTCTTTGGGATAGGGCCTGCAGGAACTGGAAAAACATACTTAGCTGTAGTAATGGCTGTGAGAGCTTTAAAACAAGGATATGTAAAGAAAATTATTTTAACAAGACCTGCTGTAGAAGCTGGAGAAAATTTAGGTTTTTTACCAGGGGATTTGAAAGAGAAGGTAGATCCATACTTACGTCCATTATATGATGCCTTACATGATATTCTTGGACAAGAATATACGCAGCGTATGATGGAGCGAGGAGTAATTGAAATAGCTCCGCTTGCTTATATGAGGGGGCGTACGCTTGATGATTCATTTGTTATTTTAGATGAGGCTCAAAATACAACGGGTGCTCAAATAAAAATGTTTTTAACAAGATTAGGTTTTAGCTCTAAAATGGTTATTACAGGGGACCCTTCACAAGTAGACTTGCCAAAAGGGGTAAAATCAGGGCTATCTATAGCTGCTAATATTTTATCTGGTGTATCAGGTCTGTCATTTATTACATTAGAACAAACGGACGTTGTGAGACATCCATTGGTGCAACGTATTATTGAGGCATATGATAAAATGGAATGATCCTATTTGTCAGGATCATTTCTTTTTGTATGATAAGGTTGGCGAACGTCATATTTTTTACTATCATGAAAGATAAGGAAAATAAACTATAGGTACTGGTGTGTAAAATGTTGCCTCAAAGTATCGTTGGGTAGAAGAAATGAAAGCTATAAATAGTTTCACTTTATTTCTGGAGAGGAGAAGGTATTGAAATCATGTCAAGATCTCAAGAAATTTCTAAGTGGTTTCGTAATTTACAACATTCGAAAAAACTAAGTTGGATTTCTTACGTTGTGTTAGGAGCAGTGCTGTTTTTTGCGCTTATGAATAATGTAAAACCAGAACAATTAGATGTTAATATGTATTCTATTGCGAAAAAGACAATCCATTCTCCTATAAAAATTGAAGATAAAGTTACAACGGATAAAAAGAAAAAAGAAGCCGCTACAAAAGTTGAAGATCAATATACATATAAAAGTGAGTATAAACAAAACAAAGTTGATATTGTGAATGACGTCTTTGCTAAAGTGGATGAAGTGGTGCAAGAGATTAAAGCTGTTGGACCGGATGATCAAAAAAAGATGACTGATGCTGAGAAAGTGGATAAGTTAAAAAAGAAACTACCCGCTGACTTAACGAAAGAATTATCTGATTCAAACTTACTAAATTTGATTAATGCAGATTCGAGCCAATTAGTATTAGCGAAAGATGCTGCGGTCACAGCGATTAATAGTATCATGACTGAGCATATTAAAATGGACGAATTGAAAGATGCGAAAGAACGATATGTAAGTGAGATGAATAGTGTTAATGTTGATAATGGTTTAAAAGAGTCAATTAAGGCGCTAGGAAGATATGCAATTTCAGCGAACTATTTTTATGACCCGATCTTAACGAAAGAGAAGAGAAAAGCAGAGGAAGATTTAGTTCCACCTGTTTATATTCTTCAAGGACAAGTTCTTGTTAGAGAAGGTGAAACGATTTCAAGTGATGTGTATAATCAGTTGAAATTAGTTGGTTTGTTAGAAAAAGGGAACGGCTTTCAACCTTATGTTGGATTAGCGGTACTCATTGGTGTATTACTATACTTTATGCATAAACAATTTGAATTATTTTTAAAGAGAAAAAGAGAAGATAGACCGTATGTTTTAGCGTATATTACAATTTTGTCTATCACAATCGTCTTAATGAAAATCATTAGTTTGTTTCAAAAACTTGAATACGCAGGGATTGCATATGTTGTCCCAGTTGCGATGGGAACAATACTTGTAAAACTAATGATTGGTGATCGATTTGTCTTTTTAACGAGTATGATTTTTTCTGTATGCGGAAGTATTATGTTTAATGAAGGAGTAACGAGTACATTAAATTATAGTGTAGGGATTTACGTATTGTTAAGTTCATTATCGGTTAGTATTTTCTTGCGAGAAAAAAATCGTCGTACAATGATTTTACAAGCTGGTATACTCGTTTCTGTATTAAATGTAGTCGTATTAGCGGCGCTCTTATTATTACGTAATGGGAATTTTTCGCCTCTTGAAATTGGTACGCAATTATTAATGGCTTCACTTTCAGGGATTATATCATCCGTTTTGGCTATGGGGATTTTACCATATTTAGAAAGTGGACTTGGAATCGTATCAAGTATGAAGCTTATGGAACTATCAAGTCCAAATCATCCGCTTTTACGCAGAATTTTGTTAGAAGCGCCAGGGACATATCATCATAGTGTAATGGTAGCGAATCTTTCTGAGGCTGCTTGTGAAGCAGTTGGGGCAAATGGTGTATTAGCGCGTGTAGGGGCATATTATCATGATGTAGGAAAAACAGTACAACCGCAATTCTTTATTGAAAACCAAATGGGAATTGAAAATCCGCATGATAAATTAGATCCTGTAACGAGTAAAGATATTATAATTGCTCACGTAACGGATGGAGTAAGAATGCTCGAAGAATATCATATTCCACAAGAAATTATTGATATCGCTGGGCAACATCACGGTACAACGTTACTGAAATATTTTTATTATAAAGCTATTAAAGAGGATAAAGAAAAATATACAGAAGAGATGTTCCGTTATCCAGGTTCAAAAGCAACTTCGAAAGAATCGGCAATTGTTGGTATTGCTGATAGTGTAGAAGCTGCGGTACGTTCTATGAATCACCCAACGCCAGAACAAATTAATAATTTGGTGCAAAGTATTATTAAAGATCGACTGCAAGACGGTCAATTTAGTGAATGTGATTTGACGTTTAAGGAACTACAAATCGTTGGGAAAACGTTGTGTGAAACGTTAAATGGTATTTTCCATTCGCGTATTACATATCCGGAACCTCCGGAAGAAAAGGAGAAAGAATGAGTTTGTTAATTGATTTTATTGATGAAACAGAAGAAGTAAAAGAAGAGTATATGAGTTTAATTCGTGAAGTGTTAGAAAAAGCAGCTCAAATGGAAAATATCGAGGATGGTGCGGAGGTATCGGTGACATTTGTAGATAATGAGCGCATTAGAGAAATTAATCGTGATTACCGAGATAAAGATCAACCTACAGATGTAATATCCTTTGCCATGGAAGAGATGGGAGAAGGAGAAATGGAGATTGTTGGTGCAGAGATGCCGCGCATGTTAGGGGATCTTATTATCTCTATTCCAAGGGCGAAAGAGCAAGCTGAAGAGTACGGACATTCTTTCGATCGTGAACTTGGATTTTTGGCGTTACATGGCTTTTTACATTTACTTGGTTATGATCACATGACAGAAGAAGATGAAAATGAAATGTTCGGAAGACAAAAAGAAATTTTAGAAGCTTTTGGATTAGGACGATGAAAAAAGGAAAACTTATAGATAGTTTTGGATATGCTATAGCTGGTATATTCTTTTGTTTTCGTCATGAACGAAATATGAAAATCCATTATTTAGCCGCAGTCATTGTTATATGCTGCGGCTTTTATTTCCATATTACGAAAATAGAGTGGATGATATTACTTATTGTAATAGGGAGTGTAATGAGTTTAGAGATGGTAAATACGGCTGTGGAAAAAACGGTAGATTTAGCGACTGCCGATATTCATCCGTTTGCAAAAATTGCAAAGGATGTTGCGGCAGGAGCGGTTTTATTGTTTGCAATTATAGCTTTTATAATTGGTGCTATTATCTTTTTACCGTATATGGTATAGTTGCATTCCGAAGCTTTTATTAAGCTTTGGAAGTGCTGTAAGGGCCTTTAATGAGAGAGTGTATCTCTTCATAGCTGTGAACAGGAAGGATGCGGGAATATGAATAGTAAACAATTAATTCTAGAAGCAATCGAAGCGCGTAAACAAGCGTACGTACCATATTCTAAATTTCAAGTAGGTGCAGCATTATTAACGCGCGGTGGAAAAGTATATCGTGGGTGTAATGTTGAGAATGCATCATATGGCTTATGTAATTGTGCTGAAAGAACAGCTTTATTTAAGGCGGTTTCTGAAGGAGATAAAGAATTTGTAGCCATTGCGGTTGTAGCAGATACAAAGCGCCCAGTACCTCCTTGTGGAGCATGTCGACAAGTTATGGTAGAATTATGTAAACAGGATACGAAAGTATACTTATCAAACTTACATGGTGACGTTCAAGAGACGACAGTCGGAGAATTGTTACCAGGAGCATTTTTAGCGGAGGATTTACATGAATAGAAAAGGTTATAAATCAGGTTTTGTCTCTATTATTGGCAGACCGAATGTTGGAAAATCTACATTTTTAAACCGTATTATCGGCCAGAAAATTGCTATTATGAGTGATAAGCCACAAACGACTCGTAATAAAATTCAAGGTGTATATACAGAAAATGATGCACAAGTTATTTTCATTGATACACCAGGAATACATAAACCTAAACATAAATTAGGCGACTTCATGGTAAAGATGGCGCAAACGACATTAAAAGAAGTTGATATTGTTCTGTTTATGGTTAATGCAGTTGAAGGATTTGGTCGTGGTGAGGAATTCATCATTGAGAAATTAAAAGAAACGAAACAACCAGTATTTTTAGTCATTAATAAAATTGACCAACTTCATCCAGAGCAATTACTAGAGTTAATTGATCAATATCGTAAACTACATGAATTTGCAGAGATTGTACCAATTTCTGCGTTAGACGGTAATAATGTGGACGCTTTAATTGGAACAATTAAAAAGTATTTACCAGAAGGACCACAATACTATCCAGAGAATCAAGTAACGGATCATCCGGAGAGATTTATTATTGCAGAGCTTATTCGTGAGAAAGTACTACATTTAACACGTGAAGAAGTGCCGCATTCTGTGGCTGTTGTTATCGATGCGATTCAAAAGCGTGAGGGCGGGGCAGTTTATATAAATGCAACGATTGTTGTTGAACGTGCATCACAAAAAGGAATCATCATCGGAAAACAAGGGAAAATGTTAAAAGAAGTTGGTAAGCGAGCTCGTTTTGATATTGAAGCGCTACTTGGTTCTAAAGTATTTTTAGAAGTATGGGTAAAAGTGCAAAAAGATTGGCGTAATAAAATGTCTCAGCTTCGTGACCTAGGTTTCCGCGAGGATGAGTACTAAAATAGAGTAAAGTTGTAATCAGTGGATGGTTGGTTCATCCACTGATTATTGGTTTTTATGAACTTTGATAAATTAGGAAAAATTTTTCTCACATGAAAATGGACAAAATGGGTCAATTTAATAACAACAAAGGAAATTGGTTTATAGGCTACGCTTATTGAGAAAGGTGGATTCTTATGCTAGATTTTACCTGGAAGTTTTTCTCCAAAACAGGAAGCATTGAAACGTACTTGCTTTTGAAAGAAATGGAAAAAGACGTAAACGATGAGATGGATCAACATGAAGAGGAGCTAGCGCATCTAGACTCTCCAATTTCTTGACCCGTTTTGTTCAAACCTTGGATGGTGACGAACATGTTTCAAAAAGTTGAGGGCATCGTTATCCGTACGACAGATTACGGAGAAACGAACAAGATTGTTACAATATTCTCAAGAGAACTTGGTAAGGTAAGTGCAATGGCAAGAGGGGCAAAAAAACCGAAAAGCCGATTAGCATCTGTGTCGCAATTAATGACACATGGCCATTTTCTTATTCAAATGGGATCTGGGCTTGGAACATTGCAACAAGGCGAGATTATTTCAACTATGAAAGAAATTCGCGAGGATATATTTTTAACTGCTTATGCATCATTTATTGTTGAGTTAACTGATAAAGCAACAGAAGATAAAAAACATAATCCGTATTTATTTGAAATGTTATATCAAACGTTGCATTATATGTGTGAGGGTGTTGATCCAGAAGTATTATCATTAATTTATCAAACGAAAATGCTTCCGGTATTAGGGATGCGCCCGTACTTTGATACATGTGCGATTTGTCATCAAGAAACAGACTTTGTCGCCTTCTCCGTAAGGGAAGGCGGTTTTCTGTGCTCACGTCATGCAGAGCAAGACCCATATCGTATACCGGTAGGAGAAGCTGTTCATAAATTATTACGTCTTTTCTTCCATTTCGATTTACATAGGCTCGGAAATGTATCGGTAAAGGATAGCACAAAAAAACAAATGCGTTTAGTATTGAATACATATTATGATGAATATTGCGGAATTTATTTGAAATCAAGACGTTTTTTAGAACAACTTGATAAGTTTCAAATATAATTTTGGGCCGTATACGGTCCTTTTTACATACTTTCTTTTTCGAATAGCATATTTAGTATATAATATTTAAGAGATAGTATAACTTTTTTCGTTGTGCATTAAAGGTGGTGATTATCATAGAGCTGAATAAACGGCAAGAACATATCATTCAGATTGTAAAAGATCACGGTCCTATTACAGGGGAATCAATTGCAGCGCAATTGGGTCTAACACGTGCGACGCTAAGACCAGACTTAGCAATTTTAACGATGGCTGGTTATTTAGAAGCACGTCCACGCGTAGGTTATTTTTATACGGGTAAAACTGGGGGGCAGCTATTATCTGAAGCTGTTAAGAAAATTAAAGTACAAGATTATCAATCTAGACCGGTTGTAATTGATAAAAATGTTTCCGTATACGATGCAATTTGTACGATGTTTTTAGAGGATGTTGGTACATTGTTCGTTGTAGATCAGATGACTCTATTAGTTGGTGTTGTGTCTCGTAAAGATTTATTAAGAGCGAGCTTAGGAAAGCAGGATTTAACCTCTCTTCCGGTTAATATTATCATGACAAGGATGCCAAACATTGCGATGTGTCGTAGAGAGGATTCTTTATATGATATTGCGATGGAATTAATAGAAAGACAGATTGATGCAATGCCAGTTGTAAAAGATACGAAACAAGGTTTAGAAGTGATTGGGCGAATTACAAAGACAAATATTACACGTGCGTTTGTAAATTTAGTAAATAACGAATAAGTGTAATTTGTTTAAAGTGAGGTAATGTAATGGATAATAAAATCGTATATGTCGTATCTGACTCTGTAGGGGAAACGGCTGATTTGGTTGTTCGAGCAGCAATGGGGCAATTCCCGTTTGCTCCTGATATTAGACGTGTACCGTATGTAGAAGATACAGGGACATTAAAAGAAGTGATTTCGATTGCTAAGAGTAATCAAGCACTTATATGTTTTACGTTAGTTAAGCCTGATATGCGCCAGTATTTAGTAACAGAGGCTGCAAAAGAAGGGGTAGAGGCATACGATATTATCGGCCCTCTTATTGATCAAATTGAAGAAATTACGGGGCAAGTGCCGAGATATGAGCCAGGTGTTGTCCGTAGGTTAGATGAAGAATACTTTAAAAAGATTGAAGCGATTGAGTTTGCTGTGAAGTATGATGACGGCAGAGATGCACGAGGTATTTTAAAAGCAGATATCGTGTTGATTGGTGTTTCGCGTACATCAAAAACACCACTTTCCCAATATTTAGCTCATAACAAACGCTTGAAAGTTGCGAATGTACCACTCGTGCCAGAAGTTGACCCACCTGAAGAACTATATCAAGTGGCAAAAGAAAAATGTTTCGGTTTGAAAATTACGCCAGATAAGTTAAATCATATTCGAAAAGAACGATTAAAATCACTTGGATTAAGTGATGGAGCAACATATGCAAATATTAATCGTATTCAAGAAGAAATTGATCACTTTGAGGAAGTAATTAGTAAAATAAATTGCCAAGTAATCGATGTATCGAATAAAGCGATTGAAGAAACAGCAAATATTATTGTGAATGCAGTGCAAAACCAAAAAATGTTTTAGCACATTTACCAAAGGTGAATGTGCTTTTTTCGCTCGTGTGAAATATGATACCTATGGATTTTGTAATAGATTGTAGTGTAATGGTTATACTTATACTCCTTTGTCTTTTAGTATATTCAAGGTGTGAGTTTGTCATCCTGAAATGTAAGCTGAAAAAATAAAGGGATATGTAGCGTAGTTGAAGAAAATATATTATAATAAAAAATTGTGATAAAAACCTATATTTTACGTTTAGACTTTAATTTTTCAGAATAAACTAGGGATAGGATTTACGAAAAAGACATGTAATTACGTTAAATCGACAAAATCTATACAAGAAAACGCACATTATGGAAGGATTCACAGAAGGGATGTAGAATACAGAAATATGCAAAACATCAACAACATATTAGTTGGTGTAGATGTATATCCCGTGAAGGCTGAAATTGTGCAAGTTGGAGCGGAATTTCATGTCGGAATTTTGTTTGTCGCATCATATGCTCATCCTTTAAGGAAATAGCAAGGCAATTGGATCATTGTAGATACTGAACAAAATGGAGTTGATTGTTATATGGATCAACATGAAAAAGTTACAGATCTCAAGATCAAACAGTATATGTGGCTTGCTACTCTTCTTGTAAAAAGGTGTATATGTATTGTTTCTAAGAGATACATTTGTAACAGATGAGCAAATGTATACAATTTTATATAGCAAGTATGTATATGCGATTTATGCAGATAAAGGACCAATAGGGAAGGTTCAAAATCGTTTATACAATGTAATCGGCAACACTTTCTAACAAGTTTAGAAAAATATTGTCGAATTATAAAGGAATTTTTTAATTTATATCGAATACAAAATACGACACGGAGATGGAGTTATGGGGAACAGAATTCCCGAAGAAGTTGTTGAACAGATTCGGACATCATCCGATATTGTAGAAGTCATTGGTGAATACGTTCAACTTAGAAAACAGGGGCGTAACTATTTCGGCCTTTGTCCATTTCATGGTGAGAATTCTCCTTCATTCTCTGTTTCATCTGATAAGCAAATTTTTCATTGCTTCGGATGTGGAGAAGGTGGAAATGTATTTTCCTTTCTAATGAAAATGGAAGGACTGGCTTTTACCGAGGCTGTTCAAAAGCTAGGCGAAAGAAATGGAATTGCGGTTGCAGAGTACACATCAGGACAAGGACAACAAGAAGACATATCTGATGACACTGTCATCATGCAACAAGCTCATGAATTATTGAAAAAGTATTATCATCATTTATTAGTAAATACGGAAGAGGGAAATGAAGCACTTTCATATTTATTAAACCGTGGTATTACGAAAGAGATGATTGAGAAGTTTGAAATTGGTTATGCATCACCTGCTTGGGATGCAGCGACGAAAATTTTACAAAAAAGAGGTTTATCGCTGTCTAGTATGGAACAAGCTGGCCTTCTAATAAGAAGTGAGAAGGATGGTAGTCATTACGATCGCTTCCGTGGAAGAGTTATGTTCCCGATCTATACGTTACAAGGTAAGGTGATAGCGTTTAGTGGAAGGGCGTTAGGGGATGACACTCCGAAATATTTAAATAGCCCTGAAACACCGATTTTTCACAAAAGTAAATTGTTGTATAACTTCCACCAAGCAAGACCGTTTATTAGAAAGCGTGGGCAAGTGGTTCTTTTTGAAGGATATGCCGATGTACTAGCTGCGGTAAAAAGTGGTGTGGAAGAAGCTGTTGCGACAATGGGAACAGCTTTAACTGAAGAACAAGCAAAACTTCTGCGACGTAACGTTGAAACTGTTGTTCTTTGCTATGATGGTGATAAAGCAGGGCGAGAAGCGACGATGAAAGCAGGGCAATTATTGCTAAAAGTTGGTTGCCAAGTGAAAGTCACATCCTTGCCAGATAAGCTTGATCCTGATGAATATGTGCAACAATATGGGACTACCGCTTTTGAAAATCTTGTGAAATCAAGTGTGAGTTTTGTTGGTTTTAAAATAAATTATTTGCGTTTAGGGAAAAATTTGCAAGATGAGTCTGGCAAAGAAGAATATGTGAAAAGTGTTTTAAAAGAGTTATCGTTGTTACAAGATGCGATGCAGGCAGAGTCATATTTGAAGTCATTATCGCAAGAATTTTCGTATTCAATGGAAACACTTTTGAATCAATTGCACCAATATCGCAAAGAACAAAAGGTACAGCAAAAACAAATAAAGCAGGTTGCTAAACCGTCTCAAGTCGTTCAAACAAAACCGAAGTTAACAGGTTTTGAAAGAGCGGAAAGAGAAATTATTTACCATATGTTGCAAAGTGCAGAAGTAGCTGTTCGTATGGAATCCCATATAGAAGATTTTCATACAGAAGAACATAAAGGGATTTTATATGAACTATACGCATATTATGAAAAGGGAAATGAACCTTCAGTCGGAACATTTTTAAGTTGGCTCTCTGATGAAAAGTTGAAAAATATTATCACTGATATTTCGACGGATGAATTTATTAATCCAGAATACACAGAAGAAGTGTTGCAAGGCCATTTGGAGACGCTTAGACGGCATCAGGAAAAACTTGAAAAGATGGAGATCATCTTTAAAGTGAAACAAATGGAAAAAACAGATCCTGTAGAGGCTGCTAAATATTATGTAGCATATTTACAAAATCAAAAAGCGAGAAAATAGCTTTTTTGATAAAGTTTTAGTATAATGAATGTTTGTATCTCGCGTAAGGAGGGGAACAGATGGCTGACAAACCAGCTCGTTCTAAACAAATTGAAACTGAAATGACCCTTGAGCAAGTGAAAGAACAACTCACTGAGCTCGGAAAAAAACGTGGCGTTCTTACATATGAAGAGATTGCAGAACGCATGAATGGATTTGAAATTGAATCCGATCAAATGGATGAATACTATGAATATTTAGGTGAACAAGGCATTGACTTAGTTGGTGATAATGACAACGAAGAAGGCCCTAATAATCGCCAAATTACAAAAACAGAAGAAGAGTTTGACCTCAATGATTTAAGTGTACCACCTGGGGTTAAAATCAACGATCCTGTTCGTATGTATTTAAAAGAAATTGGTCGTGTAGACTTACTATCTGCAGAAGAAGAAATTCGACTTGCAACGCGTATTGAAGAAGGCGATGAAGAAGCGAAACGTCGTCTTGCAGAAGCAAACTTACGTCTTGTAGTAAGTATTGCAAAGCGCTACGTAGGCCGTGGTATGCTTTTCTTAGACTTAATTCAAGAAGGTAATATGGGTCTAATTAAAGCTGTTGAAAAGTTCGATTATCGTAAAGGTTTCAAATTTAGTACGTATGCAACTTGGTGGATTCGCCAAGCTATTACACGTGCGATTGCGGACCAAGCGCGAACAATTCGTATTCCAGTTCATATGGTTGAAACGATTAATAAGTTAATTCGTGTACAACGTCAATTATTACAAGATTTAGGTCGCGAACCGTCTCCTGAAGAGATTGGTGAAGAAATGGATCTTGCTCCAGAAAAAGTACGTGAAATCTTAAAAATTGCACAGGAGCCAGTTTCTCTTGAAACACCAATTGGTGAAGAAGATGACTCCCATTTAGGTGACTTTATTGAAGACCAAGAAGCAACATCGCCTGCGGACCATGCAGCCTATGAATTGCTAAAAGAACAATTAGAAGATGTGTTAGATACACTAACAGATCGTGAAGAAAATGTTCTGCGTCTTCGTTTCGGTTTAGATGATGGACGAACTCGTACGCTTGAAGAAGTTGGGAAAGTATTCGGCGTAACGAGAGAGCGTATCCGTCAAATTGAAGCAAAAGCACTTCGCAAATTAAGACATCCAAGTCGTAGTAAGCGTCTTAAGGATTTCTTAGAATAGGTTATTTTTTAAGTTTACTTCACCTTTGTGAAGTAAACTTTTTTATTTTGTTAATTTTTGTTAAAATTTAGCTATCGGCAACGATTACAATTTCTTGTAATTTATTTTACAGAATTGTCTTTTGATTTGCAAATGCTCATTTTTCGATTTTTCGATTAATTTTGTTTATTCTATACAAAAATATATGTAGAAAAGCGAAAAATATGATGAGAAACGTTAATAATTATCGAAATAATAAGCTATATGACAATAAAAAACAATAAACTGAATTTATGGAATATTTTTAACAAGTAGTAGTTTTCTCTTTTCTGATAGAGCGTTTTCAAGTACAATGGAAATGACTGAATCATCTAACTATTTAGGGGTATAGAGGGGGGAGAAGAGATATGAAACGTAATCCGCTGATTCCGTTCGCTCTTATTGCAGCATTGGGTATTATCGTTATGTTTGTATTTTCATTTCAGGGGCTAAATAAATCTAAAGAGTTAGCTGATGCAAAAAATGGCGGGAAGCCAGCACAAACAGCATCAAAACCAGAGGATATTGTGAAGCAAAGCTGTACGAGCTGCCACGGTGATCAGTTACAAGGGGCAGTAGGACCTAACTTACAAAAAATTGGTGGGAAACTTTCAAAGGATGAAATTAAAGAAATTCTTTCGAAAGGAAAGGGCAATATGCCTGCTAATATAGTTCCAGCTGATCAAGCCACTAAAGTAGCTGATTGGTTATCGAAGAAAAAATAAAGTTCCGTATGACAAGTCTTTTGCTTATGCAAAGGGCTTGTTTTTCTATATTTTCTAAAATACGATGAATGATAGAGAAGTGAATTGTTGTTATAGGCTTGCAACAACTACTATAAATTCATTATCATGGAGACAGACTGACAAGAGAAGGAGTAATGGAAATACATGAATGAAGTAAAGCTTTCAAAACGATTAGAAGAAGTTGTGCGTGAAATACCGGTAGGATCTACAGTTGCTGATATTGGATCGGATCATGCGTATTTACCGTGTTATACAATTATAAATAATATTGCTACAAAAGCAGTTGCTGGAGAGGTTGTAGATGGACCGTTTCGCTCTGCACAAGCAACTGTAGCTGAAAGTGGCTTGCAAGATAAAGTAGATGTGCGTAAAGGGAATGGATTAGCTGTTATAGCGCCAGGAGAAGTAGATGTAATTACGGTTGCTGGAATGGGCGGAGCGTTAATTCGTGACATTTTAGAAAGTGGTAAAGAAAAATTAGAAGGTGTAACACGTTTAATTTTACAGCCGAATATTGCAGCACATCATATTCGTGAATGGTTTGTTGAAAATGGTTGGGAGCTTATCCATGAAAAAATCGTAAAAGAAGATGGGAAAATTTATGAGATTTTAGTAGGAGAGCGAGGAAATGTCGAAGCACCTTACTCGGAAAATAAACAAGCGGGATTGTTTATGGGGCCATTTTTAATAAAAGAAAAAAGTGAAGCTTTCGTTGAAAAATGGGAAGGGGAATTGAAAAACTTCCAAAATATTTTAAAACAGTTAGAACGTGCGGCTAATTCTGAAGAAACAAAAGCGAAACGTGCAGAAGTAGAAGCGAAAATGAAAATGATAGGGGAGATTTTATCATGAGTAAAATTCCAAACGGCCATGAAATTATTTCTTTATTTGAAAGTATGTATCCGAAGCATCTGGCGATGGAAGGAGATAAAATTGGTCTGCAGATTGGAGCGCTTAATAAATCTGTACAACACGTATTAATTGCATTAGATGTAACGGAGGAAGTTGTGGAGGAAGCGATTCAATTAGGGGCGAATGTCATTATCGCGCATCATCCTTTAATTTTTAATCCGTTAAAAGCGATTCATACAGATAAAGCGTACGGAAGAATTATTGAAACGTGTATTAAAAATGATATTGCCATTTATGCAGCGCATACAAATGTGGATGTTGCCAAGGGCGGGGTAAATGATTTACTTGCTGAGGCGTTAGGGTTGCAAAATACAGAAGTTTTGGCACCGACATATGCAGAAGAAATGAAAAAAGTTGTTGTGTTTGTGCCAGTAACTCATGCAGAGGAAGTACGAAAAGCATTAGGAGACGCAGGTGCTGGTCATATCGGCAATTATAGCCACTGTACGTTTAGTAGCGAGGGTACAGGTACGTTTGTACCTCAAGAGGGGACAAATCCTTATGTAGGGGAAACTGGACAGTTAGAGCGCGTAGAAGAAGTGCGGATCGAAACGATTATTCCAGTTTCACTACAACGAAAAGTGATTAAAGCAATGGTAACGGCACATCCATATGAAGAAGTAGCGTATGATGTGTATCCACTTGATAACAAAGGCGAAACATTAGGGCTTGGGAAAATAGGATACTTAAAAGAAGAAATGACACTTGGACAGTTTGCAGAACATGTAAAGCAATCATTAGATGTAAAGGGTGCACGAGTTGTTGGGAAATTAGATGATAAAGTGCGCAAAGTAGCTGTACTTGGTGGTGATGGTAACAAATACATCAATCAAGCTAAATTTAAAGGAGCAGATGTATATGTAACAGGTGACATGTATTATCATGTTGCTCATGATGCGATGATGCTCGGTTTAAATATAGTTGACCCAGGACATAACGTTGAAAAAGTAATGAAGCAAGGTGTGCAAAAGCAATTACAAGAAAAAGTGGATGCAAAGAAACTCAATGTACACATTCATGCTTCGCAATTACATACAGATCCATTTACATTTGTATAAGAAAAATAAAAACCGTTGCTCATATAGGCAACGGTTTTTATTATTGTTCTTTTTTCACTTTTACACGAGGTAATATTTTTTGTAACGGTACTTTTCGAACTCTCTCCCATGTAGCGGGATTCATTGGGTCATATTGATCTAAGAAAGCGATAACTTCTTTTGTAATTGGAGTTGGAGTAGAAGCACCTGCTGTAACAGCTACGTTTTCTACACCTTGTAGCCACTCTAATTTAATCTCACTTACGTCTGCAACGCGGTATGCTTTCGTACCAGCAATTTCTTGTGACACTTGTGCTAAACGGTTTGAGTTGTTACTTTTCGGATCACCGACAACAATTGTTAAGTCTGCAACATCAGCTTGTTTAGCGACAGCTTCTTGGCGAACTTGAGTTGCTAAACAAATTTCTTTATGGAATTCTGCTGTTGGGAATTTTTTTTGAATGTCCTCCATTAAATGTTGAACATCCCATTGACTCATCGTTGTTTGATTCGTTACTAAAATTTTATCTGTTGGGATTTCTAATGTTTTTAAATCATCGGCTTTTTCGATAAGGTGAACGATGTCAGGTGCAATACCAACTGCGCCTTCTGGCTCTGGATGATTTTTTTTACCGATATAAATGACATGATACCCTTCCGCTTTCTTAGCTTCGATAAGGTCATGTGTCTTGGTAACATCTGGACAAGTGGCATCGATTGTTGTTAAACCTTTTTCTTTTGCGCGTTGTTTAACTTCTGGAGAAACACCGTGTGCAGTGAAAATAACAGTACCAGAATCAATTTTATCTAAAATTTCTAAGCGACTTGGACCGTCTAATGTGATGATTCCATCTTCTTCAAAAGCGTCTGTAACATGTTTATTGTGAACAATCATACCTAAAATATAAATGGGTCTCGGCAATGATTTATCTAATGCGGCGTTACGTGCAATTACCATTGCATCGACAACACCGTAGCAATAACCACGAGGGGAAATTTTAACAATTTTCATATGAGTAATCCTCTCCTTCTAAACAAGGGATACTTTTGTGCATAGTCTTTTACATTATAAAGGAGGAGTGGATAGAAAACAAAGGATTGTTACACATATAGTTTTGGTTTTGTTGCTGTTTTTTGAACAGGCTCCTCTCGTAATTCTTTTTCTATGACTGGCTCAATCACTATTTTTTTTCTTTTTCTTTTTTTTTGTGGAGGAGGCGGAGTTGCTACCTCAACCTTTTCTGTTATGTCTTCAGCCTGATTTTTAGTTGAATCTTCTTCCGTACTTTTTCCAGAGGTGAGGATTTTAACAATGCTTGGTAGGTTACGCATAATAGGGCCGTACTGTTCGACGACAGGGCTTACAGATTGAACGACTTGGGATACTTTTTCTATATTGTTTATCATATTAGTTGGATTCGAAATTAAATTCGCAAAAAAACTGCCGATGCCGCTACTGGATGCTGCTGTAGTTGTTGCACCGCCGCGCGTTTCGTTTGATTCGTACATTTGAGGGGGAATCATTTGCTCTGGATGCTGCTGCATGTATGGTTGATATTGCTGTGAGTACTGCTGTGGGTATTGCTGTTGATATTGGGGTTGATATTGTTGCCGATATTGAGGTGGCGGTTGCTGGTGCTGGTGCATCATTGGTGGCGGTCCTTCCATTTGTCGATAAGGCGGAACCATTTGCATGTAAGGTTCGGTTGGATCGTGTTTTTTAAAGAGTTTAGCAAGGAACCCTTTCTTTTTTTGTGCCATCGGTGGTAGTTGTGGAATTGGATATGGTGTATAAGGTTGCTGCCCTTGATTTGGATACATTTGTCTTGTGGGGGATTTTGGAAACATGTGAGAAATCCTCCTTTCTTCAGTTAGGTATATACACATACAATATGCAATAAGGGGGAAGAAGGTTAGTTTTTGAAGGGAAAACCTAAACTAAAGATGGATTTTACTTGTAGATTTCGATATAATGTAGACTTGACTGATTTGTGCGCGCAGTAGAAATTTAGAAAGAAGGTGTAACTTATGACACAACAAACTTTTACACAGTATGATTTTAAACCATTTTTAATAGATGCAGTTCGTGAACTACGCTTTACAGAGCCGACAGGAATTCAGCAGAAAATTTTCCCGGTCGTGAAAAAAGGTGTAAGTGTAATTGGACAATCCCAAACAGGTTCTGGGAAAACACATGCATACTTACTTCCTACATTGAACAGAATTAATGCAAGCCGTGAAGAAGTACAACTTGTTATTACAGCACCTACTCGTGAGTTAGCACAACAAATTTACGAAGAGATTGTGAAATTAACAAAATTCTGTGCGGAAGATCAAATGATTACAGCGCGTTGTTTAATTGGTGGAACTGATAAACAACGTTCAATTGAAAAGTTGAAAAAACAACCTCATATCGTAGTCGGGACACCAGGACGTATTAAAGACTTAGTAGAAGAACAAGCATTATTTGTTCATAAAGCAAATACGATTATTGTCGATGAAGCTGACTTAATGCTTGATATGGGATTCATTCACGATGTAGATAAAATTGCAGCACGCATGCCTAAAAACTTGCAAATGCTAGTTTTCTCTGCAACAATTCCTCAAAAACTAAAACCGTTTCTGAAGAAATATATGGAGAATCCAGAGCATATTCATATCAATCCAAAACAAGTTGCAGCTGGAAACATTGAACACTATTTAGTGCCTTCTAAACATCGTAATAAAATTGATTTAGTGAATAAAATGCTACTTCAATTTAAACCGTATTTAGCAGTTGTTTTCACGAATACGAAAAAAATGGCAGATCAAGTTGCTGATGGATTAATGGAACGCGGCTTAAAAGTTGGACGAATTCACGGGGATTTATCACCACGTGATCGTAAAAAAATGATGAAACAAATTCGTGACCTTGAATTCCAATATATTGTTGCGACTGATTTAGCAGCACGTGGTATTGATATTGAAGGAATTAGCCATGTTATTAACTATGAACTACCATCAGATTTAGATTTCTTCGTTCACCGCGTTGGAAGAACAGCACGTGCGGGGCATTCTGGTATTGCAGTGACGATTTATGATCCAGCAAACGAAGAAGCATTAGATAGCTTAGAAAAACAACGTCATATCGAGTTTAAACATGTAGATTTACGCGGAGATGAGTGGGCGGATTTAGGTGAGCGTCGTCGTCGTAAGAGCCGTAAAAAACCAAATGACGAACTTGATGTTATGGCAACGAAAGTTATTAAAAAACCGAAAAAAGTAAAACCAAACTATAAACGTAAACTTGCAACAGAACGTGACAAAGTGAAGAGAAAATATAGCAATAAAAAAAGATAAGGGGTTTCCCTTATCTTTTTTTAATCCCGCTAATTTAAATAAAGAGTATAGTCTGTTTAAATACTCATATAAATTTGTGTAGTGCGTCTTTTGTGAACAAACAATTCACTACATATTTCTACAAATTATGCTATCATTATATCTATTGTATATTGAAGAGGTGATTGTATGTTAAAGATTGGATCTCATGTTTCCATGAGTGGTAAGAACATGTTATTAGCAGCAAGTGAAGAGGCTGTTTCATACGGTGCAACAACGTTTATGATTTATACAGGTGCACCGCAAAATACACGAAGAAAACCAATTGAAGAATTGAACATAGAAGCAGGAAGAAAACATATGGAGCTGAATGGTATTGAGGAAATTATCGTCCATGCGCCGTATATTATTAATGTTGGGAATACGACGAAGCCAGAAACATTCCAATTAGGTGTAGACTTCCTTCGTATGGAAATTGAAAGAACATCGGCATTAGGTGTAGCGAAACAAATTGTTCTTCACCCAGGAGCGCACGTTGGTGCTGGAGCAGATGCTGGTATTCAACAAATTATTAAAGGGCTTAATGAAGTACTAACGCCAGAACAGACGGTTAACATTGCGTTAGAGACGATGGCAGGAAAAGGAACAGAATGTGGTCGTAGCTTTGAAGAAATTGCAAAGATCATTGATGGCGTAAAATATAATGAAAAGCTATCTGTATGCTTTGATACGTGTCATACGCACGATGCAGGATATGATATTGTAAATGACTTTGACGGTGTATTAAACGAATTTGATAAGATCGTTGGTATAGATCGTTTACAAGTACTTCATATTAATGATAGTAAAAATGTACGCGGAGCAGGAAAAGACCGTCATGAAAACATCGGATTTGGTCACATTGGGTATAAAGCGTTGCATCACATTGTACATCATCCACAGTTAATGCATGTACCAAAAATTCTTGAAACACCGTATGTAGGGGAAGATAAAAAAGATAAGAAGCCACCATACAAATTGGAAATCGAAATGCTGAAAAACGGTACTTTTGATGAAGGGCTTCTTGAAAAAATTAAAGCGCAATAAGGAGGGGATTTCCCCTCCTTATTTTAGTAATTGCTGAAATAATGTATTTACTTGTTGGGCAGTGGCAGGGGAAGTTACTTTTGCGATCTGTTTTAAGAGCTCTAGTCGCTCGTTGTTATCGTAAATATTAATATTTTTACCTTTCATAAGTAAAACGATTTGGTCAGCTTGTGCAGTCGTAATAGAAACTTCATATTCTTTGCTATATTTTAATAACTCTTTTGTAGAAATATGATTTAATTTTTTATTAACAATTTGTTTAATGAGGTTCATCTTGTTATCCTCCTTCACGCGTTCTTCTATCGAAATATATGAGCATATAGCTTGTACATATTCGTATAGAGTTTCTTTTTTCATGAGGAAAAGAAGCGTATGTTATAATATAAGGACAAAACTACAGAAAAAGAGTAAAGGGAGGACCTATGGAGCAAAAGCAACATCGAAAAGAAAGTGTTATTCATCTCATTTATCGTTTAGTTATGATTATTTTTGGGGCAGCATGCGCAGCGGTAGCGATTGAACTATTTTTAATGCCAAATAAAATTATTGATGGTGGAATTATTGGTATTTCTCTTATATTAGATTATCTTACTCCTAATATTTGGTGGTTAAGTTTTTCTACTTTAGTCGTTGTTCTCAATATCCCATTTATGTATTCGGGTTATAAGCAAATTGGAAAAACATTTATGTTATCTTCGGCATTTGGTATTGTAGCGTTAGCATTCATTGAGTCAACGTTACATGCGGTGCCACCGTTTACAACAGAGCCTATTTTAGCGACTGTGTTTGGTGGTCTTATTTTAGGTCTTGGTGTAGGACTTGTAATTCGTCATGGTGGATCGTTAGATGGAACTGAAATTATGGGGATTTTATTAACGAAGAAATTACCGTTCTCTGTTGGTGAATTCGTAATGTTTGTGAACTTATTTATTTTTGCATGGGCAGCATTTGTGTTTGGTGTGGAACAAGCGATGTATTCTGTTATGACGTACTATATTGCATTTAAAACGATCGATACAGTAATTCAAGGGCTAGATGAAACGAAAGCAGTTTTAATTGTATCTGATCAATATGAGGAAGTATCAAATGCGATTTTACATCGACTCGGCCGTGGAACTACAAAGCTTGTAGCAAAAGGTGGTTATACAGATAAAGAAAAAGAAGTTATTTATGCAGTTGTAACGCGTCTAGAAGTGACGAAGTTAAAGTCAATTGTGCATGAAATTGATGAAAATGCGTTTGTTACGATTATGAGCACGCAAGAGACAAATGGTGGTAAGTTTAAATCGGCTATTCACTAAACGTATATAGGAATATTTTTCGAAAGCAGAGAATTTTTCTCTGCTTTTTGTTATAATAGTAAGGTTTCTTGAAAAAATAGATATATTTTAGGCAGATTGGTTTACAACTATAATAAGCTGTACTATAATTCAAATAGATATAAATCGGAATCATTCTGAATTAAAATAGGTGAGATGCTATGAATAATATATTAGAGATTGAAGGTTTAACATTCCGATACGAAGATCGGAATGTGTTAGAAAATATTAATTTGCAAGTTCCGAAGGGAGCTTTTTTAGGTTTAGTGGGACCGAATGGTTCAGGTAAATCAACTTTACTTAAGTGTTTATTAGGCGTTTTAAAGCCAAAAGAAGGAAGCATTCGTGTGTTTGGCGTTGATAGTAAGAAGTTTAAGGAATGGAATAAAGTTGGTTATGTATCTCAAAAAGCAAATAGTTTCAATTCTGGTTTTCCAGCAACTGTTTCTGAAGTTGTGTCAATGGGACTTGTTTCGAAAAAAGGGCTTTTTCGCTTTTTCACAAAAGAGGATAAGAAAAAGGTAGAAAAAGCAATTGCTGATGTAGGGATGAGTGAGTTTCAAGGTCGTAATATTGGAGAGCTTTCTGGTGGACAGCAACAGCGTGTATTTATTGCTCGTGCGCTCGTTAGTGATCCTGAATTGCTTATTTTAGACGAGCCTACTGTTGGAATCGATGTAAAAAATGTGGAAAGTTTTTACGAAATATTAGAGGATTTAAACAAAAGGCTCGGGATCACATTAATTCTTGTTACTCATGATATGGGAGCTGTTACCGAAAAAGTAACACATGTTGCATGCCTAAACCAACATCTACATTTCCATGGAAATGTAGAGAAGTTCCGAGAGTTAGAAGATGCAGAAATGTCCGTCTTATATGGACATCATGTTCATCGTTTAGAACACGAACATGAGCATCACGGGAGGATATAATGATACAAGATTTTTTACAATATGACTTTTTACGTAATTCTTTATCCGCAGGTATTTTAATTGGACTTGTTGCACCGCTAATAGGTGTGTTTGTTGTTATTCGTCGTTTATCTCTTATTGCGGATGCATTAAGTCACGTGACGTTATCAGGTATTGCAGCAAGTTTATTACTTGAAAAAACCATTTTTACAGGTGGATTTTTAAACCCCTTATATATGGGGATGGTTTTTTCAATTGGTGGAGCGCTATTAATCGAAAAGTTAAGAACTGTATATAAGCACTATCAAGAATTAGCAATTCCGATTATCCTTTCGGCAGGGATGGGAGTTGGAGTTATTTTCATTTCACTTGCAAATGGATTTAACACAGACTTATTTAGTTATTTATTTGGTAGTGTCAGTGCTGTAACAAGTACGGATTTAATTATTATTGGGATTGTAGCAATTGTTGTTGTTGCGACAATTATTTTATTATATAAAGAGCTGTTTCTACTATCATTTGATGAGGAATACGCAGTATCAACTGGTTTAAGAGCGAAATGGATTCACTTTATTTTCATTATATTAGTTGCTCTTGTCATTGCAGTATCAATGCGTGTAGTAGGGGTTCTTCTCGTATCATCATTAATGACGTTACCAGTTGCAGCAAGTATTCGTATTGCTAAAGGATTTAAACAAACAATTTTCTTTTCCATTTTATTTGGTGAAATTGCAGTAATTGGTGGAATGTTTGCTTCGTATCAACTTGATCTAGCACCAGGTGGTACAATTGTTATGATAGCAGTTCTTATTTTAATCGGTGCGATTTTATGGAAGAAGAAAAAAACTGCATAAAGTAGGGATAGGTATGAATCTAACAGAAGCTTTACGCCTAATGAAGGAAAAAGGATACAAACATACTGGAAAAAGAGAAGAGATGCTCAGATTATTTGCAGCACATAATCGTTATTTAACTGCGAAAGACGTTTTAGAGCATATGAAAGACGATTATCCAGGGCTTAGTTTTGATACGATTTATCGTAACTTAACAGTTTTTGCTGAGATTGGTGTTTTAGAACAAACGGAATTAAATGGTGAAAAACATTTTCGTTTCACTTGTTCTATTATGGAACATCATCATCATTTTATTTGTTTGGATTGTGGGGGGACGAAAGAGATTACTTCCTGCCCAATGGATTTTATGAATAAAGATTTTACTGGTTATGAAGTAACGGGTCATAAGTTTGAAATATATGGTCGTTGTCCAAAATGTGCAAAGTAAAAGCTCGTCGGTTATATAACTGACGAGCTTTTTTACGTAGAAAAGAAGGTTGCTCACAAATATTGTGGCAACCTTCTTTTTATTGTTCTTGTGTCTCTTTTTCTTTTTCTCGTTCAGCAGCCATTTCAGCAGCAATTACGTCGATTTCTTTTTTCAGTTCTTCTACCATTGTTTCTTCTGGTACTTTACGAACGACTTGCCCTTTACGGAATAATAATCCCTCTCCACGTGCACCAGCAATACCGATATCAGCTTCACGAGCTTCACCAGGACCATTTACAGCGCAACCAAGTACTGCAACTTTAATTGGTACTTGAAGTGTAGAGATGTATTCTTCCACTTCGTTAGCGATGCTAATTAAATCGATTTCAATACGACCACAAGTTGGACAAGAGATAAGTGTCGCTGCGTTAGAAGCAAGACCGAATGATTTTAATAATTCACGAGCAACTTTTACTTCTTCAACTGGATCAGCACTTAATGAAATACGTAGTGTATTTCCGATGCCTTTACTTAAGATTGCTCCAAGACCAGCGGCACTTTTTACAGTTCCAGCAAACAATGTTCCAGATTCTGTAATACCTAAATGTAATGGGTAATCAAAAGCGCGAGCAGCTTTCTCGTATGCTTCGATTGCTAAGTTAACATCAGAGGCTTTCATAGATACGATAATATCGTGGAAATCTAAGTCCTCTAAAATTTTAATATGATGTAGCGCGCTCTCAACCATACCATCTGCAGTTGGGTACCCGTATTTTTCTAAAATGTGACGCTCTAATGAACCAGCGTTTACACCAATACGGATTGGAATACCGCGCTCTTTTGCTGCATTTACAACAGCTTCTACTTTATGGCGACGACCAATATTACCTGGATTGATACGTACTTTATCGATGCCACCTTCAATTGCTTTTAAAGCAAGGCGATAATCAAAATGAATATCAGCAACAAGTGGAATGTTGATTTGTTTTTTTATATCAGCAATAGCATCTGCTGCGCGTTCATCTGGAACGGCAACACGGACGACTTGACAGCCAGCTTCTTCTAAACGCTTGATTTCAGCAACTGTTGCTTCAACATCATGTGTTTTTGTTGTTGTCATACTTTGTATAATTAATTCATTATTACCGCCGATTGTTAAATTACCGACTTTAACTGGACGTGTTTTTGTACGATGAGTCATTTCATTCACGAATAGATCGCTCTCCTTATAAAAGAAGTTTCTTATTTAGTCCCTCATATCAATAATAGTATACGTGATATAGGGCTATAGAAACCGAAGTGCTCGGTTTCACTTTTACTATTGTATCAGCGCCTTTATGTAATTGACAAGGATTAAGTGATGGCTTATTGATATAACGGGAATTTATAAGACTTTCCAATTTGTATTTTTGTAGCAGATGTACTTTTGTTTAATTGTTTAAAGTCGTCAATGACTTTTTCTATGGAAGGAATTTTTTTCTTGTTAATTTGTTCTGTAATAGAAAGAACTGTCTCGCCAGTTTTTACTTCAATTGTTTTATAAGATGTATCCGTTTCTTTTTCTGTTTTATTCTCTTTATTTTGTTGGCTGTCTGTGTTTTCTTTTTTTATCGTTTGGGCAGCAGTTGTTTTTTTATATGAACTTAACATCGGTAAAGTACCGATTTTTATATCGTAATAAAATATATAACCGAGAACAAGCACGAATAGGAATATACCTAACCTCTTCATATTCTTCACTCCTTTGCTAGGAATATATGCTTGTCCAAAAAAAAAATGCCTATTTAGGCATTTTTTTATTTTTCTTTCGGTTGGGGTACCTCTTTAATCGTTAAGTATAGAACGATTAAAACAACAGCGATATAAATGAATGTTGCCCCAGGTACGACGATTTTGAATAAATCCATAATCATGAAGAAAATGGTTGGGATTGTGTAGCTGTATGCAGTTAGTGTCCAAACTTGTTTATAGGATAGTTTACGTTGACCGCTCATAGCAGAACCGATGAACGCAAGTAAAGTCACGCCTACAAAAGTGATGAATAATTGGAATAGGTACACTAAGAATCCAATAACAAATAATAAAATTGGATAAATATTATCGAATAAAGAAATAAATTCTTGTAGATCTTTTTTCTCAAGAGATGCACCTAACAAATCGTTATAAGAATACGTTTGTGTTTGACCATTTCCCATAGAGACTACTTTATCTTTTAAAACAAATAAACCTGTTTTATTTTGATATTTTTCTAGGTCTGTTGAATTTGGATCAAATACGAAAAGTGCATTTCCTTCTTCTTTTTCAATAGGCTGATCAATATCGGCTTTTAGTTCGCCATTTTCAATTTTAAAATCAGGTAAATCTTTATCGATGACTTGATTTACCATGCCTACACCATCTTGGATAAAACTACCGTACAAAAAAGTTCTTGGAATAGTAGTAATTAAGCAAAGTAGCATAATATACAAAATGGTTTTACCGATTTTTTGAAAACGGAATAGCGCCATATCTTTAGGCGAGTATATGCTTTTTACGAATTGGGTAAATATGGACATAGATTCACTTCCTTTATGTATGTATAAAATCATTGTAACGTAGGAATCTAGAGAATCTCAAGATATATTATATTTACATATAGTGGAGATAACTAAATTTCTTTTTATTAACTTTCTTCTTTTAAATAAGAAAAATACAATTGACACTTTTCTTTTCTATATGGTAAATTTATCTTATCTTTCTTAAAGGGCATATCCGATAGGAATTCCTTTATTTGATATGTTGTTACATACATAATTGTGGACCCTTAGCTCAGCTGGTTAGAGCAGACGGCTCATAACCGTCCGGTCGTAGGTTCGAGTCCTACAGGGTCCATATCCATTTCGCATGTTTATTATGTTAGCAGGAAGCTTCCTTGTAGAAGGAAGCTTTTTTTACGGAATATATGAGCATTTTAATTGAAAAGAAGTGGGAATTTTGCTACTTTAATGATAGCAAGACAATGTGATTTATTTGTTTGCACCCTATGGCAATTAGGGTAGAATGAAGTTGTATGTCACTTAAGTGGCAATACATAAACTGGGAGGAATATAACAATGGCAAAACACGAATTACCAAATTTACCTTATGCGTATGATGCTTTAGAGCCTCACTTGGACAAAGAAACAATGAACATCCATCATACAAAACATCACAACACGTACATTACAAACTTAAACGCTGCTTTAGAAGGTCATGCAGAATTAGCTGACAAAAGCGTAGAAGAATTAGTTGCAAACTTAAACGAAGTACCAGAAGCAATCCGTACAGCAGTACGTAACAATGGTGGCGGACATGCTAACCATACATTCTTCTGGACAATCCTATCTCCAAACGGCGGAGGACAACCTGTAGGTGAACTTGCAACTGCAATTGAAGCAAAATTCGGTAGCTTCGATGCATTCAAAGAAGAATTCGCAAAAGCTGGCGCAACTCGCTTCGGTTCTGGTTGGGCTTGGTTAGTAGTAAACAATGGTGAGTTAGAAGTAACAAGCACTCCAAACCAAGATTCTCCTTTAACTGAAGGTAAAACTCCAGTTATCGGTTTAGATGTTTGGGAGCATGCTTACTACTTAAACTACCAAAACCGTCGTCCAGACTACATCGGCGCATTCTGGAACGTTGTAGATTGGAACGCTGCTGAAAAACGTTACCAAGAAGCAAAATAATCGTAATAAATATAGAAAAAGCTAGGGGAGAGCTCCTAGCTTTTTTCTATGCTTTCCTTTTACATAATTGGGCTTGTCTTTGGAAGACTAGAACATGAAGTAAAGGAGAGTTGTGTATGAAATGGAAACATATAATTGGTGACGTTGAAGTGAATCGGGATTTAGTGTTATTGCTCCTTATAGGAGGTTTATACACGCTCGCAATTTCTTTATCGAATACGTTTGTAAATATTTATTTATGGAAACAAACACAAAATTATGTGAATCTTGGCTTGTATAATTTGGCCAGCGTTATATTACAGCCTCTCACATTTCTTGTAGGGGGAAAATTAGCGAAACGTATCGATCGCTCGATTTTATTACGAATAGGAGTAGGGACGCTCGCAATTTTTTTTATTGTTGTCTTAGTAGCGGGGAAAAGTGCTTCTCAGTATATTTTATTAATGGGGGCTCTTTTAGGAGTAGGATACGGTTTTTACTGGTTGGCTTTTAACTTATTGACATTTGAAATTACAGAACCAGAAACAAGAGATTTCTTTAATGGGTTTCTTGGACTTCTTACATCCTTCTCTGGGATGATCGGACCAATAGCAGCAGGATACACAATTTCACGTATGGAGAAATGGAGTGGTTATACTGTTATATTCTTTCTTTCATTAGTTCTATTTGCAATTGCTGTCGTCTTAAGCTTCTTTTTATCTAAAAGAGAATGTGAAGGGCGTTATGAAATCGTGCAAGTATTGAAAGAACGACGGATTGATAAAAATTGGGGAAAGATTACACGAGCTCATTTTTTCCAAGGATTGAGAGAAGGAACGTTTATTTTTGTCATTTCAGTATATGTTTATTTAGCAACTAATAGTGAGTTTGCATTAGGGAAATATAGTTTAGTGAACTCTGCTGTATCCTTTGTATGTTATTACTTAGTTGCTCGTATGTTAAAGAAGGAGTGGCGAAAAAAAGCAATTTTACTTGGAGGCATTATTTTATATGCTGTCGTCTTTTTAGTTATTTTCAATGTTACATACACGAAATTACTTATTTATGCGGCATGTATTGCGATTGCATATCCTATTTTACTTGTTCCGTATGGATCAATGACATATGACGTAATTGGTAGAGCGAAAAATGCGAGAGAATGGCGTGTGGAATATGTCGTTGTTCGGGAGCTATGGTTAAACGCCGGAAGAATCTGTTCCATTTTAAGTTTTTTATGTGCTGTACTATTCTTTCCACCTGAAAAAAGTTTACCTTACTTATTATGTATTTTAGGTGCTGGACAT
Organism: Bacillus sp. MYb78; assembly: GCF_002975115.1. Classification (NCBI taxonomy): domain Bacteria; kingdom Bacillati; phylum Bacillota; class Bacilli; order Caryophanales; family Bacillaceae; genus Bacillus; species Bacillus sp. MYb78. The sequence goes on from NZ_PCOB01000002.1 coordinate 588,424, forward strand.
TTTCTTATTTATTTTGCAGTTAAAAATGTCAAATATGATGAGGGAAATGCGAGTAAAGCAAGTGTTGTAACGCAAGGGAACGCGCAAAACCAAACTGAACCAGAAGGTTAACTTCTCGTTTGTTTTATGCTAGAATAGAAAAAGATGTAAGACAGCAGTGAGGACACCTGTATGAAGGTGTCCCTTTCACATTACATAGCTGTTGGTAGAGGGGGTTTGTATGAGCAAGAAACAGAAGCAAAATAAGAAAAAGACCCACGTTCCTTTTCGGTTAAACGTGCTGTTTTTCTGCGTGTTTTTAATGTTCTCCGCGGTTATTGTAAGGCTCGGATATGTACAAATTGTTCGTGGTGAAGAATATAAGAATGAAGTGGAGAAGAAAGAAAACTCAACGATAAGTAATCCTGTACCGCGTGGGAAAATATTTGACCGTTATGGGCGAGCTGTAGTAGATAATGTAGCCATTCGTACTATTACATTTACAAAAATGAAAGGATCAACTGCAGAAGATCGCTTAGAAACAGCGAAAAAGCTAGCAGATTTGATTGAAGTACCGACAGATAAATTAACGGATCGCGATAAAAAGGATTATTGGCTTGCTATGCATAAAGAGGAAGCTAAAGAAAAAATTACGAATAAAGATCGTCAAGAGTTTAAAGATAAAAAAATTGATGATAAAGAATTAGACGAGCGCCAGCGAAGTCGTGTAACAGAAGAAGAGGTTAATCAATTATCCGCAAAAGATCTAGAAATACTAGCGATTAAGAGTAAGATGGATGGCGGATATGCAATGACACCTCAAGTTATTAAAAAGGATGCTACAGAAAAGGAATATTCGATTATTAGTGAAAACTTAGCAGCATTACCAGGTGTAGATACGAATGTTGATTGGGATCGAAAATATACGTACGATGATTTATTCCGAAGTGTACTTGGTGGGGTGTCGACATCTGATGAAGGCTTACCTAGAGAAAGACTAGATTACTATCTTGTTCGTGATTATAATCGAAATGACCGAGTAGGAAAAAGTTATCTTGAGCAACAGTATGAAGATAGCCTACACGGTACGAAAGCAGAAGTTAGAAATGTTACAGATAAAAACGGTAATATTTTAGAAACGATTAATGTATCAAAAGGACAAAGTGGTAATGACCTGAACTTAACAATTGATATGGAATTACAAAAGCGCGTGGAAGATATTCTTGCGAAGAATTTAATGAGGTTTAAAGGAAGCGAACCTCTTTTAGATCGCGCATTCGTTGTAATGATGAACCCAAAAAATGGCGAAGTTTTATCTATGGCGGGGAAACAATTAGTTAACGAAGATGGTCAAACGAAAGTAAATGACTTTGCATTAGGTACCATGACAAGTTCTTATCCGATGGGATCAACTGTAAAAGGTGCAACAGTACTTACTGGATATCAAACTGGGGCGATTCAACCAGGATCGGTGCAATTGGATGAACCAATTAAATTAAAAGGTACACCTACGAAGTCGTCTTGGAAAACGATGGGATACATTAATGACCTTACAGCTTTAAAAATGTCTTCTAACGTTTATATGTTTAAAACAGCGATGAATATCGCCGGTGTTCAGTATGTGAGAGGTGGTACGTTAGATATACCTCAAAAAGCATTTGATACGATGCGTTATTATTTCGGACAGTTTGGACTCGGTGTAAAAACAGGAATTGATTTACCGAATGAATCTGCTGGTCAGATGGGTAGAAGTAGTCAACCAGGTTTCTTACTAGATTTATCAATTGGACAGTATGATACGTATACACCGCTTCAATTAGCGCAATATATTTCGACGATTGCCAATGGCGGATATCGTATGCAACCACAAGTTGTAAAAGAAATTCGTCAACCGGCAGTGAAACCGGATGAAGTTGGGAAAGTTGTTCAATCTATGGAACCGAAAGTATTAAATCGTGTTGATATGCCAGAATCGCAAATTAAACGTGTTCAAGAAGGATTTAGACAAGTGTATAATGATTCAGGTGGTACAGCTACAAAATACTTTACAGGTGCAAAATATAAAGCGGCAGGGAAGACAGGTACCGCGCAAACTGTGTATGGCGGAGATAAAGAGATTGGTAGAAAGGCAAACGGTGAACGTGTGGAAACATATAACTTAACATTAGTAGGTTATGCGCCACTTGAAGATCCAGAAGTAGCATTCTCTGTTGTCGTTCCGTGGGTACATGATGATAAGACTGGTATTAATGGATATATTGGTCGTGAAATTATGGACGCTTACTTTGATTTGAAAAACAAAGAAGTAAATGGTGAAGCTCCAAAAGATGATAAAGACAATAAAAATAAAGAGCAAGATGATGAATAAAAAAGTTGTAAAAAAGCACACTATCTGAAAAGATAGTGTGCTTTTTTTTATGGTTTATACATATCGTGTAATAAATGTGGACAAGTATACAACATTGAAAAAAAATGCGGCCGTATAAATGATACTTGTATATGGTGGGATAGGGGATAAATATTTTATAGGGAAATCATCAGAGGAAATGAATAGCTACTACTGAATTAAAATTGTACAGTATGTTGATTTATGTGGAACTTTACAAAACTTTTACAAACAATTAAAACCGAATTAATAGTTTAGCAGTATTCTTATATCTGTAATCCTGTTATTTCCGGTTACTTCTAGGAGGAAGAACACGTGAAATGGATGCGTACACCGATTATAATTTTCGTACTATCGATATGGTTCCTCTGTTTTGAAATGTCTACTGCATTTGCTTTAAATGATATGGGAGAAGTGAGAGTTGATGGATCCTCAACGGTTTTTCCTATTATAGAAGCAGTAGCGGAGGAATATACAAAGGTGCATCCAGACGTGAAAATTTCCATCAGTGTTTCTGGAACTGGAGGAGGATTTAATCGTTTCAGTAAAGGAGAAGTAGATATAAATAATGCTTCGAGAGTAATGAAACAAGTCGAGAAAAATGAGATGAAGAAAAACTCTATTCAGTTCACACCTTTTGAGGTCGCTAACGATGGTCTTACAATTGTTGTGAATCGGCACAATACATGGGTAGACGATATGTCAGTAGACGAGTTACGTTTACTGTGGAGTGAAGATGGAAGAGAGAAGCGATGGTCACAAATTCATTCAACATGGCCACGTGAACAAGTGAAGTTTTATGCACCAGGCGTAGACTCTGGTACTTATGATTATTTTCAAAATGTCATCTTACAAAATCATCGCATTGTAAAAAAAGTCTCTTTGTCTGAAGATGATCAAGTTATTATGCAAGGGGTAATGAATGATAAACATGCCATTGCTTTTGTAGGATATGCTTATTATATGGCTAATCGAGATAAGGTGAAAGCAATAAAAGTGAATGGTGTATTTCCGACGAAAGAGACCATTCAGTCAGGGAAGTATAAGCCGTTATCTAGGCCGCTACTTACTTATGTGAATAATGCATCTATCCGAAATAAAATGAATGTAGCAAACTATGTTGAGTTTATGATTCAGCATGTTGGTAACCTCGCTGAAGAGGTCGGGTATGTAAAATTACGAAAAGAAAAATACAATGAACAGCTGCGTATGTTAACAGAAATAATAAGGTAATGTCAGGGTGGAAAGGGGTTTTCATCTTTGGCTCATAATGACAAAAGTCAAATTACATTTTCTGTACAACATTTGATTGAAAGAAATACAAAACAAAGAAAAAAAACGCAGCGAATCAATCGAATAATGCCTTTGTTACTAAAAATAATTGCTAGCGTTTCTATTGTTACGACACTTGGAATTGTTTTTACGCTCTCTAATGAAACAATCATGTTTTTTCAAAAAATATCATTGTACTCCTTTTTGACGGAGAAAGAATGGTTACCGTTTTTTGAAAATCCTAAATTCGGTATATTACCACTTATATGTGGAACGTTCCTTGTAACAGCAATTGCTATGTTTGTAGCAATTCCTATTGGTTTAGCGTGTGCCGTATTTTTAAGCGAATATGCTTCAAATAGTGCACGGAAAATATTAAAGCCGATGTTAGAGCTATTAGCAGGTATCCCGACAATTGTATATGGTTTTTTTGCATTAACAATTGTTACGCCGCTTTTACAAAGGATTATACCAGATTTACAGTTTTTTAATGCGATTAGCCCAGGAATCGTTATCGGATTTATGATGATGCCTACAGTTGCATCTCTATCTGAAGACGCGATGAGAGCTGTGGCGAAAGGGACGAAAGAAGCTTCATTAGCACTCGGAGCGACGCGGTTTGAAATGGTAAAACAAGTGGTGTTTCCGTCCGCTTTTACAGGGATTATGGCAGCAATTATATTAGCGGCTTCGCGTGCAATTGGTGAAACGATGATTGTTGTAATTGCGGCAGGATCCACACCAAATGTATCGCTTGATCCGACACATTCTATTCAAACGTTAACAGCCTATATTGTGCAAGTAAGTTTAGGTGATGCTCCGCATGGAACGATTACGTATTACAGCATGTATGTTGTAGGTGCAACATTATTTTTGTTTACTTTTATTATGAACATCATTTCGCAGTCAATTATGCGCCGTTTTAGGAGGATGACATAATATGCGGATGTTGAATCATAAAAAAATACAAAAAAATATGGCATCACGCTTTTTAAAAGATCGAATTTACAAATTGTTATTTTATATAGCAATTTTATTTTCAATCGTAATTTTGTTTGTGTTACTGTTTCAAATTGTTGAAAAAGGTATAAGCTATCTTTCAATAGATTTCTTTACAAATTTCGCTTCACGTAATCCGAAAGAAGCTGGTATTGCTGCAGCTTTGTCAGGGACAATATTATTTATGAGTATTGTTATACCTGTTTCTTTTATATTTGGAGTTGGAACAGCTCTTTATTTAGAGCAATATGCGAAGGAATCTCTATTTAAAAATATAGTAGAGATTAATAATCAAACGTTAGCAGGAGTACCATCCGTTGTATTTGGATTGCTTGGTTTAACTATTTTTGTATATGCTCTTCATTTAGGAGAGAGTATAGTTGCAGCAGCACTGACGATGAGTTTACTCGTCTTACCAACAGTTGTTGTGGCGAGTCAAGAAGCAATCCGATCAGTACCAAGTGCATTATTAGAGGGTTCTTACGGATTAGGTGCTACGAAGTGGCAAACGATGTATCAAATTGTATTGCCATATGCTTTCCCGGGGATTATAACGGGCTGTACGTTAGCGATATCAAGAGCAATTGGAGAAGCAGCACCACTATTAGTTATTGGGGCACTTGCGTTTGCAAATTATGTTCCATTTAGTATGTTTGATAGATTTACAGTTTTACCAATTCAAATTTTTAATTGGATGAGTAGGCCACAAGAAGAATTTCAGCATGTAGCAGCAGCTGGGATGATTGTTTTGTTAGGTTTGTTGCTATTTATCAATATATTTGTTTTATGGTTACGAAATCGAAAATAAGTTGGAAGTGGATGAAAGGGGAATTCAAATGGTAGCAACAGTAGTAAATGTACAGGTGAAAAACGAAGAGAAAATCGAGACTGCGCCAAAGAAAGTAGTATTTGATACGAAAAACTTAAATTTATGGTATGGGGAAGACCATGCTTTAAAAGATATTAATTTAAGTATTCATGAGAATGAAGTTACAGCAATTATCGGTCCAAGTGGCTGTGGTAAATCAACGTACTTAAAAACGTTAAATCGCATGGTAGAGTTAGTACCGATCGTTCGAACTACAGGTGTAATTGAATATAGAGAACGCAATATATTTGATAAATCATATCCAGTTGAAGAATTAAGAACGCACGTAGGAATGGTGTTCCAAAAGCCAAATCCATTTCCAAAATCTATTTATGAGAATGTAGCATACGGTCCAAAAATCCATGGTATTCGTGACAAAAAGACATTAGATGAAATTGTTGAGAAAAGTTTACGCGGAGCAGCGATTTGGGATGAGTTAAAAGATCGTTTGCACGATAATGCATACGGTTTATCTGGTGGACAGCAACAGCGTCTATGCATCGCACGTTGCTTAGCTATAGAGCCAGACGTTATTTTAATGGATGAGCCAACATCGGCACTAGATCCAATTTCAACATTAAAAGTAGAAGAATTAATTCAAGAGTTAAAGAAAGACTTTAGTATTGTTATCGTAACGCATAATATGCAACAAGCAGCGCGTATTTCAGACAAAACCGCTTTCTTCTTAAGCGGGGAAGTTGTGGAGTATACAGATACAAACAAATTATTTACGACGCCTTCAGATAAGCGTACAGAAGATTATATTACAGGTCGCTTTGGTTGATATCGTTGCAAAGCTAAGAGAAAATGCCCTCTTAACAGAGGGCATTTCTTATTTTTATCTCACTTTAATAGGGAAGTAATACCTTCTCTTTATCTTAAGGTTTATTACAAGCGTAAGAGGTTATGTAGGAGGTTTATCCCGCTATTTGCGGGCAGTAAGACCCCACCTCAAAATTCAGCAAAAGCAAAGAAGTTAGGTGGGCGGGCGGCCTGTAAAAGCCCGATTGATGAGGGGTGATTAAAGTTTCACTTTGTATATAATGGCACATAATATTGAGGGGGAAGAAAAAATGGTAAGAGAACAGTTTCAAGGTGATTTAAAAGTGTTACAGCAAAAGGTGATTGAGCTTGGCGAATTAGCAAATGCGGCTTTATTGATTGCTATGGAAGGTCTGCATACAAGGGATGTAGAGAAAGCGTTAGAGGTCATTGATGGTGATTACCGTATGGATAATTTAGAAGAGGAAATAAACGATCTTGCGCTTATGCTCATTACGAAGCAGCAACCTGTAGCAAGTGACTTAAGAAGGATCTTTATTTCAATTAAAACTGCGACAGATTTAGAGCGTATTGCAGATCATGCTGTTAATATTGCAAAGGCTACAATTCGTCTTGGGGAAAAAGAAGTGGCTGTTAGTTTGCACAACCTGGATGAAATGTTTGCGGTTGCAAATAAGATGTTGCATTTAGCGCTAGAAGCATATGAACAAGAAAATTTAACTTTCGCGAAACAAATTGCTGAAATGGATGATTCCGTTGATGAAATATATGGAAAAGCAATTCGTGAGTTTATATCTTCAGTTCCGGAACAACCAGAAGCAATTACGCAAATTACACAATTATCATTTGTGGCGAGATATATTGAGCGTGTAGCAGACCATATTACAAATATTGCCGAAAATGTATTTTATTTAGTAAAAGGAAAGCATTATTTATTGAATGAGTAGGAATGAAAGTAGGTGATGAGAAATCACCTGCTTTTTTTAGTCAAAACATGACAAAAAAAGCTCGTTGTTTCCTTTAGTTTATGATGATAAGATGTATCATAATGTAATGGGAAAATTAGTATATATGTTGTTCGTTAATAAGTATTATTTATCAATTAATAGTAAGCGCTTTCTTGTCGTTTTAAACGTACGTTTTTATAGGTGGGAAATTTAATTATAGGGTCTTTTAAATGAGGATTCGTTTAACTAATCAAGTTTATGCTGCTAGTTCATGTGGGATAGAGAATATACATATGGTATATGGAGCTACTGAACATTATATAAGTGGAGGCTGAAGTATATGAAGGGGGTTATTTTAGCTGGAGGAAAAGGAAGACGCCTTAGACCATTAACATGTAATACTCCAAAGCCGATGTTACCATTATTAGAAAAACCAGTTTTAGAATACAATATTGAGTTATTACGCCAGCATGGTATTCGTGAAATTGCAATTACTGTTCAATATATGAGTACGACGATTAAGCGATATTTTGGTGATGGTAGTAAATGGGGAGTTAACTTGTATTATTTTGAAGACTCTCCTCCGCTTGGTACAGCAGGGAGTATTAAACAAGCAGAACAATTTTTAGATGAAACATTTGTTGTAATAAGCGGGGATGCATTAACTGACTTTCAATTATCAGAAGGAATTAGGTTTCATGAACAAAAGAGAAGAATGGTAACAATGTTTGTGAAAGAAGTAGAAAATCCACTCTCATTTGGATTGGTTGTAATGAATAAAGACCAGGAGGTTACACGATATATAGAAAAGCCGGGCTGGAATGAGGTAGTATCTAATGTTGTGAATACAGGCATATATATTATGGAGCCAGAAATCTTTTCTTACATACCGCCTAGACAATTTTTTGATTTCAGTCATGATGTGTTTCCGTTATTGGCAAACAAAAATGTGTTATTCGCATATTTGTCAGAAGGTTATTGGTTAGATATCGGCACATTTAATCAATATCGACAAGCACAATTTGATTTGTTAACGAAAAAGTTACAAGTACCTATTCCTTATACGGAAGTATTACCGATGGTATGGATGGGAGAAGGGGTGACGATTGGGAAAGGGACAAAAATTCATGGCCCCTCTTTCATTGGAGAAGGAGCAAAGATTGGTACAGGAGCTGTAATTGAGCCATATTCTATTATTGGAAAAAATAGTATCGTTTCAAATTATTCTCATCTTCAAAAAAGTATTGTTTTTGCAAATGCCCATATTGGAAAGTATTGTGAACTATTAGAAACGACAATAGGAGAGCGTACAATAGTTGAAGATGACGTTACACTGTTTCAAAAAAGCATTGTAGCGGATCACTGTCATATCGGGAGAAGTACGATAATTAAGCAAAAAGGAAAACTATGGCCTTATAAGGCGATTGATAGTCATTCGATAGTAGGAGCGGCTGGTATTCAAGAGAGTGAAATGAGTGCAGGGTGGTTACAAAAAAGCCGCATTGTAGGAAGAGGGAATGTTGAAATTACTCCCCAGTTTATCGTGAAGATTGCGATGGCGTATGGCTCTCTTTTTACAAAAGGAGAAAGTATATTAATTGGAAGTCAAGAAAATATAGAAACAACCTCTTATAAAAATTTATTTTTACATGCTATTCATGGTATAGGGATTCATACGATGGAATGCAAAGAAATGAACGAGTCACTTTTTCAATATAGTGTTCATCATTTGCAATGTGCAGGTGGGGTTTTCATTCAAGTGGAGAATGAGAATGAGATTGTTATAAAGTTGTATGGTCAAGCTGGCATGCCGTTAACGTATAAGCAGCAAAAAGAGATAGAACAAGTATATATGTCCGAATTGTTTTATTACGTGCATGAGAAAGAGATGGGGCGAAATAAGCTGGTTCATGTTTCTATGAATGAGTATATAGAAGTTATATTGGGGCATATTGATATCGAGAAAATACAGATGCAGAAGTTTCATCTTCTTATTAATAAGAGAAATGATACGTTGCAACATTTACTTATGCTCTTTCTACAAAGACTTGGTTGTACAGTTACATGGATTTATGCAAGCGAACAAAAAGATCATGTGAAAGCTTTGATGAAATCAAGTAAAGCGAATATGGCTCTTATGTTTTCTGAGCAAGGAAATCATTTCGAGTTATACGATAAACATAGTAATATTTACCAGGGTACAGATTTGGAAGAGGTAGATATTCCAGATTTCTTACTCGAATCTACAGGAAATATTTACCCAATGTCTTTGAAATTAGGAGAATGTTATCTTCTGTTTTATACGCAGGATGAAAGGAAGTCGTTTCAAGTAAGGTGGAAGCGAGATATTTTATATCGAATTGGAAAATTATTTGAGCTAATAGCATTGCAAGGAAAAACGTTTCTGAGCATAGTAGAGCAATCACCTCCGCTCTATTTACTTTATGATGAAGTGGTATGTTCATGGAATGAAAAAGGGAAAATTATGAGGAAATTATTGGATGATATTGAAAGGAAGGGAGAAGGTATATTTGAAGGAGTACAGTTCAAATATACTGAAAAAGAGTGGTCTTATATCGTTTCTGACACAAAACAACCAAAATTTTTAGTGTATTCACATGCTAGAAACCCAGTAATAGCAAGGGAAAACATGAAAAATCTTATAGAAAAAATTAGACAATATCAAAAGGTGTAGAATTTTTATTTTAAAAGTGGTATTATAGTATAGTCTGATTTAAGTTATTAGTACTGGAGGGAAATAAGAATGCGTGTGAATATTACTCTAGCATGTACAGAATGCGGAGATCGTAACTATATCTCAAAGAAAAATAAACGTAACAACGCTGAGCGTATCGAGCTTAAAAAGTATTGCAAGCGTGACAAGAAGTCTACGTTACACCGTGAAACAAAGTAAGCAGTAGGAATATTTTCCTACTGTTTCTTTTTTTATTCGATTCCTATGTTAAAAGTGATACACTATCATCATAGAGTAAAGTGTCACTGTAAGGAGGAGAATGTGTGAAAGAAGAGAAAGTGCGTTTGCGTAAACAAATAATAGAACACATGAATTCTTTATCAGAAGAACAATATACAACTTTATCAGAACAGATTGCATTTTCGTTGTATGCGCAAAAAGAGTGGGTTGAAGCTAAAACAATTGGAATTACTCTCTCAATGGAAAATGAAGTGAATACATATCCTATTATCGAAAAAGCTTGGGAAGAAGGAAAGAAAGTTGTAGTTCCTAAGTGTAATAAAGGAACAAGAACGATGTCCTTCCGGAAAATTAGTGATTTTGATCAATTAGAAACGGTGTACATGAATTTACGTGAACCGATTCCGGGACTTACGGAAGAAGTGAGTGCGGATGACATTGATCTTCAAATTGTGCCAGGCGTAGCTTATACAGAGCGAGGAGAACGGATTGGATACGGCGGGGGCTATTATGATCGTTATCTCGTGCATTATAAAGGGAAAACGCTATCATTAGCATATGATTTTCAAATGGTAAAACACATTCCGGTAGAGCCATTTGATAAAAATATAGAAAAAATTATTACAGAAAAAGGAACAATGCTTATAAATGAGCTTGTATAGACAAATAAAAATTGACGAGACTTTTTCTTCTTGATTATAATAAAATATGTGAACGTTTTCTTATTATAATTTTTATAGTAAGTGAGCATAGAGGGTGATGAAATGGTATCTATTTATGATATTCAGCAATTGCTAAAGAAATTTGGTACGATTATTTATACGGGAGATCGAATTGCAGATTTACAATTAATGCAAGATGAATTGCGTGAATTAAATCAATCACAGCTAATCGATCCACAAGACTATCAAACAGCTTTATTTTTATTGAAGCAAGAAATTCAAAAAGAGCTAAATAAGAATTAGATAAAGGTAGGTAAGCAACATGGAAGAGAAATGGTTAGTTGGTGTTGACCTTGGTGGTACAACGATTAAATTAGCATTTATTAATGTATACGGTGAAATTTTACATAAGTGGGAAATCCCTACAAATACAGGTGAGCAAGGAAAACATATTACACTTGATGTTGCGAAAGCAATTGATAAAAAGCTAGAAGAATTAGGCGAATTGAAGAGCAAGTTAATTGGTATTGGTATGGGAGCTCCTGGCCCTGTACATGTGGCATCTGGAATGATTTATGAAGCGGTTAATTTAGGGTGGAAAAACTATCCGCTAAAAGATTTATTAGAAGTAGAAACAGGATTACCTGTTGTTATTGATAATGATGCAAACTTAGCAGCGCTTGGTGAAATGTGGAAAGGTGCTGGTGAAGGTGCAAAAGATTTAATCTGCATGACACTTGGTACGGGCGTTGGTGGTGGTGTAATCGCCAATGGTGAGATTGTACACGGCGTGAGTGGTGCTGCTGGTGAGATTGGACATATTACAGTAGTTACAGAAAATGCTTTCCCATGTAATTGCGGGAAGTCTGGTTGCTTAGAAACAGTAGCATCTGCGACAGGTATTGTACGTGTTGCTATGCAAAAAATACAAGAGACTAATAAAGAAAGCATGTTGCGTTCTATGTTAGCTGAAGAAGGACGTATTACATCAAAAGATGTCTTTGAAGCACTTGGACAAGGTGATGAATTAGCAGGCGAAGTAGTAGAAAAGGTAGCTTCTTATTTAGGGTTAGCTGTAGCGAACCTATCTAGTACGTTGAACCCAGAGAAAATTGTTATTGGTGGAGGCGTGTCTAAAGCTGGAGATGCGCTATTAGAACCAATTCAACGCTATTTCGAGCAATACGCTTTCTCACGTGCTGTAAAGAGCACGAAGTTAGCTATTGCAACACTTGGTAATGATGCAGGTGTTATCGGAGGAGCTTGGCTTGTAAAAAAGCACAAATACGAAGCGAAGATGATATAAGTTTTGAAATATGAAAAGAGGAAGGGGGAACCCTTCCTCTTTTTGTGTGAAATCTCGATGAAGAATAAAGTGTAAACGAATTAAGCTGCTGGTGGATACCCGTTATATAGAACAGTCATGATCGTAAACCATCCGAAAACGAGTACAGTTGCAATTGCAAAGCCGCTCGCGAAAAAGTTTTTTTCACGAAGTGTTCTAAGCGTAGCAAATACAGCTAACAGAGTGACAAGTGTAAAAATAATAACAAGGCCCATGCAATATCCTCCTCTGTCTACCCATTTCTTATTATGAGTTTTTGGAATATTTACTCTTTTATATTGTACATGTTTTAAAAATGATTGTCGAGATAGCATCCTTTCTTTTCCTAAGAGAAAGAAATGTTGTATCATTAAAAGTAAGTTTAATAACTGGAGGAGATTTTCATATGAAATGGATACAAATGCCGTTAGGCCCATTACAAACAAATGCTTATATTTTAATGAACGATCAAAAAGAGTGCATTATCTTTGACCCTGGTCACGAAGGTGAAAAGCTCGTTACATATTTACAAGAAGAACAATTAAAACCATTGGCTGTTTTATTAACGCATGCTCACTTTGATCATATCGGTGCTGTTGATGCGGTAAGAGACGCTTTTCATATTCCTGTATACGTACATAAAGAAGAAGCAGATTGGTTAGGAGATGCAACTGTAAACGGCTCTCAAATTTTTATGATGAACCGCAGTATTACAGCAAAACCAGCGGATCATATTATTGATGCAGAAGGTACATTAACAATTGGATCATTTAATTTTGAAATTTTTGAGACGCCAGGACATTCTCCAGGAAGTATTTCTTATTATAGTAAAGAGGCAAATGCTGTATTCTCAGGAGATGTATTGTTCCAAATGAGCATTGGAAGAACAGATTTGCCTGGTGGAAGTTTTGCTGAATTAATTGGAAGTATTGAAGAGAAATTATTTGTATTACCAGATGAGACAGCAGTGTTATGTGGACATGGTCCAGAAACAAGCATTGGTTTTGAAAAAGAAAATAATCCGTTTGTACAATAAGGAGTCATTATGGGAATGGAGCTCATTTTAAGAGAATGGATGGGGAAAGAAAAGGATTATTCAATTTCATATAGTACGTATATGAACCTTGTATTGTATACAGAAGGTCATGGATATTATATGAAAGAACGTGAAAAGATTGGAAGACAAGGGGATTTTTTTACAAGTAGCAATGTATCCTCTGTTTTTGCAAAAACTTTTGCTAAACTTTTTATTCGTCTTGTTGAAAATGGTGAAGTTGCTTCGAATATTTGTGAGGTTGGTGGGGGAACTGGAAAGTTTGCCTATGATGTTTTACAAGAATGGAAGCAATTATCTCCAAAAACCTTTATTGATTTAAACTATTCAATGATTGAAGTGAGCCCTTTTCATAGGAAATTACAGCAGGAGCACCTTGGCTCATTTTCTAATGTATCGTACTATACCTCTTATAGTGAAATGGGAGATTCTTTCGAGGGAATTCTTTTTTCGAATGAGTTGTTTGATGCATTTCCTGTTGAAATAATTGAGAAAAGAAATGGTATGTTGTATGAAGTGCGTATTACATATACAGAGGAAGGAAGCCTTTCAGAAATATGTAGGCCGTTAGATAAAAGAATTGGTCGATATTTATTGAAATATAATATTCATATTGCTGAAGGGCAACGTTTTGAAGTACCACTTGTGATGGAGGAGTATGTAAAAGAAATTGCGAAATGGTTTCAAAAAGGTATATGTATTACAGTTGATTACGGATACACAAAAGAAGAATGGATGCATCCAGCACACCGTGAAGGAAGTTTGCGAGGTTATTATCAGCATAAGCTAATACGTAACCCACTAGCGCATCCAGGTGAAATGGATCTTACTACTCATATTCATTGGGACGAGCTAAAGGAGATGTTTAGTCTGCAAGGAATGAGTGCGGTATGGCATAAGAAACAATCTGAGTTCTTGTTAGCTGCGGGGATATTAGAACAGCTTACGAGCCATCAAGATATGAATCCTTTTTCTGAAACACAAAAACAAAATCGAGCAGTTCGTTCTATGATTTTGAATGGAGGAGTAGGGAGTGCGTTTGATGTTGTTATACATACAAAAGATATGCAACATTTACATTTGGAGCGGTATGTAACAATATAAAAAACAAGACACAGTATATACTGTGTCTTGTTTTTTAATACGACTTATGTAGTATTATATATTTCCTCTCATGATATATATTTATATTAAAGATATGAGATAAAAAATATAGAATACGTTCTTTTTCTTCGATTATTAGTCCCTAACCTAATAATACGCGAACGAGTTGAATTATTGTTTCGTTCTCTACTTTGTAATAAATTTCCAATCCTTTTCTTTCACTAGAAACGATTTTAGCGCTTTTTAATTTTGCTAAATGCTGTGAAATTGTAGATTGTGGCATGTTTAAGCCAGTGTACATTGTAGAAACGTTGCTTGGACCGCGCTCAATTAATCCTTTTACGATACATAAACGAACAGGATGAGCCAGCACTTTTAATAATTCTGCATTACTTTCATATAGTTCTAATTCTTTTTGAAAGGTTTCTAACATGTTCTTTTCCACCTCCGTGTGAGCTATTATACCATACTATACATACCAAAAATTTAAAGAAAAGAAAATAGTTGTTGCAGAAAAAAAGTCCTAAAGTAAAGAAATTGTAAGAAAAGAGACCATGATGTAAATAAAATAGGTAAATTAGCACGTTTTTGTAAAATGACATTTTTGGGTGAAAATTTCGATGCGTTTTAAAAATTGAAAGATATAGATATATTTGTAACACAATTTTATCATGATTTTCTTATTCTTTCAAATGAATATACGAAATTTTTAAAATAATATGACAAAGGAATTATAATGATATATATAGAATATAAAACAGGTTAAAAGAAAAGAAGCTGAATGTAATTCGCTTCTTTATGGTGATAATGAAATATTTGATTACGGCTGATAAATCTTAGGATAATCAAGTCATTAGTCATTTATTCTAAAATTCATCTTTTAGCAACGTTAAAAATCTGTGATTCCATATGTTCTCGTAAAAATCAATTGTCTCTTTTGCGGACATAAAAGGATTATTCAACGTAGAGGTTGTTTTCTGTACCATAAAGTTTTCGTATCCCAGTCCGTGGGCAAACTTAATCGTAGCATCCATACAGTACTCTGTTTGGGCACCGCAAAATTCAATGCGATTTACAGATAATTGATCTAAAATTTCTTTTAAGTTTGTTTTATAAAATGAATTTGCATGTGTTTTTCTTACAAAAAAATCTTGTTCTTGAACATCAAGATCGGTATGAATAGCCCAAAGTTCTTTCTCGGGTACTAAATCATCATCACAATGTTGAACAAAAAGGATTGGTTTATTTAATTTTCTGTATGAAGAAATTCTTTTATTTACTTTTGTTAGTAAGTTCTGTAAATCAAATAAATGCTCTCCGCCATAACATACGCCATTTTGTAAATCGATAACGATTAAAATATCTGCACAAGTATCCATTATTTTTACCCCTTTTTTATTTCTTAATATATCAATTAATCCATTATTTAGAAATAGATGATATACTTTTATTTTTTATGGACTATAAGAAAACTTTCAAATGACTATAACTAAATCGCATAAAAAGAAGATATGAAAACCTATTCTCATATCTTCTTTTTTCCCTATGCATTTACAGGTTCTTCTACATAAGAAAGGGCATTTTCAAAATCGGATATTAAATCGTTAACATTTTCAAGACCGACTGATAACCGAAGTAATGAATTAGAGATTCCTCTTTCATCACGAGCTTCTTGCGACAGTGCTGCATGTGACATTTTTGCTGGATAAGAAAGAATTGACTCTACAGCTCCTAAACTAACTGCAAAAACAGGTAATTTTACTTTTGATAAAAATTGGCGGAGTGCATCTTCTGACTGCAAAGTAAATGATAAGACTGCTCCAGCTGATGTTGCTTGAGATTGTTGAATATCAAATCCGAGATGTGTTTGTAATCCCGGATAATAGACATTTTGTACTTTAGCGTGCTCTTGTAAATAATGTGCAATTTTATTGGCATTTTTAGCTGAATGC
Source organism: Bacillus sp. MYb78 (assembly GCF_002975115.1). Taxonomy (NCBI): domain Bacteria; kingdom Bacillati; phylum Bacillota; class Bacilli; order Caryophanales; family Bacillaceae; genus Bacillus; species Bacillus sp. MYb78. Next base: position 604,689 of record NZ_PCOB01000002.1, read on the forward strand.
TCGAGGCGTACATGTAATGTTTTTAGACCGCGAAGTACGAGAGAACAATCTTGAGGTCCTAAAATAGCACCGAATGCATTTTGTAAAAATCCAAGCTTTTGAGCGAGTTCTGCATCTTTTACTACTGCTAATCCGGCAGTAACATCACTATGCCCAGCAATAAATTTTGTGGCACTATGAAGAACAACATCAGCTCCAAGTTCAAGTGGTTTTTGGAATAGTGGTGTCAAAAATGTATTATCAACAAAAGTAAGAGCCCCAATAGATTTTGCAAGTTTAGAAACCTCGCGAATATCTGTCACCTTTAAAAGTGGATTAGAAGGTGTTTCTACATAAAAGAGCTTTGTATTTGGTTTAATGCTTTGTTTTATTTCTTCTAAATTGGTCATATCAACAAATGTATGTGAAACACCGTAACGGGAAAGTACCTCAGTTATCACTCGGTAAGTGCCTCCGTATACATCTTCTGAAATGAGTATGTGATCACCTTGTGAAAGAAGGAGGAATGCAGTGGAAATCGCTGCAATGCCTGATGCAAAGGCGAATCCCTTTGTTCCACCTTCTAATAAAGCAATGATATCTTCAAGAGCTTCACGAGTTGGATTTCCTGACCTGCTATAGTCATATTTTCCGAACGTATCTACATCAAACTGGTGAAAAGTTGATGTGTTATAGATAGGAACGTTCACAGCTCCTGTTTGCGAGTCATGTTTATATTGGTTGTGTAGTAAGAGTGTATCTATAGAATAACTCATATTCTTACACCTTCTTTTACAAGTTTAATGGCTTGCTTTAAGTCTTGAATTAAATCGTTACTATTTTCAATGCCAACGGAGAATCGAAGAAGACGATTACATACACCGTTTGCTGTTCTAATTTCTTCAGGAATATCAGCATGTGTTTGCGTTGCTGGATAAGTCATTAAACTTTCTACACCACCAAGACTTTCGGCAAATGTAATTAAGGATAAAGATTGTAAGAATGGATTAATCCAAGCTTCATCTTTAAGGCGAAATGAAATCATGCCGCCTCTTCCAGGATAAAATACATCTGTCACCCCGTCTTCATCATTTAAATATGCAACAACTGCTTTCGCATTTTCTTCATGCTGTCTCATGCGAAGCGCTAACGTTTTCATACCGCGAATTAATAACCATGAGTCAAATGGGCTTAAAACTGCACCTGATGCATTATGATAATGAGCGATTTCTTCACAAAGTTCCTTTCCTTTTGCAACGACAAGTCCGCTTAGTACATCGTTATGTCCCCCTAAATATTTCGTTGCGCTGTGAAGTACAATGTCAGCACCTTCTGTTAATGGTTGCTGTATATAAGGTGTGTAGAATGTGTTGTCTACAATAAGAAGTAGTCCGTGCCTTTTCGCTACAGTTGCGACAGCAGCAATATCAGTAACTTGCATTAATGGATTAGTTGGAGTTTCTATGAAAATAGCCTTCGTTTCAGTTGTGATAGCTTGCTCAATTTGTTTAATAGACTGTGTATTTACGTATCTACATCGAACATTCCACTTTTTTTCATGTTCAGAAAATAATCGATACGTTCCACCGTATAAATCTTCAGATACAATAAGTTCGTCTCCAGAGCGGAATAGAGAAAGGACGAGGAGAACAGCCGCCATCCCTGAACTACAGGCATAACCTTGTTCGCCATATTCTAAGTCTGCGATTGCCTGTTCTAAAAGACCTCGAGTTGGATTGCCAGTTCGTGAATAGTCAAAGCCAGTAGATTTACCAATTCCTTCATGACGATAAGCGGTTGAGAAATAAACTGGTGGATTAACCGTTCCAGTTGTAGTTTCACTGCGATTTCCGATTTGTGCTAGTTTTGTTTCGATTGTTGACATGTGAAAATTCCTCCTTTTTAAATTGAAACATTAAGTGAATATAAAATAAAAAAAGCCTTCTAAGAAGAAGGCTTTCGGTTTGAATAGAGTCTTCTTCTCATCTGTCAAATCTTTCACAATTTGCTGGAATTAGCACCTTATTAACAAAATGTTAATGGTTGCTGAGGCGTCACAGGGCCAGTCCCTCTACCTCTCTAGATAAGAATGTTCGTATGAAATTTTTATTATGTTTTTAACTTTACAACAAAAGATAATTGAATTGCAACTTTATTTTGAAAAATTTTTATTTTTCCGCAAGTGTCATTGACTTTTACTTTTGTGCATGCTAAATTTATTAAAAAATTAACAAACATTGTTAAAAGGGGAACGCATTTCCTTTTAGCTACATAAATAAAATAATAAAGACAACTCTTATTGAGAGCGGTGGAGGGAAAGGCCCTGTGAAACCCGGCAACCTTCAAACGAAATGTTTGAAACGGTGCTAATACCTGCAAAACGAATGTTTTGCATAATAAGAGGAGGAACGATTATGTCCCCCTCTTCAAAGTGAAGAGGGGGTTTTTATATTGATAGAAATGAGGGAGATTCGTGAAATTACTAGATTTATTATCAAAAGGAATTGTAATAGGTGATGGTGCGGTTGGGACGTTATTGCATTCACATGGCTTGCAAAGTAGCTTTGAAGAATTGAATGTATCTGATCCAGACTTAATTATATCGATTCATAAACAATATGTAGCTGCTGGAGCAGATGTAATTCAAACGAATACGTATGGAGCAAATGAGGCGAAATTACGTATGTACGGCTTAGAAAATCAAGTTACAGAAATTAATAGAGCGGCAGTAAAACTGGCGAAAGCATCTGTTACAGATAAAAATGCAATTTTAGGAACAATTGGTGGTATGAAACATATCGGAGCCGTTACAACGACTGATATGGAAAGGGAGTTTATGCTACTTGAACAGGCAGGGGCTTTACTAGAAGAACAGGTTGATGGATTACTATTAGAAACTTTTTACGATGAATTTGAATTACTTCATGCTGTTAAAGTATTACGTAAGCAAACGAACATTCCAATTGTTGCTCAATTAGCGTTACATGAAGCAGGTACGACTCAAAATGGAAATGATGTCAATGAAATATTAAAGCAACTTATAGATTACGGTGCAAATGTTGTTGGATTAAATTGTCAACTAGGGCCGCTTCATATGACGGAGGCTTTCAAAATGATATCGATTCCGCAAAATGGCTATTTATCAGCATACCCAAATGCAGGTCTCCCGAATTATGTGGAGGGACGTTACGTATATGAGGGAAGCCCAGCTTATTTTGAGGCGATGACGCCGAGATTTATTGAGCAAGGTATTCGGTTATTAGGTGGTTGTTGTGGTACGACTCCAGAACATATTCAAAGTATGAAGCACGCTGTTGCGAATGTTACACCTGTAATAGAAAAAGACACCATTCAAAGGCCGAAAGTTGTTCATACGCATGAGAAACGTTCGAAGGCTCACGTCACTCTAGCAGAGAAAGCGAAAAAACAAACGACAGTTGTAGTGGAATTAGATCCACCGAAAACGTTAGATACACAGCGGTTTTTTGAAGGAGCAAGAGCTTTAAAAAGAGCGGGAGCAGATGCTATTACTCTAGCAGATAATTCATTAGCATCGCCTCGTATTTCTAATATGGCAATGGGTGCGTTATTAACGAAGCATGATATCCCGGTATTGACACATTTAACGTGTAGGGATCATAACGTCATTGGACTACAATCTCATTTGTTAGGTTTATCGGCGTTAGGGATGGAAGAAGTGTTAGCTTTAACTGGTGATCCAGCGCGCGTTGGTGATTTTCCTGGTGCAACTTCTGTATACGATTTGTCCTCTATTGAGCTCATTAAAATGATTAAAGAAATGAACGATGGACGTTCAATTTTAGGGAAATCAATTGGACCGGCGACAAGGTTTTCTGTAGGCGGCGCATTTAATCCTCACGTGAGGCACTTAAAAGCAGCGGTTAAGCGAATGGAACGAAAAATAGATGCTGGAGCGGAATATTTTTTAACTCAGCCAATTTACGATATCGCGTTAATTGAAGAAGTGTATGAAGCGACAAAGCATTTGGAACAACCTATTTTTATTGGAATTATGCCGTTAGTAAGTAAGCGGAATGCAGATTTTCTTCATTTTGAGGTACCGGGTATTACTCTTCCAGAAGAAATAAGAGAGAGAATGGATGGACACGAAACGAAAGAGGCGGCAATTGAGGAAGGGATTCGCATTTCGCAAGAATTGATCGACGCAGCGATGAAATATTTTAATGGTATTTATCTTATTACACCATTTTTAAAATATGAAATTACAGAACATCTTGTTAAATATGTAAGAGAAAAGCAAGAAGTGAAAGAAGGTATTAATTGATGAAGTGTATAGAAGAAAAATTACAAAATAGCATTTTAATATTAGATGGTGCAATGGGAACAATGATTCAGCAAGAGGATTTAACTGCTGAAGATTTCGGAGGAGAAGAGTACGAGGGCTGTAATGAATATTTAGTAGAAACAAGACCAGACGTTATTTTAAAGATTCATAAAGCTTATATTGAAGCTGGAGCGGATATTATTGAAACAAATACATTTGGGGCAACGAATATTGTACTAAGTGATTATGAGCTGTCTCATTTAGATGAAGAACTAAATGAAAAGGCAGCACTTTTGGCGAAGCAAGCTGTTAAAGAAAGCGGTAAGGAAGTATATGTTGCGGGAGCGATGGGACCAACAACGAAAGCAATTAGTGTTACTGGTGGTGTGACTTTTGAAGAATTGATTGAGGCTTATACAAGGCAGGCACGAGGATTATTAAAAGGGGAAGTTGATGTATTACTCGTTGAGACGAGTCAAGATATGCGTAACGTGAAAGCAGCTTATATTGGAATTCAAGCTGCTTTTGAAGAACTGAAAAAAACGGTTCCTATTATGATTTCAGGAACGATTGAGCCAATGGGAACGACTCTGGCTGGGCAAACAATTGAAGCTTTTTATTTATCAGTAGAACATATGAAACCATTATCTGTTGGGTTAAATTGTGCGACTGGTCCGGAGTTTATGAGGGACCATATTCGTTCACTATCTGATTTATCGGAGTGTTACATTTCTTGTTATCCAAATGCAGGTCTTCCTGATGAAGATGGACATTACCATGAGTCTCCATCTTCTCTCGCTGAAAAGGTGAAGCGATTTGCTGAAGAAGGATGGATTAATATTATCGGTGGTTGTTGTGGCACGACACCAGAACATATAAAAGCAATGAAAGAAGCACTAGCATCTCTTAAGCCTCGTGACCATCATGAGAGAGAAGGACATGGAATTAGTGGATTAGAGGCACTGCAATATGATGAGTCTATGAGACCGTTATTTGTAGGTGAAAGAACGAATGTTATTGGATCACGTAAATTTAAACGATTAGTAGCAGAAGGGAAATTTGAAGAGGCTGCTGAAGTGGCAAGAGCGCAAGTGAAGAAAAATGCTCATATTATTGATATTTGTATGGCAGATCCTGATCGTGATGAAATAGAAGATATGGAGAAATTTTTGACAGAAGTTACGAAAGTGTTAAAAGTACCGATTATGATTGATTCAACGGATGAAAATGTTATGGCAAGAGCACTTACTTATATTCAAGGAAAAGCTGTTATCAACTCTATTAATTTAGAAGATGGAGAAGAGCGTTTTGAAAAGGTAACACCGCTTCTTCGTAAGTATGGTGCTGCAATTGTAGTTGGTACAATCGATGAAGATGGTATGGCAGTAAGTGCTGAAAGAAAATTAGAAATTGCAAAAAGAAGTTACGAATTATTAACGACGAAATATGGGATACGCCCGTCAGATATTATTTTTGATGCACTTGTGTTTCCAGTAGGGACAGGTGATGAAGAATATATTGGTTCAGCGGCAGCGACTATAGAGGGCATTCGCCTTATTAAAGAAGCGTTACCAGAGTGTTTAACGATTTTAGGTGTAAGTAACATATCATTTGGTTTACCACCGGCTGGACGTGAAGTATTGAATTCCGTCTTTTTATATCATGCTACGAAGGCTGGATTAGATTACGCGATTGTTAATACGGAAAAATTAGAACGCTATGCGTCGATTCCAGAGGAAGAAAAACACCTTGCAGATGCATTACTGTTTGAAACGACGAAAGAGACGTTAGAAGAATTTACAAACTTTTACCGAGTCGCTAAAAAGAAAGATGTCGTTGTGCAAGAAACGTTAACGCTAGATGAACGACTAGCAAATTATATTGTAGAAGGTACGAAACAAGGATTACACGAGGATTTAAGTCTTGCACTTGAAGAAGGAAGAAAACCTCTTGATATTATTAACGGTCCGCTTATGACAGGGATGGATGAGGTAGGACGACTATTTAATAATAATGAACTTATTGTTGCTGAAGTACTGCAAAGTGCCGAAAGTATGAAAGCTGCTGTAAGTTATTTAGAGCCACATATGGAATCTAGCGATAGTGCAAAAAAAGGGAAAGTATTATTAGCAACTGTAAAAGGTGATGTGCATGATATTGGGAAAAATCTCGTTGAAATTATTTTAGCGAATAACGGATATGAGATTATTAATTTAGGAATTAATGTACGTTCGGATCGAATTGTTCAAGAAGTACAAGAAAAGAAGCCGGACATTATAGGCCTTTCAGGTTTATTAGTAAAATCAGCGCAACAAATGGTAACGACTGCTGAAGATTTAAAAGCAGCAAATATTGATGTGCCCATTGTTGTAGGTGGTGCAGCATTAACGAGAAAGTTTACAGATAATCGAATTTCACCATCATATAAAGGGCTCGTTTGTTATGCGAGTGATGCGATGACGGGGCTCGATATTATTAATAAGCTTCAAAAAGAAGAAGAGCGTGAGAAGATGAAACAGGATAAAAAAGAACGTCATCTTCATATCGTAAAAAAAGAGGAGAAGAAAGTAGAAATTCCAGCAGTAATTGAGCCATTACCGAAGGCTGAGGTTATGGTGCCTGATTCAACAAAACGAATTGTATTACGCGATATTCCGGCTCTTCATCTCGCTCCATTTTTAAATAGACAAATGCTACTTGGGCATCACCTTGGATTAAAAGGAAATGTGAAGAAGCTTTTGAAAGAGGGAGATAAGAGAGCACATGAATTAAATGATTTAATAGATGAATTATTGCAGGAAGGACAATCTTGGTTAAAGCCGAAAGCAGTGTATCAATTTTTCCCAGCGCAAAGCGACGGACAAAACATTGTAATATATGATCCAGAAGATCATACGCGTGTTATAGAGCGTTTCACATTCCCTAGACAAGGAAAGGCTCCCTATCGTACTTTAGGCGATTATTTGCGCCCAATTGGAGATGAGATGGACTATGTTGCTTTCTTATCTGTTACGGTTGGGGAAGGAGTTCGGGACATTGCTGAAGAGTGGAAGGCGAAAGGTGATTACTTACGTAGTCATGCCATTCAATCGTTAGCGCTTGAATTAGCAGAAGGACTTGCTGAAAAAACACATATGCTCATTCGTGACCGCTGGGGCATTCCAGACTCACCTGAACTGACGATGGAAGAACGTTTCCGTACGAAATATAGAGGAATACGCGTGTCATTTGGTTATCCGGCGTGTCCAGAACTTGCAGATCAAGAAAAGCTATTTCGCTTAATTCATCCAGAGGAAATAGGTATTTCATTAACAGAAGGATTCATGATGGAGCCAGAAGCGTCCGTAACGGCTATGGTATTTTCTCACCCTGAGGCAAGATATTTTAGTGTATTATAGTCTAGAAGGGGGAGACGTATGAAGAAAATAGTCTTTACAGGTGGCGGTTCGGCAGGACATGTAACACCTAATTTAGCCATTATCCCATATTTACAAGAAGACAACTGGGATATCTCTTACATTGGTTCTCATCAAGGTATTGAGAAAACGATTATAGAAAAGGAAGGCATTCCCTACTATAGTATTTCGAGTGGAAAGCTACGTCGTTATTTTGATTTGAAAAATATAAAAGATCCTTTTCTGGTAATAAAGGGTAACTAACTGTTACGATTTATTTAACCAATTATAACGAAAGTTAATTAAATATATCAGTAAGCCCTGCTAGTCAAGTGATTGGCTAGTAGTGAGGGTTAACTGCGGGCAATCCCTAAAGCTGATTGAACTACAACGTGGCTAGAAATGGCGAGCGTGAATGTTGCGAAAGCAGAAAAAATTAATCAGATCGTGCAAGGTTAAATCCTAAACACTAGAACAATGGGTCTTCCGCCTCGAATCATCTAAGTCAAAAGCGATAAGATGAACGTTCAACGACTATCTCGTATAACTGACGAGAGTACATCACAAGCCTAT